>JAXMBR010000003.1:0-163418 GCA_046349715.1 Planctomycetaceae bacterium | reverse complement strand
CTCTTCGTTTTGATTTTCGCGCTGGTCTGTGCCGTGCCCGCAGCGGCTCGCGAACCTTGGACCGCCGCTCAGGCGAACGCCTGGTATGCCAGGCAGCCCTGGCTCGTCGGCTGCAACTTCGCGCCGAGCACGGCCATCAACCAGTTGGAGATGTGGCAGGCCGAGACGTTCGATCCGAAAACAATCGATCGCGAACTGGGTTGGGCGCATGACCTGGGGTTTAACAGCGTTCGCGTCTTTTTGCACCATTTATTATGGCAGCAGGATGCGGACGGTTTTTTGAAGCGGGTCGATGAATTTCTCGCCATCGCGGATAAGCATCAGATCAAGGTCATGCTCGTTCCGTTGGATGGCGTGTGGGATCCGCTGCCGAAACTGGGCCGCCAGCGCGAACCACGGCCGCATGTCCATAATTCTGGCTGGGTCCAATCGCCCGGCGCGGAAATCCTGGCGAATCCGGCTCGGCACGATGAAATCCGTCCTTACATCGAAGGGCTCGTCCGCCGTTTTCGCACCGATCCGCGCGTCGTCGTGTGGGATATTTTCAATGAGCCCGAAAATCCCAACACGAATTCCTATGGAACCGCCGGCACAAAAACGGAGATTCCGGACAAAGGAAAACGGTCCCTGGAAATGCTGGACAAGGTTTTCACCTGGGCCAGAAACTGCGATCCCGAGCAGCCTGTGACGGCCGGTGTGTGGATGGGGCCTTGGCCCGATCATGAAAAACTCTCACCGATCGACAAGCTGATGATCGAACAATCGGACGTGATCAGCTTCCACAATTACGGCGACTTGACGCATGTGAAGCCGCGAGTGGAACAACTGCGGCGCTACCACCGGCCGATTCTTTGCACGGAATATATGGCGCGCCCGGCCGGCAGCCGGTTCGATCCGCTGCTTGCCTACTTCCGGGAACAGAAAATCGCCGCCTACAATTGGGGCTTTGTCGCGGGCAAAACCCAGACGCAATACCCGTGGGATTCTTGGCAAAAAGCCTATTCCCAGGAGCCGGATGTCTGGTTCCACGAGATCCTGCACCGCGACGGCAAACCGTACGACGCGCAGGAAGCCGCGTACATTCGCCGTATCACAGGCGCCAAGTGACATGAGTGCCAACCCGCACCGCCCCTACGTTCCCGACGAAGCGAACATGCCCGAGTTCACTTGGGGCCCGCTGTTGGTCGGTTGCGTGCTGGGCATCATCTATGGCGCATCGTCGCTGTATCTGGTGCTGAAGGTCGGCATCACAGTTTCCGCGTCGATTCCAGTCGCCGTCCTGTCCATTACGCTGTTCCGGTTCGTATCGCGTTCGTTCGGCATTCGACCGGCAACGATTCTGGAAAACAATATCGTCCAGACCACGGGTTCCGCTGGCGAATCCATCGCTTTCGGCGTCGGGGTCACCATGCCCGCGATGATGCTGCTCGGTTATGACATGTCCATCGGGCGTGTGATGTTTGTCGCCATGCTCGGCGGCCTGCTCGGCATCTTAATGATGATCCCGCTGCGCCGCGCCCTCATCGTGCAGCAGCACGGCACCTTGAAATATCCCGAAGGCACGGCCTGTGCCGATGTGCTGATTGTCGGCGAAGAAGGCGGTACGAATGCCAAAACCGTTTTCACGGGCTTCGGTCTCGCGTTCGTTTATCAATGGATGATGCAAGGGCTCAGACTCTGGAAGGAAGCCCCGGGCATGGCGCTCGGTTTTTACAAGGGAGCCGTCATTGATGCGGAAGCCAATCCGGCGCTGTTGGGCGTCGGCTATATCATCGGTCCGCGAACGGCGTGCATCATGATGTCCGGCGGGATCCTCGCCGCCTTGGTGTTGACCCCCGCCATTAAACTTTTCGGCGACGCGCTGGAGGAACCGCTATTTGCCGAACTGATGGTCAAACCGCAATTGATTCGCGACATGAGCCCGTCGGACATTCGTAGAAACTATATTCTTTATATTGGCGCCGGGGCGGTCGCCACCGGCGGATTGATCAGCTTGATTCAGGCCCTGCCGTTGATCTTTGGTTCGATTCGCTCCGGTTTCAGCGACTTGACCCGCTCCGCCGGTTCAGGAGCACACTCCTCGCGACGGACCGAACAGGACTTGCCGATGTGGCTGGTAATTCTCGGATCTTTAGGACTGGTGATCGCGGTCGCGGTCGCGCCTTCGCTGCACATGAATTGGATGGGGAGTCTGCTGGTCGTGGGGTGCGGTTTCTTTTTCGCAACCGTTTCGTCTCGCCTGACGGGGGAAATCGGCTCCTCGTCCAATCCCATTTCGGGAATGACCGTCGCTACCCTGCTGCTCACCTGTCTGGTGTTCTTGATGCTGGGTTGGACGACTCCTAGGGATCGCGTGGCGGCACTCTCCGTGTCAGCCATTGTCTGTATCGCGGCATCCAATGCGGGAACGACTTCACAAGATCTGAAGACCGGTTTCCTGCTGGGAGCAACGCCCAAATGGCAGCAATGGTCGATTCTGTTGGGGGCCGGCACCTCGGCACTCGTGATGGGGTGGACGCTGGTCAAACTCAATGAAGCGGGGACTGTTTATACGCAGAAAAATCTCCCGGAAGTGCGTCTGGATGCCGAGTTCCTCACTAATCTCACCGAGCGCGAGCGGCCGCGCGGTCCCGAGATCAACGATGCGCAGGATTATCGCGTCTGGCATGCGGCCACCGGCAACCCACAGCAGGTTCCCCAAGGGAAATATCTGGTCCGCGACGACGGCTCTCTCGCTTATCTGGCCGACCCGTCGATCAACGGATTGATCAATCAACGTGATAACGGTCAGGAAGTCCAGAAGTTCGACGCACCGAAAACGCGGTTGATGGCCTTGATCATCGACGGCATCTTGAATCGCAAGCTCCCTTGGACGCTCGTGTTGATCGGCGCTTTCATCGCGGTCTTGATGCAGTTGGCCGGCGTGTCGGCGCTCCCGTTCGCCGTCGGCGTTTATCTGCCGTTGTCGACGTCGGTGCCGGTCTTTCTGGGCGGGGTCGTCCGATATCTTGCCGATCGTGTCACTCGACGGACTGAGGACGAGGGGGATTCCAGTCCGGGAGTTTTATTTTCTTCGGGCTACATCGCAGGCGGATCGGTTGCCGCCATTCTTTGGATTTTTCTATCCCTGATTCCCGGTGTCGATCAAACCATGAACTTTGGGAGCCGGCTTCCGACGGCCTGGACGGGCAGCGACATTCCAGCCGTGATCAGCATTGTGTTTTTAATCGCCGCCCTCGCGTGGTTCGGACTCCAAAAGTCCCAGAAGTCATCAATCACGCGGCCGCACGATTGAGCGCCGCGCGCGAATTCGTCACAGTCTGTTTTCCACTGGACCGGATGTTCAACAGGAATCTCTGCTCGGAAGGAGTCGTCATGAATCGTCGCCGCACTTCGTTATCCCTGTTTTTGATCCTGGCCTCGTTCCCCTCCGCTGCGTTCAGCGACGAGGGAATGTGGGTCTTCAACAATTTGCCGCGCAAGGCGCTGAAAGAAAAATACGGTTTTGAACCGACGCCGAAATGGATCGAGCATGTGATGAAGTCGTCCGTCCGGTTCAACTCGGGCGGCTCGGGTTCGTTCGTCTCATCGACGGGGCTCGTGTTGACGAATCACCATGTCGGCGCCGATGCTTTGCAAAAGGTCAGCACGGCCGAGCACGATTACTACAAGGAAGGCTTCCTGGCCAGATCTTCGGCGGACGAGCAAAAAGCGCCGGACCTGGAGCTCAACGTGCTTCAATCGATCGAAGACGTCACCGAACGCGTGAATGCCGCCGTCACGGCTCAGATGTCGGCCGCGGAGGCCTTTGCCGCCCGTCGCGCCGCCATGACGACCATCGAAAAAGAGTCCTTCGACAAGACCGGCTTGCGAAGCGACGTGGTCATGCTCTACCAGGGAGGGCAATATCACCTCTACCGCTACAAGAAATACACCGACATCCGCCTGGTCTGGGCCCCGGAATTCGACATCGCCTTTTTCGGAGGCGATCCGGACAACTTCGAGTACCCGCGCTATTGCCTCGATGCCTGCCTGTTCCGCGTTTACGAAAACGACAAGCCGGCGAAGATCGAACATTTTCTCGCATGGAGCGCAGCCGGGGCGGGCGATGGAGAACTGGTCTTCGTCTCCGGACACCCTGGTCGCACCGATCGCCTCAACACGGTCGCCGCGCTGAAGTACATTCGCGATTTTCAAGCCCCGCTGCTGCTCGATTGGCTGCGGCGCGAGGAAGTGCTGTTACAGCAGTACGGGCAGGAGGGTGAGGAAAAGGCCCGCACGGCGAAAGAAGACCTGTTCGGCATCCAGAACTCCCGCAAGGCGTATTATGGCCGCATCGCCGGGTTGCAGGATCCGACGATCATGCAAAAGAAAGCCGACGATGAATCGGCCCTGCGGTCGCGCGTGAACAGCGATCCCAAGATGAAAGCCGAGTTCGGTTCCGCCTGGGACAAGATTGAACAAGCTCAGCAAGCCCGCCGCGAACTGGCCATGACGATGAATATCCTGGAATTCGGCCGCGGCTTCCACGCCACCTTATTCAACATTGCGCGCACGCTGGTCCGGCTGGCGGATGAGAATGAAAAGCCGAACAAAGACCGGCTGCGGGAATTCACTGACGCCGCCCGTGGCTCGTTGGAACTGGAGCTCTATTCTACTGCTCCGATTTACGACGATCTGGAAGAGGCGAAGCTGGCCGACGGCCTGGGGTATCTGCTCGAAAAATTCGGCGGCGATGACCCGTTGGCCAAACAGATTCTCGCCGGAAAAAGCCCGGCAAGTCGCGCTGCGGAATTAGTGCAGGGCACGAAGCTGAAAGACGTGGCCGAACGGAAGCGATTGGCCGAGGGAGGCAAATCGGCGATCGCGCAATCGACCGATCCGATGATTCAATTGGCGCGGCTGATTGATGAACCGTCCCGGGCCGCCCGGAAGAAGTTCGATACGCAGGTCGTCGAGGCTGAGCGGCAAGCCTATGCCCAGATTTCCAAGGCGCTGTTTGCGCTGGAAGGAGCCAACCGGTACCCCGATGCCACCTTCACGCTGCGGCTCTCGTATGGCACGGTGAAAGGTTACGAAGAGAACGGAAAATTCATCAAGCCCTGGACCGTCATGGGCGGCGCGTTTGAGCATGCCGCCGTCCATGGAAACAAAGCGCCCTGGGAATTGCCGAAGAGTTGGCTGGAACACAAATCGTCATTCAATCTCGAGACGCCGTTTAACTTCGTTTCCACCTGTGACATCATCGGCGGAAATTCCGGCAGCCCGGTGATCAACAAGAACGCCGAATTCGTCGGCATCATCTTCGACGGCAACATTCAGTCGCTGGTCGGAGATTTTGTTTTCGACGAAACACAGAATCGCGCCGTCTCGGTCCATTCCTCGGCCATCATGGAAGCGCTGAAGAAGATTTACGACGCCGGATTTCTGGCGGACGAACTGGGGAAGTAGCGATTCTCCGGTTTCGGGATGGTACAGCCCGTTCAGCACCCGACGACGAACTCGTCGGGTGCTGTTTTCGTTTACCCCTTCACTTCCGCCAGCAGATAAGTCGCCATCAACAACCCGATCAGCGCGAGCAAGAGTCCCACGATCATGCCCAGCGACCAGGCGCTGAATCGCAGAATTTCCCCGCGTTGCAATCGGCGGATGGTATAGAAATGCCGGATCGCCGCGGCGATGTTTACCGCCACGCCGAACAGCACGAGCAAGGTGCCAATGATCAGCGAAAACCCGGTTGATCGCAGGTGTGATTCTCCCGTCGTCGAGGCCAGTTCTCGCAGAAACAGGCCGAATCGCGCGACCACGAACCCGAACCCCATCATTGCCAGACCGGTCCGAATCCAAGCCAGCAGGGTTCGTTCTGCAGCGAAGTAGGTGCGCGCTTCCGGCGAGTTTTCGGGCGAAACGGACTTCTGATTCATGGATGACAGTCGTGCAGAGAGCTAAGGGGTCATGTCGAGATTCAGATCATCGCCAGGCGGTGCGGCGTCGGCCGGCGCCGCGTTCACCGTTGGCGGTTGTAACACCGCTTTCAACGCTTCCCGCAATTGATCGGCCAAATCCGGTCCCCCGCCGACGAAAACCCGGACCACGTCTCCCTGGCGATCAATGATCACCGTCTGGGGAATCACCGAGGCGGCATACTTCCTTGCGACGATGCCATCTTGATCGAGCACGACCGGCGCTTTCAACTGATGGCGTGCCAGCGTCGCCGTCACCTGCTTGGCCGATTCTTCGAGATTTACGGCGGCCAACTGGATCTCGCTCTCCGGAAATTCCGCGACGACCTGTTCCACCTGCGGCATTGCTTGCAAACAGGGACCGCACCAGGTCGCCCAGAAGTCCAGCACCACCACTTTTCCGCGAGATTCCGAGAGCTTGAATTCCGAGCCGTCGAGAAATGGGAGCGTAAAATCGAGCGCGGGTCGACCGACCAGCGGTGAATCCGTACCTGAGGGCAGTTCACCGCTTTCCTCTTGCACGAACTTCGGTTCCGGAGCGTGATGCAGTTTCCAGCGGGCGTACGCCAACTTCGCCGCCGATCGCTCGATCTCCGCTCCGATCACCAGTTGATCGGCTTGTTGCACATCGGTCCGGCATTCCCCTAGCACGTCATTCTGGCCGATGAGCAGGCCATTCGACAACCGCCGCGCCAGGACCGTCAGCCGAATGCCGTCAGTGCGAATCGCCTGCACGCGTCGTGTCATCCGCTCGGTTTTGCTGCTTCGGGGACAGCAGCCGATGAGTCCTGTTCGAGTTCATCAGCAGGCAACCAGATGATTTGTGCCACGCGGCTGCGAGGGATCCTGCGCACTTCTTGCCGAACCTCCACATGGATCGTCTCGGCGTCCATCTCCATGATGCGTCCGCGCAAAAATCGCCGCTGCTGCCGACGGAGAAAGCAACTGCGTCGGCGGGAGATCCTTTTGCATCCGCGGCAATGTCAGCAGGCGCTCCCGCTTGAGACGGGCCAGTTTCGGCGTCCCTTTCGACTTGATCAGTTCCACGGCCTTGATTTGGTCATGGCCGACGAACGTCGCCGCGGAGAGCGGTGTTTCAATGGTCACGCCGCGTTCATCAATCGACTTCACCTCGCACGGAATCACGTCGCCGTGACGCAGATGCAGGAATTTTCCCGGATTTCCCGCCGGTTTCGGCGTCTTCACCGTGTTGCGATTGATGATCTTGCCGATATCCAGCACCGGGGCTGCCATCGGGCGTCGGTTTGCGGCCGCATCCGAGCGAGCCTTGGTTGCAGCGGCAGCGGGGGCGTCCGGAACACGATCTTCCCTGCCGCCTGTTTTCGCAGCGGGGCGGCCTTCTCGCTTCCGTCCGGCAACCACGTCAGGCAACTCGCGTCAGGCCGTTCATCACCATCGACCAACCGTCCAGGCAAACGTGTTTCCGCCAATTCCAATCGGGCCGGCGCTTCACGAGATTCCCCAGGGTGGATCTGGTCTGGAGAAAGCTGACGCGCGCACTCCTGTCAGGCGCACACACCGCCGAAAGCGTCCCTCTCGGCAAAAGCGCGATCTGCTGACCGTCCGTCCCCAGCCAGACGCCGGTGATGCAAGTGCCGTCATGATAGCTGATTTGGATCGTGCTCAATTCGCTCGTCGGTTGGTGAGCTTCGTTCGCCGGTTCCAATTGCACGTCGTCGAGTTGGTCCAGCGGGACATGGACTTCTTCCTCGCCAACCCGAAACGTCAGGGTTTGGTCTCCTTCGTCAAAACCCGTCAAGCGGCCCTTCTGCAATTGGCCGGTGGATGGCTGAAATCGTGTCTCTCCATGAGCGTTGCTGGTCGGGGCGACGCCGTTCCAATGGCTGATGCGCAAACGCTGTAGGGACAGGTCGCCGCGCAAATTCAGCAGGGTCAAACAGGGGCCGACTGCTGATTGTTCGTTGGGAATTTCCAAGTTCGCCAACGACGTGCCGGACATCGTGTCGACCAGCAATCGTCCTCGCGGCTGATCGAGGTAGATCGTCAAATGAATATGCCCTTCGTCCGGCCCCAGCGGAGTGATCACCGCCAGATCCGCCTCGCGATTGGTTTCCCGGACGGCCACCAAGTCGGTCCCGACGACCTCCAACCGAAATGCTTTAAGCTCGGCGTCATCCTGCGCGCAGGTTCCCATCGCGACGACGAAATTCGGCGGTTTCGTCCAGGACAGCTCAATCTCGATCTCGGCCTGTGCCGGCAAGGGAACATTCTTGCGCAGCCATGCGCCGGCTTGATCCGTGAGGAAGCGTCCCGCCTCTTCCCGCCAGAGAGACTGTTCCGGTCCTTGCGACCACTGGGCGAGATTGACCGGCCCGGCATAAATCCGAGCGTGGTTTCGTGTCTTCCGGTAAAAACGCCGCAGGTAGTCCCGGCGAATGGTCACGTCTCCCAGCGTCGACTCCGCAATTTCAATTCGATCCGCGTCGATTCGTTTCAATGATCCGAAGAGCACGTCGCCGCCGACCAATTCGAAACAGATCGTTTCTGGCGCGTGTTCCGGTTTCGCCGCTCGGGGAAATACCATCGCTTGCACGGCCCCCAAGGGAAATCGGAATGGCGACGCGAACTCCGTCCCCTGCCAGTCGAGAGCGCCGTTCATCGGCGGCAGCGCGTCAGCGAGTTTTCCTGCGACGAAGCCTCCGTTGGCGAGATACAGCACTCCGAAATCGGTTTGCGGCGATGGATCCGCTCCGCGCACGATGCCGAGCGAACACAACCACGTGACGACCAGCCAGCGCGCCAGGAAGCGACGTTTCATCATCGAGCGCTGAGGCGATTGCGGCGCCATGATTGCTCCCTGTGGGTCAGCGTTCGTAAATGGGCAGGAACCGATAATTGACCGCCAGCGCCAACAGCGACAGCGACGTGCCGACCGCGCCGCCGAACTGTCCCTGGATGCTTCCGTCGGCCTGTTGCGCCTGCTTGATCTGCCGGATGAGCTTCTGGTTCCACTTCCCCCAGGCCTCCATATCTCCCTGCAAGAGCGCCTGCGCCTGGTAATATCGCTGATACTCCGCGCCGCCGTGACCGGAGTTGGCAGAATCAGCGTTCTTGGCCAGGAAATCAATCGTGGCCTGGAATTGCGGCAGGTCTTTGCGATGAGCGATTGAATAAACGAGAGTCGCAATCGACACCCGCGCGAGAGAGTCATCGAATCCCAGACCCGAATACGCGACCTGCCCCGATGCCGAGGTCATTTTCTGGTAATACGAGATGCCGCGATTGATCGCGTCGTCGGGGACTTCAATTCCCGCGTTCCGTGCGGCGAGCAACCCCACCAGCACCGCTCCGCTGACCGATGTGTCGGCATCCTGCGCATCCGGTCCGTAGCGCCAAGCCCCGAGGGAATTTTTCTTTTGCGACGTCACCGCGAGACGCACCGCCAGCTCCAGTGATTGACCGATCGAGCGCTGCTTCGCTTGTCTCCCGTCGGCTTCGCGCCAAAGATTGCGCTCGTCGACGGCCCCATACGCTTCCGCCAGCGCCAGCATGCCGAACCCATGGTGGTACATGCTGTTTCCCAGATATCCCGTGGTCGCGTTCTGCGACCGAATCATGCTCCTCAGCCCCCGACGAATGTTTCCGCTGTAAACGCCGAAATTGGGATCCTCTCCGGACGCGAGGAACACCATCACCCCCATGCCCGTGACTCCGGCTCCCGAGTCATTCCCGCCCGCTCCCCAGTCCCCTCCTTCGGTCTGGGTCTTGGCCAGGTACTGCATCCCCCGGTCATAAACTTCGCGGACATCACGCGGGATGGCCTCTCCCATCCGCGTCGACGGTGGTTGCGCCAGCAGCGATGGCGGCAGACTGACAAACAGCGAGATCCCCAAGAATGCTTCGGCCGCTTTCGGGCACATGGCACGTGTGATACGACGAACACAAACCAGCTTCATGGTTCCTCCGCGACTGCCGGCAGCGCCTGGTTTTGGCGGAGCCAGGGTTCCAGGCCTCGCGCCTGCTGCAATTTCACTTGGACGACTGACCACTGACGATCATTCAGAATCTCACGGTAATTTCGCTCGGGAATGATGGCCAGCTGAAACCAGACGCCTTGCAGTTCATAGGGACCGGCAGGGACGTCTGTCGAAACCTGTTTCCACAGCGCGAGCAAGCGAGTTCGCTGCTCCTGGCGCAAGGGAACCTCGCGATCCAATTGCAACAGGACCATTTCCAGCCGCGCACGCCGCAAATAGTCGGCCCGTTCCTGCGTCAATTGCTCATAGCGCGCGAGTTGCCCGGCATCGAGCGTCTTGCGCACGACTTTTTCCATCAGCCCGCCATTGCGGAACAGTCCCTGTGTCAACGCGGCTTGCAGGGATTGGACCATCTGATGCAGCTGGCCGACGTTCTGCTGGTCATGCCGCTCCCGTTCAAATTGACGGCGGCCGGCCTGAATGCGATCGATCAATTGTCCCATTTCGATCTGGCCCGCGATGCGGAGCTTTTGGATTTGCGAGGACGATAAACCGCAGGCCTGCTCGAGTTCCGCCAGGCGCACCGTCAATTGGGAATCCAGTTCTTGCAGGCAGCGTTTTTCCGATTGATTGGGAAACATCCATTGGTCGAAGACTTCAGCGTTCAATACAGGCTCAGGATTCGCCCGCGGCTGTTGCGGATCGTCATCATCATCATCGTCGTCGTCGGGGACTTCGATCTTGTTGACGGGTTCGAGGCGCAGCTGCACACCCTGAGCGGGAAACGCCGTGGCCCGCACGAGTCCGCAGCAGACGAGTCCGCAGCGAAACGCGAGGCGGCAAATCAGCATTGAAGATTTTGAATTCTGTTCATGGCGGCTATTTGTCGACGCGGATTTCCTCGATCAGGACGGCGCCTTCCGCGCGGGGGGATTTGCCGGCGCGGGGAGCAGAGTCAGCCAGGTCGGCATCGTCGTTTTCCACGGGCACGGCTCGGCCGTCGATCACCACAAACTGATTCCCCTGTGCCATGACGATCCGGCCCACAACGTTTCCTCCCATTCTCACATTCATGCCAGCGCGAGGAATTGGCATGCGTGCTGAGCGATCCACATCGAGCGCGCTGGTCTTCTCTTAAGTGCGGCGACACGCAATCGTTCGGCAGCGGCACCATCACGTTGAAGATTCTGGGCCTGCAATTCCATCTGTTGCTCCCAGGCTGGCTGCCAATGTTCCTGCAGCGCCGCGGCGATGTTTAGTCGTTGTTCCTCGCTGAGTCGCAATTCGCGATCGAGCCGCGCCACGAGATTGAGCACCGTCGCCTGTTGTCGCTGTTTGAGCCGCAGCGCGTTCTCCTGCTGATAGTCAGCGGCAGTGTCAGCCGGTAAATGCTCGCGCGCGAATTGAGAAAATTGTTCGGTGATCATCGCTCTCGGATCACGCACTGCGACGGCATTGCGAGCCCTGGGCTGCTGGTCCGCAACCAATTGCCGCACCGTGCGCGGCAGCAACTGCTCGACCACCGGCTTCAGCGCCTGCCGCTGTTCCGCATTCGGCGGACAAATCATCAGGAAATAACGCAGCTCCGCTCTCAAAATCTGGCGGGCATACGGCTGCCACTGGGCTTCCTGCTGATTGGCCTGCGCGTTCCCTCTGGCCAGCGGAAAGTCGTATTCCTCCGGAGACAGTTCCAGATCGTGGTCCTGATCAAACCGCTGGAAAATCTCCCAGGCGATTCCCGCGAACTGCGGCTGGGGCACGGCATGAAACTCGGTCCAGGAAACGAGGCCGTCCTGATTCCGGTCTTTGCGATTGAGCAGATTGGCGATCAACGGCCGGACGCCGAGCGGAGACCGCTGAAATTCCACGAAATTCAGCTGCTTGTCGCCGTTCTCATCGAACGCGGCCAATAGCAACGTCAGCGTTCGCCCCTGCACTTGCGCGGGGGGCATGTCGACGGTGATTTCCTCGAAGCTTAATAAGCCGTCAGCATTCTTGTCCAGGTTGGTGAAGACGCCGATGGGATGCTTGCGGGCGATGTCGGACGACGCGCTGATTTCCGCAAAGCTCAGATGATCGTCGCGAGTCGTATTCAATTCTTCGAACAACTTCTCGTTTTGTTCGCGACTTTCCACATGGCGAGCCGTAAACTCGGCCCGCGAGATCCGGTGGTCACCGTTCTGATCGAGGTGTTTCAGATAAGTCCAGTCGAGGAGGGTCCCGTTCGGCCAGCGCGCCGATTCTCCGGTTTGCAGAGTGAGGCCGTAGGCGAAGTCGACTAATTGCCGAATCTCGGCTTCAACGAGTTTTCCGTCGCTGTTGGCGTCCCATTTCACGAAATCAATCTCGCCGAACGGACGGATCTCGGCATGCAATTCGGTTCCCGGCCATTCCTTGCGCGTCAGGGCTCCGTCAGCGTCCTGATCGGCGGCGCGAATGATTGTCAAAACTTTGTCGCGCGCCGCGGTCGCCAGGTCGTTCCAGGGATCAGGAACCTCGAATCGCACCGCCGCCCGGAATTCGGCGGGAGACAGTTGATCGTTCCGATCGAGATCGACGATCCGAAAACGGTGCGTGGCTCCGCTCGGGTCTTGCGGCACCTTGGCGGTGAATTCTGCCAGACTTAGCACGCCGTTGCCATCGGAATCCCGTTGTTTGAACTCCGCGTCGACTTGCTCCAACGTCTGGTAAATGCAGACTGGCGGTTTTGGTGCAGGCGTTTCTCCCGCGCTGAGACTTACCGCGACAAGCGTGGCGCCTCCGATGACGCCGGCCAGAGTCGAAGATATGTGGCGAATTTTCATGAGGGTGGCGGCTCGGTTACGGGCGGGAGTCGGGGGATTCCAGGCGGCTGAAGTACGAGTCTAATCCCGCGCGAAATTCTTCCGGCAGCCTGCGTCCCGTTTCGCCGCTCGCCTGCGACACGCCATGATCGTCACGGACTTCCTGGTTGTTGATTCCCTTGCCGAGCAGCGCGAGCGCGGAATCAGTCGTGTCGCCTCCGCCGCCGCCCCCCGGAGTCGACCCGCCCCCTCCGCCGCCCCCCTTGGGATTGAATCGCTTGCTCTTGAGCAGCAGTTCAATCGCCTCGGTCTCGGCGGCGATGGCGGGCGCTCCGGTTTCGGGCCGGGCGAGTATCCGGGCCGCATCGGCCATGACGTTCGAAACTTGACTCATCAGCTGGATCTCATACGCGAAATCCGCTTCCGCATCCGGCAGGTCGCGAATTCGAACTTCGACTTTGTCGATCCGGTCCTGCAATTCCGTTTGCAGCTGTGACTGTCGAGTCGCCTCCGTGCGATGATCGTCCGAGGCGACCGCTGTTTTCGCTTGCTCGGCGACGCGCGTTTCCTCCCGCAGATTGACTTCCGCTTCCAGCACCTGCAAGACCTCCAGTACGATCGACGGCGGCAACGAACCTTTCGATTTGCATCCGGGACACGATCCCTTGCAAGCCGGGTCGACCAGATCTTCCGCCCAGCGGTCGAGGGTATCCGACCAGTACTCGCACATCGCCAGTGAAAGACCGCTTTCCTTGGGGATGTCATCCGACAGGTTGCGCAGGCTGCCGATCACGTCTTCCTTGCGCATCTCTTCCAGAACCGACTGAAATTTGGCATACCGGCGGCGCTCGAAGAACGCCTGCATGTCGTCCATGATGTGCGAAACGTCCAAGCCGCTCTTGGCTTCTTCGTGCCCCAATTCGGTGAAGAGTTGTTGCTGCGGGGCTTTTAAGCCACTGCTCGTCACTCCAAAGGAGTCGGAAACCTGCTCGCCGATTTTCACGGCGATCTGGTTTTGTAAGCGGGCCGCCGCTTTTAACCGCTTCACCAGCGTGCTTCCCTCGAGATTGGCCAGCACGCGATTCAATTCTTCCGCGATCTTGTCAAATTCCGCCAGCAGGTCTGCCTGCTGCTTCACCGCCGTCTGCACCGACTGAGCGGCTTTTGAGCCGGGCTTGGATTTCGAATTTCCGCCGCCCGGAACCATCGTCGTCGGCAGACGCAACTTCGGATTGGACGGCGGCCCGTCACGAAGAGGAGACTCTTTGGATTGTTCGGCAACCGGTTGCTGCGAGGATTCGCCATCCGTCACTTGTGGGACGACCGGTTTCGGCGCTTCAGAGTTTGGATTTGCGTTTGAAGGAGTTCCCGACGGAGTCGAGCGATTCTGTCCCGCCGTTGGACCGGCTTTCTGTTGAGCCGGAGTTCCTTCGCCGGGATTCGCCTGGGCTGCTTCCTTCAATAGTTCGGCCACCGACGGCATGCGATTGCCGGAGATGTCTTTGAGAATCTGCAGCATCTCGGCCCATTTTTCCAGATGGCCGACGCCCATTTCCGGATTTCGCGCGGCTTGTTGAACCAGGTCTTCCCCGCTGGCCACCAATCCCGTCAATCGTCGCCCGTTGGCGCGCTCGGCCGCCGCCTGGGTGTCGAGTCGTGTGCGCACCACGGCGCGGTTCAGTTCCGCGTCGGACAGTTCCCGCAGTTGTTGATTGGTTTCGTACAACGCGAGTTCCCGGTCGCGAACTTCCAGCGACATCTGATGCCACTTGCTGAGTTGCTCGGTAATCCAGATGGCATGCTGGTCGGCCGTGAGCACATAGAAAATCGACGTGGGGGCGTAGACCCGTTCCCGATTCAGTAAATAGTCGACCGTGAACAAGCGCAGCGCGATCGGCTGGGGACTGATTCCCAGGCTCGCCGCCGAAAATGTCCCGGAAATGTTCAGCGATTCCTGGTCCGGCGCGCCCCCGGCCAGAATGCGTTCTCCCTGAAGCTGATCGTGAAGGGCCGTCGGTTCTGCTGCGCGCCATTCCATGCCGATTTGTTTGATTCCGAAATCGTCCTGAGCCAGCACGCGAAACGACAAGGTCTCGGTATCGAGCACGACTTTTCTCCGCGGCAGATTCTCGCAGAACAGCGTCGGCGCTTCATCCGGTTGAGCAGTGATTGAAATCGTGAACGGTTCTCGGCCGGAAAGCCCGAAGACATCGGTCCATTCCCAGGTTTGTTGCCGGGAATTCTGAATCACGACGGGAGACGCGGTCATCTGCCGGCCGGTGATGTTCGCCGGTTCGCCATCGATCTGCCCCGCTTGCACCTCGCGGCCGATGTGCGCGGTGAATGAAACCTGGCTTCCCTGCACCACCGCGAGCGTTCCGCTACGCACGTCCTTCTGGATCGATTCCGGCCGCGCCAGATAGTCGGGCAGATGAATGTCGGCTGCCAGCGAAGAGAGTTCCGGGCGCAGCATCGGCTCCAGACGGATGCGGCGGAAATAATCGCCGATCGTGAGCGTCAACCATGTCGGTTCAATCTGCGGCGGCAACTCAAATTGATAATCACCGTCGCGGAGTTCCGCCGTCACGGCCGGTTGCGGACCGATGTGGATCATTCCGCTGGAAGGTCGGGACCGGGTCTCGGACGCCAGGGAAACGGTCCATTGATAGGCCTCCCCATGCGGAACCACGAGCCGGTCAGGCAGCGGCCGCGGCAGGGTGAAGGTGTAACGCGGAATATCCCGCCACGGCGTCAACAATCGCTGCCAGGCATTGGTCCCGGCGGCGGGAGAGATTGAGAACAGCCCGATGGCCAGGACGCCCGCCAGACCGGCCAGCGAGAGGTATTCGCGGTGCCGCGGGTTCGGCACGGCGTCGCGAAAATTCCGCTTCCGCGCATGTTCGGCGACATGTTCGATCGCTGCGGCGCACAAAGTGCGCGAACGAGCCTGCTCGGCGGGATCGTGTGCCAGTTCCAGAATCCCCAGCAGTTGATCCCCCACGCTGGGATGTTTCCGACTCAGCAACCGGGCCAACTGCTCCAATCGCCGTTGTTTCCAGACCCAACGATGCGCCGCCCAGGGCACGAGGGCCGCACCGCTGAACGCCCCCAGCAGCATCGCCGCGCGGACGAGCGGAGGCGTGTCCCAGAAACGGTCCAGCCCGTAGGTGATCACGAAGGCCAGCATCAGCCCCGCAAGGGCCGCCCCGACCGCTTCGCTGAGCTTGATGGCCCAAAGCCGCCGACGAAAATCGAGCAGCTGCTCTTGCAGCGTTTCCGGAATCTGCAAGGGAACCGGGACTCCTGCGCTCATCGTCTCGACTCCTGCCATGGCACGAAACCTGTCCGGGCGATCCTGATTCTATCAAACGCCACGTTTAATTCATTAAAATTCACAACATTTCCCGTCACGAGAGCTCCGAGTCATCCGACGCGCGAAGGACGCGAATCAACCATGGTCCCGCACACGCGCTCCGTCGTACTGCGTGCTCTCGCCCGCCGGCGTGCAAGGTAAATGGTCTGTCGTCCTCGCATCGCGTCGTTTTCCGTTAAATCAATCCCGCCGCTTTCCGGCAGATCCAGAACAATCCCAACATCAGCATCAACGCGCCCGCGCATGCGGGGTGGCACCACAATTGGACTCGCCGGATTGACGGGGTTGGTTCCGGGAGTTCCTTCAGCGATTGAATCAATTCGTCCCAACGATCCGCCTTCAAGATCTGGCCTCCCGTGATGCGGGCGATCTCTTCCAGCACCTCGGGGCGAGCCGCCCGGCCGATCTGCTCACCGGCGACGCCCTGCACGTAGAACGAGGATTCCAGCGTCGCCTGGGTTTGAGCGCACGAGAGCAATGCCGTGTGTCGCCCGGGTTCCGTCGTGGTGAATTGACCGTGGAAAACACCCCATTCCTCTCCCTCGGCAATCAGCCGGATCGACTCCGATTTGCCGGATGGCGTCGTAATTTTGACGTGGACGTCCCCTTGGCTTAACGGTTCGCCGCCAGGGTGCATCACATGGGCGTGAATCGCCAGCGACTGCCGGACCTGCGGTTGGTCCTGCGAAAAATACATCCGCATCGTTTCGCCTTTGGACATGTTCCGCTGATAGGCCATCCAGCGAACCACTTGGCCCCAGAAGCGATAGTGATATTTGTCTTCCACGCCTTTGCGCCACCGCCATGCGCCGTCGGTTCCCATGAACAGGACTTTTCCCGCTCCGAACGTCCGTGTAACCAGCAGCGGAAGCCGGCCGTGCACGTTGACCATGTCTTTATGAACCGCCAGGATTTCCGTTCCCGCCTTGGCCCTCGTCACGCCTGCGTACCATTGAAACCCCGGCAACGATTCCCAGACGTCGAGGTTTTCGTGTTCCGTGTCGGCCAGCTTCGTCAGCAAGCTGCGGCGGCCCGCTTCGGTCAGTTCAACGTGGCCCGGCGTGCGCGCTCCCCACCCGTCGGGTTGAGCATCGTCCAGCACGACGGGAAGCAACTCGTCCAGCGGCGTGTCGCGTAACGACTGCTGACGGCCGTACATTCCCGGCATGAAGACCAGGCCGCTCGCCTGATGTTCCACGAGCCCTTTCAACAATCGGCACTGTTCAGCCGATAATTGCCCGTCCTCCATGCCCACGTCGCCCAGGAAGACGACGTCGTATTTCGAAAGTTCGTCCAGCCCGTCGGGAAATCGCTTGAGGTAGTCCTGATTTCCCCCGCCGACCTTGTCCAGGCCCGGATGAAACAACAGGCACGACACGTCGACCCCGGGATCGCGCGACAACGCATTGCGCAAATATCGATATTCCCAGCGTGGATACGACTCGACGACCAGAACTTGCAGCTTCTCTTCACGAATCGCAATCGGCGCCGACAATTCGTTGTTCTCCGGCAGGATCTCTTCCGCGTGCCGAGGAACGCTGAGCGTGACGGTGAAATCGCCGGTGGTTTTCGGCTTCCAATAAACCGCATCGGAAGTTCGCCCCATGGGAGCGACGGAAATATCCTTGGTGATCTCGTCTCCGTCGGACGTTCTCAACGTCACGCTCGTGGCGTACTCGCGCGGGAGAGAACTGTCGATCGTGAACGGAATCCGTACCGCCTTTCCCGCGACGCCGAACGTCGGAGCGTCCACGCTCAGCAGTTCGACGTCCGGCAGTCGTCGAGGACTGCCGATCGGCACGACAAACACCGGAATGTTCTTCACTCGCAACCGTGCCGCGGCCTGCACCGGAGGCAATCCGGCGTTCCAATCTCCGTCCGACGCGAGCACCACCGCCCGCAAGTGACGATATTTGTCCGGCAGTTCGGCCAGCGGATCGTGCAGATTCGTTCCGGCCAGCCCACCCTCGGGAGAGACCGGTTCCAACTGCACGTGCAGTCGGTCGCGAAGCGGCGCCCAGCCGTCGAGATCGGCCAGCGGCGCCAGCGCTTCACGGCGCGAAATCGGGGATGACGGCGATTGATCCGCCCGCACGACGTCGCGCGTGTCCATGCTGACCGTGCAATCGAGCAGCACCGCCAGCGTCGGTAATTCTTCCGGCCGGAATTCTTCAATCCATTCCGGCTGGTTCAGCAGTGCCGCGCAGCCTCCGATGATCGCCAGTCGAAGCAGTTCCAATAATCCCTGGCTGGTGCGAAATCCGCTCCGCTGCCACGACCAGACGCCGAAGCCGATCGCCAGCGCAACAGCGACCAGCGAGATGGCCACCGACCAGCCGGTCCACAAGAACGTCAACGAATGGTTGGTATTCATGAGGCCGCCTCCGTGGAGGCTGCGTTCGTCCAACCGGTCGGCTGTTCGAATCCACGAACCAGCGGCGAAGCGCTCGGCGTTTCCGTCACCCGGCGGGGCAGACACAACGCAGACTCCGCCACGAGCGCAATCATCATCAGGCACAAAAACAACCGCCAGAGCTCTTCGATCAGCGCCCGCGCACTGCCGGCCCGGTCGTCCACGCGGGAAAAATCGAGCCCTTGAAACAAGTCCCGCACTTCGTCCGCCGCCAGCACTCCGGCGTCGTCCTCCGTCTCCGCGCGATTGACGGCGATCAGCGTCTCGCCCGCGGCATACACGCCTTGACTGACGGCGTAATCGACGGAAAGTGCGCCGTCGGGAATTGCCAGCGGCTGCCATTCTCGCGTGTCCGCTCGGGACACGCTTCCCGCGATGATGCTTTTCACGGTGTCGAGCCCCTCGGCTCCGGCGGCCAGCGCACGTTGTGTCATGACATACAGCATCACCCCGTCACGGGCCAGAGAAGAGTCCGTCTCCGCCGCTGACGTCGTGCAGAAGTAAGCGCCCCCGCTCGGCGTCGACACGCGAGACAACAGCGGAACGCCCCCGTTCAATGTGGCCAACGGCATCGCCTCCCCTGTAAGGCGACAGAACCTGCTGATCTGAAGCTCGCCCATCGGCAGCGATGCGCCGCTCTTAGTATTGGCGAGCAGGTCTTGGTCGGTTCGCCAGTTCTCCACCGCCAGCGGCCGCGATTCCTCCGCCCAGCTTTGCCAATTCACGCCGAGAAGTTCGACCTCGCTGGGTTCTTGCGGGGCGAAGAAAATCACCTGGCCACCTCGGTCGAGAAACGCACGAATCGAGTCGGCGGCGGCTTGTTCTGGCAAAGGCGCCTGCCACAGGACCAGTGCGAATCGGCTCCAATCGACGGCGGCCAATTGTTCCGGGGAAACGATCTCGGTCGACTCGTCCAGCGACGGATCCGGCGAGATGCCGGCGGCGAGTTCCAGCGCGCGAACCCCCGGCGAGCCATCGCTCACGATCAGCGTTTGACGCGGCGCGGGTTTGCCATAGGCAAAATAGAATTCGTTGTCCGCCGGATTGACGTCGGCAGGAATCGAAATTTTCCCCCAGCCCCGCTCCTGTGTTTTTTCCAGCGGGATGCGATGGTCCTGAATCTCGGTTACGGGCCCGGAGAGTTCTATCGACAATTCCGAACGGGCGCCGTCGATTTCCCAATGAATCGGCACCGTCGCGGCGGCGGACTCGCCCTCTTGAGTGACACGAAACGAGACCAGTAACTCCGCCCCGTCGCTAGTCGCATGTCGCCGAACTCCCGTGACGCGGACCGCCAGGTTCTTCGTAGGCCGCTCGGGATAGGCCAATAAATGAAACCGAACCTGCTGAGGCAATCCCAGGAATTGGTCCTGCAGGGATTTTCCAGCGACCGCTGTCCGCGTCCTGAATCATTGCGCAAATCGGAGCAGATCCAGATTTCCGTCTGTCCCGATGAATTGATTGAATGTGCCGATAAGCCGTTTCCAGCAGGACGGCAGATTGGTCGAGTCAGGCGACTGGTTCCGTTTCAGGCAGACGAGGCAAATCGTCCACGGCGTCAAGTTCCCGCGGCTGTTCCTGCGTTCCCTCCACCAGGACCCAGCGGGATGAACCAATCAGCGCGAGAATCTGAGACAACTGGCGCAACCCCGAATCCCGTTTGGACGCGTTTGTCCCACTTGCCTGTTGGCTCATGCTGGGAGAGCGATCGAGTAAAATCAGCGTAGACTCGGCTCGGCCCGTCAGCGCCAACCAACCGCTGAGCAGCGGCCGGCTGATCGCAAAGATAAGCCCGGCGACCGCCAGGGTCCGCATGGTGAGAATCAACCATTGCCGGATGCGGGCGTAACCTCGCGACATGCGGTTCGCCGCCAGGAGAAACATCATCGCGGCCCAGGGAATCGTCTGATACCGCCGCTGGTTGATGAGATGAATCACGATCGGCAGCGCGACGAGCGGCAACGCCAGCAGCATCCAGGGCTGGAGAAAATTCATCGCGGGAAATCCTTAACACCTCTCTCGCCCAGGCGCTAAGACTGAAAGTTCGCGAAGAAAATTTCTATAGTTTTTCTTGGCGATCTTGGCAGCTTTGCGCCATGGCGAGTGAGTCTTTGTCTTTCATCGGGTCGCCCTGGTTCGCACTCGGCCGACCAGCAACCGCATCAATACTTGTTCGTAATCTTCATCAATGGAAATTCGATGATAATCGACCGCCGTTTCCAGCATCACCTGCCGTAATCCGTCGAGATAGGTCTGCAAGGCTTGCAAATAACGATCCGCGATCTCGCTTGGCTCCGCGAAGATCGATGGCCCCCCTTCCAGATCGAGGAATCGCATCGGACGGCGAAACGTGAACGACAATTCCAGCGGATCCAGCAGATGCAACACCGCCACATCGTGTTTGCGAAATCGCAGATGCTGAAAGCAGCCGCGGAGTTGTTCGGGCTCCACGAACAGGTCCGACAGAATCAGGATCAGCGCTCGCTGGCGGATCGTTTCCGCCAGTTCGTGCAGCACCGGCACCAATTGCGTTTCATGGGCGGGTTGAGTGGTTTCGAGCAGGTCGAAAAACGTCATCAGATGAGCCGGGTTGCGCTTCGGCGGCAGGCTTTTCACGATCCCGTTGGCCACGCAGGACAGTCCCACGGCGTCTCCTTGCTGCAAGGCGAGATACCCGAGCGAACCGGCCAGCTTGCGGGCGTATTCCATCTTCGTAATGCCCGTCGAGCCAAATTTCATCGATCCGCTGGTATCGACGACCAGGCACAGCCGGAGATTGGTATCGGCTTCGAATTCCTTGACGTAAAACCGGTCCGAGCGGCCGAACGCGCGCCAGTCGAGGCGGCGGAGATCGTCGCCGGGAACGTATTTGCGATACTCGGCGAATTCGACGCTCGCCCCGCGGTGCGGGCTGGCGTGCCGTCCGGAAACATTTCCCAGCATCGGACGCCGTGCATGCAACGGCACCGCCGCCAATCGCGACAAGACTTGCGCGTCGAGGAAACTTCGCGACTGGCGATCAGGAAACATGGATTCACTCCCTTGTCGTCTAGCCGCGACGGTCCGGCAGAATTTTCGGCCGGCGCGTCGCGAGTCACGCCTCCGATTGCGTTTCCTCCAACAGCCTGCGGACGATTTTCTTCGCGTCAATTCCCTCGGCTTGCGCGGCGAACGTGGTGATGACGCGATGCGTCAACACCGGCACGGCGACTTCCTGCACGTCCTCCAAACGCACCATATAACTGCCAAGAAGTGCGGCGCGGGCCTTCGCCGCGAGAATCAGATTCTGCACCGCCCGCGGGCCGGCCCCCCAGGCGACCAGCGGCTTGAGCCACGCCGGCGCCGTCGACTCTTGGGGGCGTGTCTTGCGCGCCAGTTTGGCGGCAAACGCGTAAATGTGATCCGGCACCGGCACCCGCCGCACCAGGTTCTGGTGCTCGATGATCTCCTCGGCCTGTAGCAGATGTTTCAACTCCGGCGGCGGATTCCCCGTCGTCGTCCGGGCGATTCGGATCTCTTCCTCCTCCGACGGATAATCGAGTTCGATCAGGAACATGAACCGGTCGAGCTGCGCCTCGGGGAGCGGATAGGTTCCTTCCTGTTCCACCGGATTCTGCGTCGCAAGGACCAAAAACGGCGACGTCAGGTGAAACATTTTGCCGACCACGGTCACTTTCTGTTCCTGCATCGCTTCCAGCATGGCCGCCTGAGTTTTTGGCGGCGCGCGGTTGATTTCATCGGCGAGAATGATGTTCGCAAACAACGGGCCGCGAACGAACTCGAATTCCCGCCGGCCGCTGGCCGTGTCTTGCAGAATGTCGGTGCCGGTGATGTCCATCGGCATCAGGTCGGGGGTGAATTGGATGCGGCTGAACTTCAGCGACATTGTTTCCGCGAGCTTGCTGACGAGGAGCGTTTTCGCCAATCCAGGAACGCCCATCAAGAGTCCGTGTCCGCGGGCGAACAGGCAAATCGCCAGACGCTCAATGACGATCTGCTGGCCGACGATGACACGCGACAATTCGGATTTCAAATTGGCGTAAGCGGCCCGCAACCGATCAATCGCCTCGACGTCGCTCGGATTCAATTCCTGGGGTGAGGCGAGCGCGTCGGATGGTGGCATGGAACGGAAACCTTCCGGAACAGGAAAGGAACGGCGGCTGAGAGGAGCAGTCCGGCTCCGTGCAGCCTAGCAAACGGAAGACCCGGATTCACGCGAGAATTGTTTCGCGAATGGTCCGACAATTTCTGGCACGGAGCCGGCATAGGCCGAACGACGCCCCGGCAATGGCGTCGGCAACAGCGTTTCCGGCAGGCTGCGGGGCGCTTCGCATAGCGACTTATTAGAAGAGGTTGCCGAGTGCGTTGACGACCGAGCCGGAGACGGCGGGAAGCTCGCTGCCGGTCCACATGGTGGAGACGCCTCCCCAGAGGACGAGGGCGTTGACGAGCAGCAGGACGGCGGAAGCGATGATGGGAATGTGAGCGGCGAGCCCCCAACTTGGTTCGCGCGGCGCGACGGCCACCGGGCGAATGGCCGAGGCGCTTTCGTCTCCCAAAGAGCCGGCTTCGGAACTGTCAAACAGTTCGTCGTCCGCTTCGAGAATATCTTCGACCGATTCCTCGTCTTCAAAAACGTCTTCATCGGCATCGACCGCGAATTCTCCCGATTCGACTTCGAGATCGCCGGCGTCGAGCTCTTCGGAAATTTCCAGGTCCGCGACGGAACCCGTCGTCTGGAACGTGTCGCTCAGCCCCGCGGGCTGCGGTTTCTTTCCCGATTTGGGAGGGGGCAGCGTCTCTCGCACGTCTTCGTCGGCGATTTCTTCAAGTTCGGCGGTCCCGCTCCCAGGAGATTGAAATTTGACGGCAAAATCATCGCTGTTGAAATCGAGGTTGTCGAATTCTGGCTGGGTCTCGTCGAGATCTTGATCTGACAATGCGGAACTGTGAGGCGTCAGCGTGATGCCGCTGTCGCTGTCATCCAGGCTGATGTCGCTGCCGGCGGCTTCGAGACTGATTCCGCTGTCCGCCGCCGATTCCAGCGTCAGACCACTGTCTTCCTGCAGCGAGATGCCGCTGTCGTCGAGCACGATCGAGGAGTCACCCAGGGAAATGCCGCTGTCACTGGATTCCAGCGACAGCCCGCTGTCCACGGGCTTGAGCGAGATGCCGCTGTCGAGGAAATCGGTTTTGTCGAGGCCGGGTGTTTCGGAACTGGATGCCCCGGGGATGACGGCCGTCGTCAAGCCGCTGTCGGCATCATCGTCCGACAAGGAAATCCCGCTGTCGGAAATCGCGGCCAGGTCGTCCGTCTTGCCCGTCAGGGCGGCTGGCGCCGGGTCCGAACCGGGAACGACTTTCACATCACTGTCGGATCCCGAGGCCGGCCGGCCGGCAGCACTCACGACGCGAACATCGCTGTCAGAATCGGATGCCGCCGCGGCGGATCCGCGCACAATCTGCACGTCGCTGTCCGATCCGGACGTTTTCACGGCGTCATCTGTCACGACTTGCACATCGCTGTCGGAACTCATGCTCGCGCTGACGCCGCCGCCAGCAACCACTTTGACGTCGCTGTCGGATCCGGACGCCGGCAGGTCGGCGTCGGAAACGACTTTGACGTCGCTGTCGGAACTCATGTTGGAATCGGACTTGCCGGACACGAGTTTGACATCGCTGTCCGATTTTTTTACGCCCGAGCCGCGCGGAGTGACGACTTTCACATCACTATCGGAATCCGGCACGCCAGGCGATGAGGCGGGCTCGGAAGTCGGAACTACGGATGACAGTTCTCCCGGCATTGGACTGTCGACGCCCTCCAAGTCTAATTGGCTCAGCGACTGGGCCACTTCGCGATTTTCATCGGCCGGCGTGCGGGTGTCGGGAACGACCTTTACGTCGCTGTCGCTGGAGAGCTTTCCGGAGGGCGGTTGCGGGACGGTGCCGCCGGAGAGTGCCTCTTCATCCAATTCCAGAAACGAAAGCTCTTCGTCCACGATCGGTTGATCGCTGAATGACGGAGACGCCGACGACTTGCGAGCCAGCCGTCCTGAATCCTCCAGTTTCTTCAACTCGTCCCAGCGATACTTCCAGCTTCCGCGATCGGCGAGCGCCTTCAAATGGCCTTCATCGACCAGCCGCTGGAGCGAATCCAAATCGATGCCGAATTGGTCGCAGACTTCCTGGGGGGTGAGGAATTTTTTTTCCATCGGCGACCGGCTCCACTCTGAAGAGAAGAGGTGAATTGGCGGGGTTTTCGGACCGTTTCGAATGAAGAGGGATGGTCGAAGCCCGTACCTTCAAGTCTACGCGGTGGAACCCCCGTCCGCCAGATGTCGGTTGATGGGCGGTCGAAAAACCGCGACCTGACGAAGCGATTCGAAGACCATGAGGCGGAAAGTCAACAACGCCTGCCCACACGGCAGATCCCAGCGAAGCGAGGGAGACCCTCAGACTGGCCTGGGGCCTGGCGAAAGGTGAAAAACTTGGGCTCGTCGGGAATCAGGGGTTCTGCTAGCATTCTGCTCCTTGCGATGGGGTGGTCGTGGACGACGGAACTGGAAACTGCAAAAGGACTTGCCGTGACTAGCAAGCTGAACTCGATGGGGGGGGGCCGTCACGTGGCTTGGAACGGGGCCGTCGCCATCGCCGGGGTGTGCCTGGCTCTGAGCGCTCGCACAGGGTTCGCCGCCGACGACACGTATGAATTGCGGTACAAGTTTCAGGCGGGTCAGTTCATCTATTACGAAGTGGAAAACAAGACCAAAATGGTCTCGCAATATGGCGAGCGGTCTGAAGAAATGGTGAATTTCACGCGGACGTGGAAGCAGTTGCGCGTGGTGTCCGTCGACGAGCAGGGGGGAGCGATGCTTGAACCTCTGATCGAGCGGGTGCAGATGTCGGCCAAGTGGGACGAGAAGGACCCGATCCTGTACGACTCCGGGACCGATGACGAGCCGCCGATGCAGTTCTTGGCGGTGAAAAAATCGGTGGGCCGGGTTCAGCGCAGTTCCATGTCGATGCGCTGGGCGACCTGGTGAAGGTGACGCCGTTGATCAAAGATGACGCCGCGCTGCTGGAGGCGGCGAAGTCGAACGATCCGCGATTGAATTTTCTGGTTGTGTTGCCGAAAGGCCGAGTTCGGATCGGCGAGACCTGGAAAGATCGCTTCAAGACGGAAGTGACCGTCAGCAAAGAATTGAAGCAGTCCGTGGAGATTCAACGGACCTATGAGCTCGCCGAGCTGAAGGGCACGATCGCGATGATCAAATTGCGCTCGGGACCGGTGACGCCGGTGACCGATCCGCAAATCAAAGTGCAATTGATGCAGCGGACTCCCAAGGGGATCATTGAATTCGACCTCGAACAGGGGATTCTGCGGTCGATGAGTACCACGATCGACGAGCAGGTGGTCAACGCGTTCGGACCGCAAACGTCCGTGCATGCCGTGACGAAATCGGAGGACAAGTTGTTGTCCGCAGCGCCGAATCTGAAATCGGTGAAACGAATCACGGAAGCGGTGACCAAGTAAAGCCCGCGCGACGGCCTGCCTGCCAGGAGGCGTCGTTGCGAAGGGGGCGGCGAGTGGTTAAGGTGCGGGCACCGGCATCGCCGCCTGCGGAATGAGGACGTCCGCGACGAGAGATGCGGCGTTCTCGCAGGTTCTCCGTCGATGTCCCGGATTCAGCGGCTGTCCCAGAGCGTCGTGAATAAGATCGCGGCCGGCGAAGTGGTGGAACGGCCGGCCAGCGTCGTCAAAGAGTTGATGGAAAACAGCATCGACGCGCTGGCGACGCGGATCGACGTCGAAATCCAGGCGGGCGGCGGTGAACTGATCCGCATCGTCGATAACGGCGAGGGAATGGAGCCGGAAGAACTGCCGCTGGCCGTGGCCAGTCACGCGACGAGCAAAATTCGCTCGGATGCCGACTTGTTTCATGTCCAGACCATGGGGTTTCGAGGGGAAGCGCTCGCCTCGGTGGCGGAGGTCAGCCGGCTCGTGATTCGGAGCCGGCGGGAAGGTTCCCCCACTGGTGCGGAACTGTCGATGACGTTCGGCGAACAGTCGCCGGTGCAGGCGTGCGGCTGCGCGGTGGGGACCCGGATCGAAGTCCGTCAGTTGTTCGAGAACACGC
The DNA here is from genome assembly GCA_046349715.1 of Planctomycetaceae bacterium. Taxonomy (GTDB): domain Bacteria; phylum Planctomycetota; class Planctomycetia; order Planctomycetales; family Planctomycetaceae; genus CAZDGB01. Next base: position 136,789 of record JAXMBR010000003.1, on the reverse strand, counting down.
CGGTGCGGCGGAAGTTTCTTAAGAATGTGACGACGGAATTCGGGCACATCGCCGAGCAGTTCATTCGACTCGCGTTGGCCCATCCGCGGATGCACTTGACGCTGCAACACAACGGAAAGTTCGTCTACGAATTGCCCGCGACCGACGGGTTGCTGGACCGGTTGCGGCTGCTGTTCGGAGACGAACTCGCGGATCAACTCGTGTGGGTGGATTCCGAGCATGCGGGCGTACGGATGTCCGGGTATGTCGGCTTGCCGAGCATGAGCAAGGCGACGCGGAAGCAGCAGTATCTGTTTCTGAACGGACGTTGGATTCAGGACCGGACGTTGCAGCACGCGCTGACGGAAGCCTACCGGGGGCTGCTGATGGTCGGCCGGCAGCCGGTGTCGTTTTTGAGCGTCGATTTGCCGCCGGACCAGGTCGATGTGAATGTTCACCCGACGAAAATCGAGGTGCGGTTTCAGGATGCGCAGCAATTATACCGGCAGTTGCTGGGGATGATCCGCAAGCGATTTCTGGGGATGGACCTGGAGAGCTCGTTGCAGGTTTCGCGGGCCGAAGCCGGCGGAACGCCGACGTTGGGCGGAGGCTTAAAATTGTCGCCGCCGCAGCCGACAGTTTCGACGGAGCGGCAGCAGGAACTGCGGGCGGAGTTTGCGGATTGGGCGCAAGCGCAGTTAACCGCCTGGAAGCCGCCGACGGCGGAAGAGCATGCGGCCTGGACCGCCAGCGTCTCAGCTGCGCTTGCGGAAGACGACACGAAGCCGGTGAGCGAACCTGTCGGCGAGACAGCGCAGTCCGGGCCAGCTTGGACCGGCGGAACGTCGCGGGCGTTGCAGATCCATGATTGTTATCTGGTGGTGGAGACCGAAAGCGGATTGACGGTGATCGATCAGCACGCGCTCCACGAGCGGATTCTGTACGAAGAGTTTCGAGAACGGGTGCTGGCGGGCGGAGTGGAATCGCAGCGCTTGCTGTTGCCGATCACGCTGGAATTGACGGCGCGGGAGTGCTCGGCCCTGACGGCGGCGCGGGAGGTGCTGGAGCAATTGGGCTTCAGCATCGAGGAATTCGGTCAGGGAACCATGCTGGTGACGCGGCACCCCGTGCTGTTAGGGCGAACGAACCTCGTGGAACTCGTTCGCGAGCTGGCGGAACGGCTGGATGGAGGCGAACGGCAGCCGAACCGCCGAGACATTCTGGATGAGCTGCTGCACATGATGTCCTGCAAAGCGGCGGTGAAAGCGGGGCAGCGGCTGAGCGAAGACGAGATCGACAGCCTGCTGGAAAAGCGGCATTTGGTTGATGACGCCCACCATTGTCCGCATGGACGTCCCACGGCGCTCACATTGAGCCGGGCGGAACTGGATCGCCAGTTCGGTCGGTTGGGATAGCGGCGGCCGCCGGAAAAGCGGGGCTCGAAATCGGAAACCGGGGGAGTCGAGGCTTTTCGAGAGGTCGAATCTGGTTTATCTTCGAATGGCCCCGTTCCCGATTCGACTGTTCCCGGTGCCCGCATGCCGTTGATTTGTGTCAGTATCGCCCGGACGCGCCATAAGATGATGATCGCCGAGCACCATGCCTTGGCGGATCGAGGCGCGCAACTCGTGGAATTGCGGCTCGATTTTCTCCAGCGGGCGCCCGACCTGCCCCGGCTGCTCAACGACCGGCCGACGCCGGTGATTGTCACCTGCCGGCGACCGGAGGATAAAGGGCGCTGGGCGGGAACGGAGGAATCGCGGCAGATGTTGCTGCGTTCGGCCATCGTCGCCGGGGTGGAGTATGTCGATCTGGAAGCGGACATCGCGCGCCGAATTCCGCGCTATGGGAAAACCAAGCGTATCATCAGCTTGCACAATTTCGAGGAGACGCCGGAAGACCTGGTCGACCTGCACGACAAGATGTCACGGCTCGATCCGGACATCATCAAGCTGGCGATGATGGCGAATTCTCCCGGGGATTGCGTCCGGATGCTGGACCTGGTGGCGCACGCGCGCATCCCGACCGTGGGGTTCTGCATGGGGGAATTCGGCCAGATGAGCCGGATTTTGTGCGGGAAGTACGGTTCGCCGTTCAGCTTCGCCACCTTCAGCAAGGATCGAGAGTTGGCTCCGGGCCAGTTGTCGTTTCAAGAAATGCGGGACGTTTACCATTTCGAGAGCATCAATGCGAAAACGGCGGTGTTCGCGGTACTGGGTGACCCGGTGGGCCACAGCTTGAGCCCGCTGTTGCATAACGCGGCCATGCGAAGTGCGGGGTATAACGGCGTCTATGTGCCTATCCGTGTCACGGCGGACCAGTTCGATCGTACGGTCGACGAATTGAACGAGCTGAATTTCCGCGGGTTCAGCATCACCATTCCGCATAAGGAAGCGGCGCTGCGGAAGTTTCCCGCGGCGGAGGAAATCGTGCAGACGATTGGCGCGGCCAACACGCTGTACCGAGGGGCGGGCGGCTTCTGGCGCAGCGAAAACACCGATTACGCGGCGGCTTTGGACGCCATCAAGTTGCTGTTGCGCGACGGCGACACGCTGGCCGGCAAGCGGGTGTTGTTGCTGGGTTCGGGGGGAGTGGCGAAAGCGATTGCTTTTGGCTTGGCGCGGCAGGGGGCGGCGCTGGTGATCGCCAGCCGGTCCCAGGAACGAGCGCGGAGCCTGGCCGAGTCGCTGATGTGCCGGTTCACAAGTTGGGAGAACCGCGGTTCGGAGAATTTCGATTTCCTGGTGAATTGCACGCCCGTGGGGATGCACCCCAACGTCAATGAGACCCCTTTTGCGCAAAACTGGCTGCGGGAAGAAATGGGGGTCTTCGACACGATTTACAATCCGGAGCAGACGCTGCTCCTCAAAGAGGCGAAAGAGCGCGGTTGCCGGGTGGCGTCGGGCATGGAAATGTTCATCCGGCAGGCGGCGGCGCAGTTCGAGTATTTCACTGGCAAGACCGTCTCGCTGGACAATCTGCGAGAGACCCTGCGAAAAGGGATCTCCGCGGCCAAGCTCTGAGATTTCCGCTCGCCGCGAGGCAGATACTCGCATTGCGTTCATCGTCATGGAACTCGCGACGCCGACCGGGTATTATGAAGACCGTCAAGGCGTCGGTTGAATCAAGTGTAATTGCGGCTGAAGCGGTTTCCCCGTGGTAAGGCGCTAAAATGAACCTGCCGAGCGCGAAATTCCTGACCCTGACGGCCCGGCACGGGCGGTTGTTGCTCGTCACCGCGTGCTGTTTGGCTTGGTGGACGGCGGCCGGTTGGGGACAAGAGAAGCCGGCCGAGCCCCAACCGGATCCGGAACGCGATGCGATTGTCCGGATGCTCGACTTGGCCTGGTCGGGAGATCAATCGGCGGCGGACGCGGTGCGCGAGTATTATGACTCCGCAAAATCCCAGGTGAACGATCCGGCGCGATGGTACTACGCCTATGGGATTGCACAGTTAAAGTTGAAGCGCTACGCGGGAGCGTCACAGGCGTTCAAGACGGCGATCAAGTCCTCATCGCAATTGCCGATTTCCGCCTGGAAAGGTCTGATCTGGGCGGAACTGAGCCAGCGGCACTACGAGCCCGGGCTGGGGCACCTGGAGGCGTTCGGAAAATCGCTGGTTCCAGCGCAAAACGCCGGAAATGACCAGGAAGTCGAGGCGGCGGCCGTGTGGATCGGCCAGTCGCTGGGTGGGTTGGATAAAATCATCACCGCTCCCAAGGTGCGGCAACGCCTGGCCGAGACGGAGGCGGAGTTGCAAGCCGCCTGGCCGGCAGATCTCCGCGACGAGGCCCAGTCGGGACGCGAATACGCGGACATGCTGTATGCCGAACTGACCGAGGATTTAAAGAAGGCGACGGAGCAGGCGAAATCCGCGGAAGAACAGACGAAACAGGCAAAACAGAAACAATTGGCCGACAAGTCCGTCGAAGCCGGCAAGCAGCGCGAAGAGTTGAAGAAGTCGGCCGAAGACCTTGAGAAGCAGGCGAAAGAACGACTTGAGCAAGTCGACAAACAGCTGGAACGGCTGGAACGGGACTATGGCTATTTGCAGACTCGCGCAATCGGTCCTGCAATCGATCTTGGTCGTGCAGAATCAGATGATGCTGTCACAGGCCACCGGCTCCGGAACGCTGGCCGGGAATTCGGCGAGAATGCAGGTGCAAACCATGCTTGGACTGTATCAGCAGGAGTATGAGATGACTCTGATACGGGGCAACATGGTCGCACAGCGGGCCATGGAAACGGCGCAGTTGCGCGAACAGACGATGCGGCAGGTGCAACAGGCGTCCCGAGAGATCGGCGAGCAGGATTCCACGCTGGGAAAATGGCAGAAACGCCTGAAAGACAATGCCCAGCATCTGAAAAGCAACCGGCCAAAGGCAAATCCCCGACGGTTCGTGAAAAGCGAGCGAAGGCCAAGTTGCTGTCGACCTATCTGGATTTCGATCCTGAATGGGAGCGGATCCATTTGACGGAACAGCCGGAAAAACCGTAATCGAACATCGGTTTCCCTGCGAGAGGCGCTGATCATGCGAATTTCGTGGCATGTCTGCATCGTACTCAGTTGCGTTGGACCGCTTTTCGCCGCGAACAAGCCGGGAAAGACGCCGACGGGTCGCAACGAGGTGTTGGCCATCTTGCGGGACGAGAGTCGCACGTCCGGCGACGTCGTCAATCGTCGAGTTGCATTAACAGGCTTGCGAACGGAAAACTCGGCAGCAGAGACCTGGTGGCAATCGGGTTTTGTGAAATCGGCTGGCGAGTGGATTTCTTACGACGCCGTCCGCAATGACGATTCGTTGATGGAGCATTACCGGAGGTGGCGGGCGGCGGCGGCGCCCGGCGCGACCGCTCAGTTCCAATTGGCGAATCGTTGCCGCGATGCCGGGTTAACAGACCAGGAACGGGTCCATCTGTCTCGGGGATTATGGACCGGGAACGTCTCCTCTCCCGAAAGGTACCTGACGAGGTTGGGATACCGCCTGGTCGGAAACCAGTGGTTCACTCCGGACGAATTGCGCGCCGGGGAACAGGAATTCCAAGCGTCGAAGTCGGCCTGGCGGAAGGTAGAATCACGATGGGAGCGGTTGGCGAACTGGTTGGACGGCACGCCGAAGCAGCGCACGGCGGCGCTGGCCGAATTGAAATCGCTGAATTCCGCGTCGAATTTGGCCGTGTTCGAACAATATCTGGCGCTGACCAGTGAATCGGCCGGGCAGGCAGTTGTCCTCGTTGCCCAAGAACTGGATTCCTATCGAGCGAGCCAGGCGCTGGCACGGTTGGCGATTGGTTCCCCCTGGCGTTCGGTCCAGACGCAGGCCATCGAAGCGTTACGAAACCGTCCGTATGAGCATTATGTACCTTTGGTCCTTTCGGTCTTGCACACGCCGATATCCGCACAATTTCGCGCGGACCTGAATGCCGACTCCCGCGCTGCCACGCCGGTTCTCAACGCCGAATTGCGAATGGTGTTGACCTCCGAAGGACGGGGGCAGAATTCAACTGACGGAATGGTGGCTGGTCGACCATCGACCGATCGTCAATGGCGGTGCGCGGCGACCGGCGCTGGCCGAACTGGCCGTGGCGGCCGTACCCGATGAACCCGCGCGGTGTCCGATGGCGTTTATCAGACCATGCGGCAGACTGAGGAATGGAATGATCGGATTGGCGAACTGAATCGGCGCGCCGGACGTATCCTGGCGGAAGTCAGTGGAGAGCCAGCTTCGGACAATCCGCGGACCTGGTGGAGTTGGTGGGATCGAATGACGGGAGTCGATTGGTTTTACGACAAGCCGGTCGATTATGAATATCAAACGCAGGAGACGACGCGGCCGTATGCGGTGGTCGTACCGGAGCGCAACAGGCAATCTCAGAAGCCGCCTGGCCGCCGGCACCCCGATCTGGACGGACCGAGGCCTGATGGCGGTTGACAGGATCCAGCCCGGCGATTGCGTCCTCTCAAAGAATGTGGAGACGGGAGAGCTGGCTTACAAGCCCGTGTTGCATACGACACAGAGGTCGGATGCGGGCGTGCGGACGGTCCGCGTCGAAGCAGAAACCTGGCTGGCAAGTCTGGGTCATCAGTTCTGGATTTCCGGCCAGGGCTGGCGGCGGGTCAATCAATTGAACGAGCCCACGCGTGCGCATACCGTCACCGGAACGGCGATTGTGACCACGGAGTACGTCGGCGAGAAGCAAGACGTGTTCAATCTGGTCGTGGCGGATTTCCACACGTACTTTGTCGGAACGAGCATGGTTTTAAGTCATGACGTGCTGACTCCGGAACCGACGGATGCAAAAGTTCCGGGCCTCGCTCCGTGACTTGCCCGCCGACAGGGAACGTCCGCGTGGCTTAAACGTAACCATAGACAGCAGGAAGGATTCCGCTGCCGGTTGACGCTCGGCCAGAGGCCGGATACCGTGGTGGGGGCGTTTCTCGGGGGCTATCGCCTGTCACCGAACGCCCTCATCGTAGGTGTTAAAGTCACGGAGGATGGTGTTCCCTTATGTTCGAGCGATTCGGCGCGTTGTTGGCCCGTATCTGGCCGACGGTCCTGGCGGTTTGGATCGCCGCCGTGGCGCTGGCAGCCTATTTCGCCCCTCCGCTGGACGATGTGGTCAAAACGGGCGAATTCGCGTTTCTTCCTGAAGACAGCCCCAGTCGCAAAACGGAACGATTGTTCGAGCAGGCGTTTCAAGGGGACAAAGCGGCCAGCCGAGTGGTGATCGTCGCCCGGCGGTTGTCCAATTCCGAGGGGTTGACGGAAAAAGATCTCGATTTCATCGACGACGGCCTCGATACCGAAGACAAAAGTCAGCCGTTTGAACTGAAGGAACGGCTGGTGGAAATCGCCCGCCGGCAAGAAGGTCCGAATGCCTCTGAAGGGGTTTCGGAGGACGCCAAAGAAGACGGTGATCCGGAAACGGGCGATTTCGGTCCGAAATCGGACATTCATCGGATTCGGACGTTTCGCGACAAGACGGTCGGCCATCTGCTGCTGAGCAAAGACAAAAAAGCGACGCTGGTATACGTCGAATTGCGCCATGAATTCATGGACGCGAAGAATCGCCCAACGATCCAGTCGATTGAGCAACTGTTGTTCGAGGACGAGGAGTTTCGCCGGCAGATCCCCGCGGGTCTGGATCTGACGCTGAGCGGCGAGGCCGTGGTCGGGCGAGACATGCTCGACGCAGCGAAGATCAGCGCCAATGCGACCGAGCATCTCACGATCGTGCTGGTCGTCATCCTGTTGATGCTGATTTATCGGGCGCCGCTCCTGGCGTTCATCCCGCTGGCGACCGTGGCGGTCTCCGTGAAGCTGACCATGCTGTTGTTGCAGATCGGGGCCGAGCGAGGGTGGGTGATCCTGTTTCAGGGAATCGAATCGTATGTGACGGTGTTGCTGTACGGAGCAGGGGTGGATTACTGCCTGTTCCTGATCGCCCGGTACAAAGAAGAAATCGACGAAGGCAAATCCTATCGCGATGCGGTGATCGGCGCCGTGGGTAAAGTCGGCGAGGCGATCGCAGCCAGCGCGGGAACGGTGATCTGCGGGATCGGCATGATGATCTTCGCGGAATTCGGCAAGTTTCATGATGCGGGGATCGCGATTTCGTTCGGGCTCGTCATCGTGCTGGCGGCGCTGACGTTTACGCCGCGCTGTTGCTGCTCACGGGACGCTGGGTGTTCCGTTGGCAATTGCGCGGTCGCGGCAGCGTCCTCCGGCGACGGGTTGGCTGCCGGCGCCCTCGCTGGCGAGCCGATTGGCCGATATGAGCATCGTGCGGAACACCTGGGAGCACGTCGGTCAAGCCCTGTTGCAGCGGCCGATGACGATCTGGCTGGGGACGATGGCGTTGATGCTGCCGTTCGCCCTCGTCGGCGGTTGGTTCTACTCGCACCTCAGCTACGGTCTGTTGAGCGACTTGTCTCCCGATTCCCCGAGCGTTGTCGGCACGAAAGCCGTGCAGGATCATTTCCCCGCCGGGGCGACGGGCACGATTACGGTGCTGATCCACAATCCGAAGGTCGATTTCGACCAGCGCGAGGACGCGAATAATCAACCGGGAGGGTTGGAACTGGTGACGCAGCTCACGCGGAGCCTGCAACAACACGCCGCGGAATTGAAACTGGCGGACGTGCGGAGCGTTTCCCATCCGTTTGGGGGCGAGCAGGACCTCGAATCGTTCACGCCGGCGCTGCGCAAGAAGCAGGTGACGCGCGGCTCCATTAAATATTACGTGAGCCAGGCGGAATCGGAATTGGGGAACCATGTGACGCGCCTCGAGCTGACGTCGGACATCGATCCGTTTTCGCGAGACAGCATCGCCTATCTGTCCGAGTTGCAGAACCAGATCAGTGAAATGTTGCCGGCGGGATTACAGGCAGGAGCGACCGTTGACGTGATGGGGGCGACGGCCAGCATCCGCGATTTGAAATCGGTGACGGACCGCGACCAGATCCGGATCGACCTGCTGGTGATTGCCGGCGTCTTTTCCATCCTGGTCTTATTGCTGCGCCGCCCGTCGCTGTGCCTTTATCTGATCGTGACGGTCTTGTTCAGCTATCTGGTGACGCTGGGAGTGACCTACGGTTTCTTCTGGTATCTGGATGGAGAGAATTTTGCCGGGCTGGACTGGAAGGTGCCCATGTTCCTGTTCACGATCCTGATCGCCGTGGGCGAGGACTACAACATCTTCCTGATGACGCGTATCGAGGAAGAACAGCGGCTGTTCGGGCCGGTAGAAGGGGTGACGCACGCACTGGCAAAGACGGGCCGCATCATTTCCAGTTGCGGGATCATCATGGCGGGGACATTTGCTTCGCTGATGGCCGGATCATTGAAAGGCATGTCTCAACTGGGTTTTGCGCTGGCGTTCGGCGTATTGCTCGACACGTTCGTCGTGCGGCCGATCTTGGTGCCAGCGTACCTGGTCATCCTGCATTCAGGACGATTTGGAGGGCTCGGGCGACTGTTGGGAGGTCCGTCACATCCCGTGGCCGGTCGAGGCGCCGCCGGCGACGATTCGCTGTCGGTGACGATGACGGAGCCGACGGCTCCGTAGACAGACAGGAGTCCCGCGGTGATCCCTGACTACGCGCTTGCAATCGCCGAAGCGTCGGCCGCCGTGAGCGTCGCCGACTGATCGATCAGGTCGTTCAGCAAACGGCGGATCACTTGTTCGGCCTCGCTCCGTTCCTTGAGCCAGCGTTCCTGGAGAGTCTGGAGTTCCTGGTCCTGCGATGCTTGCTCGACGGCGACCAGCTGCAACTGTTGCTCCTTTTGGAGCAACTCCTGATCGCGCACGGCGATCCAGTCCGTGAGCAGGCGGCGCTCTTCCTGGAATGCTTGCCGGTGCTGTTCGAAATTCCGCTCGGCGTCGATGAGTTCCTGGCGTTGTTCCCAGAGCCGTGCTTGCAGCTGCTCGTAGTCGCGCGTCACCGCCAGGCGGGCTTGCTCCACCTGAGCGTGCGCTTCGGTGGCTCCACGATGCTGTTGGATCTGTGACCAGACGTCTTCGACCGCCAGTCGCAATTCCATCGTCTCATGATTGGTCTGCTCCACCTCGCGGCGCAACGCTTCGACCCGGGCACGGCGCGTTTCGAGCTGCTCGGATTGAACGAGCAACAGCTCTTGCTGCCGGCGCAATTCAGCCTGCTGTTGCTGGCGCTCGCTTTCCCAGGAAAGGCGTTCCGACTCCTGATGTTTGCGCTCCTGCTCGGCTGTGGAAGAAAAGGCCGCTTTCCAGCGCGAATGCAAGTCACGCTCGCGATCGAGCGCACGATCCATTTCTTCCAAGGCGGCGCGATAACGGTCGAGCTGCGCTTTGCGAAGCAGCAATTGCTGTTCACCGGTTTCCAATTGCTGCCGTTTGCGCTGTTGTTCAAACAACTCGGCCTGCCGGTCCTGCTCCAGTTCCAGCCGCGTCTTTTCGAGGTGATCCTGCTGAAACCGGAGCCGGTTTTCCAACAGTGTTCGGTCTTTGAAAAATTCCGCTTTTTCCAAGTCGAACTTGGCACGCTGATCGGCCCATTCGGACGACAGCGACTCCCAGAGCTGGTCCCGCTCTTGCTGCAGTTGATGTGCGATGCGTTCTTGCTGCGTCCGATGCTGTTCGAGCAGCGCATCACTCAATTCCTGCACCTTGGACTGCTGCAAGTTCAGGGCTTGCCGTTCCTCGGCCAGACGCTGACGCTCCTGATCGAGTTCTTCCTGCATCGCCGCTTGCAGCGTCGCTCGCTGAAGATCCAATTCCGCTCGGTCAATTTCGAATTGCTCGGATCGCTCTTCGAATTCCCGCAATTCGCGATCATGATTTGCCAGTCGTTGTGCCAGCGCCGTCTCCTGGGCCAGGACCGCGGCGTGCCGCGCCTGGATCTCCGACTCCGTCTCGCTGGACCAGAGTCGAAAACGGCGCTCGTCGTGTTCGAACTCCGTCAGGCGCTGCGCGAACTGCTGCTCACGCCGATCCAGGCTGGCGAGTTGCTGCTGCACTTGCAGCACGAGTTGGCCTGCTTCCGCCAGGACGCTCAAGCGATCGGTCATCGGTGGCGGTAAATCCGTCAACGCAGCCGATTCGCCTGCCGCCAGGTGGGCCGGTCGCGGCGGCGAAGCCCCCGGCTCGTCAAAACGGAGCGACGTGGAGCCCCAGTTGAGTACGGGCGATTCCGAGGCGCTAGGCAATCCCTCGGCCGCGGGTCGGTCGTTTACGGAATCGACGATCGGTCGCTCGGTCATCTGGGAATCCTTTCCCGATACGTTACGCGACATGAGGCGACGCAACCGTCATGGGCGTCGCCTCATCTCCTGGCCAATTTGATGCATCTCACCAACCAACGGCTCTGAGTGAATCAGAGATGGCTGGTCAGCGAATCCGACATTTTGCCTTTCGGCGTCACCCCCACGAAACGCTCGACGATGTTGCCCCCTTTAAAGAGCAGCACCGTGGGAATCGCCGAAATTCCGTAACTGGAAGCGACTTGAGGGTTGTCGTCCGTATTGAGCTTGCCGATGCGGACCTTGCCATCAAATTCACCCGCAAGCTGTTCAATGGTCGGGGCCAGCATCTTGCAGGGACCGCACCAAGGAGCCCAGAAGTCGACCAACACAGGCTGTTGGCTGTCCAAGACTTCCGCTTGAAAGTTGCCGTCGGTGAATTCCAAAACGCTGCCAGCCATAACTCAATTCCTTCGCCTTCGAAACTACAGTACAGACGCTGAATGCTGGGGAATTATAGGAAAGCCGGGGAAAGTGTCAATTCGGGAAGGAGCGGCCGCACAATTCTCCCATTTCGCCACAGAAATCACTCCTGCAGTCTGGAGATCTGCCCGGAGAATCGCCGCGTCTAACGCCCCCGGTTCTTCCCAGAACACTTCGCTTCTCCAGACTGACTGTGAATTGAACCGCGGCAGATTCCCCGTGCCACCCCAGATTGCGAATCCCATCTTGTCTCAACGACATGGGATACGATAAATATCCGCCTTTGAATCGCCGGTGTTTCGCTTCTCGGCCAGCCTTCATCTGTACGATCTCGAACGCGAGGGTACGAATGTCGTCTTATCAATTCCAGATCCTGTTTTGCTGTTGTTTGATCTGCGGATGTTCCTCGACGAAACAGTCGAATACGGCGCGGACGGCTCGCGAGCAGATGTTGATTTCCAATGCGGTTGATCAATCGCTCGCGAAGATTGATTTTTCGTCGCTGAATGGCCAGAAGGTTTACCTGGAAGAAAAATATCTCGACTGCACCGACAAGGGATACATCGTCGGTTCGGTTCGGCACCGGTCGATGTACAACGGGGCCCACATGGTGGCAAAACCGGAAGACGCCGACATCGTCGTGGAATTGCGCAGCGGCGGCGTGGGCACGGACATGGCCGATTCTTACGTCGGGATCCCGGCGATCGTGCTGCCCGGAATGTTGACCTTGCCCGAAGTGAAATTCATTACGCACACCAATCAGTCGGCGGTGGCGAAAATCGGACTGGTGGCTTACGACGCAAAAACGCAGGAGGTGCTGGGCTCGGGTGGCGTCACCGCGTCAATGTCGGATGACAGCAACTGGTACGTGATGGGCATGGGGCCGTACCAGAACGGGACGCTCAAATACGACATGAAAAGGAGCTTGTCTCCGGATCCCCGGCAGAAATCGCAAGGGTTACCGAATTATGTGGCCTTCAATCCACCGGCGGGGAAAGCGGGCGGCGAAGCGGCCCCGCTGCAACTGACGAACGATGAGAAGGTCGAGTCGAAGTGATGCCGTCGCGGTGATCGACCGCGGAAGCGCGGAGACGCAGCGGTCATGTCAGGCGGGAAGGATGACCGCGTGTCGTCGGCGAAATCGGTATCCCGAAATCTGCGGACGGTGAGTCTGGGAACGCTGCTCAGCCGCGTGCTGGGTTTGCTGCGGGACCAAGGTTTGGCGGCCTATTTTGGAAACGGCCCGTTGCTCGATGCGTTTTCGGTCGCCTTCCGCATCCCCAATCTGGCGCGGGTGTTGTTGGGTGAAGGAGCGCTGACGACCGCGTTTCTGCCGATCTTTATCGAGGAGCAGACTCACCGGGGGACGGAGGCCGCCCGAAAGTTGTCCTCAGCCGTGTTTCTGGCGACCGCGGGTCTGTTGTGTGGCGCCGTGGTCCTGGGCGAACTCGGGCTTGGTCTGGCGATCTCGCTGGGGGAATTAAGCCCCGAGGCCTTGTTGTTGTGCCAGTTGACGGCGTATTTGCTGCCGTATGTGATTCTGATTTGCCTGGCGGCGCAGCAATGCGCGGTGCTAAACGCACTGGGGTTGTTCATTTGGCCGGCGCTGGTGCCGGTGGTGCTCAACGCCATCTGGTTGTTTAGCATGTTGACCTACGTCCGTCTCTGGACCGATCCGACAGCGCAGCTCCAAGTGATGTGCGTCACCGTTTTATTAGCGGGCTGTTGCCAACTGGCTCTGCCGTGGATAGTGCTGCAGCGAGCGGGCTATGGTTGGGCGCGCCATTGGCGGGATGCGTGGCCGGGAGTGATGCGGCTGATTCGACAGATGGTCCCGGTCGTTGTGGGATTGTCGATCACGCAGTTGAACACCTTGTTCGACAGCCTGGTGGCGTGGGGTCTGGCTCGCCCCGAAGACGGATCGGAGTATTTCGTCTGGTGGGAAGGCGTGCGGTATCCGCTGTCTTCCGGCACCGCGTCGGCACTGTATTTTGGACAACGGCTCTATCAGTTCCCATTGGGAGTGTTCGGCGTCGCGCTGGGGACGGTGCTGTTCCCGTTGCTGGCGACGCATGCTCAGAGAAAGGAATGGGACCGCCTGCGGGACGACTTGTCTCTGGGAATCCGCCTGGTGCTGGCGATCGGCATTCCTGCCAGCGCGGGGTTGATGTTGCTGGCGCACCCGTTGGCGGAGAGTTTGTTTCAATACGGTAAGTTCGATGCGGACGATGCTCGCCAGACCGCTTCCATGATCGCCGGTTACGGGGCCGGGGTCTGGGCCTATTGCGGACTCTTGATTCTGCAACGCGGATTTTACGCGATGGGGGACCGCATGACGCCGTTGCGAGTCGGCCTGGGCGCGGTCGTATTGAACATCGTGTTGAATCTCACGTTGATCTGGCCGATGGGTGGCCTGGGATTGGCCCTGAGCACCGCGCTGTTGGCGACGATGCAATGTCTGGTCACCGCGTGGTTGATGCAAGACCGCATCGGAGGATTCGATTGGCGGCCCATCGCCGTCACGCTGTTGAAAACGATGCTGGCGACGAGCCTCTTGGCACTGGCCTGCCTCGCTGCGCAAGAACTGGTGCGGCATGCCCCGATCAACCTGGGCCGGGCCGGTCGCTTGGGACTGCCTCTGCTGCTGGGATCGGCGGTTTACCTGGTGGCCGCCAGGTTAATTCACCTGGACGAGCCTTGGTTGTTGCTGCGCGTGGCGAAAAATCCGCGCGGCAAGACAATGGCTTCGGAACTGCCGCCGGTTGATCGCGCTACGCCTTCCGAATGAAGTGCGAAGCAAAACTGCGAATGTGCGTGCCGTTCAGGACGTGGAACATGCGATCGTGCTGGATCATTTGTTGACTGAAGCGGGATAACGGCACATGCACCAGTTTTTTGCCGTAGCGTTTGGCAATGCGGCGGAAGACCGGACCGGGGGGGGCCAGGCTTAATACGGCGACGTGGCGTTCCGCCGCATGAAAACAGCCGGCGGCCAGCAGCCGTTCTTCCAGGGTATCAACAAAGTCAAATCGCTTGTTGCGCCAAACATCGGGAACGGGACGCGGAGGAAAAAGGAACAGCGCGCCTCCATAAGTCGCTTGGCCGATGCCGGGCCCCACCATGTTCTCCTGAAAGTTCGTGGCGAACAGGGCCAGCGTCGATTCGTCATGATGCTCGGCATGCCACGTGACGCGCCAGGGGTAGTCGCGAGGATCGGCGGGCGAGTCGAACAGCATCACCACGCAATCCAGCGAGCCGCGCGTCGGCGGCAGCTCTTTTACGTAGAGTTGTCCGGTGTGCCAGTTCCGGAGCGACTCGCGGATGTCGAGCCCGTCTTTCAGACTGGTCGTAAATTTTTCGGTTCGTGCGAGATCGTTCCCCAGCAGCGAAAGGGCCGTGTCTTTGACATGCGTGCGGAATTTTTCAATGGCGATGTCTTCCGGGGGCCAACTGCACTGATGATACGGGTTCCAGCGCATCTGCCATTTGAGCTGATCAATTTTCGGCGGTTGCGGCACCAACCGGCAGGTCTTCCAGGAGATCGTCTGGCCGGGAAGCCTGTTCTTCAGGGCGACGACGTCGCCCTCTGGCAGCAGTCCCTTGCCGATGCCCAGAGACATAGTAGGAAAGGGCAGTTGCCCGGTGAACGGGTATTCGCGAACGGCTTCGGCGACGGCAATCGCAAACTGGTCGCCGATGATTTGCTGCGCCGCGACGATCAGTGAATAGAGATCCGGCGTGAGCCGATGGCCGATCAACGACAGATTGCGGACATACTGGATATAGGTTTGCAGCAGCTTGGGCGAGATGTTGCGGGCTCGTTTTCCGAACTCTTGCTGGTAACGGCTGCGCGCCGCCAGCAAGAGCGATTTGACGCCGTCCACCGACAGGTTCTCATCCTGTTCCAGCTCGGCGCGCGCTTGCTCATAGAGGCCGGTCAGGAACGGCAATTCCCCCAGCAGGAACAACAGTTGGCGGGGCTCGGCGGCGTAAATTTCGGTTTCGGCAATCTCGTCATCGTCAACCGCCGGCGTCACCTGCTGGTGATAAACGTCGCGAATCCAAGGCCAATCGAGCAGCGAGCAAATGAACAAAATCGATTCGTGTTGCTCTTCGAGTCGACGCAGCCGGGCGGCCATGGTGAGAGCCCGGTGGCGGGGTTGGCCGTCCGGCAGCGCCGGCACGCCGGGGAGCACCGCGGCGGCAAATTGTTCCGGGGAGACCTGCTTCAGCGCATACGGATCGGGAAAAACTCCGGTCACGACCTGGAAATCGGCTGTTTCGAGATCGATAAAGGCGCGCGGCATCCGCTCCTGAAGCGCGATGCGCAAAGCGGTGATCACCCCCTGGCACGGGTCGATCGGCACGTAGCTGGCGACGCGACGATCGTCGTCCGAAGACTCGTCTTCCGTCCATTCGTCACGAATTTGCCAGCGATTTTCTTCCTGAATGACCAGGGACACATTCGGCAGAAATGTGATGGCCCGCTCCACGTCTGCTTGAAACGAGGGGGGCAGCGGCACCGCCAGGCAGTCAAACGTCCTCGTTAATAGCAACCGCCGGACTTCCAGCGCGAAGTCCCCGCTGCCATGGATGATCGGCAGGCAGGTGATGCGCGGCGAAAAGGCGAGTACAGACATGGTTGGTACATCATACCGCCGCGGCCGAATTCCATCAGCGCTGCTTTAATTCGATGACGTCATCCACGATCCGCCGTTCCCAACCGATGACCTCACCGGCTGGGTTGGTCAGCGGATAATTCTGGACGGTGGCCAACGTCGCCTGCCAGTGGCCCTGGTCATCAGGGGCGACATTGATTTCCAGGTGACCGTAATGTTTGCCGCCTGATTTCAATTGATTTCCTTCCCAAGCTTCCGGTAGATCGTCGTGGGCCAGGAACTGTCGATGCGGATTGTCGAATCCCGCGCTGGGCCCGCGCAATCCGTCGCCTCCGATGCCGACGTCGTAATATTGAATCTCTTGCGGCGCCGAACTTCCGTCGGGCAACAGTTCTTCTCCGCGCACGAGCGAGCGCTCCAGCATTTCATCGTGACCAGAAATCACCGCATCCACTCCGTATTTCAAAAACAACGGCTGAAGCACGCGCATCGCAATTCCGGATTGCCCCGAGAAACTTGACTGTCCGAAAGGAACGCTGTGCGGTCCAGACCCGTACGCAGTGTGGTGATATTGCACAAACGTAAATCGGCTCCGTCGTTGAGCATCAGCCAACTCGCGTTCGAGCCAAAGATATTGCGGCGACCCCGGATTGAAATCGGCGGCATGGCTGCCGGACAGGTTGTGATTCGTGTCCGAGGCGCTGCCGTGGGGGAGGCCGTCGCTGGAATCCAGGGTGATCAGCGTGATGGGGCCATAATCGAGCCGGTAATAACGGCCGACGTGATGGGGATTGCTGGCCCCATTCGTCGGAAATTCGAAATAGGTCAAATATTTGTCCACCGCGAAATCCGCCGCCTCGGCGCTATAGCCGCCGAATGCTCCCGGACCGCCGAAATTCTCATGATTGCCAAGCGCGGCCAGCAGCGGAATATGGCCCGCCAGGCTGTTGTATTCGCCGGCATTATGTTTCCAGAACTCGTCCCAGTCCCGCTGTTCTCCGCCAGATTCCACCAGATCGCCGACAATCGAGATGAAATCCGGGTGGCGAGAATCGATCAATTTCAGATTCTCGACATAGCCTCGTGTCTGGTCGACGAGATACTTGGTGATTTTCGCCGGTCGATTCGAACCTTTAGCGGGCGGCCAATCCACCGGCGGCGAAGTCGATGATTCCGGCTCGGTCTCCGAGTCGGAATACAGAATAAACCGGACCGGGGTCTCCGAATTCGGCGTTGTCTTCAAGACGTCGGAGTATTTTGCCGTCCCCTGCTCAACGGTATAACGATACTCCGTCCCTGGTTCCAAGTCCGTCAGACGAACGCGATGACGATAAGGGATCGTGGCGTGGAGGTCGCCCTGTTCCTGGCCGAAGGGGTTATAACGCAGCGCCGCGACGGCTTGGGGTTTCGATATGACCTCGCGCTGCGAACCATCCGGCATTTCCAGCACCACACGGCCGGGCTGATCCTGTGGGGAAAACCAGGAAATCGTCATCGCATCGGGCGCCGGAAATTGCAAGTAGGGCGTGACGCGGAAGGAATCATCCGCCAGGACTCGAAGAGCCGAGGAACAGAGTAACAACAGAAAGATGCTGGTCCGGATCATTCTCAACCTCTCGCTGGACGGCACGGTATGCTGTATTCGGTCACGGTGAGGGTAAGGGCGCGATCGCTGGGCGAGCAAGCGATCGCGCCCTCAATCATTCGCCTGATTCTGAATCTGGCTGACTAACGTCGCGAACATCAGAATTCCCCGACCACCTGACCCTCATAATAGCACGGCAGCCGTGCGAAGGTGGTCGTGACGTAATTGGTGGAGCAGGGGGCCCGTGGTGGGGATTCCGATCCAGCCATGTACTTGATGTTGTAATAGCCCTTCTTGTTCGTCACGCCGATCTCTGTGCGACCATTGTCGGGCTTTAAGAGAACCCGAACGCCTTCGACCGGTTCTTGATTCATGGTGATCGTACCGGAGACTCATCCCATTTCTGGTCGGGACGGGCCCCGTAAGCAATTGGTATTAGGGGGCCAGTGAATAATAGGAGTTGGAGTCCAGCCGGCGGCGCATCAAGTTGCCTTGCTTAGAAAAATTGAAGGAGGAATGAAGCAGGAAACGTTCGTTTTCCCACTGACGGCCGATGAGAACGAACGCGAACGAGGCCAGTGCGTTTGCAAACGCGCGACCAAGAGCAGGCCCGTGAATGTGATCCCAGAAAAAGACTTAAGCGCGAAACGTGTGTTAAGAATGTTGATGTTTTTGTTAAAAATCAAATAAGAAATCGTTAAAATATCAAAAATGTCCAACAATGTGCATTCAGTTGGCTGCTGATCCGCCAACTTGTCCTTTTTTTAAAGGACCGACCGAACAATCTGTCTGATGCGGTTGATGGAACGTCTCATTTCCTGGCAAAGTGGGCAGACCACCTAAAGCGTGGGGCTCGCGGGCACCGTCCGGGCGATCCGCGATCGAGACTGTCTCGCCTGGGAAACGCATGCGCACCATTTTGCTGACATTGGCTTATGACGGTTCTGGCTATTGCGGCTGGCAAGTGCAGCCGAATGGAAATGCTGTGCAATCGGCCGTCGAACAGGCCTTATTGGAATACACTGGCGAGACCATTCGAGTGACCGCGGCCGGTCGCACCGACGCGGGCGTGCATGCGTTGGAACAATTGGCCAGCTTTTCGACCATGGGAGAGATTCCGGCCATCGGATTTCGACGGGGACTGCAAACCAAGTTGCCTCAGGATCTCGTTGTGCGAGATGCCGTCGAAGTCCCGCTGGGATTCAGTGCCCGTTATGACACCGTTCGCAAAACCTATCGTTATGTCATACAAAACGAACCGCTCCGCACGCCTTGGTTGCGGAATTATGTCGGCTGGCACCGCACGCCGTTGAATGTGAACGCGATGCAAGCGGCGCTCGACGTTTTAGTCGGCACCCATGATTTCCGAAGTTTCGAAAGCGAATGGCCCAACAAAGCGACCAGTGTGCGAACGATTCATCAAGCGCGCGTCTGGCGAACTGAGGGCTGGGACGGGTGGAGGCGAGACGCTGAACAAGGATGCGAGCGGATTGGCGAAGGTGAATCGAAAAGCGACGGACCTGACAAAGAGTTTCTCTGTCAGGGCGACTCGATGCCAGGTCGCAATGACAATCTTTCCATCCCTGGCGGCGCTCCCGAATCCGTCCTTGATGTGCCTCCATTTGTCTGCATCGATATTACGGCCGACGGCTTTCTGTACAATATGATGCGGGCGATCGTCGGTACGCTGATTCATGTCGGCCGGGGAACCTGGACTTCCGCCGACATGCGACGGATCTTGAAGTCGCAAAACCGCGCTGAGGCCGGCGAGACGGCTCCCGCCCAGGGGCTGTATTTGCTTCGCTGCGAATATGAGATTGATCATCAGCGGATCGCACAGCGCCTGGCGAGACCGGCATCGCTCGAAACGGCCGAGTCAGGAGAGCCGGTCCGGCCATCGGAATGACGAACCCCTTCGCGGAAAGCAAGGGCAATCCTGCTGCCAAGGCCACTGGTGGTTCTGCGTCACAACTGGCCCAAATTTGCATCACGGCACCGGCTGGCTCCCCCCAGAGAAAATGGGCGACGGTGGTGAATGGAAATTCCGTCAAGGGGTTGTCACAGAATCCTGCCAAGAATTCCGATGATCGCAACGGTCGTCGGGTAAATGGGTTATGAATCTTTGGTTAGTTCCGGGGTGAATTCTTTTGCACCCCTCATTTTCAAAGTCTCGGAATGCCGATATACTCCCTTTACCGGTTCAGCGCAGAGCTAGCCGATTGACGCGGGGTGGAGCAGCCCGGTAGCTCGCGAGGCTCATAACCTCGAGGTCGTAGGTTCAAATCCTGCCCCCGCCACTTGAAACCGCCTGCTTTTGGGGCGGTTTTTAGTTTATACGCTGAAACGATTTACGTTACCTGCCAAAGTTCGGCAGTGCAGCTTGAAAACCTTCGGAATCGGTTCCAAATGGAACCAAAACCAAGCGGCTGCACAGTGTCACATCCAAAGTCGTTAGTACCAAAGCTTTGCGTCGATTAGTCCCGTAATCGGGCATTCTGTAAAGTCGATGGCAAGTTCGTCGTGCTCGCGTCCCGCAGGCAGCGCTGAAGCGCAAGCGGCCTACGGGCAACTCCTCAAAGACCTCGCCGAGCGAGGCATCGAAGCGGCGATCAACTCTGCGAAACGGCGGCAATCGGTTCCAGAGGAACCGAATCGCGGAATGCTGCTGGTCGACCTTCTGCTGAGATTCGCGACGGAGAGGTTACCGAAATACAAGCCTGCCGAACGTCGCTGCATCCGGGGCGTGACCAAGATCGCCCGCAAATTGTACGGCGAGACGTTTGCGGAGGAATTCGATGTCCTCCGGCTGGGCACCGTCCGTGAAGCGATGATCCGCAATGGCTGATCGCGGTCCTTCATCAACAAACAGGTGAAACGGCTGCGGATGATCATCCGTTGGGCCGTCGGCTGGAAGTTCGTCTCCCAAACACTCGCTGATACGCTGAAGTCCGTGGAATCCCTGGAAGCGGGAGACTCCAACGCCCCGGAATCACGCCCCCACTCCGCCGCCCCTGATGAGCGTATCCAAGCCATCCGGCCGTGTGTGGTTGTACGCGAACCCGCTAACGGCGATATCGTCGACCTGATGCTGTTGACCGGTTGCCGACCTGGGGAACTGATCGGGTTGAAAACTGGGCAGATTGACCGGACCGGCGAAATCTGGCGTGTGGCGCTCGCCAAACACAAAACCGCGCACAAGGGAAAATCCCGGACGCTGTTTTTCAATGCGTCTGCGCAACTGATTCTGCGAAAGTATCTCCAGGCCGACCCCGATGCGAGACTGTTTCCCGGCGCTCGCGGTGACCGCATCGGTGCGAATCGTCGAACTTCCCGGATTGCCAGAGAAGGGTGATGTCTCCGACTGGCTCAATGTCGGCGGAACTCCCGAACAACTTCGTGAACTGCTCGGCGCCGCGCCTCTGTTTGATCCGACGACAGTTCACATTGAGGAACCGAAGCCGCGGGAACAGTTTTTGTTTCTCTCGAACGCCGATCTTGATGACGAGGGAGAGCTAACCGTCAAACGCAACATGCGCGACATCCTGGCCGATGTCGATCGCCTGACCAACAACTCAGTCAGGCGGGTTGGCTCCAGCCTGTTCGTCCCGTCACCGGACGGAATCAGTTGGCTGATGTCGCCCGAGGCCCTGACCGGTTACTTGGGCAGCGTCACCAGCGGCCCGCCGGTCTTTATGCGCAGCGGTCACAGCCGCGGCGAGGTGTTCGCGGAGTTGCAGCGGACCACAACGGCGCACGTCGCCGTTGAAACATTGATCCACGAGCCGCCGATGGCTGGTCATTATTACGCTTTTGATCCCCCCCGAGATCGGCAACGGAGATTGCCTGCGGTGGCTGCTGAATCGCTTTTCGCCGGAGACGGAGATCGACCGCGATCTGATCATGGCGGCGATGATGACGGCGATCTGGGGTGGGCCCGGCGGAACCCGGCCGGCGTTCGTGTTCACTGCTGACGCGGGGCGCGGAAGCGGGAAATCCAAGGCCGTGGCGATGATCGCGGAAGTGATCGGCGGCTACGGCCAAAGTGGCCGCCGCGTGATGGGTTTCCTTTGAAAGGGCTTGATGATGTCGTTTCTCTCCACGTTGAAAATGAAATTTGAAAAGCGGGTTGTCGACTCGCGCAAGTCGTGGCGGCAACTGGTCGCCGCGGTCGCCGACGGAGCCGATGCGGATCCCAGCGTGGCGTTCGAACTGCTGGAGTCGCTCGGCAAAACCGTCGGCGATCTCGAATCCGAAGCGGAGCAACTTCGCAAGCGCCGCGAGGAAGCCATCATCGTCGTGGCAGGCCAGCAGGCGACGGCGCATTTGCCAAAGATTCGTGAACGCATCGCCGCGGTGAATGCCGAACTGGAAGCCGCTGAGAAGCGGTACGAAGAGCAGGTCCGGCCGCTGATTGCAAAGCGAAACGAACTGGAGTCCTCCGAATCGCTGGGACGTTTTGCGCTGGAGCGTCTGATTAGCTCCTGCACCTGTCCTGAACTGATCGAGGAACGCGACGAATTGAACCGGCAGATGGCCGAACTTCGTCAGGAACTGGCCAAGGTGGCATCAGAAATCGACGCGAAGCAAGCCACGTTTTCCCGCCGTTTGCAGATCCGTGAACTTGGCGATGCGGCTGCCGTCGAGAGGGCACGTCAGCAGGTGAAAACCGAGATCGAGGCGCTAAAAATCGGCATGAGGCCTTGGGGCAACAGTGCAAAAACGTCGATGATGAATTCTCGGCGCTGCAGCAACGCATGGCGGCGGCAGATGCCATTTAACCTCGGTGAACCGCCGCGCTGAACGGTCGGCTGGTTGACCCAGCTGGTTGGCGTCGGCGGTGTTTGAAACTCGTGATTGGAGATTAACCATGTCCGCTGCTGGTGCAGTTCAAATGGGTTCCGCGTTCGTCCGATTCTTCGGCGATGCGACCGACCTTTTCAAATCGCTGGGTGCCCTGAAAAACAATCTGTCCGAATTCGCCGGATTCTCCCGGGAGAGTTCGGCGGAGATTTCCGCGGTTTTTGACTCGGTCGGCTCATCAGCTTCGAGGGCTCTGACTTCTATCGCCGTCGATACGACCGCTGCCTCCAACTCAGCCGCCGGTGCGACTGGTGCCATCACTGGTGCGGCCAGCGGCATGACCACGCTTGGCGCCGCATCAAGCCAAGCCAGCAGCAAGTTGAGCGGCGTACCATCAATCTTCAATGCGATCAAAGCGGGTGCCGGCGGACTGTGCCAGGGCTGCCGCCAAGGACCCCTTGACGAAGCGGGATAGGATAGGGCGAGGTTTCTGTTCGAGGAGTTTGCGGTCACGGAGGGTTCTTCATGTCATCTTCCTGCGGGCGGGATTTGCGCGAAGTTTTGGCGCAAGTCCCTGATCCACGTGGGCGTAAGGGACGACGTCACAGTTTATCCGCCATGCTGACGGCGGTGGTTGGCGGGGTGTTGTGCGGCGCGCGGAGTTACACGGCGCTGGTCGAATGGCTGCATGGATTGCCGGTTGACGTCTGGCACTGGATGGGATACACGCGGCGGCCGCCGAACCACGATTGCTTCCGCGACCTGTTGGTCAAGTTGGACCCTCAGGCCCTGGAAGCGGCGCTGCGGAGTTGGATCACGGACGATCTGGAGCTTGCTCTCGACGAGCACGCGCTGTCCGCCATCAGCGTCGACGGCAAGACGCTGTGCGCCACGCTGCGGTCGTTTGCGCCGGCAGTTCACCTGCTGTCGGCGGTGGATCATCAGACCGGCCAAGTGCTTCAGCAGTGCCAGGTGCCGGACAAAACCAACGAGTTCAAGGCCGCGCTGGAGTTGCTCAAGAGGATGTGCGTTTCCGGTCGCGTGGTGGTCGGCGACGCGATGTTCTGTCAGCGGGCGTTCTGCCAGCGAGTGCTCGATTCGGGCGGCGATTACCTCGTCGCCGTCAAAGAGACTCAACCCGGTTTACTCCGGGAGATCGAGCAGGAATTCGCTGCGCAGCGCGCGGCGTTTTCCCCCCTGGACGCAACGGCAACGTGAAGCGGAACGGGACACGTTCTCCGTACCCGGCAAGGCTCACGGCCGGCTCGAACGCCGCACGCTGGTCTGCAGCATCGCATGGAATGGCCATCTCGATTGGCCCGGCGTCGCACAGGTCTGCCGCGTGGTTCGCCACCGCACGCGTCACGGCCGGACCGTGCCTCAGACGTCGTATTACATCACCTCGCTGTCTCGTCAGCGCGCCTCGGCAGCCCAACTAGCCGCCTTGATCCGCAATCATTGGGGGGTGATCGAGAATGGCGTGCACTGGGTGCGCGACGTGGTGCTGGACGAAGATCGCTGCACGATTTTCCGAGGCCGTTCACCGCACAACTGGGCTACCGTCCGTAACGCCACGCTGAATTTTCTCCGCCGCCTCAATACCGACAATCTGGCCGCCAAACTCCGCAGCTTCACCTGGAATTCTCAATGCCTCTTTGCCATCCTGGGCTACGTGAAATAGGCGGTGGCCCTGGGACAATCGACCTGCGGGCGATTTCCTGACAAATTTGTAAAACTCGAAACGACACGTCGCGCGAAAACGGTCTTTCCAGGAAAGCGATGAAACCGAACGTTCCCAAACCGGGTATTACCGGTCGCAGGGAAGGCTGTTCGGTGAGTTTTTCCTTGTTTGAAACGGGCCCACGTGATCGAGTCGCCGTCGCCATCATCGGATTCCTCCCCCGCGGGAGCCTCGTGTGAAGCCTGCGAAAAGCCGGCTGTCCTCTGCCTGATGGACACCCACAGCGGAGCGGCCTTTGTGTTCCGCTGCTTCTGCGAAGAACACGGGCAGGTTTACCTGGCCGTAGGTCCGCAAGCTCAGACCCGCCACTGAGGCCGTGCAGGCTGACTTTCAAATTCGTTGACACCCTCAGCGCCGTGCGGGAGGATGGACGGCGAAGAAGAGATTGCGGCCCGATTCACAGGAGACCGAATCTATGGATAAAATCTGCGGCAAATGCGGAGGTGCGTTGAATGCTGGTTTCACAACGGCATTGCTTGGCTTTGGGCCGAGGATCGAAGATCGCAAGTCGAAACTTCTATTTGTGGAATTAGGCAATCCGTCATCCCTGAATCCCATCGCCGCATTCCAGCAGGGCTTGAGGGAAGAACCAGGGGACACGGCCTACCTAATCGACGGCTACAGATGCTCGAAATGCGGTTCGCTGGAACTCTATGCGGAAAAGCCGCACTAACCCAATGCCCATGTTTGCTCCTTCGACTTCGCCCCGAAAAAAATCTTTCGGAATTAATAATTCCGGGGGGGGGGGCAAACCGGATTGACCCGGGAGAAAGGCTAGAACTGCGGATCAAGCCTGCCGACAAGGAGTCGTGGCAGGAAGCCGCAGAACGGGCCGGAATGTCTCTGTCCGCTTGGATTCGCGACCGGCTCAACAAAGCCGCCAAGCGTTGACGCTCGATAGAGCGAGCGGAGACCGTGGGAATTGAACCCTGCCGTGCTGCGCGCACGGACCCTACGGCAATTTATAAGATTGCTGCGCCGCCAAGACGCGGGCCGACCTCCGTTCAATGACGGAGATCGGCACTTCCTCGAAGAATCGGCGTCATGCGAGTGCCTTTTTGCGCGCCCCCTTTTTGAGAACGATTGAGTCGCGTAGCCGCTGCTCAAAATAAGCAGGGTTATGACGAATTTCGTCCATCAATCGGCAGGCGGAATCGCGCGGAGTGTTAATGCCCTGTTCCCATGCGCGCACCGTATTCGGAGAAACGCCAAGAAACTGAGCAAAAACCGCCTGAGAAGCACCAAGTATCTTGCGAGTCCTTTTTACAAGATCTGCGGAATACGGCTCGGGGCTGAGGTCCAGCGCCAACCGATGGCAGGTAAACTTGCTGGCAACTTTCGTTTTGTCCTTTCGGATTTCAGTTGCCAGATCTTCGAACCCTTCAGCCAAAAGCTGACCAATAGTTTTTCCAGCAAGAATATCTTCGTGAGCGCCGCTCATAATTTAATCTCCTTAGCAAGTAACAGTCTTCGCGATAAGCAATATTTGGCGGCAAATGACATTATCAATCAAGATTAGCGGTCTAGTTCCCTTTCGATCTCCTGAATCGCGCGGCGAATTCTCGATTTATCGTCTTCTGAAATGTCTTCCTTCGTGCCTTTGGGGTAGACAATGGCGAGAGCCACGACCTTGTGTTCCTCGAAATATTTGTAGCAGCATCTCATTGATCCGCTCTTGCCTTTGCCCGATGCTCGTGGCGAAAATCTAATTTTTCTCACGCCAGCGCAATCTTCAATCACCGGCGGAGCCTTTGGTTCACACATGATCGCAAGTTGCACCAGCGACAGATCGTCGTCGGTGAGCTTCAGATGATTCCAAAGCCTTGTGAAAGGCTTCAGCTCAATAAATGTCAGCAAGTCCTCTGGCTTAAATCGATGTGCAGGGTAAACCAGTTTTCCACGACCATTCATCGGACTGACTCCAGAGCCACCATGCCCTACATCGGCCTGACCGTCAGTCCGACTCAACTAATTATACCATCTGCTGGTACAAATCAAGCGCATTCCGCTCGGCTACGCACAGTCTGAGTTGGCGAATATCACACAAGGTGTTATCAGGAAAATAGTTGCGGTTAAATCCGGTTTTCTGAACTTTTCAGCATCCAGTTGACTCCCCGCCCTCCCGTCGGGAGGATGGGCGGGTATGGAACACCCGGACTTGAGACAAGCCCTTGCAGCCCGTCGGACATGCCCCCTCTGGGTGCGCGTCTGGCTGTTTGGTTCCTACGTGCGGCGCGAAGCGGTCATCAAGTTCTGGTTCGGCGTGGCCCTCGTGCCGGCATTGGTGGCATGGGGGCTGTTTGATTGGAGGCTGTTTCTAGCAGCCGCCTTCCTGTGCGTGATCCTGGCTGGTCAGACTCTGTCGTTTCGGTGGGTGGATCGGAATAACTGCTGGCCGTGACCGGCAACCCCACGAACTTTTCCCCGAAAA
Organism: Planctomycetaceae bacterium; assembly: GCA_046349715.1. GTDB lineage: Bacteria > Planctomycetota > Planctomycetia > Planctomycetales > Planctomycetaceae > CAZDGB01. The sequence goes on along the minus strand of JAXMBR010000003.1, from coordinate 110,430 downwards.
ATTTATTTCGGAATTAACAATTCCGGGGGTCAAAACGGATCACTACCCATCTCCGGGGGGATTTGCTATAGTTCCGACCATGTGATTTTGTCGGTCGACGTTCCCTGGGGTCCAAATCGGTCTTAAAGGAGGATGTGTGGTCAAGTTGCGGTTGCGTGAGAACGAGCATATTTCCGACGCGGTTAAGCGGTTTCGGAAACTGGTGGAACATGCCGGCATCAAGAAAGAAATGCGGCGACGCGAATATTATGAAAAGCCCAGTGAAACCAAGCGGCGCTCCCGACGGCGGGCCGAACGCCGGTCACGGATGCAGCGGCTGCTGGGCGTGAACTGAGCGTGCACTCAGCGATTCAGACTGCGGGCCGGGGTTTTCCCGGCCTGTTGCATTGTCGCGGCACGAAATCGGCCTGCCATTCGTCTTGGCGGCAATCTAATTCCAAGCGGCCGGACGCCTGAGCGCCATCGAGCAGCACCACGACGCGGTCTGTCCGGGCGGTGATCCACGTGAACGTCCCGCCATCCCTCCGCGTCACGGTTCCCCGATTCCCGCTGACCGGCCCCTCGTAATCGAGATACATCAGCCGATGATCCGGCAAAGCGTCGGCGTGAATGGCGCCGATCCCTGGTTCCTCTGTTTTCCTGGGAGGCTGGGGCCGCAGTGACGCCGAAGATTGCGGGGAGTGTTCAGGCAATCGAGGCGCCCGTTGCCACGGCGGCGCCGACAGTCGCCAGGTCCGGCAGGCTGAGCCAGCTTCCAGCAGCAGATCCCAATGCAAATGAGGGAAATCGTGTTCCAGGATGGCGAACCGGGGCATCAGCGCCTCAAAATGGAGGGAAACCGGGGCCATTTCGGGAACGCGTGGCCTCGCGGTCTTGCTGGATGGTATCACGTTTGCATACTGGTAGCAGAATCGAATTGGTTCGTCCCTGAAAAATCCCGCGGGAGTCAATCAACGTGCCGTCGCATACGCCTCGTGAAGTGCTGGCCCTGTGTCGCGAGAGGGAAATCGGAGCCGTCGACCTGCGGTTCATGGATTTGCTCGGCACGCTCCGCCACTTCACGCTGCCCGTATCGGCGTTGACGGAACGGAGTTTTGAGGACGGCTTCGGCTTCGACGGTTCCTCGCTCCGAGGTTGGCAGGTGATCCACGAGAGCGACATGCTGGTCGTTCCGGACCCGAGTACGGCGTTTGTCGACCCGTTCATGAAGCAGACGCTGGTGATGACGGGAGACATCGAAGACCCGATCACGCGTAAGGATTATGCTAAGGATCCGCGCAACATCGCCCGGAAAGCCGAAAATTACATGAAGCTGACCGGCATCGCCGACAGCGTGCAGATCGGCCCGGAGCTGGAATTTTTCATTTTCGACGATGTCCGTTTCGACCAGAACGAACACGAAGGTTACTACCACATTGACAGCGCGGAGGGCCAATGGAACCGGGGGCGGATCGAGCCGCGCGGCAACACCGGTCATAAAATCAGTTACAAGGAAGGCTACATTTCCGTTCCGCCGACCGACACGCTGCAAGACGTCCGCACGGAAATGATGCTGACGTTGCAGGAGTGCGGCGTGGAATCCGATGCCCAGCATCACGAGGTCGCCTCGGCGGGACAATCGGAAATCGATCTGAAGTTCGGCCAACTTGTTCAGACCGCCGACCGCCTGCTGATCTCCAAATACGTCGTCAAAAATATGGCGGCGAAATACGGCAAGACGGCGACGTTCATGCCGAAACCGCTCTGGAACGACAACGGCTCGGGCTTGCACCTGCATCTGTCGCTGATCAAGAACAGCACCAACCTGTTTGCCGGATCGGGTTATGCCGGGCTCAGCGATCTGGGTCTGTTCGCGATCGGCGGCATTTTGAAACATGCTCCGGCGATTCTGGCGTTCTGTTGCCCGACCACGAACAGCTACAAACGGCTGGTGGCCGGGTTTGAGGCGCCGATCAATCTCAGTTACAGCAGCCGCAACCGTTCGGCGGCCATTCGCATCCCGGTTCACCCGCCTCGGCCGGAGAACAAGCGGATCGAATTCCGCTGCCCGGATTCCTCGGCGAACCCGTACCTGGCGATGGCCGCCACGCTGCTGGCAATGCTCGACGGCATTCAGCAGCGGACAAACCCGGGGATGCCGCTCGACAAGGATCTGTACGATCTGGCGCCGGAAGAATTGCACGACGTTCCGCGCACACCCGTTTCGCTCGAGGAATCGCTCGCGGCACTCCGCCACGATCACGATTTTTTGCTGCGTGGCGACGTCTTCACGGAAGAAGTCATAGAAACGTGGATTCGCTACAAATCGGAAACGGAAGTCGAAGCGCTGCGGCAACGGCCGCACCCGTACGAGTTCGCGATGTATTTTGATATTTGAGGACGGCGACGGGGCGGCGATCGCCGCGGGGCAGGTCCTGTTACAGATATTCGCTCATCCCTTGCCGTTCGAGTTCCGCGGTGATCTGGCGCAGGGCGTTTTCATCGTTCCGGTCAGCCACCAGAGTCGCCGTCGGCGTGTGAACGACGATCAGATCCCGGACTCCATACGTCGCGATCAGGTGGTCGGGCGTCGTGCGCACGATGCAGTCGTCGGTTTTCAGCGCGCAGACGTTGCCGTCAATCGTGTTGCCTTGATTGTCGGGATCAATGCCACGCGCGAGCGCCTGCCAGGTGCCGACGTCGTCCCAGGCGAACGGGGCTTCGAGCACGCACACGTCTGCGGCGCGTTCCAGGACTGCATAATCGATGGAGATGGACGGCATCTGCGGAAACTCCGCCGCCAGAACTTCAGACCAGTCCGGCCGGCCGATTGCCGATTGCAACCGTTTCAAGCGGGCGGAGATTTCCGGGGCATAGGCGTGCAGCGCGTCGAGCAACGCCCGCGCCCTCCAGACGAAGATGCCGCAGTTCCAGTAGTAACCGCCATCCGCCAGATAGTTTTCCGCGGTGGAGCGATCGGGCTTTTCTCGAAAAGCCCGCACGCGAAATGCGGGAACCCCCGCGTCCGGCATCGGCGCACCGCGTTGGATATAACCGAAACCGGTGGCAGGATTCGTCGGTTTCACCCCGAACAGCACAAACGCCTGTGGTTCCTGCTCGATGATGCGGACGGCGGCTTCGACCGCCTGCTGGAACTGCAAGTCGGTGGAGATCAGATGGTCCGCCGGCATCACCAGCATCAGCGGATCGCGGTCGATGGCCATCAACTGCAACGCCGCCAGTCCGATGCAGGGCGCGGTATTTCTCCCACACGGTTCGGCCAGGATCTGTTCCGGGGGAACCTCGGGGAGTTGGCGGGCCGTCTCGGCGACGTGCGTTTGACCGGTGACGACCCATTGCCCGACAGGAGGAATGAATCGCGCGCAGCGGTTCCAGGCCGCCTGGATCAGCGTGCGGTCTCCCGCGAGTTGGAGAAACTGTTTCGGCCGCGTGCGGCGGCTTTCCGGCCAGAAACGGGTTCCGCTTCCCCCGGCCATGATGACGGCATGCAACACGCGAATGCTCCCGATTTTCCTGCCAAGACGTTACTATCGAGCGTTGTCGCCGCCGAAGACCACCGGGTCGTCGCGGCGGGAACAGCCCGTCCTTCCCCGCCACAGCGCGCTCGTCATTGAAAGAGCCTTGGCCATATGTCTACACCATCGACGGCAGAATTGAAATCCGCCTGGCAAGCCGTCCAAACCGCGGTTTCGGAAAAGCGATTGTCCGCGGCCGCCGCCGGGAACCTCGAACCCTGGTTGAATGAGCCCGCTTATGCCGCCTCTCAGCCGCGGTTGCTGGAACTGATTCAGCGGGGACAATTTCCTGAACTGGAGCGGCTGTTCTGGGAGAAAATTCCGTTTGGCACGGGGGGACGCCGGGGACCAATGGCCGATCTCGGTTCCGCGACGATTAACGCGCGGACCATCGCCGAGTCGGCGTATGGACTGGGAGTTTATGTGAAGGAAACGGCTGCGGGGCGTCCCCTGCGGGCCGTGATCGCTTGCGACACCCGCAATCGCTCGCAGGAATTCGCCCGCGTGTCCGCCACCGTACTGGCCGCGCTGGGTTTTGAAGTTTTCTGCTTCAACCAGCCACGCGCCACTCCCGAATTGTCGTTCGCCGTACGGCATCTACACTGCGCGACCGGCATTATGATTTCCGCTTCGCATAATCCTCCCGCGGACAACGGTTTCAAGGCCTACTGGTCGACCGGAGGTCAGGTGCTGGCCCCGCACGACAAGAACATCATCGCCCGGGTGGAGTCGGCGCGAGAAATCCCCGTGGCCGACTTTGATCAGGCGGTCAAGTCCGGACAAATCCAACTGATTGATGAAGCGGTCGATCAAGCCTACATCGACGCCGTGACGGCACAGAGCCTCTCGAAGGCCCGCGACATTCCGGCGCTTTTCACTCCGCTGCATGGCGTCGGCGAAACGTCGGTTTATCGTGTCATTCAAGCTGCCGGATTCACCGGTGTGGGCAAATACGAGCCGCAATGCTCGCAGGACGGCAATTTTCCGCATGTTCCGGATCACCTGCCGAATCCGGAACGGCCGGCCGTGTTCCAGCCGGCGATTGATGCTTGCCAGAATACCGATGTCGCGTTGATCCTGGCTTCGGACCCGGACGCCGATCGTCTAGCGATTGCGGTGCGCGACCGGGACGACAAATTCCAGACACTCACCGGCAATCAGCTGGGGTCGCTGCTGGTGGATTACGTCCTGGAGAAGCGGCGGACAGCCGGAACGTTGTCGGCCGAGCATTTCGTGGTGGAAACGCTGGTCACCACGCCGATGGTCAGCGCGATCGCGCAAAGTTACGGCGTGCGGGCGATCGACAATCTGCTGGTCGGATTCAAATACATCGCCGCGACGATGGATGCCGAAGGCCCGGAGAAATTTGTCTTCGGCACGGAAGAATCGCTGGGATATCTGGCCGGTTCCTACGCCCGCGACAAAGATGCTGCCATCGCCGCGCTGTATACACTGGAATTGGCGGCCGAATTGCATCTCCGCGGGCAGACGCTGCTGGATCGGCTGGACGAGTTATCCCAGCGTCACGGGGTTTATCTGGAAGATCAATATTCCATGACGTGCCCCGGCCCCAAAGGGAACCAACAGATCGCCTGGTTGATGAAATCGTTTCGCGAATCTCCTCCGGCGACATTCGGACCGATGCGTTTGGAACGAGTCCAGGATTTTCAGCGCCATGAGATCCGGACTCTGCCAGATAACACCAGGTCCGGTGAACTGCCCGCTCCGTCGGGAGACTTGATGATCGCCGAAGGCACCGCGGGCGCTTGCCGCTTAAGAATCGCCTTGAGGCCGTCGGGCACCGAACCGAAAATCAAGCTCTATCTGTTTGCTGTCGGTCCGAGTTCGGAGGGCGTCGCCGCAGGTCGCCGCGCAGCGCAAGACGCATTAACGCTTACGAAAAATGCCGCGAACCGCTGGGCCGATGATACGGTCGGTCGGATGCTGTAAGCGGTTGGCGACGCTGGAGAATGCCGGCGGAGAAGGCTGGGTCGGGACCTCGACATCGTCCAGGCAGCGGCAGCGTCCCGTGGAAAAGTCGTCTCCGAGAGTCACCGGCAACGTCAACTCGCGGCCATTGCGAAGGACCAGCAACTGAACGTTCTCCCCCACGGGATAGCGGCGCAGCTCCTCAAAGAATTCGACGGCATTGCCGATGGACGCGCCGTTTAATTCCACGATTTCGTCGAGGCGTTTTAATCCGCAGCGCTCTGCCGGTGAATTGGGAACGACGCGGGCCACCTCCAGCGTTCGGGCGTCTTGATAACAGACGATTCCGAGACACGATTCACGTTCACGCCGGAAGATCGTGTACGGCATCGCCTCTCGGAGTCGTTCAATCTCCGCATCGCTCAGACCCGCCGCCTGCGTCAGATGCACGGCCGTCAAATGGCGGATATGTCGAATGAATCCCCATTCCGCGGGTCCGCCGGACCAGGTTTCATCCAGCAGCAGCAAATCGCCCTGCTGTTCGCTTTCCGGTTTCGCACTGGGATAGGTCGTCACAAATTTTCCGCCCGCCGCGGCGATCTTGGCATAGGCTCGGGCGTTCCGCCGTGCCGTATTCAGCCGGAGAATTTGATCGGCTTGGTGACTCAAGTCGGACCGGTCGCTGTCCGACAACGAATTGAGCGCGGTCACCACGACATCGAAGACTTCATCGTCCTTGGAGAGGTAGAGGTCTTCGAGCACCAGAAAAATGCCGGCTTGTTGCTGCTCGGTGGCATAGGGCAGTCCGGCCAACAGATCGGGGACGGCCGCCGTGCCGGCTGACACCAACTGAGAAGCGGCTGCGCGCCGCACGGGTTCGCGCGCATGATCCAAACGCTCGATCAACTGAGTCGTGGACGCGTGCTCCACGAGACGGAGCTCCGGATCATTTCGAGTGGCGGCGTAGAGGAACGCGACGGCCAATCCGAGCACCAGCATCATCCGCCACGGCCAAGCATGCATCAGTCACCGCCTCTCGTTACAGATGCGAGTCTCTAGCGCGGATCTTTGACACAATCGTATCCGCCAGCCGATTGTTCGCAAAATGGAAAATCCCGAGAATTCCTGACAACTTTGTGACTCGGACAAACTGACTGGCAAAGTCGGCGCGACTGCTTGCCGCGCGGTAAGTCTTTGGTTATCGTCGAGAGTGGCAAAGTTCCCGCCTGATTGTCCTGCTGGTCACTCGCGTTTCGACTCGCCCCCTGGAAGGTCATCCCATGTTGAGATTCCGCTGGTGTTGTCTCTGGGCAGTGTTGCTCGGAACAGCCTGCCCCGGCGTTGCGGCGGACGTCGACCCGTTCGATTGGCCGTATTGGCGCGGGCCGGAAATGAACGGAATTTCCCGCGAAAAGAATCTGCCGTCCAAGTGGTCGCCCGAGGGCGAGAACCTGGTCTGGAAAAGCGAAGCGCTGGGCACCCGTTCCACCCCCATCGTGCTGCGGAACAAGCTTTACACACTCTGCCGGCACAATCCCCAGACGCCCCAGGAGGCGGAAAAAGTCGTCTGCGCGGATGCCAGTACCGGAAAAATCCTGTGGGAGAACGTCTTCAACGTGTTTCTTTCCGACGTACCCGACACCCGCGTGGGGTGGTCCAGCGTCGTGGGAGACCCGGAGACGGGCAACGTCTTCGCCTTGGGGGTCTGCGACTACTTTCAGTGTCTGGACGGCGCTACCGGCAAGACACTCTGGTCTCATTCCCTGAGTGAAGAGTTCGGGATGCTGAATACCTACGGCGGACGAACCAATTTTCCCATCGTGTTTGAAAATCTCGCCATCATCAGCGGCGTGATCACGGGCTGGGGCGAGATGTCGAAGCCGGCCTTTCGCATTCTGGCGTTTGACAAACGCACCGGGGAGTGCGTCTGGTTCACCAGCACCCGTCTGTTCCCCAACGACACCACTTACAGCGCGCCGGTCCTGGCTGTCATCGACGGCCAGATGCAACTGATCATCGGCTCGGGCGACGGTTCCGTGTATGGTTTGCAGCCCCGGACGGGCAAGATCCTCTGGAACTATGCCGCCACGATCCGGGGAGTGAACACCGCGCCGCTGGTCGTTGGAAAAACGGTGTATTGCGGACATGGCGAAGAAAATTTCGACGACATCACCAAAATGGGAGCCTTTTTCGCCATCGACGCTTCCAAGACCGGCAATCTCAACAAAACGGGCGAACTGTGGCGGATCAAAGAGGAAGGGATCGCCCGCGCTGCCCCGCTGGCCATCGACGACAAACTGTACGCGGTGGATGAGAGCGGCACGTTCTTCATCCATGACCGCGAATCGGGCAAGCAACTCGGCAAGGCCAAGCTGGGAACCATGGGCCGCGGCAGCCCGGTCTATGGCGACGGCAAGATTTATGCAGCCGATGGCACCGGTCGCTGGTGGATCTTCCAGCCCGACGGCAAGAAGGTCAAACCGATTCACCAACTCCGTTTGAGCGTCGACATCAACGGTTCGCCGATCATTTCTCACGGCAAGATTTTCCTGCCCACCGAGACAATGATGTACGCGATTGGCCTGCCGGACGTGAAGCCGTCGGCCGATCCGATTCCTGCCGGAGAAAAGGAGCCTCCCGCAGGGCAAGATCAACAACCGGCCACCGCGTTGTTGACCCCCGTCGAGTCGCTGCTCAAACCTGGCAATACACAAGATTTCAAGGTCCGGCTGTACAATGCCCGCGGACAATTCCTGAAAGTCGCCGACGCCAAGGACGTCAAATTCTCGGTCGATGGCAGCGGAGAGATTGATCCGAGCGGCAAATTCCGCGCATCCACCAAGGCGGAACACGCTGGAACGATTCTCAACGCGACGGTGGGCTCCCTCAAGGCCGTCGCACGACTGCGAACCATTCCGGATTTCCCCTGGAATTTCACCTTCGATGACGGCATCGTCCCCAACACCGCGATTGGGTTGCGCTATCGGCATATCGGCATCGACTTCGACTACTACACGCAGCTGAAGCGGCGGGATGCGATGGCGGGGAAACTTTATATTTACCTGCTGACGCAATTCACCAACACGGAGCGACCAGCCGCCAAATTCGACGACACCACCGCGCAGGAAGAGTGGAGAAAACTGCGGCTCTACCTGGGATTGCTGGAGACGGTGACCAATCAAAAGCAAGGCCAGGACGCGCTCGATGCCTCGCTGAAGATTTTGAAGGACGATCAGGTGATCAAGGACTGGAGCTGGACCGGTGACGACAAAATCGGCGCGCAGCTCAACGTCACCCGCGGGCCGCGCAAAGTGACCGGCAACGGTGTGCTCTGCAAGATCACCACCATTCCGCTGGGCACGAAGAGCCAAAGCTGGTTCGGCCATTCCAGTTCCCGCAACTACGTGATCCAGGCGGACGTATACGCCAATCGCACGCCGGTTTCCGCGGGGGCGGACCCTCATTCCAAATTGCCGGACGTGGGGATCATCGGCCAGCGATACCGCCTGGAAATGCTGGGAGCGAGCCAGGAATTGAAGCTGTATTCCTGGTATCCGCACGATCAAAAATCATTTCATGCGTCGTATGCCTGGGAACCCGAGACCTGGTACACGATGAAACTTCAGGTGACCAACGAAACGCGCGACGGAGTCGAACAATCGATCTGCCGCGGGAAGGTCTGGAAGCGCGACGACAAGGAGCCCGACGCCTGGACCGTCGAATGGGCCGATTCTCCCGCCAATCATAACGGAAGTCCCGGGTTGGCCGGCCGGTCTGTCGACGCGGAAGTGTTTATCGACAACGTACGGGTGACAAATCTGGGGACCAAGTAAGTTCCATCAACTCCCAAGCGGCGCTTCCTGAGAGCGTCCTGTGTTTGTGAGAGACCGAGCTATGAACCGTGTGACGTTTTGCCTCGCCGCGTGCGGCCTGTTCGCATCGCAATTCTTGTTCGCCGCCGAGCCGTTCGATCCCACCGCTGATGCGCTGGCGCAGATCTCCAAGATGAAAGTGAAGCCCAAGGATTGGCCGCAATGGGGGGGCACGACTCACCGCAACAACACGCCTGACGGAAAGAACATCCCCGACAGCTGGGACGTGGAATCGGGCGAGAACATTCTCTGGGCGGCGCCGCTAGGGTCGCAGACATACGGCAATCCCGTCGTTGCGAACGGCAAAGTATACGTCGGCACCAACAACGGGTACGGCTATCTGAAGCGCTACCCCGCCACCACGGACCTGGGCTGCCTGCTCTGTTTTGACGAGGCCACGGGGGAGTTTCTCTGGCAGGCGAGCAGTCCCAAGCTCCCCGCCGGCCGCGTGAATGATTGGCCCCAGCAGGGAATCTGCTCGACCGTGTATTGCGACGACAGCCGGGTCTGGTACGTCACCAGCCGCGGCGAAGTCGTCTGCCTCGACGCCGAAGGTTTTCACGACGATGAAAACGACGGACCGTTTTATAGCGAGCCGAACGACCACAAAGACGAAGCCGACATCATCTGGCGGTACGACATGATGGAGAAGCTCGGCGTGTTTCAGCATAACATGTGCAGCTGCTCCGTGACGTGCATCGGCGATTACCTGTTTGTCAACACGTCGAACGGCGTCGACGACAACCACATCAACATCCCGGCTCCCAACGCTCCGAGCTTCCTGTGCATGGATCGAAACACCGGGACCGTCTTGTGGACCGACGGCACTCCCGGCAAAAACATCCTCCACGGCCAATGGTCGTCGCCGACATGCTTTGAGATCAACGGGCAGCAGCAGGTCGTCTTTGGCGCCGGCGACGGCTGGGTGTACAGCTTTGATCCGAAAGGGGATGGTGAGAAAGCCAAGATGCTGTGGAAGTTCGACGCCAACCCGAAGGATTCCCTGTATGTGCTGGGCGGTCGCTCGACGCGAAACCACATCATCGGGACGCCGGTCTTTTACGACGGCCGGGTCTTTGTCGCGGTGGGCGAAGATCCTGAGCACGGCGAAGGGCAAGGCCATCTCTGGTGCATCGACCCGACCAAACGCGGCGATGTCAGCCCGGAACTGGCCGTCGACAAGGACGGAAAGCCGCTGGAAGTGCGGCGATTACAAAACGTCGACGCGAAGAAAGGGGAAAAGGCCATTCCCAATCCCAACTCCGCCGCCGTATGGCATTATGACGCCGTCGATATCAACGGCAATAAGAAGATGGACTTCGAGGAGACCATGCATCGCTCGATCGGCAGCGTGGCGATCAAGGACGATCTCTGTTTCATTTCGGACTTCAGCGGTTTGATTCATTGCCTCGACGCCAGGGAAGTCGATGAAAACGGCCGGCCGAAAGTCTATTGGACCGAAGACATGTTTGATGCGTCCTGGGGTTCGGTGCTGATCGTTGATGACAAGGTCTACATCGGCGACGAGGCGGGAGATGTGCACGTCTTCAAGCTGTCGAAGGAAAAAGAGTTGATCAACACGGTCAACGTGGGGAGTGCCGTCTACTCCACGCCCGTTGCGGCGAACGACACGCTGTTCATCTCCAACAAATCGCTGTTGTTTGCCATCAAGCAGGGCGCAAAGCTGGAAGGGGGCGTGAAGCCCAACAACGCCGCCGATGGGGCCGGTGAATAAGGCCGGTTGACTGCAAGTTGAAATCAGACGTTCCAGGATTCCGGCGTCCCGATCGAGGCGTCGACCGGGCAGCCGACTTCAGGCGGCTTGAACCGTCGATCGCGAGATGAGGGTGCTTTCCTCGGCAATATAGTGTTGCCACCAGAGTGCCAGGTTCAGCAAATACCAGCATTGGGGGCCGCGCCCGGAGCGGAGATAGGTCTCCACGGCCGCCCAGTCGAGAATGTCGGTCTGCCGGCAGAATTCCCGCAGGGTTTCCCGCATCGTGTCGCCGAGCTTGCCATAAATCCAGTCGTAGACGGGTACGCCAAAGCCCTGTTTTTGGCGGTCGATCAATTCGTCGGGAACCAACCCGCGCACCGCCTTTTTCAGCAAGTGTTTCAGCGTGCCGTTCTTTGTTTTCAATGCGGAAGGAATGCTGAGCGCCAACTCCACGAATTTGTGATCGAGGAACGGCACGCGGCCTTCCAACCCGACGCCCATGCTCATCTTGTCGACGCGCATCAGCAGCAATTCGGGCAACCGCAGGTTGAGGTCGACGTAGGTCATCCAGTTCAAATGCGATTTTTCCCAGGCCCGCTGCTCGAATCGCTGGTAGATCGGCGCCAGCGCTTCCCAGGAACTTCGCTGGGCGAATTTCTGCCGCAACCGCGGACTCAACAATCGAAGTTTTTCCGTGCAGGTGAACGCATCGACGCCTCCCCAGAAAATTGGGGTTCCCAGGACGGCCCGCCGGAGGGCTTCATACGCCGGCGAGGTGGACAGGCTGGTTCGCCCCAGCGTCGCTAGGAGACCCCGCTTCAACGCCTTCGGAATCGGCCAATCGTTCGCGTTTGCCAGCTGCAGCTTCAATTTCCAGGTGGGGTAGCCGCAGAACAGTTCGTCGGCCCCCTCGCCGACCTGGCAGACCACGACTCCGTGATCGCGCGCCAGTTTCGAGACGTAATACACGGGCACGCAGACCGGGTCGCCGATTGGTTCATCCTGCAATTCAATCATCCGGGGCAGAAAGCTCAGCAGATCGTCGACCGACAGCAACAGTTCGTGATGGTCCGCGCCGACGTAGTCCGCCATTTGCCGCGCGAACGCGGTCTCATTGCGGCAACTGGCGTGGTCTCCCTGGTAACCGATGGTGAAGGTTTTGATCGGAGCTTGCTCACCGGCGGAAAACAGCGCCGCATTCGTGCTGGAGTCGATCCCGCCGGACAGAAAGACGCCGACGGGGACGTCGCTGACTTTGCGCAATTGAACGGCGGTGCGTAATTCCTCGAGAATGCGTTCGGCAATGTCGTCTTCGGAGTGATTGATCAACGGCGACGTATGATCCCAAGCGTCCCAATACCGCTCTTGCTTCGTCGAACCATCGGCGGAAATTCGCAGCCAGGTGGCGGGCGGAAGTTTATGAATGCCTTCGAACAGCGTCTGCGGAGCGGGCGTGGTGAGAAACGTCAGATAATGAAACAGGCCTTCTTCATTCAGTCCGCGCGATTGATCGGGGTCGGCCAATAACGCCTTGATTTCGGAAGCAAACGTCAGCCGCTGATGATGCCGGCTGTAATACAGCGGCTTTTCGCCGAGGCGGTCGCGCGCCAGCCAAAGCTCTTTCTTTTTTGTGTCCCACAGGGCGAAGGCGAACATCCCGCGAAACCGATGCAGGCAGTCGATCCCCCATTCCTCGAAGGCATGGAGAATCACTTCGGTGTCGGAATGGTCGGTCTTCCATTGGTGCCCGCCGCGGCGGACCAACTCTCTGCGAATTTCTTCGTGATTATAGATCTCGCCGTTGAAGGCCAGCCACAGCGTGCCGTCTTCGTTCGACATGGGTTGGTCGGCAACGCGGCTGAGGTCGATGATCGACAACCGGCGGTGACCGAGCCCGACCCTGCCGTCAGGAGAAACTCACCGCGCCCCCATTGGGGCCGCGATGGATCATGGTGTCGCGCATCCGAGTCAGATAAGAATCGGTGACTCGAAACGTTTTCAAAAATGTCAGAGCTGCCGACGATGCCGCACATCGCTGTGACCCTTTACGCCCTCAGGCTGCGCCTGTCCCGACAGCGTCCTGATGGAAACGCGTCCTCATCGTCTGGCATCCGCATCATTCGACGTAACAAACATGACACAAAGCACTTCGAAATTGCCTGCGAAATGAGATGGGCGTAGGTTAGCAGGTGCTGAAAATTCCAGCTAGAGCGAAAATCTCGCGGAAAAATTACCGATCATTGGTTCTTGACGGAGTTCTGGATTTTCTTTGATCGCAAGGGGACGGGAATCGGGCTCGATGTTCCCAGAATCTGGCGGACGAAATGAGAGGATTCACCGATTTTCATTTAACACCGTTAACGGAAGGCAACGAGCCGTCTCGTCGATCGGTTCGTGCCGTCGATGCAAATACATTTCGTCGCAACCGGGAGGCAATGAACGGACCTCTTGTTCCAATCCCTGAGTCTCACCGGCCAGGACTTGCCGGCAGACTTCGAGGAACTCCTTGGGCTGCCCGGGGTCGATGAGGTAGGCCCCGGGATAGCGGCTGGCAAACGGTCGAGGCGATCGCGGGAACGCCGGCGTTGACCGCATCGGCGACGGCCAGTCCGAAGCTGTCGACTTGAGTCGGGCGGAGGTACAGGGCGGCTTGGCGGATGATGCTGGTAAATTCCGCAAAATCCAGATCCCATAACACCGTCACATCGCTGCGTTCGCACTGAGACAGCAATTGATTCAGATAGTCCCGAGACTTCGGAGTGCCGTACAGGCATAAGACCAGGTGGACTGGGAACGATTGCTTGAGGCTGGAAAGCGCTTGCAGACACCATTCATGTTGATAAATCTCTTCCGGATACCCGGAAGCCACGAGTATTCTCGCTGCGGCGGGGATGTCGGAGCATCGGGACAGCGGGTCGGATGCGCAATCGAGACTCTGGAGCAAGGCATCGCTGAGCGGGAGATAACTCGTTCCTAACCGCAGTTTTTCCTCGGGAACTCGCCCGATTTCGCGGTAGAATTCGGTTTGCTGATCAGACAGCGAAACGATCTGATCAAAGGCATTCAGGCCCCTGACGGTCGCACGGCGTTGCCGCGGCGTCAGTTCGCTCCACCCCAACATCAGCTGGCCGTGATGGAGTGTCAGAATGTGCCGGCGTCGGCGGGAGGCGATTTTCAATACATGTCTCAGCCGCGAAATGTGCCGGACCGTGGAAAAATGAAAGTGGATCGTTTCCGCCGAGGTTTTCCAGATTTGCCGGAGAAACCAGAGTGGTTGCCACGAGGCGTTGCGCGGAGCGGTCGTGACCTGAACGTTCGGCAGGGGATATTTGTCCGCGCCGGGGTACAGATCGAGGACTTCGTCCCCAAGTCGCACAGGTGCGACGCGAGCCGCCAGACATGTTGCGTGACCCCGCCGACAGGCCGAGGGATGCCTCCGACGAGCAGCAAATTGGTCTGATCATTCATCGCGGGACTGCGCGTATCGAGCTTGTCTGTCTGGTGTGACAGATGGCGATGTCGTACGCCGCCGTGATGGTGTCCATACCTTGTCGCTCGCTGAAGTTGAGTCGACGCTCCGGCCCTGGAGCGTTTGAACCTTACCGTTCCGCAAACCACCTCGTCAACCCCCATCCGCGGCCCCACGGATTTCTCTAACATTTTGAGACGACTCGCTCGATTCGGCGCTATTTTGACCAGACAAATCCTGAGCATCCAATCCTGTTCACGCCGGTTGAGACCGGAGAACCGAGGTGAAACTCGCTAAAAAATCGTCGCCGTAGCACCCCGGTCCTGTTTCCATCGCCACCGTCAAAACCGGCTATTCGCGGCGCTCTCCCCAGCGATTCCCCGCACGCGTGGGAGGCAACGGGGTCGGCAGATCCCTCAGTTCATCAGGCAATTCGGCGGCGAGATGGCCGTTCCCTGTCACGTCGGCAGCATGGGAATCTGTCAGTGGTTCGTCGTTGGCTAATCGTCGTAGCGACTCGTGAATACTCAATCGCTGATCGGCGCGCTGCAGTGCGCCGACGTCCAATCGCTCGGACTCACCTGCTAATGACCGCCAGCGGTTGGCCCGGCGGTCGCTGGCCGCGAACCCGATGACCGTCGCCAACATGGCCAATCCGATGGCCCCGACCACTCCCATCATCCAGGGAACGACCTGTTCCGTTGGCGGCGGGGCCTGCGGTGAAACATACAGCGACAATCGGCCGGCCAGCAGGGTGGGCGCCACATGCAGCCGGCGCTCCACGGTTTCATATCCTTCCCGTTTGAAGAAATAGCCGATCGCTTTCACGGTCTGGCCGACGCTGTTTTCTAACGACAAATCGGCTGAAAGCGAGCTGGACACGATGCGTAGCGGATTGGTTCCGGAATCCGACGTCAGGATCCAGGCGTCATATAGCGTGTCCAATTCCTCATCATTAGGGGGAGCCTGAAACCTGGTGAGTTTTCGTAACTCACCGACGACCAGGATCGGCTTTCCGCGATACAGCTCCGGCGAGGTCATCAAATTGACGTAGAGCGCGTCTCGCTCCGCGGCCTCGTCCAGGTCCCGCCACGGCGTCTCCTTCGCTTTCGCGAGCACCCGGTAGTAGGCTTGCGCCTCCTGTTGACGAATGCCCACCGTATTGTCCTTCACGGCAGACAACCAGTCCGGATTGATATCGATCGACTTCGCTCGGCGATGCTTCCGCCGGGGTCTTGTTTCCTGGTCGTCGGCGGGCGGTTCCTCGCGAGGCACGATCCGCACTTCCTCCGGGCCGAGCGCAGACTGCTCCTCCTCGGCGACGTCAAAACTCATCTCATCAGGCGAGGTGAGAAAGTGCGGATGGGACGACGTGCGTTTCCCCTGGCTGATTTGCCAGGCCAGTCCGGCGAACATCAGCAGGGCGACCAACCCGACGTACCCCAGCATCCGGCGCTGCAAACGTCGGTCGAGGTGAGGCGGCGGCGATTCTGAACCTTGAAATTGCACGAAAGTCTCGCCTTCAGTCTGAACGGGAAATTCTAGCGTTCAGAGCGTTTAGTCGGAATAGAGAAACAAGGGGGCCTGCGTCTTGCGAGTCATCGTGTCTCCACCTAAGCTATACGCATTGAAGCGCGCACGAACCGGCCCAGGACCAGAGGCCGGTTCTTATTCAGGTGATGGATCGTACTTTGGAGAATTGAATGGCGACTGCAACATTGGCCAAGAAAGCCCCTGGAAAATCGAAGACTGCCGCCTCGGCCAAGCCGGCACCCAAGAAACCAGCACGTCCGGCGAAGAAGCTCCCTTATAAGGTGAAAGATCTCAGCCTCTGGGAACTTGGCCGGAAAGAGATCGAACTGGCCGAGGTCGAAATGCCGGGGCTGATGGCCCTGCGTGACAAGTACGGCAAATCCAAGCCGCTCAAAGGGGCTCGGATCGCCGGCTGCCTGCATATGACGGTGCAGACCGCCGTGCTGATCGAAACCCTGACGGCGCTCGGGGCCGAAGTCCAATGGTCCAGCTGCAATATTTTCTCGACCCAGGACACCGCGGCGGCCGCCATTGCGAAGACCGGCGTCCCCGTCTACGCCTGGAAGGGAATGAACAACGAAGAGTTCGATTGGTGCATCGAACAGACGCTGTACTTTGAAGACGGCAAGCCGCTGAACATGATTCTGGACGACGGCGGCGACCTCACCGCCATGGTCCACGACAAATTCCCGGAGCTCCTCAAGGGAATTCGCGGCCTGTCGGAAGAGACCACGACCGGCGTCCATCGCCTGTATCAGATGTTCCAGGAAGGCAAGCTCGCCGTCCCGGCCATCAACGTCAACGACAGTTGCACCAAAAGCAAATTCGACAACCTGTATGGTTGCCGTGAATCGCTCGCCGACGGCATCAAGCGCGCCACTGACGTCATGGTCGCCGGCAAGGTGGTTGTCGTCTGCGGCTATGGCGATGTCGGCAAAGGTTCTGCCGCCTCGATGAAGGGCTTCGGCGCACGCGTGATCGTCACTGAGATTGATCCGATCTGCGCCCTCCAGGCCACGATGGAAGGCTATCAAGTGACGACGCTCGAAGACGTGGCCGCCATCGGCGACATCTTTGTAACGACGACCGGCTGCCGTGACGTCATCCGGGGCGAACACCTCGATAAGATGAAGCACAACGCCATCGTCTGCAACATCGGCCACTTCGACCTGGAAATTGACATTGCCTACCTGAACAACCGCAAGGACGTTCAGAAAGTCAGCATCAAGGACCATGAGGACGAAGGCGGCCCGGTCGACAAGTACGTCTATCCGAACGGCAAATCGATCATCGTGCTGGCCGAAGGACGCCTGGTGAACCTCGGCTGCGCCAACGGCCACCCGTCGTTCGTGATGTCGAACAGCTTCACCAACCAGGTGATGGCCCAGATCGCCATCTGGACCGAACCCGACCGCTTCGAGCTGGGAGTTCATCGCCTGCCGAAGGAACTCGACGAAGAGGTCGCCCGGCTTCATCTCGGCAAACTCGGCGTCAAGCTGACCAAGCTGACCCCGACCCAAGCCGAATATCTCGGCATCCCCGTCACCGGCCCGTTCAAGCCGGAACATTACCGGTATTGATGGGTTGAGGGTCGAGAGTTGATGGTTGAGAGCAGCGACGCCCAGGCCCGTGTCTGGGCGTCGCTTTTTTGTACAAACGATACTCGGGTTGATTCACGAAGGGAAAATAATGGAAAGCCTGTCATCCTTTCCAACATGTGAAGATGATCAGCA
Source organism: Planctomycetaceae bacterium (assembly GCA_046349715.1). Lineage (GTDB taxonomy): Bacteria > Planctomycetota > Planctomycetia > Planctomycetales > Planctomycetaceae > CAZDGB01. Next base: position 92,662 of record JAXMBR010000003.1, on the reverse strand, counting down.
CGAGTTCAAATCGAGCAAAACACCGCTTGATAATTTGAAGGGAAAAATTTCGACCGCAGTTTCTGCATTCGCAAACTCAGGCGGTGGATATTTTCTTGCAGGGATTAATGATGCCGGCAATGCAGATGGTGGTCTGCCGAACACGATAGGACGAGAAAAACTTCGTGATTGGTTCGAAAAGGCTATCCTGAGTGTTGAGCCTGAGCCAAAATATGAGGTCGTATTACTCTCACAGACCGATGGTCGAGGATTTATTAATCCCGATTGTTCTGTTGTGGCTATCAGAATTGGTGAAAGCACATGCGGCCCTCACATGGCATCGAACAAGTGTTATTATATCCGAGCTGGCACTCAGACCGTCCCTGCAAGACACTTCATCGTAGATGCAATCTGGGCAAAACGTCATTTTTCGAAGCCTCGACTGATACATCTCTTCAGATGTAAACCAGGCAATCCAGAAGCAGTTCAACTTGGTATTGTTGCAGCAACCATATCACCTGCACTTGAAATATCTATTTCTCTTTCGCCGCTTGGGGAATTGCTTCGTGGCGAAGAACCGTACTTCCCTCTGCAAGTTCCATTGATTGACAGGGAAAATCCATATTTTTTTGATGTGGCCACAATGTTCCAAGCTGAAGAACGATTCGGTGCTTCAGTTGATCTGCAAGTTGTTTATAAAGATCTCTCGAATAATCAGTACATATACAACGCAAACTTGAAGATTTCTCGTGCGTTATCACAATTTCGATTCTTAGGCGATGCAAATCAGCGCATTGCAGACTCACTAAAATCAATCGAAAAAACACTTGCAGCGATAGCCAAGAAGAACTCCGAGTGATTAACGAAAGTCTTTCAGTGAGGGGTAGCCAGGTTCTTGAACTCGTGCCGCGCAGCGGCAAGAAACTGCTCGTGCCTCCCCTGCCAAAAACTACTGGCTGACAACGCCGCCTGGCATTGATACAATTTGGTAAAGAATTCGCCACTGGAGCTATGCCGATGTCTGCCACCGTCACTTCCCTGGGGATTGATCGTCTTCCACGTGAAGAGCGTTTGGCGTTGGTGCAGGAAATCTGGGATACCATCGCCAAAGAGCAACCGCCCGTGGAACTCACCGAAGCCCAAAGCGCTGAGCTCGCCCGGCGAATCGCCGAAGACGATGCCGCACCGGATCAAGTCATCCCCTGGGAGCAGGTAAAGGCTGATGCACTGGCGAAATTACAACAGCCATGAGCTTGCCGCTCACGTTCCGCGCCGCCGCCAAATCAGAGTTTGACGAAGCGGCAAGTTGGTATGAATCTCAGCGATCCGAGTTAGGCGTCAGCTTTATCGCGGAAATAGATCGCGTCCTGGAAGCGATTGCCAACCAGCCGACGTTGTTTCGCATAGCGGAGGTCGATGTCCGTGTCGCGCTCGTCAGCAGATTTCCGTATGCGGTCTATTATCGGGTGAAGCCAACACGGATTGTGGTCATCGCCGTTTTCCATACATCTCGCGATCCGAAAGTATGGAAATCCCGAATTTGATTGGACGCGGTCAGGATGACCTCTGAATCCGTGCTCTACACATGCACATGCAACTTCTGCTCGCCGCGAAGTTGCGCTTGCCAATACCAATGACCCAGGTGCCGGAGTTTGTTCGGTTCGTCGGGCAATTCGACGAACAAGAACGGGTCGCAGGCGACAATCGTCATCGGCGTGATGAACATCGGCGCCAGACCGACCAGCGTCAGGCTGTGCAAGGCCACGGGAACGCCGCCCGTGAGCAGGGGCGACATGGCTTCGGAGTCCGGTAGGCGGTTTGCAATCAGTTCTCTCGCCAACCGGAGCGATTCGGCAGCCTGCTCCGTGAATCGTCCCAAGGACGTCGTATGTTCCGGCACGATGGTCTCGGATCGGCCCAGGCGGCAGTATTCCGAATGCGCCAGAATCCTCGCCCGAGCGCGGCAACGGGCGTCGCGCTGCGCTTGTTTCACGTAATCGCGGCAGCGCACGGCGCGTCGTCGCACCTGCCGGCAGGCCGCCACCACCGACTGCCAGATGGCTGCCGGGGTGCGCCAAGCCCGCCACGCCGTTCGGTACAGCCAGCCCCATCGAAGGGCATGCTCTTGTGCCGCGGTGATGCGCCGCTGGGCTTCCACTCGCACCTGGGTGGCGGTCAGGGGAATCGGCAAGCCGTCGCCATCGGTTTGCTCGCCGAACAAGGGAACGCCGTACCAGATGGTCGATTGCGGGTGCAAGCGGTTGGCCAGCATTAAGGCTTCGACGACCTGCCGCGGCGGATTGTCCGGAATCTGACTCGGGTTCTTGGTCAGCGTCATCACCAGATCGCAATGGCCGTCGATCCAGAGCGAACGCTCGATCAGGTGGACGACACGATATTCCTGCAACCACGATTCGTTCCGGACCAGGATGCGCGACACGAATTCCAGATCACGAATCTGTTCCGGAGTTCCTTTCAGTGCCAGAGCGACCGCTAGCGAATTGATGGCGTCTGGTTTCAGAAGGGAGAGCGTCTCCCGAGACAGTCCTTGCAGGCCAAAGGGAGAATCCTCCTCCAGCCACGCGTGACGCAGCTCCGTCGGCTCGGTGCGATAGGTGACAGAAACGGGGCGGGCCAAGGTTGCGGACGACATGGCAGCGGCCTTTCCAGGGACGGGCACCACAACGACATCAGCATCACAAATCGCGTTTCGATTGTCCAGACGTTGTTAAGGAGACCGTTTGGGTCCGTCATTTTGTTTGAAAATCGCCATCCGTCGAAATCCTGGATTTCGTAAGGAGTTCCGACCGGAATTCGTCTTCGCGCCGTTCCATTTTTCTGCCAAATTCCCCGCCTATGAGCGATCTGCCGGCCAATTCTCGCGAATCTTCTGCCGACCGTAACGGGTCGTCGACGTCGGAACCGGTTCCGCCGTCCCTGCAGCAAGAATTACAGCCTTATCGCCTGTTCATGTTTCTGCTGGGGGTGTATGTCCTGTTGGCAATGGCGCTGCAGACGTTCGTCAAACTTGACCCCGCTACCGACAAGGTACTGAACATCGCCGATTACGGCGTCTGCGCGATCTTCTTTGTCGACTTCTGGATCAACCTCTATTTTGCGGAGAGCAAATGGGGGTATCTCAAATGGGGCTGGCTCGATCTCGTGTCGAGCATTCCCATGGTCGACATGGCCCGTGCCAGCCGATTGGCTCGCGTGATTCGCGTCATGCGGGCGCTGCGCGGCATCCGCTTGATTCGGCTGCTTGCCGATCACTTCACGAATCGCCGTTCCGACGGCGCATTTTTCGCCATCGCACTGCTGTCGTTACTATTGGTGCTGTTTTCCAGCATCGCCGTGCTGCAATTCGAAACGACGCCGCAAAGCAACATTCGCACGCCGGAAGACGCGCTGTGGTGGGCCTTCGCCACGATCACTACGGTCGGCTACGGCGACAAATACCCCGTCACGACGGAAGGGCGCATCATCGCGGCGGTGATGATGACCGCCGGCGTCGGCATGTTCGGTTCGTTCACCGGCCTCATCGCATCCTGGCTGCTCTCACCCACCCAAAAGGATGATGAACAAGACACCGAACTCGCCCGCCTGCGCGTGCAGATCGATGAAGTCAAATCGTTGATCTCGGTCAATTATCGAGAGATCCGCCATCTGGACGACGATTTCCTGCGCATCGTCAATGCCTGGAGCGGGTTGCCGGCGCAAATGAAGCGTGACATGCTCACCGCCGTCGACGACCATATTCTCCGCAGTTCCGGAGGTCACCCCGCGGTTCGCCCGCAAGATGTCGCTGAGGAGCAACGACGTTCTGCGGCGTGAGGCAACCATCTTCGCTTGCTATGCTGGAAACAGCGAACTTGGTCGCGCTGAATTCCTTACAAAAGCGGACGGAATGAATTCTGAACCACGGGTCAGGCTGCTCGCGCGATTGGTCTTACTGGCGTTCGTCGTCACCTTTCTGGCCGCTCGCATTCTGGTGCTGCTGATCATGACGCACCGCCTCCCCGATTTGTATCTGCATCTTGGCGGCACTCATGTGCATCATTTGAATTACGGGATTTTTCTGCTTTCGGCCGTCGGCGCTTACCTGCTCTTCGTACGCCCCACGGGAGGCTATGAAGAGTTTGCCGCGGGGGTTTACGGCATCGGCCTCGCACTCACGTTCGATGAATTCGGCATGTGGTTGCACCTGGGCGGCCCCTACTGGCAACGGGCCAGCTTCGACGCGGTGGTCATCATCGCCGCCTTATTGGGGTTGATCGCTTACGCTCCGCAGATGGCGTCGTTCAGCCTGCGGCATGGCGCAGCGGTCGCGGTGGTTTTGTCGCTGGTGGCGGTTTTCACCTATTTGTCAGCGCCGGAATTTCGCAAAGCGGCCCGGCACCTCGGCATCGAATTGCGGATCATCGAGGCCGAATCGCCGCCGTGATTGTCCGGCGTGGAATTTCCTTCCGGCAACGCTAGAATCTGCGGACCGAACGGATCGCCCCTCTCAGTAGCTTGCGAAAGGAACATTCATGGCCAAAAAGAAGGCCGTTGCCAAGAAATCGTCCCTGCCAAAACGCATCGTCATGCGCACAGCCGAAGCGTGCGTCGAAGTGGGTCAAGATTACGCCTGTGCCGAGCCGGAAATCGTCATCGGCGAACTGGACGGCCCTGTCGGCCAGGCGATTGCGACGCTGCTGGGCGACCAGACCAAAGGTCACTCGCGCGTGTTTGCAATTCTCAACTCCGATGTGCAGGTCAAGCCGGCCACGTTGATGGTCAGCAAAGTGACCGTCAACAACGCCAAGTACACGAACATCCTGATGGGCTCGGTCCAGGCTGGGATCGCTCACGGCGTGCTGGATGCCGTCCGCGCCGGCGACATTCCCAAGAACCGAGCCAACGACCTGGGCATCATCGTCGCCGTCTGGCTCGATCCGAGCGTGGTCGAACTCGAAGTTGATCACAATCTGCTGTTCGAATCGAACCGCCAGGCGACCGCGAAGGCGATTCATAAAGCGATGAACAATGAACCGTCCATCGACTGGCTGCTCAAACACCAGGAGGAAGTGACGCACTTCTATCATCAGCTCGGCGTCGACGGTCAACTCTAACCACGGGCACGCTTGGCCCCGCTCCCCGGGAGGGAGCGGGGCCAAGGGCGAGAAATTACCGAAGATCACTGAGAACAGGCGAGGATTTGATTCCTACGCCTTTCCGGCAGGCTGCTCCTTATTCGCCGTCAATGGCGGCGCAGCCGGCGGCGTGGTCGATGGCAGCGGCGTGAGAGTCGATGCGGAACCGTCCGAGGTGAGCGAGAGCTGCGCCAATTCCGCATTGAAAATCTGCACCATCGCGTACAAGCAGGACGCGACCATGGGCCCGAAGAAGATGCCCCACAGCCCCATCACCTGCAGCGCGCCGAGTACGCTGACGAACGCCAGCAGCGGGTGCAGCTGCGCATCGCTGTTGAGAACATAGGTCCGAATCACATTGTCGAGCAAACCGACGACGATGATGCCAAACAGCGCTAGTCCGATTGCTGACGCCCAGTGCCCTTGAAACGCCAGCCAGGCAGCGCACGGCCCCCAGACCATCCACGTTCCGGCCAGCGGCACCAGCGAGGCGACCGTCGCGGCAATCAGAAACACGAAAAAATGCCCCATGCCGACCACTTGCAAGGCCATCGCCGTCGCGAGACCTTGTGCAAACGCGGCGAGAAACGTCGCCAGAACGACCGCGCGCACGACTTTCGCGAACTGAATTCCCAATCGCCGCTGGTGTTCGACCGGCAACGGCACCAGGGCCTCGGCCGAGGCAATCAAGGCCGGCCCATCCGCCAGGAAATAATAGAACGCCACGAGCAGCATCGCCCCGGACATCATCAACGACAACATCGCCCCCACGGTGGACGAAGCCCAGGAGATTGTCTTCATGCCGAGCGACTGAATGGCGTCGCGACTCTTCGTCGCCAACTCCTCGCGAATCTGATCAGGATTCAGCTCTCCGGGATACCAGGTTTTGATCCGATTCAACCCCGGTTCCAGATAATCAGTCCAAATCAGATCCAGACCTTTGCTCCAGTCCCAATTCTCAAAATTATCTTTCGTGAGGCGCGTCAATTCATTCGCCCCGATAAACGTCCCGAACACCACCGGCGTCACCACCACCAGCATGATCACGGCAGTCGTCAGCCCTGCCGCCACGCTGGCCCGATTTCCCACCCGGCACAGAATCCGCGAGTAAATCGGCTGGCAGAGCACCGCCAAAATCGCCGCCAGAAACAACGGCAGCAGAAACGGCGCAATCACCTGGTAGAATGTGAATCCCAGGAGCACGATGCAGGTCAGCAATACCCCCAACGAGACGAGCCGCGCCGCCACGAGCGATCCTTTTTTCTCAAGATGTGTCCAGCGTGAAGAGGCCCAGTATGCACAACGCAGCCTGTTTGGTGAAGGATCACCGGGAATTCGGTCTAGGGTTCCATGTCGATGATTGAAGGTCACCGCCGGCCGCTCCACCCCTTGCTGGCAGTTTCATACACCATTTTTTCTTGATCACTCACCAGTCCACAAAGCGCTTTTTATGCCCCACGACCTCTCTGCTGCACGAAGGCGCATCGCTTCCGCCTACGATCCCGCGTTCCTGCGAGAATCTGGCACGCGGTTGATCGAATTGGTCTCCGCGCACCTGGAACAGAAGCAACACGGCCTCGGGCCGGTGCTGAATTGGGCCGCTCCCCGCGACAACATCCGCGCGGCGCAAGAAATACTTCGTGCTGCCGAATCAACGCCCACCATCGAACGCTTTTCGGAACTGATCCAGACGATTCTCGCTCGCGGGCAGAACTTGCATCATCCCCATTACGTAGGGCACCAGGTTCCCGCTTCAATTCCTCTCGCCGGGTTATTCGACGCAGTGAGTTCGCTGACGAATCAAGTGATGGCCGTCTATGAAATGGGGCCTTGGTCGACTGCCATCGAAAAAGCGGTGATCGAGGAACTCGGAAAATGCCTCGGTTTCCCCACCGGGCAATTCGCCGGCCTCATCACCCATGGCGGGTCGCTCGCCAACCTGACCGCCTTGCTCACGGCTCGCAATGTGGCTCTGAAGGATGTCTGGGAGCAGGGACTGCCTCGACAGGGTTCGTCCCCGGTGCTGGTCGTGCAGTCCGACGTGCATTACTGCGTCGCCCGCTCGGCCGGCATTCTGGGTCTGGGCACCAATCAAGTGATCAAGGTTCCGCTCGACAACCGCCGTCGCATGGACCCGGCGGCCCTTAATGCGATTCTCACCAAGCTGCGTCGCGAAGGCCGGCCGATCATTGCCGTCGCCGCCAGCAGTTGCGCCACGCCGATCGGCGCATTCGATCCGCTGGACCAGATCGCGCCGATTTGCCGGAAACACGCCGTTTGGCTGCATGTCGACGCGGCTCACGGCGCTTCGACTTGCCTTAGCGACAAGCATCGCCATCTCGTCGCCGGTCTGGAGCAGGCCGACAGCGTCGTCTGGGACGCTCATAAGATGATGTTCATGCCGGCGCTGTGCGCCTTCGTTTTTTATCGCGACGCCCGCCACCGGTTCGCCGCGTTCGAGCAGCAGGCCCCATATCTCTTCGACCCGACGGCTCCCGACCTTGCCGATTACGACGTGGGCCTCATGACGGTTGAATGCACCAAGCGCGCCGCCGCATTCGGCCTCTGGGGCGTTTGGTCGCTGTTCGGAATACAACTCTTCGCCGATCTCGTGGACGTCACGTTCGACCTCGGCCGGAAATTCTACGATCTGCTGCGCGAAACCGACGATTTCATCCCGCTCCATGAGCCGCAATGCAACATCGTCGTCTTTCGACACGTTCCCGAGCGTTTACGAAGCGCGCCGGCGGAGGACCTGGGGCGGTTTCAACTGGCCCTGAGAAGAAAAGTCATTGAATCAGGCGAGTTCTACCTCGTCCCCACACAATTCGAAGGCAGCGGCGCACTGCGAGTGACACTGATCAACCCGCTCACGACCGAAACCGATTTGCGTGAATTGCTGGAGTGTCTGCGCCGTACGGGCCAGAGTTTGTAAAGCTTGCCGAGCCCCCACGCGACGAATGGAGTGTTTGCTGTGCAGCACCTCCTTTATTTCGTCGAAGAAGACCTGGGCTCAGCGGCGTCGGATTGCGATTGCAACAATTCCAGCTGCGCGGAAATCTGCATCAAGCTGGCATTGATCTGCCGCAGGGTAACTTGCCGCAGGCGGTACATCAAAAAGATCGTGGAAGAACCCGCAAAAACCAGCAACAGAATTGCCAACGTCGTGATGACAATCCCGGTCGCCGTCAGCGATCCCAACAGCAGGAACTGAGTCTTGACAGATTCAGGCAGCTCAGGTTGTCTCGCGATGGAACTCAAAATTCCCCAGCCGAACCAGATCAACCAGCCCATCGTCGCAATTGCCAACCCCCAGAGAAAAGTCGTTAACACGATCAACTCGCGAATGCGGTGCTTCTCCGACGCGAGGACGGCCTCTGCGAGCGATTGTGAACTCGCTGTCTGTTCGGCCACGTCGGCCTTCAACAGGGCTTGGGCGAGATGACGTTCAGACATACAGCAGCTTCCGGCGCAAGGTCTTAAGATTCCAGAAATTGACGCAGTGCAAGTTTTGCATAATAGATTCGCGAACGAACGGTTCCCACCGGGCAGCCGAGAACGGCTGCCATGTCATCGTAGCTCAAATCTTCCAAAAACCGCAGAACGAGGACCTCGCGATGCATCGTCGGGAGATTGTCCAAGGCGTGATGAATGCGCTGCGCATCCTCGGGTGAGAATTCCGGGATGGGTGTCTCTTGCGGCATCTGGCCGACCGTGAGTTGTTCCATTAATTTTGATTCCAATCCTCGCCGTCGGTATTCCGCGGCGACATGACTTCTGGCAATCCGATAAATCCAAGCGGGAAAAGCCGCCACTTCAATCAACCGAGGCAAGGCGCGGAACGCGTCAAGCCACACATCCTGTAACAAATCTTCGATGCGATCCGCGTCGGGGGCCAGCTTTCTCAGGAAGTACCGCAACCGTGGGGAATACGACTCGACGAGTTGCCTGAAGGCCGTCTCGTCACCCGCCTGACAACGGACGACGAGCACGCTCTCCTGAAGTTTTTTTGCCGAAACCGTCATTCACTGCCTCGGCACCTGCACGAGCCGGCCACCGCATTTTCCACCAGGGAAAAACCAGGATCAATTGTGGTTCGGCAATGCGGACTGCGCATCCACGCCAAAATCCACCAGCATCATGGTGGTGTTTCGAGCCGTCGACTGCTGATCGTCGATCTGCGTTTCGACAGTACATTCTGCCGTTCCAAACGGAATGTCGCGATGCACCCACAGCGAACGTTTGGTGATCATTTTGGACGGCACCGGTTTTCCGTTGATCATCAGCGTCACAGTCTCCCCGTCTTGCGATTCCGCCCAGCCTTGGCATTTGAAACTGCCGCGCTGAAAGGCAATCTCCTTGTCCGCCAACTCATCCCCTTTGTCCAGCGGAGAGAAAACGCCGGTTAGAACTCCCTGCACGGCATGCAGCCACTCGGGAGCATCGGCCGGCGACAGTTTCTCCGTGGGCAGTTCGTCATCGATCTTGAACCACATCCGCCGCACACCCGCCCCCAGTTCTGAATGGTTTTGAACGGCTGTTTCGGTCACACAAACTTTGATGAGCAAGGCATGTGCGGCGTCCTTTTCCCCGGTTGTCAGCTGGAATTCCAACCAACGGCAGGCTTCCTGATTGATCATCATGGTTCCGACGGCGCTCATCGTCAACGTGCCGGCCGTTTGCTGACCCTGGTGCGCCATAGACCATTGATATTTCACCCAACCACCGTCGCTCGGAAGTCGCTGGATCAATCCATCAGCCTTCGCAAGGCGGTCCAGGGGAGTTACGACGAACAGGAGGGCCAAACTGAACAAGGCCGTTTTCATGGCACAGTCTTTCTCTGATTTGAGGACGTTTCCCAACACGGAAGCGTCGGCGGAAGTGCGTCCAGAGACTCGGTGTACGCCCGTAAGCGTTCCCGTGTGATGAAGATCGCTTCATCAAAAAGAAAGTTGCACCAGACCGGAAAAAGTTCAACAGAATTTCTGGCGGTGGTGAATTCCACCGATTCCTGAAACACCGTGCCGCAGCCCCGGAATCGGCTCCCTGGCCCTGGGCAACCCAGCGCGCAACCTCTTGCGGCTGCGCCGCCCAGGTTCGAGAACCTGGGCGGCCCGCTTCGGGTGCATTTTTCTTTTCGTCATTATTCGGGAATGCAGGTGCCGAGATCATCAGCCCACGTTTTTGGCCCTGCACGATCGCAATCTCAGTCAGGTGACCCATTGGTTGAAATCCCAAACTTTGATTGATTCGTCGCGTCGCCTGGTTGTGGTCAAAGTGCATGCTCAAAAGCGTCGTCACGCCCAGGCGTGGACACTCGGGAGATAACAAACTCTTTGAGCCGCCTTATCCGAGGCCGCGACGCTGGCAGGAAGTCGCCATAAACGCTGATCTCGGCCGTTGCGTCGTATGCGGGAGCGGCCGCCATGACGATAAGTAGGTCACAGCCACAACGCGATCCGCCATCTCAGCAACCCAGATGGGACGCTTGGTCGGTTCGAATCGGCGGAACCACTCAACTCGATCAGCGATGGTCAGGGGCTTGGTGTCCGCGGTGGACCATCCGCCCGGAATGGACTCGTTATAGATGTCCACGATCGCCGGAAGGTCGGCTGATCGCAGCTCGGATGAGAATATCACTGCTTGTGGTTCCCAACGACGAACAGATATTCGACCGCCGAAGTGCGGAAGAAAGATGTCGCACTTTTACGGCCGAGCAGGGATTGGTGAAATTCAATTTGGCAGCATAACCAGAGAATTACAAGCCATTTCAAAAGCCTCTGCACACGGGTACCACCGGTTCTTGAACCGGCGTGATGAAGTCATCAGAGGATTGACGCCGTGCGTGGGGACATCCGCACAAACCTCTTGCGGCTGCGCTGCTCAGATTTGAGAACCTGGGCGACCCCTTGAATTCATCAGCGAATAGGGAATAGCGAGCAGCGAATAGCCAGCGATCAAAGCAGAAGCTTACTGGCGGCTCGCGATTCGCTCGAAGCGATTCGCTTACTTCAGGCCGCTTTGCCAAGGACCAGGCAAGCGTTGTGGCCGCCGAAGCCGAAGCTGTTGGACAGGACGCGGTCCAGCTTCACCGGGCGGGCGTCGTTCGGAACGTAATCGAGATCACACGCCGGATCTTGATTCTCGATGTTGATCGTCGGTGGGGCGACCTGGTTCTGCAGCGCGAGGGCCGAGACGACGAATTCCACGCCGCCGGACGCTCCCAGCAAATGACCCAACTGGCTCTTGGTGCTGGAGACGCACATTTTCTTGGCGTGTGACTCGAACACCCGCTTGATGGCGTTCGTTTCCGCCTGGTCGCCCAACGGCGTGCTGGTCCCGTGTGCGTTGATGAAATCGATCTGGTCGGGACGCAGCTTGGCGTCGCGAATGGCGGCCTGCATCGCGCGGGCGGCGGCGCCCTTCCGGGTCGGGAGCCGTCATGTGATTTCCATCCGACGACATGCCGCAGCCGAGGACTTCGGCCAGAATTTCCGCGCCACGCTGTTTCGCGTGTTCGTATTCTTCCAGGACGACGATGCCGGAACCTTCCGACAACACGAACCCGTCGCGATCACGGTCGAACGCAGCGGCTGGCGGCGGTTTTCGGGCGACTCCGTGCGCGTCGACAGGGCGTTCATGCGGGCGAACCCGACAGTCCCATCGGCGTGATCGCGGCTTCGCTGCCGCCGGAGACCATCACGTCCGCCATGTCGTTTTGAATCATCTTGAAGGCGTCGCCGATCGCGTTGCTGGCCGAAGCGCAAGCGGTGGCGACGGCGCTGCTGGGACCGCGGAGCCCCCAATAGACGGAGACGTTGCCGCTGGCCGCATTGACCATCAACTTGGGGATCATGAACGGCGAGACGCGCGTCGGGCCGCGGTCGAACAGCCGCGCGTGCTGTTCCTCAATTTCATTCAGTCCGCCGATGCCGCTGCCGATGATCACGCCGCAACGGAACGGGTCGTGGTAGTTGCGAAAGTCGATCCCCGATTGATTGACGGCTCGTTGAGCCGCCACCATCGCGAACTGGCAGAAGCGGTCGAGTCGGCGGACCTCCTTCGAATCGAGGTGTTCTCCCGGTTCGAAGTCTTTCACTTCGCCGCCGAAATTCACTTTGAACTCAGCGCAGTCAAAGCGGTCCAGGCGACTGATGCCGCTTTTGCCGGCACACAGCCTTTCCCAGAACTCACCCAGCTCGCAACCGAGCGCGGTGACGACCGACATCCCTGTCACAACGACTCGTCTGGCCATCCGTCACTGCTTTTCCTGAATGTACTTGATCGCGTCACCGACCGTGCGGATTTTTTCATAATCCTCGTCGGGAATCGTGACGCCGAATTCGTCTTCGAATTCCATCACCAATTCCACAACGTCTAATGAATCAGCCTTCAGATCGTCGACGAACGAACTTTCGAGCTTGATGTCCTCTTTTGGGATATTCAGTTGTTCGCTCACAATGGCGATGACTTTTTCTTCCACCGACGACGACACGCGTCACTCCTTTTTACCCAATCTCGATTGTTTACCGGCGATGCTACCGGTCTTTCCGACGAAGAGCGGCCCACCCCTGGAACGTCCCGCCGACCGTTCGCTGAAGATATAACGCCTTTTCCGTTGTGTGTAAACGCCAGACCGGCAGGGATTTTCGCAAATTACGCCCCCTCGCTGTCGTTCACCGATTCACACTTCGCCTTGCGGTCGATCCGCCGCATCAAACCTTTCAGCACCTTCCCTGGACCGACTTCGTAAAAAGCGCTGACGCCTTGCCCCAAAATCGCCCGTATTCCATCTTCCCACAAGACGGGCTGCGTCACCTGCCGGACCAGCAACTGCCGGATTTCTTCCGGATCGTCGTGACTGCTCGCATCGACATTGGAAACGACGGGGATGCGCGGCGGTTGGATTTTGACCGACGCCAACGCTTCCGCCAGCGCGCCGCAGGCCGATTCCATCAACGGGGTATGAAAGGCGCCGGCGACGGCCAGACTCACCGCTTTCCCGCCCGCCTGTTCGATCAGTTCATACGCGCGCTGGCATGCTGCTTTTTCTCCGGACAAGACAATATTGCCCGGGCACAGGTAATTGGCGATCCAGATTCGTCCGGCCGATTCGGCTCTGGCGCGCACTTCGTCAACTTTGTCTCGCTCCAGCAGCAGCGAACTGACCATGCCGGATGGCGTCGCGTCGGCCGCCTGCTGCATCGCTTCGCCCCGCCGACTGACGACCCGCAAACCGTCCGCGAACGACAGGGCACCCGCGAACGTGAGCGCCCGTGTATTCCCCAGACTCAGTCCGCGGCGATCGTGCACGACTCCGTCACGCCCGGGTGTACCGCCTTCATCAATTCCAGGGCAGCCAAACTGGAAACGAACGGCTTCGGCTGACTGATCACCGTGGCATCAAGCCGTTCCGCTGGCCCATGAAAGCAGATCTCCGCGAGATCGTACCGGAAATTTCGCGGGCCTCGTCGAACAGTTTTTGCGGCGGGGAAGCGTTCGCACAACCGCTGACCCATGCCGATGTGCTGAAGCTCCTGGCCGGGAAGGCGCGGTGGAAGTCATAAATCGCGCTCGAACGGAAACGCTTCGTTGAAGCGTCGCCAGGAGCAATCGCTACGTGGCGTCTGCCGAAGTGTCGAACGCCGGGATTCCTGCTCGATCTGCTCGTTCAGACGGCGGTTTTGAATGTGGTCGCCGCGCGCAACTGGTAAAAATCGAACGACTGTTGCTGGCCCCATGGCAAATGATGCTGATACCGTCGATGCCCAGCAGGGGCGCGCGGCTTCGTGATATTGATATTTCTTTTCCAGGTTTTCGAACGCTTTTTTGGCGAGATGCTTCTCGTTCTGCAACGTCTGCATCAGTTCCTGCGCGACCGTGCGGATGAACATATCGGCCATCCCCTCGCCGGCCTTCAGCGGCACGTTCCCGACAGGCCCCTCCATGAACCACGACGTCAGCCTGTCCGCCAGAACAGGTCGCGGCCTTCCACATTGCCGATGAAGCTCTCCCGAAGCGCGGGCTGTTCATCAATAATGCATGCGCTTCGCGGACGAGATCGGTCCCTTTGCCATCCTCGCTGCCGATATTCATCAGCCCGATGCGGCTGTTTGATACCCAGCACTTCGCGAGCGTAAATCGAAGCCATCACGCCGTATTGCAGCAGATGCTCGGGCCGCGCGGCAGGATTGGCGCTTCCCACATCCATCGGCACCGATTTTCCTTTGAGCGTCGGCAACGCACGCGATTCCGGCCGCCGCATATGATTCCAGAAACAGCCGCGTCCGCGAGCCGAACCACCGCCCCCGTGTAGCTGGGCGGCACGACCAGCGCATCCACGTGTTTACCCATTATCAGATTGCCAGCAGACGGAAATCGAGCAATTGGGCTTTTTTCGCGAGTGCTTCGGCGAGTTCTCTTCCATGGAGACCCAGCCGTCGGCGGGATGAACCCGCAGACGCTCCGCCGCCCTGGCCAGCCTGGGCGACCAGAGGTGCGAGCATCGGCTCATCGCCGACCAGCACGATCTCCAGCAGGATCCTCGGCCAGCGCCGCCAGCGCTCCTTCGACATTCGGGCCGGGGAAATCATCCCCGCCCATCGCATCCAGCGCAATCCGCATGATGCGTCATTCCTCAGTGACGACGAGCGCACGGCCCTGATAATGACCGCATGTCGGACAAACGACGTGCGACGGGATCCGCGTCTGGCATTGAGGACACGCCTGTAACTGCAACGGCTTAATCGCGTTATGACTTTGACGCTTCCGCGTACGCGAATGCGACTGACGACGATCTGGAACGGCCATGTAAACCTCTGCCTCGTTCGGGGAAGCTTGCTCAAGAGACCATCGAACGCACCCCGCAGACTCCCCCGTGTCTCGGGACCGATTTCAATTGGCTTGATGCTATGTTACGGCGATTTCAAAAATGAAGTCAAGGCACCCACGGCGCCGGTCGGACCCATTTCGCCATTTCGCAGCCATTCTGCGGCAAACGCATCAAGGTTTACCGTTGAACCAACCATGTAATTCCATCACGTAAAGCGTGCTACCGCTCGGTACCGTCAATTTTCTCTAATCCCTTCTGCGTCCGTCCTTGCTCTCGGCTTCTTCCCGCCATCCCTTCCCACCGCGCAACCGATTCCCTGCACTCTGCCCTATCGGATTTCTCCGCAACAGACCCCGGTTCTTTGACCCGCCAGCACAGGAGTTTTACGGCATGGCCGGAGAGCGGCTCGCCACCAATGTCACGTGGCACGATCACACCCGTTTCCAAGACTGAACGCTCAACTCAACGGCCATAAAGGGCGGTCCTCTGGTTCACCGGCCTGTCCGCCTGCGGCAAAAGCACCGTGGCCAACACCGTTGATCACATGCTGCATGCTTTGAAGAAGCACAGCTACATTCTCGACGGCGACAACATTCGCATGGGTCTGAACAAGAACCTCAAGTTCTCCGCCGAAGACCGGGCCGAAAATATCCGACGCATCGGCGAAGTCGCCAAATTGTTCGCGCATGCCGGCAATTTCACCCTGACGGCGTTCATTTCTCCTACAAGGCCGACCGGGACAAAGTGCGAGCGCTTGCTCGAACCGGGCGAATTCATCGAAATCTATGTCGATGCCTCGCTCGAAACGTGCAGCAGATCCGAAGGGCTTGTACAAGAAAGCCCGCGCCGGCGAAATTAAAGGCTTCACCGGCATCGACGACCCGTATGAGGCGGCGGACAAGCCGGAATTGGTCTCGTTAAAAGCAACAGGGAATCGACGATCTCGCCAGAAATGACGATCGCCTACTTGGAGAAAAACAGTTATTTCAAAAACTAGCAACAATCGTTGAAAACCGGCGGGTAAACGCCCGTCGGTTTCTCTTTCGCCGATGAAATTCCGGAGCACTCGCATGTCTGCGGCTCAATCGTCGTGAGTTTCTGGCCGCCTCCGGGCGCCCGTCGCGGCAGCTTGTGCTGGTTTCGGTTCTTCGCGCGCTGCGGAGCAGAAGGGGGCCAACATTCGGTACGGCCTCGTCACCTACCAGTGGGGCAAGGACTGGGACCTGCCGACGCTGCTCACAAACTGCGCAAAAACCGGCGTCTTGGGCGTGGAACTGCGGACCACGCACAAACACGGCGTGGAACCGTCCCTGTCGGCCCAGGAACGCGGCGACGTGCTGAAACGCTTCGCGGATCACGGCGTCACCTGCGTCGGCATCGGCAGCGCCGAAGACTTCGACAACCCTGATCCCGCCAAGCTCAAGAAAGCGATCGAGGCGACGAAAGCGTTCGTGCAGTTGAGCCACGACGTCGGCGGTTCCGGCGTGAAAGTGCGCCCGAACAACCTGCATCCCGAAGTCGAGAAACAAAAAACGATTGAGCAGATCGGCAAGTCGCTGAACGAAGTGGGCGAATTCGCTTCCGGGTTCGGTCAGCAGATTCGACTGGAAGTTCACGGTCAATGTGCGCCGCTGCCGACGATCAAAGCCATCATGGAAGTCGCCGACCACCCGAACGTCGGCGTCTGCTGGAATTCCAACCCGCAGGATCTCGATGGCGACGGCCTGGAGCATAACTTCAACCTTGTGAAGCATCGCCTGGGCCAAACCTGCCATATTCACCGGATGGAACAGAAGTCCTACCCATTCCAGAAATTGATCGATCTCTACGTGGGCATCGACTACAACGGCTGGATGATGCTGGAAGAAGGCAAGACGCCGGACGATATCGTCGGTGAACTGGCCCGCGAGCGAGAACTCTTCGACAAGATGCTCGCCGACTCCCGCAGCCGCGTGGGATAGCGTTTCCGCCAAGCGGAAAAAGCCTTCAGCCAGTTTGTTGACACCCGCAGGCCTCGAATTCCCTTCCGCGTTTTCTCTCCGCGACTCTGCGCCTCTGCGAGAGACCGTCTTCGGCCACCGTCACACCTGCCGCAGCACGGTGCCGAGATAATCGAGCAGGCCCTGCGAGTCGACATCCCGCAGGATTTCGAGGTTCGGCCTCCAGGCGGGACGGGCGCGGCGGTCGCAGACGGTCATGCCGCGCGTCAATTGGCCGTCGAGTTCCACATCGACCCCCATGTTGGCCCGCTGGAAGAGTTGCGGCTGGGAAATTGCCGCGAGGGCGGTTAATTCCGGCAGCCACAGGCATTCCATGCCCCGGTGCTGATGATGTTCCCTCAATGAAAACGAGAGCCACGAGCGCAGCGCCCGGGGCACCGCATGATCCGAGTCCTGGGTGAGCCGGTCGAGTTGCTCAAAGGTCATCGAGGTTTTGCGGGTGACGTCCAGCGGGATCAGCGTTTTCGCCGCCGGCGATTTCAACACGGCTCGCGCGCTCGCCGGGCTCGCATAGATGTTGAATTCCGCCACGGGAGTGACATCCCCCGCGACGTCGACCGCGCCGCCAAGACAATATAGTCCCAGCAGGCGGTCAAGAAATCCCGGGTCGCGCTCCATCGTCAGCGCGATGTTCGTCAGCGGACCGAGCGTGAGCACCACCAGTTCATGCTGGTGCACGCGCGACAATTCCGACAGCAATTTCGTCGCATCGCGCGGATGATGCAGTTCTGCCGTTCCCGGCTCCCAGTCTCCCAGTCCGTGCGGGCCGTTGACAAGAGCCAGCGGCAGGGCCTCGGTATCCGGCGGACGGCAGGCGGGTGTTTCCGACGTGCCGATCCGTGGCCATTTCGGCGGATCGAGCGCCTCGACGAGCGCTTGCAGATTGCGACCGGCTTGAACTCCAGAGACACATCCCCCGACCGCGGTGAGGCCCACGACGTCGAGATGGGGATCGAACAGCGCGGCGGCGATCGCGACGGCGTCGCCGATCCCGGGATCCGCATCGATGACCAGGACTTTATTTCCCACCAATCATCATCCGTGCAGAGCGCTTGCCGTCCGTTCCCGATTCGATCCTCAGATCGTAGGCCGTTTCCCGCCGACAATCAATTGGAATTTCGCCTCGGCAGAGCACAGACGTTCCTGTCCGTGCCACAATTCTGCGGCACCGGCAGGAATGACCGTGCGAGAATCCTGTTTACGTCAACTTCGCCACGGCGGCGCGGACGTTTTGCAGGCAAACCTCCAGATCGGAGACGGGATTCTTCTCATTCTCTTCGTATTCGAGCGCCAGCAGATAGTTGTATTTCAGTTTTTTCAGGGCCTGCAGGCACCCCAGCACGTTGAGGTCCCCTTCGCCGAGGATTTTGAAGATCTTCTCCCGTTTGCCGTCTTTTTCCAGGGTCTTCACGTCCTTGAGATGGACGCCGAACGTCCGGGCGCCGAAGCGCTCGATCGCCTCCACGGGGTCGATGTCGCTCCGCAGATAATGGCCAGTGTCGACGCAGGCGCCGATCTTGGGATGCCGGTCTTTGACGACGGCGAGCACGTCTTCAATCTTGTCGTACCGCGCGCCGGGTCCGTGGTTATGGATCGCGATCGCCACGTCGTATTCGGAGACCAGTTTGTCCAACAGGTCGAAGGTCGCTTTGTCTTTTTTCGGGTTGGCGCTCAGCGCCTGCATGCCCATGCCCTTGGCGAACTCGAAGTATTCGCGCGCCTTCGTCTCGTTCTCGTCGAACTCCAGCACTCCGTAGGCCAGCAGCGTCACGCCGCCGTCCGCCAGCAACTTTTTCTTCTCAGCGATCTGCTTGGGGACGACGCTGATCGGCACATGCCCCGGGAACCCTTCCCAGTAGTGCAGCCCGAGCGTTTTCGTATGGGCCAGCGCGCCGTGCACGTCGAAGCCGCGCAGCGAATAGCTCTGCAGGCCCATCTTAAACCCGCCGTACGGGTCTTTTTCCGCGGCGGTCACCGAACCGGCCAGCCACACCCCGGCGGTCGCCGCGGCGCCGGCCTGCAAAAACTGACGTCGATCCAATGTGCTCGTCATGATGTTTGTTTCCTGTGCGGTAGGTCAAAAAATCAAAATCCGATCGGCTACGAGAAACAGGCAGAGACACGGAAATCAGTGGCCAAGGCTGGGCGGCACGCAACCCTGCCAGAATGAAACTCGCCGGGTGTTCGCCGCTCCCATTTCGCGTCTTTCTGTGCTTTTTGTGGCCAATCCCGCCTTTCTCTGCTGTCTTCGCACAGACAGGAATGCCTGTGCTCCGCTGGCCAAGATCGTCAGCCGGCGAGAAATTGTTCCAAGCGGTCGAGACCTGCTTCCAGCGTGGCTTTGTCCGTGGCAAACGACAGTCGAACGTAGCCCGGGGCTCCGAAGGCGTCTCCTGTCACCAAGGCGACATGGTTCTGCTCCAGGAGCGCCGTGCAGAAATCGGTGGCATTCTCGACGACGCGTCCGCCGGCCAGCGGCTTTCCAAAACAGGACGAGACGTTGAAGAAGGCATAAAACGCGCCGCCGGGTTGGGCGAAGGTCAAACCGAATTTGCCACGCATCGCTTCGAGGCGCCCCATCACGTAATCACGGCGTTTCTCGAATTCCTTTCGCATCGCTTCCACGCTCTCTTGCGGGCCGTTCAGCGCCGCCACCGCCGCGTATTGGCTGACGCTGCATGGATTCGACGTCTCCTGGCTCTGCAAATTGTCCATCGCCTGCGTAATTTCCGGCGAGGCAATGGTCCAGCCGATGCGCCAGCCGGTCATCGCGTACGCCTTGCTGACGCCGCTGACGAGGATCGTTCGCGCGGCCACGTCCGGACCAAACGTGGCGAAACAGCGGAATTCCGATTTCCCGTAAATCAGCTTCTCATAGATCTCGTCCGACAGGACCAGGACGTCCTTCTTGACGGCGACCTCGGCCAAGCCCTGCAACTGCGCCGGGGTGTACGCCGTGCCCGTCGGATTGCACGGATTGTTGAGCATCATCAACCGCGTTTTCGGCGTCACAGCCGCGGCAAATTGTTCCGGCGACATGATAAATCCGCTCGCTTCGGTGGTCGGCACCAGCACCGGAGTCGCCCCCGCCAGTTCCACCAGCGCGCTGTAGCTCACCCAGTAAGGCGTGGGAATGATCACTTCATCCCCCGGACCGCAGAGGGCCGTCAGCACGTTATGAATCGAGTGCTTCGCGCCGTTGGAAATGACGACTTGATTTGGCGCGAATTTCAGGCCGTAATCCCGCTGATACAGATCACAGACGGCCTTTTTCAATTCAGGAATGCCGCCCGACGGCGTGTAGTGCGTGTGGCCGGCCTTCATGGCGGCAACCGCCGCTTCGCAAATGTGCGGGGGCGTGACGAAATCCGGCTCGCCGAGCGTGAAATCGTAGACCTTGACGCCTTGAGATTTCAACGCCTTGGCTTTGGCGGCGGCGGCAATGGTGGCCGAGGGCTTCAACGTCTGAACAGCGGGCGAAAATCGAGCGGCAGGCATAAACAGCGTTCTTTCCAGCAAAACGGACTCTCAACGACAATCCGCGATTGTTCAACCCCCGCAGGCAAGCGTCAAGGCAGACGCCGATCACGCCAGATTTTCGGGGAGACGCCCATCAATCCCAGTCAGCCGAATTTGCTGACACGATTCGCAGCGGGATGTTCACGCCCGAACTCTTCGGCACTAATCCGGTCGCGGGCCAGGTTGTCGCCTATCGCGGTGCGAACGACGGCGTCCAAGGCGAACTGCTCCACGCCCCTAAGTCCCGTGACATCGAAATTCAATGCCGGGATTCAGGCGTTAACTTGCCTGAGGCATGCGATAGCTACGGATCGGAGCATGGCAAAACAGCAGCTGAAAAACTGCCGCGCCGGATTACACCGACCATTCCGCCTCACAGCCGTTGCATCGGAAGCCGACCAGCGTCGCTGTGCCGGGGATCGGCAGTCGGTTCCGACTGAGCTGGCCGTCATTCAACTCGATGGGCGTGACGACCGGGTAGCTGCAGGTTGGACAGCAACGATTGTCGAACAACAGCCGGGCCCGGGTGATCACGTCCATCCGGCCTGATCCGGCCGAATGCGTCAAATGCATTTGAAGGATGATCGGTGAATCGTCAGCCTCGCTGAAAAAATCGGATTCAACGGCTTCATCCGGCCAAACAACACGGTATCCGCTCATCCTTGAGCTCCCGCGCAAAACGAAAGAAATGTGCAACTCAGCGGTGCGAACCGCAGCGATTTTTCCGGCGGGGAGTCCTTCCCGCGCAATGTCGCCAGGAATGGTTTACTTCATTCCTCAGGAAATCGCAAGATCATTTTCCGCCCCAGGTTAATACAAATGTCCATGCGGCGATTTCTCCCGGGCATGCCTGCGAGTTCACCCTGAATTCACAGAAACCCTCCGACCGGCGAGGAATTGCGGATTTCCCACGGGCTGGGACATCGCTTATGATGATGACACATCGGTGAGTGAAGGTGGTCCGGAGCGCGACCCATGCCTGCTTTTCTCGTTCCCGTCAAACCTGGTCTGTGTGTCATCCCCTTGGAAAAGGCGGTGGTGCTCATCGGCCGCCAGGCGGATTGCGATGTCTCGCTCACGCAGAGCCGCAAGGTCTCCCGAAAACACTGCTGCCTTGCGCAGGTGAACGACAAGATCATGGTGCGCGACCTGGGGAGTACCAACGGCATCTACATCAACGGACAACGGGTCAAACGCGAAGGCCGCGTCAGGCTCGGCGACATCCTGACCGTAGGCGATCTGCAGTTCCGCATGCAGACGCATCCCAATCCCCAATACGTGGACGTCCCGCCGTTGCCCCGTTCCGTCGAACCGCAACCGGCGCGCTCCCCTGCCAAAGCGCAGGCGGAGGTAGCCTCAACGCCGAGCCTCGAGGTGCCGGTGGTCATCCCCGAGGTCAAACGCGTTTCCCGCGATCGGCTCGGCGCGGAAGGCGATTCGTCGATCCGAAATCGCCGTGACAACGACAGCGGTCCTTTGATTCCGCTTCTGGACGAACAGTCTGATCCCGAGGACGACGTCATTCCGCTCGGCTCGGACAGTTTCTAAGTCATGGCCGACATGGCCGCCGCCGCAAACGCGGATTCCCTGCTCAAGCACTGAGGGAATTCAAGACCAGTTCGGGAACTCCCAACCCGATCGCGAAGCCGTAGAGCAAGTCCAGCCAGACGATCGAGCCGATGTTCGCCAGGAGGATCACCCCGATCAGCGGAAAGCTGAGGATGGCCAGCACATTCCCACGCGCCGCTGCGGATTTGGCTTCGCTCCATAACACCATCGCGTCGCCCATCGACGGGAACGCGTGCATGCCGATCGAAATGCCCAGCCAGAGAAAAAAATAGGCGGACGGCTCAAAGACGTTGTGCAACCGCACCGGAAAGAACGCGGGAAAGCAAAAGAACAGGCACAGCAAAGTATTGATGATGAACGGCCCGACCGAAATCAGAAAGGAACTGGTGAAATCGGCCGGTTTTTCGTGCATCACGTAACCGATCGGCGTCCCGGAGAACCATTCATTTGCCGGGGGAATTCGAAAGAAACAGACATCGAATACCGCCACGCGGCGCAGCTTGCAGAACAGCAAATGGGCCGTTTCATGCACGATCACGCCGGGAAAACTGAGCAAGGCGATCAAGACGCCGGGAATGGGAATCATCGGTCACTCCTCTGGTTTCCAGCCGCGGGGAAACTTGTCATGAAACTGCTGGCGAGAAATGATTCGCCGCGTCGTCAGGCGGTGTTGAATGCGCTGCCGGTAGTCGGTCTCATCCGGGTCGCGGTCTGCGCCCAGATCGTTGAGCCGCTTTTCCGCCGCGTCACGAAATTCGGCGCTGCCCGTCTCCGCGTATTTGCAGGCCAGCGCCGAGGCGACTTGAAAATCTCCACGCCGATCCTGCGGATGAGCGGCCTGCTGTCGTTGGGCCAGTTCGAGAAACCGGTCGTAGTTGTGCTGCTCGAAGGCCAGCGAGATTTCGGCCGAAGTCATCAAATCTTTGACCATCGGATCATTCGGCGCCTCCTGGGCGATGGACTGCAACTTCTTGAGCGCCTCGGCCGGTTCGTCCTGAGAGAGCAATCGAATGCCCTCGAACAGATCCGCCAGCAGGCGATATTGCTTGAACTCCGGCACTTTGTTAGCCGCCAACCGCGCCTTCTCGACGGCCAGGTCCAGATTTCCTGAGGCAAACGCGCGCTTCCCCGCCCGAGCCGCGAAAGCCCCTTGGACGTGTCGAACGTTGAATAAGAATGAGAGGACTCCCAGGATCGTCAGCGTGACGAAGGCCAGCTTGATCCATCCCGGCAGCGGCCAGTTTCGCATGCGCGCTTCGCAGGGTTCGCAGGTGGGCAGCGCAGCCACCGTCCCCAGTTCCGTCTGCCCGCCGTCGAAACTGCACCAGCTGCAGACGGTGGGATCGATGTTTCGAACCACGTCGGCCTGCGTCAATGTCTCTGAGCATTCCTCGACGACCTGCTCGGCACAGACATCGCAGGTGATTTGATCTTTAATGGTCAGAGTTTCGCGCCGGGGAGACTCGACGCCGCAATGATGGCACTTGACGGTCATCATGAGAGTGGTGCCCTCATTTCTGGGTGGCCCTCATTTCGGGGTGGCACGCCCTGACGCTCTGGGAAGGGCGTGGTTTTCTCGAGCTGCCACGCCCGTCGAAGACTCCGGGACGTGCCACCCAGATTCGGCTGTTCAAAGAGGACACGACGATCATGAGAGTGACCCTGCGTCCACATGGATTGTCGGAAAGGAGGCAGTAATTGTAACCGGTCTTTGTTCGAATGCCATCCTGCGAGCACTTCAGTCCCTTCGAAACGCCCCTGGCCGCTTAGTTTTTGTGCCGGCTCAAAATCTCCCCCCTGGTTGATCCGGGTCGAAGATTACCGTGTCGATTCTCGGCGTCAGGCGTTACACTTTGGCACGAATCCGCCAACTTCCGTGAAGGATGTGCCGTTATGAATTCCGACGTCGAAAAGTACCTTCAGCAACACGCCGAGCGGTTTGTGGAAGAACTGTGCGACCTGCTCCGTATTCCGACGATCAGCGCGGATCCGGCTTCGAAGCCGCAGATGCTGCGCGGGGCGGAATGGGTTCACTCCCAATTTCGTGATCTGGGACTGCGTGCGGAAATCGTTCCCACCGCTGGGCACCCGATTGTCTATGCGGAATGGCTCCAGGCCGCCGGCGCGCCAACCGTCCTGGTTTACGGCCATTACGACGTGCAACCTCCCGATCCGCTTGACCTCTGGACGACGCCTCCCTTTGAACCAACCGTCCGCGACGGTCAACTCTTCGCCCGCGGCGCGACCGACGACAAGGGACAGTTTTTTACGCATGTCAAATCGACCGAAGCCTGGCTGCGCACTGTAGGAACGCTGCCGGTCAACCTGAAATTTGTCATCGAAGGCGAAGAAGAAGTCGGCAGCAAGAACCTCGACGATTTTCTCTCCGCACGACGCAACGAACTCAAATGTGACGTCGCGGTCATCAGCGATTCCAGCCAGTACACCGCCGACATTCCGGCGATCACCGTCGGTCTGCGGGGCATCATCGCCTGCGAAGTGACGGTCACCGGCCCCAAGAAAGACCTGCACAGCGGTGTCTTCGGCGGTTCGGTCGCCAATCCCGCCAACGGCCTCGCGAAGATGATTGCCGCCCTGCATGATGATCAAGGCCGAGTGCAGATCCCCGGGTTTTACGACGACGTTTTGCCCCTCTCCGCCGCCGAGCGAGCTGAGATTGCCGCGCTGCCGTTTGAGGAATCCGAGTATCGCGAAGAACTCGGCGTGCCCGCGGTCTGGGGGGAAGCCGGTTTCACCACGCTGGAACGCCGCTGGGCCCGGCCGACGTGTGACGTCAACGGTTTGACCAGCGGTTACCAGGGGGTTGGTCCCAAAACCATTGTTCCCTCGAAGGCATCGGTCAAAATCACCTGCCGACTCGTCCCGAATCAAAACCCCGCA
Organism: Planctomycetaceae bacterium; assembly: GCA_046349715.1. Taxonomy (GTDB): domain Bacteria; phylum Planctomycetota; class Planctomycetia; order Planctomycetales; family Planctomycetaceae; genus CAZDGB01. Next base: position 67,727 of record JAXMBR010000003.1, on the reverse strand, counting down.
AAACTTCTCCAGAACCTGGAAGCATTTCTCACATCGAAGCTGCCTGCGGGGCTCACCATGAAGTTTGAAAGCTTCCATGGCGCGCCGGGATTTCTGATGGATCGCAACAGCCCTTATCTCACCGCGGCCGCCCAGGCTGTTGAAGCCGGGTTCGGCAAGAAACCGGTGTCGATCCGCGAAGGCGGGACCATCCCCGTGGTGACCACCTTTCGCGAAATCCTGGGAGTGGATACACTCCTGCTCGGTTGGGGACTGAACAGCGACAACCTTCATAGCCCCAATGAACACTTTTCCCTGGCCAATTTCCAACGCGGCATCCGCGCCAGCGCGGCGTTGTGGGAATGCCTGGCGAAAAAGAAATAAACCTGACTGCTTTCTAAGCAATGGTTTTCAAAAACAACAACTGATGGCCCACATCGCAGACATTGAATTCGAGTCTGGTTTGTCATTTGATTTTGGGCCTTAGGAATTCCGGGATAATGAGGGATCATGCTCGATCTGCAATACATCTGCGACCATCTCGATGAAGTCAAAGCCAACTGCGAGAACCGCGGGGTCAAAGTCAATCTGCATCAACTGGTGTCCCTGCGCGACCATCGCAGCCGCCTGATCGTCGAGACCGATCAGACCCGCCACGCGCAGAAAGAAACGTCGGCCAAGATTCCCAAGGCCGATCCGGCGACCAAGCCTGGCCTGATCGAACAGGGCCGGCAAATGCGGGAAAAAATTGCCCAGCTCGAAGCCGATCTGCAAACGGTCGAGGCCGAACTGCGCGACCTGCAAATGCAGATCCCCAACCTCACGCATCCCGACGCGCCCATCGGCAAGGACGAATCGGGCAGCATGACCCTCCGCACCTGGGGGGAAAAACCAAAGTTCGATTTCACGCCGCTCGATCACGTCGCCCTCTGCGACAAGCACGATCTCGTTGATCTCGAAGCCGGGGCGCGCGTCACCGGCCACGGGTTCTATTTCCTCAAAAACGAAGCCGTGCTGCTCGAACTGGCCCTCATTCAATACGCCGTGCAAGTCGCCTTGAAGCGCGGCTTCACCCTCTTCAGCACGCCCGACCTCGCGCGGATGGACGTCCTCGAAGGAACCGGCTATCAACCGCGCGGAAACGAAACGCAGATCTACTCCATTGCCAATACCGACCTCTGCCTGGTCGCGACGGCGGAAATCACGCTCGGCGGCACGCTCAAAGATCAGATCGTCGACGAAGCGAAGCTGCCGCTGAAATTCGCCGGCATCTCGCATTGCTTCCGCACCGAAGCCGGCGCGCACGGTAAAGCGACCAAGGGCATCTACCGCGTTCATCAATTCACCAAAGTCGAGATGTTCGCCTTCACCGCCCCCGACCTCGCCGCGTCCGACGCCGTGCATCAGGAAATCGTCGCCGCGGAAGAAGAAATCTTCCAAGGTCTGAAGATTCCGTATCGGGTGATCGACACCTGCACCGGCGACCTCGGCGGACCCGCCTATCGGAAGTTCGATCTCGAAGCCTGGATGCCCGGCCGGAACGAGTTCGGCGAAGTCACCTCGGCCTCGAACTGCACCGACTTCCAGGCCCGCCGGCTGGGCACCCGCTGCAAGTCCCCCGAACGCAAAGGGAACCAGTACGTCCACACATTGAACGGCACCGCCATCGCCATCACCCGGGCGATCATCGCGATTTTAGAGAACTACCAGCAACCCGACGGCTCGGTGATCATCCCCGAAGTGCTCCGCCCCTGGGTGGGCAAAGACCGCATCGGCTGAGGGTCTTTTGAGTTCTCCGCGATGCAAATTGGCTGAGCCTCTTCGAAGTCCTTCGCTTTCCGAGCGGGGGACGTCAGTCCCCTGAATGCGGCATCGATTCCGACGGTCACCCGCAACCAGGGGGCTGACGCCCCCCGCTCTCCTCGTCTTATAGCGTTTCGTCATCAGAAAGGCTCGTCTTGATTGCCTCCAACAGACGTGCACGAAAATCGCCGTCATCCTTGGTTTCGATCAGCGTGTCATCCCACAAAAAAACGCTCTCAAGATATCGCAGCGAAGAAATTGCCTCTACGAGTTCCGGGTTCTTGGCTGCAACCATTGAATTGGGAATGCTGACGAGTCTTGCTGCCGTAAGCCGTTTTCTGAATGGGTCGCGGTTCTCTGTAAGTCGCTTCCACCACAGCGGTCCAATATAAAAGTCGTCGCTAACGCGGCAACCAGCCGTCGTCAGTCGGGCACGAATAATTGCGTCAGCCCTGCTCTCAGAGAGCCGCACGCAAAAATGGAGAATCGGTACTAAAACCATCAGCAGCGCAATCACACGCACGGAAACCATCACGTATCGATCGGGGGAATTCCAGAAGTGGAAGAGACCGGCCACCAGGAACGAAATCAACACCGCCACACAGACATCCATCAGCCACGCCGACCAGGAGTAGCTGGCATCGCCGATAAAAGGCACCAAGGACTCACACCACTCTCTCAAGCGTTCATGCAAGGTCGACGTGGCCGTTGTCGAGTAGGTCGGTTCACGATGATTGCTGGCGAGAGTTATTGTTCGCTCTCCAAAAACGATTGGCCAGCCATGCTCATAGACACGTTCACTGTCGAAAGACGGGAAGGCGCCGCCAACTCCTTGATATTCCAACGCCCCCTTCTGTGAAAGCGCCAAAAACAAAATCAGTGATACCAGGAAAACCCAGATTGATTTTCTGTTGCGAACTGCCGACAAAATCTTGCGGATCGTGTCCATACAACAACTTTGCTTGCATTAAGATGCTCCGCTGGCGCATCACATCTAACCCGCTTTCGCCCGCAGCATCTTCAGCGTGTACGCCAGCGAATTCAGCCGGGTTTCAGTGCTGTCCGCTCGCGACATGAACACCACCGGGCACGCCGCGCCGCATAACACGCCGCCGAAACGGCAATCGGCGGTGTACATGATTGCCTTCACCGTCAAATTCGCCGACAGCAAGTCGGGAAACAGCATCGCATCCGCCGACCCAACCACGCCGCCGGCGATTTTCTTCTTCTCCCCGGCGTCGGTCGCATAAGCGAGATCGAACGACAACGGCCCCTGCACGATGCACCCCGGCCACTCGCCGTCGGCATTTCGCCGCGCAAGTTCGGCGGCTTCCAGCGTGTCGGGCATTGCGTCGGTCGTCTTTTCGGTCGCCGCCATCACGCCAATCCGCGGCTTCCAATCGCCCGGCGTCTCCGGTTCCCGCAGTGCTGACGCCACCGACTCTAGGCTCTGCAAAATGTCGATTTTTTGCTCCAGCGTCGGCCGAATCGTGATCCCCGTGTCCGCGAGCAGAAACCGGCGATGATCCCGCGGAACTTCCATCAGCACGATCTGGCAGATCAACCGCTTTGTCCGCAGCCCGGCGTCCTTTGAGAGCACCGCTTTCATCAAATCGGGCGTCGCAATCTGGCCTTTCATCAGGCAAACCGCGCGCCCGGCTCGCACCTCCGCCACGGCGGCCGCCGCGGGGTCGTCGCTGTCGACGATGCGAAACCCGTCGAGCGGAATCTCCAGTTCATCCGCCAATTTTTGAATCGCCGTTTCGGAACCGGTCAACACGGGATCAACCCATTTCCGCAACAACGACTGATGCAGCGCCGCCAGCACCGTTGCATCCGACCCGCCCGCCGCAACGACAGGCAACGGCCGACGAAGCCGATCAGCCTCCGCAAACAATTCCTGAAATCCCGTGAGCGACACGTTGGCCTCTTTGGTGGTTAGAACTTGTGATTCGCGAGCAAACATTCTTCCCGAGAGCTCGTGTTCTTCGTGCCCTTGGTGGTCAGTTCTGCTCTGCCACTGGCTTCACGCAACGGAAACCACAGTGAGCGGTGCTGGAATCGGGGTCGCCCTTCATGCGGGCTGAGACGCGGTAGCCGGTGCAATACGATTCGCTGCACAGATACGATCCGCCGCGCTGGACACGTTTGGGAATCGTCGGTTCGAGCGGATCAAAGCTCGACGACGGCCCGGGGGGATTCGTTTTGGGGCTGTTCTCGTAATAATTCGGTTGATACCAGTCGAGACACCATTCCCAGACGTTTCCTGACAAGTCATAAAGCCCATAGGCGTTCGGCGGATACGATTTGACCGGCGCCATGGCGGTGAATCCGTCGTCGTCCTGGGGCGTGCCGGGAAATTCCCCCTGCCAGATGTTATTGAGCCATTTGCCGTCGGGATTCCGTTCGTTCCCCCACGGATACTCCTGCCCCGCCAGGCCGCCCCGCGCGGCAAATTCCCACTCGGCCTCCGTCGGCAGCCGTTTCCCGGCCCATTCGCAGTAAGCCATCGCATCGTTCCAGGAAATATGGACCACTGGGAGATCGTCCTTTCCCTCAAGGTTGGAATCGGCTCCCAGCGGATGTCGCCAATCGGCTCCCGGTACGTATTTCCAAATTTGATACGGCCACAACGGATGATCTTTGCGGATCGTTTTGGGGTTCACCGATAGATCAAAACAGATCGAGCCCGCCACCAGATTTTCCTGGGGAATTTCCACGTCTTTGGGCAATTGCGCCGCCAGGTCTTCAAGCCGCGGCGCTTTTTCCGCGGTCGTCACATAACCGGTCGCTTCGACGAATTTCCGAAATTGGGCGTTGGTGACTTCGGTTTCATCCATCCAGAAACCGTCCACGTCGACGCGATGGATCGGCTGCTCGTCGGGAAATCCGGTGTCGCCTCCCATGCGGAACTCGCCCCCTGGCACCCAGACCATGCCTGCCGGCGCCTCTCCTTCAGGTCGAGCCATTCCGCCCGATGAAAGCTTCGGCGCCGTCGCGAGAGGAACCTGCGATTCGGTTCGAGAACACCCCGGCACCGCAATCATGAGTGCGCAGACCATGAACAAACCAGAAATTGATTGGCCACAAAAAGCACAAAGAGGCACAAAAAGTAGAAAGACATTGGCAAGATTTGACTTTTGCCTTTTACCCTCTTCTTTTTGCGATTTTTGTGTGTTTTGTGGCCAGTTCCTCTGCTCGATATTTTTGAGGGAGTTTCCGTTCATAGTTCTGAGCATACCCCTGCCGTCACTTCCGTCAACTCCCGGTGAGTTTCTTGACAGGCCATGAAACGACTCGTGAAACTGGCAAACTTCAATTTTTTGCCTTTGATGTGAGTTTCGATCGTCCATGCCTGCCGCCGCTCCCAGTCGGTTCGTTGTCGGTCTCGATCTCGGCACAACCAATTCCGCCGTCGCCTATGTCGACACCGAGGAATCTCCGTGGCAGATTCGCAATTTCCCGCTGCCGCAGGTCGTCGCGCCCGGACAGATCGAAGCGCGCGAAACGCTGCCCTCGTTTCTGTATCAACCGGCTCCGAAAGAATTTCCACCAGGCTCGTTAAAACTTCCGTGGCAATCTGCGGACCCGGGGGACATCGTCGGACAGTTCGCCCGGGATCATGGCACGCTGGTTCCCGATCGCTTGATCGCGTCAGCCAAGAGCTGGCTGTGCCATCCCGGCGTTGATCGCATGGCGGATTTACTGCCCTGGCATGGGCCGGCCGACGTCAAGCGGCTCTCGCCTGTCGCCGTCAGCGCCCGTTATCTCCAGCAGGTGCGCGAAGCGTGGGATGCCAATTTTCCCGATCACCCGTTGGTTGAGCAAGATTTCATTCTCACGCTGCCGGCTTCCTTTGATGAAGTCGCCCGCGAATTGACGGTGCGCGCGGCACAACTCGCCGGGCTCAAAAAAATCGTCCTGATCGAAGAACCTCAGGCCGCATTTTACGCGTGGATCGCCAAGCATGCCGACGACTGGGAGCCGCGCGTCTCGCCCGGACAGACGATTCTCGTGTGCGATGTGGGCGGCGGCACGTCGGACTTCACGTTGATCCGCGTGCGAAAACAGGCGGATGGTACAATCCAATTCCACCGCGTCGCCGTGGGAGAACATTTGATTCTCGGCGGCGACAACATGGACCTGGCGCTGGCTCATCGCTTGGAGCAACGCTTGAAACCGAACGGCCGATTGGAGCCGCGTCCTTGGACGCTGCTGCTGCGCGCCTGCCGCTACGCCAAAGAAATCTTGATGGGCGAATCGGCGCCGGAACAATTCACCATCACGCTGCCCGGCAGCGGTTCGAAATTGATCGGCGGCGCGACACAGGTTCCCGTGACCGCCGAGGAAGTTCGCGAGTTGCTCATCGATGGATTCTTCCCGCACGTTGAATTGGGTACGAAACCGCAAACGGCGCAGTCGGGCTTCCAGGAATTTGGACTTCCGTACGCCGCCGACGCCGCGATTACGAAACACCTCGCCGCGTTTTTGACCTCACACGGAGAAGCTTCCGGCGATTCGACGGGGGCGATGCCATCCAATCTCGAATGCGCGCGCCCCGACATTTTATTATTCAATGGGGGCGTCTTCGGCTCTTCGCAACTGCGGCGACGTTTGATGGATGTTATTCAGCAGTGGTTCCGCGACGATCCAAAATGGTCGCTGACCGTTCTCGATCACGAGCGGCTCGATCTTGCCGTGGCTCGCGGCGCGGCTTATTACGGCATGGTTCGCCGTGGCCAGGGGGTTCGCATCGCCGCCGGGTTGGCGCGGACCTATTACATCGGCTTGGCCGGCGATCCCCCGACCGCCGTCTGCCTCGCGCCCGCCGGCATCGAACCAAACGAACAAATCGACCTGTCGCAGCGCCAATTCGAAGTGCTGATTTCGCAGCCGATCGAGTTTCCGCTGTTCTATTCCAGTGTGCGAATGAACGATCAACCGGGAGACGTGATTCCCAGCGATCGGCAACAACTTACGCCGCTGCCTCCGATCCGAACGGTGCTGAAATCAAACAAGTCGGACGAGACGGATCGGCTCACGGTGCAGCTCTTCGTCCGGCTGAATGAAATCGGCACGCTGGACCTGTGGTGCAAAGAGGTCGGCAGCAAACGGGCGTGGAAATTGATGTTCGACGTGCGCAGCGCCACGCAGACCGACGTCGCGGCGCAGGCTTCCACGGCGGCGGCTCAGGGAATCGTCTCTGACGAACAACGCCAATCCGCCCAAGCCCTGATCGCGGCGACGTTTCACGCCGAAGGAGACCACCCGGCAGGATTGATGAAGCGTCTCACGGCCATTCTCGATCCCGACCGCGATACCTGGCCGCCGTCGCTGTTGCGTGAATTGTGGGAGACATTGCTGACCCACGAATCAGGGCGAAAATTGAGTCCCGCGCATGAAGCGCGTTGGCTGAACCTGCTCGGGTTCTGTTTGCGACCAGGATACGGCTTCGCCCTCGATGATTGGCGCGTCATGGAGACCTGGCGCACATTGCAAAACAAATTGACGCACAATGCGCCGCAAGGTCGAGCCGAGTGGTGGATTCTTTGGCGACGTCTCGCCGGAGGGCTGATGGCCGGCCAGCAACAAGCCTTGATCGACCCCTTCGTGTCGCAGTTTCGGCAACTCGACAAGCTGACCACCGTGAAGGGGAGCGGTCTGAGCACTCACGAAGCGGCTGAGATCTGCCGGGCCGCCGGCGCGTTGGAATTGCTGCCGGTCTCGCTGAAAATCGAGCTGGGTTCCGCCGCGGTTTCGTTATTGAAACGAGGCAAAGTCCCTGGATTGCGGTCCGCGTTGTTGTGGATGGTCGGCCGGTTGGGCGCCCGACGTCCGGTGTACGGGCCGGTCAACTACACGATCGATCCCGATCACGTACGTCGTTGGCTGAAGGACGTCATGCATCTGAACGGCGACGACGCCATTGACTCGTTCACCGTGATGCAACTGGCACGTAAAACCGACGACCGTTATCGCGACATCGACGACGCCACGCGTGAGCAGGTTCTGAAATGGATGGACCGGGTTCAATCGCCAAGAAATCTCCGCCGGCTGGTGCGCGAAGTCGGTACGCTCGACTCGGAAGAACAATCGCTCGTCTTCGGTGAATCACTGCCCGCCGGCCTGCGCATCCTCTAAATCACACCTGATAAACCTAGTCACTTCGTATTCATTGTCCAAGAAACCGGAAGCCGTTTCGCGCGCCGCCCACTGGCATTTCACGCATCAACCGGCTTGAATACATCGACCATTTTACGGACTCGTCTCAAAAGGATTCCCATGCTGGATCGCCGCACGTTTCTCGGAGCCGTTGGAGCTGGATTGCTCGCCGGGCCGTCGCTCTTGGCCGCCGACAAGCCGTCCCAGAAAAAACGGCTCGCGGTCATCACCACGGAATGGCGCTATCATTCGCACGCCTGGCACATGGCCGAGCGGTTCCTGGTCGGTTGGCCGGTCGAAGGGCAATGGCATCATTCGCCATTTGAAGTCGTCGGCGCGTATGTCGATCAGTTCCCGGAAAACGATCTCGCCCGCAGCCGGTCAAAGGAATTCGGCTTCCCGCTTTACCCCACCATCGCCGAAACGCTCCGCTGCGGCGGGAAAAAGATGGATGTCGATGCGGTGTTGATCATCGGCGAACATGGGAATTATCCGCTCAGTGAATATGGCCAGACGAAATACCCGCGCTACGAATTCTTCAAGCAGGTGACGGACGTCTTCCGCCAGGATGGCCGCACGGCGCCGGTGTTCAACGACAAACATCTGTCGTGGAAGTGGGAGTGGGCGAAAGAGATGGTCGACATCTCCCGCGAGTTGAATTTTGCCTTCAATGCCGGGTCGTCGCTGCCGGTCACCTGGCGAAACCCGTCGATCGACCTGCCCTACGGAGCCGAGGTGGAAGAATTGATGTGCGTGGCGATCGGCAGCATGGACAGTTACGACTTCCACGCGCTCGAAGTCATCCAGTGCATGGCCGAGCGTCGGAAAGGAGGCGAAACCGGTGTCGTCGCAGTGCAGGGATTGAAAGGAGATTCCGTCTGGAAAGCGATGGACGCGGGCGATTGGAAATCCGGCGGTTGGGACCCGAAACTGTTCGAGGCCTGCTTGTCGCGCAGCCACACTTTGGCCCAGCCGGCGACATTCAGCCACCGTTACCCGACCCGCGCCCAGATGCACGAATGGGTGAAGGAACCGATCGCTTACCGCATCGAATATGCCGATGGAACCAAGGCCACGATGCTGTTGATGAATGGCTTGGTGAACGATTTCAATTTCGCGGCGCGGCTGAAGGGACGGAAGGAACCGCTGTCCGCGCTCTTCTACCTGCCGCCCACGCCCAATGTCACCTATTCCGCGGGACTGATGTCCAAAGCGGAAGAAACTTTTCTCACCGGCAAGGCTCCGTATCCGATCGAACGCACGCTGCTGACTTCGGGGCTCGTCGAAGCGGGTGTGCAGTCAGTCCACAAAGACCAAAAACGACTGGAGACGCCGCATCTGGCGGTGAAATACCAGGCTCCCCAGCATTCAACGTTTCTGCAAAGTTGACGGAATCATCCCCGCGGATGGCATTTTTCGTGGATCGCCTTCAATCGGCTGTGTTCCACGTGCGTGTAGATCTGCGTCGTACGGATGCTGGCATGGCCCATCAGTTCTTGCAGGGCGCGGATTTCCGCGCCGCCGGCCAGCATGTGGGTGGCAAACGTGTGCCGGAGCGTGTGCGGGCTGACGTCTTTGCTGACGCCGATGCGGGCCGCGTAGCGTTTCACGAGCTTCCAGACCAGAATCCGGTCGAGCGCCTGCGCCCGGCGCGTGACGAGCAGCGGAGAATCAGGATCGGTTCCCGCCGCGGCGGGACGCTCCCGAGTGAGATAATTCTCCACGGCGGTCCGCGCCACCGGGTTGAGCGAGACGATCCGCTCTTTGTTGCCTTTGCCCAAGCAACGGCAATATCCCTCGTCGAGATTCACGTCGCGCAGCGTGAGCCCGCACACTTCCGAAGCCCGGCAGCCGGTGGCGTACAGCAGGGCCAGCAGGGCGCGATCGCGCAGCGGCGTGCGATCGTCGAAGGAGGGGGCCGTCAGCAGTTTGTCCGTCACTTCCGGACTGAGCACTTTGGGAAGGTGCTGCCAGAGTTTTGGCGAATTGACCAGGTCCGCCACGCTCTCTTTAATCACCCCTTCGAGCACGAGGTAGCGAAAGAACATTTTGACCGAGACCAGCTTGCGGGCCATGCTCGACGCCGCCAGCTTGCGCTCCCGCAGGTGAAGCAGGTAGGCGCTCAGATGAGCGAGATTGGTCTGCTGGATCGCTTCCGGTCCGTGGTACCGGCTCCATTCGCAGAACTGTTCCAAGTCGGTGCGATACGCCAGCACCGTGTTCTTTGCCATCCCGCATTCCGCTTGCAGGTATTGCACAAAGCCTGGCACATGGACCGCCGGATCAGCCGGCCGGCTCGGTGGCCGGGGTCCGTCGCCAGTCGGTCGTCTGCGTGGAGGCATCGTAAGACTCTTCGAGGGGATTCAGTGACGACTTCGAACCGAGGCAACTCATAGTCATCGGCATCAACCGCTGAAAAACTGGAGCCAATTCCCGCTGGGATCGCCGTTTTTCCCGAATTCGCCCCTTGGCACCTTTCCGAACACGCCGGTATGATGGCAACGCATGAACCAACATTGATCAGTCGTTCCCTGTTCATTCCTCACGAGAGACGCAGATGCGCCGACACGGATGCCACAGGCACGACCATCCGGCGATCGGCCGACGCGAACTGCTTCAGGTCGGCGGGCTGAGCCTCTTTGGCGCTGGCCTGGCGGATCTCTCGCGGTTGGAGAGTGAGGCGGCGGCCGCGGGGACACGCGCGAAATCCTCGGCGAAAGCCAAGTCAGTCGTGTTCATTTTTCAGTCAGGGGGGCCGTCACAGCACGAAACGGTCGACCCCAAGCCGGAGGCGCCAGCGGAAATTCGCGGGGAATACGGCGTCGCGCAAACGAAAATTCCCGGCGTCCACTTCTGTGAATATCTGCCGAAATTGGCCCAGCGGATCGATCGTTTTTCGATTGTCCGGACGATGCATCACCCGGCCGATCGCCAGTTCCGTAACGAACACAGCAGCTGCTTTTACCTGCTGCACTCCGGCACGACCGAATTACCGGCGGGGGACACCAATGCCTCCATCAGCGCGCCGCGCATCGGACGCATGGCCTGGCCGAGCATCGGGTCGATGATCGCCTATGCCGCACCGACCGAGCAGCAAGTCGGCTGGCCGGCGGTCGTGGAAATTCCGCGTGCCAATCAGATGAACTACCCGGGCCGCGATCCCGGAATGCTCGGGCCGCAGTATGGGCGCTGGGGCGTCGATTTGGCGCCGGTCTGTCATGCCAAAGATGCCGCCGGGTCGTGCCCGAATTGCTTCAGCCATGATGACCCCAATGATCCCGCCCGTGCCGCCGGCCCGGGTCCGAACGCCTGGTGGGACAACACCAGTTGCCGAAATCCGGAGTTTCATCTTCCCGACCTGGGTTCGGCGCAAGGATTGTTGATTCCGCAGCTCAACCATCGCGCGGAGTTGTTACGGCAATTGGATGTGGTGCGCCGGCGTGTCGACAAGGCGCTTGAACAAACGGTCGCCTCCACCTCCTGGGATGCTCAGCGACAACAGGCGCTTCGTCTGCTCACCGCGACGCGGCCAGGTCAGCACAACCCGTTCGACCTGACGCAGGAATCCGAGGCAACTCGCGATTTATACGGCCGGGAAGAATGGGGCCAAGGGTTTCTTGTGGCGCGGCGGCTGGTCGAAGCGGGCGTCCGCATGGTGCAGATCAATCTGCGCGGCTGGGACACGCACCAGAACGCATTTCGCGATCTCAAAGGCAAACTTCTGCCGTCGATCGATCACTGTCTCAGCGGGTTTCTCGATGATCTCGCCGATCGGGGTTTGTTGGACGAAACGCTGGTGGTGATGTGCGGCGAGATGGGGCGCACGCCGCGGATTTCTCCGATCGCCGTCGGAGGCAAAAATGCCTCCGGAGAAATTTTCACGGCGGGCCGGCATCACTGGGGAGACGTCTTTCCGTGCTGGTTGGCGGGGGGCGGAATCGCGCCGGGCCGAGTCATCGGGGCGAGCGATCGTCATGCCGGTGTGCCAATCACCGAAGCCTACACGCCGGCCGACTTGGCGGCGACGATCTTTCAGCAGTTGGGAATCGGCCCGGATCGCGAGTTCCACGACAGCGCCGGCCGGCCTTATCGGATCTTCCGCGGCGAACCGATTGCGCCGTTGTTGGCATGAGCATCGACCGGTCGAGGGCCGTTGGAAACCCTCCCCCCCGCCACTCAACCTGGGAAGATTCGCTGCGCTTCCACGACGAGGCAATCCCCGGGCAATACCAAGGAATCTGCATGAAACGTGAAAAAAGCCAGGCCACGGAAACTGGTCAGGTACCGATGCCGAGGCTGGAAAAATCCACCAAGGGCGTGCACCACTAATGGTTCCTCCATCTGGTCTAACAGTCTCTGAAATTCGGCGGGTTCGACGCGCACGATCACGCCGGTCGCTTGAATGGCCCGAATGACGCCCGCCTGTGCCGAAGCCCCCGCGACTGCTGCCGACATGTGCATCGCTCCTGGTTCTAGAAATCGCACCAACTGCCATTCAGAACGCCGATCGAATGTCGCCGGATCATGATTTCCCCGCCGTTCCGACAGAAATCCCTGTTCAGTCGGGCGATCGGCCAGCCGAGCAGGTCTGACAATTCCATCGCCCTTCTCGTCTGGTGCCGGCGTGTTACTGAATGAACTGGCATCATTTCAATGGCGGCCGATTCCTCCTGCGAATATAATCCTGTCTACTTTCGAAAAATTCTTTCGGCTGCAATTCCTGCCTGAAGTTTTGTCGCCGCAGTCTCCCGGCCTGGAGTCGACATGGCGGACGAAACCGATTCCTATGTGCCCCGGTTGTGGACGCTGAAGGAAATCTGCGCACGGTTCCAACAGGTCTGGCTGGAAAAAGGCGCGCCCTCGATCGAGGAATTCCTGTCGGACGTCCCCGAGAACAAACGGCCCGTGTTTTTCGGCGGCCTGTTGAAGACAGAGTTGGAACTTCGCCGAAAAAATCGCGAATCAGTGGATCAGGCCGATTATGTGCGCCGATTTCCTCAATACCGCCAGTTGATTTCCGAACTGTTTTCCGGCAGCGGATTGCAGAAGGCCGTCTCGCCGCCGACGCCCGCCGCCGTTTCCGATCCGGCCGTAACTCCTCGCCGGCCATCGTCTCCTTCCACAGTTTCGCGACCAGACACGCCTCGATCCGTGCCGCAAATTCCAGTGGGCGGCCAAATTGCGATCGAGGTGATCGCTGGACCTCGAAAAGGGACCAAATTCACGTTCGACCAGCATGACACGTTCCTGGTTGGCCGCTCGACGAGGGCGCAATTGCAGTTGTCGGGCGATCCTCACTTTTCACGGTTCCATTTCCGACTGGAATTCAACCCGCCGCAGTGCTATCTGATCGATCTCGGCAGCCGCAACGGGACGTTCGTCAATGGCCGACAAGTGACCGAGTCTCCGCTACAAAGCGGCGACATCATTTCCGGCGGCATCACGGAAATGAAAATTCTGCTCGACGATGCCGACCGGACGCTGTGCTGGCCTGCCGGCGGCCGGCCTCCCGCCTTGATGAATCGGCCGTCTGTTTCGGAACTTCCTGCGGCGACCGAGGCGGAAACCAGCCTGGACCTGCAAAGCACTTATCCGCTCGCCGATCTTCCCCGTATCAAACCTTCGCGCGGACCCGCCTCTTCGCCGGAATTGCCGGAGACGGTCCGGCCTTCGCAGAAAGACGAATTGTCCCCCGCGCCGTCGGCGTTCACGTCCGGATCGTCGCTGGGGTTATCGCAGTTCCAGATTCCGGGCTATGAGTTGCAGGAAGAATTGGCCTGCGGCGACCTGGGGGTGCTGTACCGCGCGGTCCAACAGTCGACGAAGACCGTTTGCGCTTTAAAAGTTCTGCAACCGGCCGTCGCGTTTGCGGACAAAGCCTATCAAGCGTTTCAGCGCGAATGCCAGATTCACGGGCAGCTGCGCCATCCGCACATCGTGCAATTCCTCGAGCAGGGTCGAGCCGGAAAACTCCTGTTCATCGCCACGGAGTATATCCCGACTGTCCGTCTCAGCGAGCATCTGCGCGAACGCCGGTTATCGGATCGAGTCCGCATCTGCGGCGGCCTGATGGGGCAGATTCTGAGCGCCCTCGACTATGCGCACAGCCAGGGCTTGGTGCATCGCGACATCAAGCCCGGCAACATCGTGATCACCAAGCAGGACAACAAGCTGAAGGCGAAGCTGTCCGATTTCGGCGTCGCGAAGCAATACACCAACGCCGGATTCAGCCGGATGACCAAAGCGGGCGACGTCATCGGTTCGCTGCCGTTCATGGCGCCGGAGCAGTTTCTCAACTCGCGCGACACGCGCCCGGCCGCCGATTTGTATTCCGCCGGGGCGACGCTTTACACCTGGCTGGCAGGACACACGCCGCACGAGTTCCCGGCCGGTCGCAGCCAGTTCCTGGTGGTGCTCGAGGACGCGCCGCAGCCGCTCGAACAACGCCTGCCCGGCCTCCCGGCCGAACTCGCCGCGTTCATGCGGCGCGCTCTAGCGAAGGAACCCGCGGAACGGTTCGCGTCCGCCAGTGAAATGCGGCAAGCCCTGAAAGTGGTGATCAAGGCGTGAGTCCCGGAGCAACGAGCGATCACTCGGCCTTCTGCGTAATCACCACGCGGAAGCCCTTGTTACCCTCAGTGATTTCACCGAAGTCTCGAGTGGCAGCGCGGCTGAATCGACCATAACAGTCAAAGCCCCCTCCTCGACCGACTTTCCATTCGCCTGTTGGCGGTCCCTGAGGATCGGTCACGTCTCCAGCCGGATACTCTCCCAGAAAATCGCTGCAAACTTCCCACACATTGCCCAGCGTGTCGTAGATGCCGAAAGCATTCGGCTGGAATTTGCCCACGGGAGCGGTGTAGATGAAACCATCCTTGAACCTGGACACTTTTTTAGCGTCTTTCTCACCGATCATTCGATAGAACGCACTGTCGGCGAAGTTTCCAAAGCCCTCAACGTCTTCCGGTTTGTCGCCAGAGACAAAAATTGCAGTCGAGCCCGCTCGACAGGCGAATTCCCATTCCGCCTCCGTGGGCAGACGATACTCGGTCTGCTCTTTCTCGCTCAACCACCGGCAAAACGCTTGAGCATCCTCCGCCGTCACATTCACGACAGGATGATCGTCGTCTTGTTGAAAACCAGGATTGCGCCAGCTGGATTTTGGGTCCGGATTGAAATTCCCCTTCTTGTCGAGCACTGATCCCCCTCGCCCGCTCCGTTCCACTTCCGTTTGGTAACCCGTTTCCTTGACGAATTGGGCAAACTGCCCGCGAGTCGTTTCGTAGGCTGAGAGATAGTACGGCTGAGTGAGCCGCACCTTGTGCCGCGGCAGTTCCTTGTCGGAGGTCATCATCTCGTTTTCCGCGTCGCTCGCTCCCATGAGGAATTCGCCGGGAGGAATCATGCGGAAGCGCATACCGATGCTATTGACGTGATCCTCCGAGGCCCGCAGATGCGTCGTCCAGGCGGCTTGGAGGGACTTCGCCTGTTCCGCGTTGAACGGCGCAATGGCAAGCGGCGGCTTTCCGGGCTTGGAATCGGGCGGAGACGAAGATTGTCCGGCGTTCGAAAACTGAATTAAAAACGGCGGATCGGACTTGTTGCACACCAAGGTGTATTTATCTCCGCTCGCCAAGTACTTGACGAAGCATGTCTGATTCTGTTTGTGCTTCGGTGCAAACAATCGGCCGCCTACATCGTTTTCACTCAGTTGCCGCCACCCGTGTTGGGTAAAGTCCTGGGCGGTCCAGCGTTTCTCCAGCCATCCTCCGCTATCGTTGCCTTGATAGTCGAAACTGCAGGCCAGCAACACAAATCCATCCTGATCCACATCAAAGCGAATTTCCTGGGCTCTCGGTTCGGCATAAATCACACTCGGGTGCTCCGTAAACCGAGTGGGGACCGAATTGAAGAACTTGTCCAATGATTCGGTGTTCAAGGGGACCGAGGGGAAATTCACGTTTTTAACGACAGCTTGCCGGGATTTCGCGGACTCCCAACTGAATTCAGGAGCCGTTCGGTCGCGGGTAATGTCCAGAACGCCCCAGGTGAGCTTGATCGGCTGCTGCGGTTGAGGTTCGAGGCTGAGCGGGCGAATCATGACTGCTTCGCCAGTGGCTTTGTTGCGGACATCGACCAGATTGCTCGCTCCCAGATCGCCACCGGTCAGCTTCCATTGCAGTCGATGGGTTCCTGCCGCGACTCGCTCCTCGTATTTGGTTTCTTTTTTGCGATCGTCGCCCACGGCGCCTAACTCGTGATCATCCAGATAAAGCCACGTCACGCCCCCGTCAGAACTTCCGCCGTTGTGCGTGATCGTCAATTCGGTTTGGGCCGGGACATCAAATTCGCCAAACAACTCGAGTTCCACCGCGTTCGCTTCGCTTCCTAGCGGAAGCACCGCTTGATTGAGCGATGCCTGGCTCAGAACCCGCCCTAGAGGGTAAATGGCTCTCAAGCCGGCATCTTGCTGCTTGATCCTCAGACGGCCCGCCAATTGCGAATTGATCTCCGCGGCGGCGGGCGATGGGAACGTGCTTTGCGGCGGGACAGAGACGGTGATCGGCACGCCGTCCAGCAATTCCACGCTCAGATTGCGGAATCGTCCATGGCCTTCGAACACGGAGATCGCCGGCGCCCCCTCTGCGATTTTTTCGTCAAGCGGGAAGGACGGGACCATTTTTTGGCCGTCGAGAAATAACACCAGATGGTTGTCGATATTGACGAACGTGAACCGGGCAAATTGCTTCGTCACTGCCGACGGCGAGACGTCGTCATACAGATCGGGCTGCGAACGGCGTCCCAGCCGCGCTCCCTCTTCACGGAACTCCGCGAAATACATTTTTCCGCCGTTTCGGCGCAGTGCGATCCAGCTCTGGTTGCCACTGACGTGCATCACCTCTCCGCGGAAGATCATGTTCTTTCCGCGGTACTTGTCAAACTGCTGTTTGAAATCCTTGGGATCGTTGGTGACGTTGACGTCGAGCACGCCGTCTTGCCAGGTGACGCCCGGCTTTCCTTGCAGGGCCTCCAGTTCCGGCGTGAGATCAATGCGCTTGCCGCGCGGCAGGTCGTTCTCGCTGGCCAAGGTCGTGACGACCGCCGCCGGCGATGTCGCTCCCGTGGGCGGAACGCCCGCCGTATTGTCCCCCGACTTCGACTCCACCGACGTGATCCGCAAGACATTCTGGCGGCCTTTGACGACGACATACTCGTGCGGGCCGTCGACAATCACGTCGTTCCGCTCGACGGTGTATTGATGCGGTCCGATTTTCAGCAGGACGTCGCCAGTACCTGCCCCGCTGATCGACACGACCGATCCGTCGATTTTCAACACCGCGGTCGGATCGTCCAATTCGACTTTGACCGTCCGCCGGTCGTCGCTGATGTACAGCACGACCGCGAAGCTGACCGCCAGGAACACCAGCAGGATCGTGCCGATCGAGGCCGCGATTTTCCACGGTTCCCACACCCCCCCGACGGCGTCGAACTGACCCTCTTCCTTTAAAAGCTTGACGATCCCCTGACGGCCGTGCTTGAGCATCGCTTTCCGCAACTCTTTGGCGCGCGAATGCGACGGCTTGATCGCCAGGAGTTGATTGATCGTCTTCTTCAGTGCCGGCAGATTGACCAGGTTCAAGTGCTTCTGCAGATCGACTTCCAGCCGTTCGACCTTGGTGCGAAGTTCCACGGCGTCCGCATACAAGCCGCTCATCTCCAGGTCGCGTTCCGCCTCGGGAATTTCTTCCACGATGCGAATGACCTCGGGGTAATCTTTGCGGGCCAGCAATTGATCCAGCACCTGGCACAGGTCTTGAATCTGCTGAGCCGTGCGAACGGGGGATTTTTTGGCAGTGCCCGGCGGCAGCGTCTGTTTCGAGCCGCCGGACTTGGTCTTTGAGGCCGGGCCAGGCGCGGGCGCAACGACAGATTTCCTGGACTGTTCCTCATCCGTAATTTTCAGATCGCCCAACGTCGACAGCAGTTCGGCTCCTGTTTGGGACAGCGCTTCCTGTGCGGGAGCCGACTTTTGCGGCGACTTGATCCAGTCGGCCAGGGCGGCGGCGACCTCCGCCATCGACTGATAACGGTCCACCGCCTTTTTCGCCATCATTTTTTCGCAAATCGCGGCGATGGCGGGGTCGACCTCCGGGCGAAGTTCGCGCACCGGCTTGGGCGCTTTCATCAACACCTGAGCCAGCACTTCCACGACGGAACCGCGAAAGGGAACCTTTCCGGTCAGCATTTCGTACAGCACCACGCCCAGACTGTAGACGTCGCTGGACGGCCCCATGCTCGATAAATTGCCCGCCGCTTGTTCCGGCGGCATGTACGCGGGAGACCCGAGAATCGCGCCGTCCTGCGTCGCGGTCGCGTTGCCGCGCGTCGTTTCACGCGCGAGGCCGAAGTCGGTCAGAATCGGCTCGCCATTCTTGTTGATCAGAATGTTGTCGGGCTTCAGATCGCGATGGATGATTCCCTGTTTGTGCGCTTCGGCCAGCCCCAGCGCCAGCTTCCGGGTGATGCTCGCCGCCTGCCGGGCTTGGATCGATCCGCCGCGAACGTACGCCGACAGCGGCCGGCCGTCGATGAACTCCATCGCAATGTAGCGCGTCCCCTGATGTTCGCTGACGTCGTACACTCGGCAGATATTGGGATGGGCCAGCATGGCGGCCGAACGGGCCTCGCGGAGAAACCGTGAAATCAAATCAGGATTGTCCTGCGATGAAAAATGAGGCAATTTCAGCGCCACGGGACGATCGAGATCCATATCCCGCGCCAAGTACACGGCTCCCATCGCGCCCCGGCCTAATTCCTTTTCGACCCGGTAACGCCCCATCATCGCCGGCAACACGACGGACCCGGCGGGATTCGCCAATGCCGCCGCGTTGACCTCAGCGGGAGCGACGGTGGGATTTCGGTTCCGCGACGCCGTATCGCCCGCCGGCGGCGGCGCCGAGCCGGTCGACCATTTTCGGATCAGTTGCTCATTGGCAAAGAACGACCGGAGCGCATTGGCGACATCGGGATGCTTCGCGATAAACGCTTCCGGCTCGATCACTTCCCCGGCATCGGTGCGGCGCAGATACTCTTCCACCACGGCATCCAGATCCGCCGGCGAAGGCGAGGGGGAAGCATCGGCCATGTTGGTCTCATTCGGTTGAATAATGCCCGGAAAAAACTGGGGCGGACGCCGCCCGAGAGGAGCCTGAATCCTGCTTTGGGACGCCCACCCCAGTACGTAGGAGAATGGGTTTTCCCTCGGCGGCGCGCGCGCGAACTGAAAACTTTTCCGATTTTATGAGAAATTGAGCCTGCGAAGGACTTGCCGTCAACGCAACGTCTCCAAGGTTGAGCTGTTAGCTCCAATCTTTCAACTGCGTCTTCAAGCGACTCAACCCTCGATGAATCAATCCCGCCACGGCCCGTTCCGACTTGCCCAGAAACTCTGCGATTTGTTCGGTCGACCAATCATGCAGAAAACGTAGCCGGACCGCCTCGCGTTGATCCCACGGCAACACGTCGAGCGTTTTTTCGATTTTCAAGCGGACTTCCTCGCGCATCGCCATGCCGCTGGGCGTGGGCCCGGCGGCGGGCGGCTGCCAGCCCGGCTGAGAATCATCGTTCGGCGAGGCCGGTTGCTCGCGAATCACGCTCCGCTTTTCCGCCTGGAGATGCAGCCGCGCCATCGCCGCCAGATGTTGATTCAAAATGGCGGCCAGCCAGGCGGCCAATTCCGCTTCACTGGTGCCCCGAAATGCAGCGAACGCGTTGGCCGCGGTCATAATCGTCAGTTGAGCCAGATCGCTCTCGTCGGCTCGAGCCTGCCACCGGGCATCAATTTGCTTCGACGCTTGGCGTCGGATGATCGGACGAAACTGCTCCAGGAGCTCCGCCAAGGCAGAACCACTTCCGGTACGGGCGTTCTCCAAGAGCGAAGCATGTTCCATGCGGATTTCCGCCGTATTAACTGACAGCAGGAACGGTGGAAGGAAAGGAGACGGATCACCACCAAGTCCAGGCGACAAAATACCATGAAACAGGCCTCGTCCTCCATCGTTCGATACCCGAACCCGGCGTGGCCGCGTATACTCTGAATTCTCGAAATCCTGGAATTTCGCCCGTCGCCTGCCCCTGTGCTGCCGCGATACCCCAGTTTGAATTCCGTGGCGGCCTCGGCTGCGACTGTTTTATCGTTTGTAAAGGATGCGTTTCGTGTTGCGGACTCACACTTGTGGAGAATTACGGGCCGCGCATGCCGGCCAGACGGTCACGCTGTGCGGCTGGGTCGACAAATACCGCGATCATGCCGGCATCGTCTTCATCGACTTACGCGACCGTTACGGCCGCACGCAGGTGAAATTCAGCCTGACCGACAATTCCGAGGCCCAGGCGTTAGCCCGCGGCTTGCGTTACGAAGACGTGATCCAGGTCACCGGCGCCGTGGTAGAACGGCCTGCCGACATGCACAACCCGAAAATGTCGACCGGCGATATCGAACTCAAGGCGACCGATCTCACCATCCTCAACAAGAGCAAGACGCCTCCTTTTGAACCCGACACCACCGCGCTGCCCAACGAAGAACTGCGGCTCAAGCACCGGTTTCTCGATCTCCGGCGGCCCGACCTGCAACGGCTGATCATCCTCCGACATCAACTGACGAAGGTGGTTCGCGACTATTTCGATGAAAACCAGTTCCTGGAAATCGAAACGCCCATTCTCGGCCGCAGCACCCCGGAAGGAGCCCGCGACTATCTGGTCCCCAGCCGAGTCCATCCGGGGGCGTTCTATGCGCTGCCTCAGTCGCCGCAGTTGTACAAGCAGATTTTGATGGTCGCGGGGTTCGATCGCTACATGCAGATCGCCCGCTGCTTCCGCGATGAAGACTTGCGCGCCGATCGGCAGCCGGAGTTCACGCAGATCGACGTCGAAATGGCGTTCGTCGCGCGCGAAGACATTCTGCAGATGATCGACGGCCTGATCGCCCGGCTCGTTAAATCGCTGCAAGGCAAAGACCTCCCCTTGCCGCTGCCGCGATATTCGCATGCCGAGGTGATGGAGAAATATGGCAGCGACAAGCCCGACCTGCGCTTCGGACTGACGCTGATCGACATCGGAGACATCGCCGCGGGTTGCGGATTCGGCGTGTTCAAATCGGCGATTGAAAAAGGAGGCCGGGTCCGCGGCCTCAAGGTGGAACAAGCGGCCGAAAAATACAGCCGCAAGATGATTGACGAGTTAACCGAGTTCGTCAAAAACTATGGCGCGCAGGGCCTGGCGTTCTTCCGCGTCAAATCGGCCACGGAACTGGAATCGCCGATTGCAAAGTTTTTCAACGCGGACGATCAGGCGAAGATCATCGCGAAGCTGCAAGCGCAGGCCGGCGACTTGCTGTTTTTCTGCGCGGACACGGCGAAAGTGACGAGCGCCGCGCTCGCCGCACTGCGGAATCGCCTCGGGAAAGAGTTGAAACTTTACGATCCAAGCGAAATTAGCGTGGCGTGGGTTCTCGATTTTCCGATGTATGCCTGGAATGAAGAGGAAAAGCGTTGGGAGGCCGAGCACCATCCGTTCTGCCAACCGGTCGATGAAGATTTGCCCCTGTTCGAGACCGATCCCGGCAAAATCCGGGCGCAGTCGTACGATCTGATTTGCAACGGGTACGAAGCGGCGTCGGGCTCCGTTCGTATTCACGACCCTGCCGTCCAGCAGAAAGTCTTCAACTTCATCGGCATCACGCCGGACGATGCCGAAACCCGGTTCGGCTTTCTCTTGGAGGCGCTGCGTTACGGAGCGCCGCCGCACGCGGGAATCGCGCTTGGGTTGGATCGTTGGGTGATGATGTTCGCAGGCAGCGACAATATCCGCGACGTCATTGCCTTCCCCAAGACGCAAAAGGCCTCCGACCTCTTGACCGGCGCGCCGTCCGACGTCGACACCCGTCAGCTGCGCGACTTGCATATCAAGATTGATGCACCGCAGGAATAACCTGCGTAGTGGCATCGCCAAAGACAACGGCTCGAAGGCGACCCTTCGAGCCGTTGTCTTTGGCAACCGAGAAGCCTGACGCGAAATCGAGGGACCGTGATTCACGTTCCTCGCTCGGCGTCGGGCTTTTAATCCGTCGCCGCACGTAGAACCCAAACCCCGGCGTCGTCACCCCCACTCCCGGCCCGTAACCATACGGTCCATAGCCATAATTATATCCGGAAAATCCATAGGGAGAGCCATACGAATAACCGGGTCCGTACACCATCGGCGGGGCGGCATAGTATTGCCGGTAGGGACGATAATAACGTCTCGCGGCGGGGCCGTAGTAATACCCTCGCCGTGCGGCACGCCGCCATCCCGCATCCGCCGATTGAGTCGGAATAATCATCAGCCCAGCCAGCGCGACCGCACCAAACAGCAGTTTGCGAATCATGTCGTTCTCCTTCTGGTGATCATGGCGTCCATTAGAATTGTAGAAGCGGATCACGTGCCGGACAGAGGTTTTTCGCCTCAGTACGCCCTAACTTGTTTGTAATCTGGCGGCCTGAATGCCTACTGCCTCGGGGCGATGTTCGCGTGCGTCACCTCAGACACCAGATTGGCTGCCGGTCGATCGATTCGGCTTCTCATCGACAGCGGGCGTCGGCCGTGTTATCACGGAACAATTCTCGCACGGAAGGATTGTGGAATGCGTGTTCGTTCGATTCTCCGCGGATTTCCCGGCGGACTGTTGTGGCTGGGACTGTTCACGCCCCTGTTTGCTGATGACTCTCCTCGCGTGATTTCGCCCACGCCGTACCAAGTCATTCAGCGTGCGGGATTCAACCCTGTCATCGCGCCGGTCAATGCCGTTGCTGAAGATAGCCGGGGTTGGGCGGACGTTGAATTGGTCTGGTCGGCGCCGGAAGCGGGCGAGTGGCTGGGGCGAGTCGTGTTTCATGGGAAGGCGTTCGGACGGCCGGTCGAATGGACGCCGCTGAAAGTGACACTTCTAGAGCGGCAGCGACAGGCGCTGCTACGCGTCCCGGCCGGAGGCTGGTATCGCCTTGAGCTCCAGTGTCGGGCCGCAGGCAAAGTTGTCCGCGAATTATCGGTGGAACCGTTCGGCGTCGGAGAAGTCTTCGTGATCGCCGGACAATCGTATGCCGTCGGCGCCAATGATGAAGTTCTGAAGGTGACCGAACCAGAACGGCGCGTCGCCGCATTCAATTGGCGTGACGATGCCTGGCAAGTGTGCGACGACCCAGTGCCACACGTGGGAGAGAAAGGAACCATCTGGCCGCCGCTGGGCGACGTCTTGGCGCCGCTCCTGCAAGTCCCCGTGGGCTTCGTGAATGCCGCGGTCGGCGGAACATCGACACGGCAATGGTCGACTGACGGCCCGTTGTTTGCCGACCTGGTTGCGGCGGGCAAGAAGACCAAACGGTTTCGCTACGTGCTCTGGCAGCAAGGAGAATCGGACGTCATCGAAAACACGGCGCAGGAGGTGTACGTCGAACGGCTGATTGACATTAGAAGGGAAGCGATGAAGCAATGGAACCTCGACGTGGCCTGGCTCCCCGCCAAGTCGACGTTGCATCCGACCGTCTATCGCCAACCCGAGCGCGAAGACCGAATTCGCGCGGCGATCGGTGTCCTTTGGAAGACGCCTGGCTTTCGTCCCGGGCCTGATACCGACGTGCTCGACGGCGAAAACCGCGGCGGGATTGGCAGCATGCGGCACTTTTCGGGCGTCGGCCAACGCCGGGCGGCTCAATTGTGGTTCGCAGCCCTGTGGCAGGAACTGCATCGAGACGCTGGCGATCCGCCCGGCGGGCCCTAGACCGCGTCAGACGGATCAAGGCGACGGCGGCGGCGTTCTGGACTGTGAGCCTATTCCGGCGGAACGCGTATTCCTCGGGCCATGCTCACCGTGCTGAGATGGGGCGGTCCCGGCAACGTTTCCGCTGCATCCGACGGAGGTCGTTGCGCCGGACGCGACGGTGTCGGCAGCGAAAACAGATGCCCCACCGGACTCGCCAGCAGTTGCGGCAGCAGGACCAGGTTTCCGATCAGGGCCACGCCGATCATCGACGCCATCACCCAACCGAAACGGCTGATCAGTACTAAATCGGCCGGCATCAACATCAATAAGCCAAGCGCCATGATCAGATTCATCTGACACAAGACGGGCCCGCAACGAGTCAGAGCGAAGCCAATTGCTGCGGGGCGGTCGAGCCCGTCCCGCAACCCCTGGCGGAACCAACCGAGAAAGTGGAGCGAGCCGTCCGCGGACATGGCCAGCGCGATCGACGCGGTGATCATCACGCCCAGATCAATCCGCTGCTCAAACCACCCGAGCAGCCCGAATACGACGGCGATCGGCATGACACTCGGTATCATCGCCGCCAATCCCGCCCAGAAACTGCGTAGCAAAATGGCGCAGACGCCGAGCAACAAGGCGAACGTCCAGCCCAAACTGCGAATCAAGCCCTGTTGCAGTGCCTGCTGGGTTTGCAGCAACAAGGTCGCGTCACCCGTGACGATGTGTTGCGTCCCTGGGCGGAACCGCAGGATCTCCTGCGTCAGATCATCGATGTCGCTGACGAGTTTTCCATGATCAGAGTCGGACATCAGCCGTGCCTGTGCGGTAATCCGCCACAGTTCTTCCCCCGGCCGACCAAACGTTTGGGAATCCTGGGAATCCAGCCCTGCCTCGCTGTCAGGAAGTTGTCGGTAGAACGCGTCCATGCCGGAGACTTCCTGGTCACGGATCCTTTGCTCCACCTGGATCGACCGTTTTTTGTAGCGTCCCTGAGCCAGCATGCCGGAGTCTTCCGCCAGTTGTTCGGTCACCGGCTGAAAATCGGGGAGGGCCAGGCAGCCGGTGATTTCGGGATGCGCGCGGAGGTTTTCTTCGACTTTCCGCAGGATCTCCAACCGGTCGAGGAAATTGATTTCGTCCTGAGCCGATTTGTCGAAGCGAACCAGGATTTCGACCGGGGCGAGACCGGCGAGTTCATTTTCAAGGGTGCGTTGATCCCGCACGATTTCCGCCGATTCGGGGAAAAGGCCGATCACCCTGGCTTCCGTCCGGAAATTTCGCAGTCCCCACGAACAGACGAAGGCGAACGTCAGAATCAGCAGCGCTTGAAAACTGGGGCGGACAGACAGCGTCCGTCCATATTCGCGCCAGCCACGGCGATCAGATTCTGCGGACACCAGCGCCGAGGGAAACCACATTTGCAAGAGCGAGGGAAGGCCATACAGGATCACCGCCAGCGAAACCATGGCGCCGATGGCGGCGAACAGGCCAAAGTCGCGGACCGGCGCCAAGCTGCTGGTGCACAGCGCAGCCAGGCCGATCGTGATCGTCACGCCGGCCAACAGGCACGGAACCATCGCGGATCGGACGGCATCGGCAAATGTCGCGCGCGGCTTGTCGACCACTGCGCTCTTCCCATAGTTGATCAAGCGCATGGACCCGGCCAGCGAACTGACGAACAACAGCGTCGGCATTACGGCGAACAGCGGGTTCTGCCCGCCGTCCAAGGCGGGAATCATCGACATCGACAGGAACGTGGCAAATAAGGAGGCGGCGACGATCAGTAACGCCAGCCGGAAGCTGCGAACCATGACGAGCACGAGCCCGGCGCCAACCAACGCCGACAGCAATAAGAGGGAGTGTTTTTGAATTTCAATACCGTGCGCCGACGGATTCCAAATGGCTTCCCGAACCGCTTGATCAAGTCGAGCGTTGGCGATGATTGAGCCGCCTAAGTGGAGCGACTCAGGGGCAATCCCCACTTCGACGGCTGTTTGACGAATGAGCTGCAGCGTTTGGGACCGATCGTCCCGCCCGACATCCGACAATCCGACGACGAGCGCCACCGGCGACCCGAGGACAAAGAAACAATCTTCCACAAGAGGTGCGCCGTCCGGGCCGGTGACCGCCTTCAACACAGCGACAATTTCTTCTGTCTGATCAGATCCTGGCGCGATGCCGTCCCAGAGCAATTGCAGATCGTGAGCCAATATGTCTCGGGAAATCAATCGCCCGCTGGCATCCATGACCGCCGGCGGCGCGGGATCGGGAAGCGCAGACGCTCCTTCTTCCGCGGGGCGCGGGATCGCCGCGGCTATTTCCAGATTCTCCATCGGCGGGAGCGCTTGCGCGGGCTTGGCCGCGGAGTTTGTCACGGCGGCTTGAAGCTCCAGCCGAGTCTTACGCAAACGAATGCGTCCGGCTTCGGTCAAGCGAATTTTGAGCGGGCCAGCGCCGAGACTCACTCCTTGCAGCCGCCGCGCCGCTTCTTGAGGCTCGACCCCTTCCTGCTGCATCAGCAATAGCGCGTCCCTGGGCTGAACGACGTGGGCAATCTCCTTGAGGCCTTCACGCTTCACGCCGAATTGATCGATAATTCCTTCGAACCGCCGCGCCAATTGCCCGACGCGCGGATCACCGAGCGAACTGCCGTCCCAACTGAGGAAAATACGATCCTCCGCGGGAAAGAGCCGGTGAGCCTGCTCAAGCATTTGAATCTGCGGGTGCTGATCCGACAGCCACCGCTCACCGCCGCCGTCCAGACGCATTTGCTTCAGCGACCACCAGCACAACGGCAGCAGGAAGACCATCAAGGCGATGATTCCCAGTGCGGGGGTGCTGCCTGGAGCGTTACGGCGTGGGGAAATGTTCGGCATGGGTGCGCTTGACCTGGTCGGAAGCCGAAAGGAAAAACACGACGAGAATCCCGGGCGTCTGTTTGAAATCAGTCCGCCGAGGCTGGCAAATCGGCGGAATACTATCCGCAGACGGCACTTTGGTGGAAGACCGGGTTCACCGGCAGAGGCCAAAACCGCTTGCGAATTCGTCACTCCACGCCGGGTGACCGCAGAAAACTGGAGAAAGCAGGCAATTCAGGGTGTTTTCGACTGCTACATGGCCCGACGGACCCGGCGGCCGCCGACAAATCGGTCGATCACCAGGTTCCCCAGGTCCTGGGCGTTGCAGTAGGCGGCAATGCCTCCGCTGACCTGGGCCATCTGCTCCACGAAATTGACCAGATTGAGATAAAAATAATCCTCAATCAGCGCGAAGCTCGACAGGTGAATGCCTTCCTTCGCGCATTGTCGCACCTCCGCCAGCGTGACGTTCGCGGTCTGCTCGCAGGGGGGATAGATGAGCATGACATCGCGACCTTCCAGATGGGCCGTCGGTTCGCCATCGGTGATCGTGATGATCTGCTTATTCTGCGCCCCCTGCCGGCGCAGAATTCGGCGGGCCAACTGCAATCCAGCATGGATATTCGTGAAATGCTGCGGCACGAATCGCGGGGGATGGTCGAGATTGATCCGCAGTCGGACCCGCGGATCGTACAGGCTGACGGGCTTCGGGGCTGACAATAACAGTTCCCGTTCAGTCAGCGGCGAGGCAAACGAATAGAACCCGATGACTTGCAGAAAATCGCTTTGATACTTCCCGCGCACCAGCGCCTGCATTGCCAACGCGACTTTCTTCGCCGCCCCGAACTTTCCGAACCGGCTCATGCTCCCCGACATATCCAGCAGCACCACCGTCGCGCACGACGTCTGATACTCGGACTCATAAATGGCGAAATCGTCTTCGGTAATTCGGATCGGCGTGCCGCCGCCTTGCCGATGCAGCGCATTTCGCAGCGTTTCCTGCAAATTCAACTGCGAAACCGGGTCGCCGTACTCGTAGGGTTTCGTCTCGTCATGCCGGACATTGCCGGCTCCGCGGAAATCGGTCTCGTGCCGGCCGAGGGAGTCTTTTCGGCGAACGTCGAAG
Source organism: Planctomycetaceae bacterium (assembly GCA_046349715.1). Classification (GTDB taxonomy): domain Bacteria; phylum Planctomycetota; class Planctomycetia; order Planctomycetales; family Planctomycetaceae; genus CAZDGB01. Next base: position 40,003 of record JAXMBR010000003.1, on the reverse strand, counting down.
AGTTCTTCCAGCGCCTTGTTCTCCACGCGCCGAATTCCGCGCGGGGTGATGCGATATTTTCCCTCGGTGTCCTTTTCGACGTACCCCTGCTTGAGCAGCAGGTCGAGAATTTCGGGGTTTTCGTCTTCCCATTGCGGCAAGGAGTCGAGCACTTCCTCGCCGTATTGCATCAGATATTCGCTAAGCTGATCAAACAGCTTGTCCGCCGACTGCGGCGTGTACTGCTGCGAACCGTCCCAGCGAGAGTATTGAAACCCGGCCATGCCCCCATTGTAACGTCCGAGACGTGAAAGGGCAAAAAACGCATGATTTTCGGGCGCCTCGGTTGGGCCGCGTGAGGGCCTGCCGGCGTGGTGCAACCGGCAGAGGTTGCAATAGACGCCCGAATCGCACCGGCACTCAAAATCCGGTCACGAGCGCTGTTTTCCTTTGCCGTTGCCCGGCGAGGGATTTTTGTCTGCTTTTTTCGTTTGACCAGGGGAACGGCCCGGTTTTTCCCCGCTGGCGGGAAGAACTCCGGAATCGGAATTTTCACTGATGTCGGGCGGCATGATCCGCGTTAACCCTGCCAGTTTGGGCTCGAACGGCTTGTTCTGAAACATTTTCGGGACCAGGTGCCGCTTGTTGACCACCAGCGTATCGGCAGGAAATTCATAAATCGTCTCGACGTTGCCGGAGGGATCGATCAGTTGGACGAAGTGCGGCAGGAATCGTTTCCGGTCGAGAATGATTCGGGCTTCCTGAAAATTATCGCGGTCCATCAATTGGCGCGGCCGGGCTCTGATCCAGACCACCTTATCGTTGTTCTTGTCCGACGCTTCCTCATCGACGAACGACAGGTCGAACCGCTTCTTCGCTTCTTCGGCTTTCATACCGAACAGAAACGGCAGCGGCCCGTGAATGATGTTCTTGCCCTGCATCTCTTTGGGAAGATCAAACCGCTCGTATTCTTTTTTCGCTTCCACGATGTTAAAGACCGCCGTGCCGTTACAGATCCAGATCGAAGGAATGTCGGCTTGCACGTCGTACGGTCTGCCGTCGGCTTTTTTCTTCCTGGAGGTCGCGCCCTTGGGATCGATGCCTGCCAGATCGATGCGTCCCTTATCGGGCGATTCGTAGAAGAACTCTCCTTTCGCCCACTTCTCGACTTCAAACACTGAATTGCGGACGATTCGCTTGTGCTCTCCCGAGAGCGTGGTGATTTTCGCTGACGCCGCTTCCCACTCCTTCAGGAGTTTTTCCAACGCGGGCGGCAGGTCTTCGACATGGAGTTCCGGCGGCTCGGTCCGCTCTTCGCGCATGACCGACTTGGGACGCGCAGCCGGGGGATCTTCCTCTCCCTTGCGCCGGGCTCTCACACTGTTGTTCGCCGGAGGCGTCGACTTCACTCTCGTCCGGCCGGGCTGGTCATTCGTCTGGGCGTCGCTCAACGAATAGCAGAGCGTCGTCAGAACCAGGCCAGCAAGACCGAATTGGCGGGCGCGGGGCAACAACATGGATGAGTTCGTCCTTGAACCTCTGCCTGCAAATTCCCAGACACATCGCGAACCATGACGACTGACGTCAACCGTCCCGCAAGGCCCGCTAAGGAGGGGGCGGAATCATAGCGACCGGTGGCGAGCGAGAATAGATCGATTACGCCACATTCTGCGAACACTGGGCGATCTGGGATGCCTCGGGGAATCCCGAGTCGATTCCCATGATCCGTCTGAGTCGTTCGCCCGTTGTCTCTCGGGGAACGACCGAGGGGTTTCATCACGAGCTCTGGTCTTAACAAGCGAAAATTTTGGCGGTATGTGGAATCTCCCTTTCAGCCGTGGTCCAGCGTTGGTGCGAGCCGTCGGTGCTGTCGTCGCCGGACTGTTCGGCGTGTTATGGACGATTTTGGCGCTGAGCCTGACGGCCGACGCTCCGTTCCCTACTGCGGTCAAGTGGATTTTTCCCGCCGCCGGGCTGTTGTTCACGTTGGCAGCGTGGATGCAGGCGGCGTGGCTGTTCATTCATGCCGCCAGTGAGCAGAAGTACGCACAAGACGATGACCAACCGCAGGGGGCCGATGGGACGTCTGCCGGTTACAAACCGTCTGACGAGGGAACGTGCTCCCGCTGCCACGCGCCGCTGCGCCTCGAATACCACTACTGCCCTCACTGCGGTCAGAAGCGAGTTTGAGGGGGGCCAGGACGGCGCGTCGTGGGGCTGGCACTAGCCTGCGGAAGTCGCCTGCATCAGACCGCGGATGTAACCATAAGCGAACAAACGCCCCTGCATGGTATATCCTGGCTCTCCGTCATCTTCACCGTACATTTGCGGCACATGATCGGGACGCAGCGGGCCGGTGAAACCAATGTCGCGATAGGCGCGCATGGCAGCGGGCATGTCGGTCTGACCGTTGTCGTGAAAGGTCTCGGCAAAATCGGCAGCGGTCCCGCGCGAATCACGGAAATGGACATACTGAATGTGCGGTCCGAATCGCCGAATCGTGGCGGGAATGTCGACACCCATCATCGCGAACGTGGCCTGGCAAAAACACAGGGCATTGTGCGCACTGGGGGCCAGCCGGAGCAGGCGATCGAAGCCTTCCACCGAGTTCAAGATTCGGGCCTTGCCAAGCAACTCCGGCAACGGGGGATCGTCCGGATGGGCGGCGAGAGTCACCCCGAAGCGTTCGGCGACCGGCAGTAACTCGTCAAGAAATCGCTCCAGATTCTTCCACAGCGTCTCGGCGGAAATGATTTCCTGCATGCCCGATGTGGCGGTCGCACTGAGCGAAACGGCCCGCTCGACATCGGCGAGGCGGAACGCGGTGACTTTGGCTCCGGCCCGTTCGGGCGCGGCGAGTTGCGTGCGCACCCAATCCGTGCCCGCCATGAAGTTGTAACATAAGATCGGAACGCCGAGGTCTCCCATCTGCGAGAGCAGCGCTTTCATGGCGGCGAGTTCCCGCCCGTCATCCTGGCCTAGTTTGAGGCGTTCAATCGGGAGATACCCTTCGACCACGGACAAGGCCATGCCGAACGACGCGGCCTTCCGGTGCATCCGAGCCAGCATCTGGGGATCGTCACCGGGATACCGGCAGACAAAATCGGTGACGCCGCATTGTGCGGCCAGTAAGAAATTGCCGTCCGTCGGAGGCGTCAGAACTGTCGCAAGTCGCAAGATTATCGTCCGAATGGAGTGTCGTTCGAATCCCGGTCTTTCTGACCATTTCGCTTCACTTGGGCATCGCGGCGAACCAGGGCAAGTCGTCGAATCAGGCGCGCCGCCTCGCGACGGTCCAGGCGTTTTTTGCGAACCGCCTGAAACGCCTGTTGCAGGTCTTGGCGGACGTCCGCCGTGGTCCGGCCGCCGCGCCGCGCAATTGGCTCAAGGACGCGGTCTTCCTTGCCGCGAAAGGTTTTCAATTTCAAGCTGGAACTCAATTGTCGCAGATACGCCTTCAGCGCCGGCCGACCATCGTGAGATTTCCAATACCAATTCCCGACCATGTCCGTATGTTCCACGATATTCTGGCGGGCAGACGCCGCCGCGGGCGTCAAGGGCCCGAATCGACGACTGCGCCACCATCCAAACAGCATGGTGAGGATCAAGATCTGAATGGTGACCGGCCGCAGAATCGGATCGAACAGGATGCCCACGGTTTTCGGGGTGCCAGAGACGTTGAGCGATTCGTCAAACAGGACGAATTCGGGAGTTCCGGCCGCTTCCAGCAGGCGCAACGCCAGCACGCTGTTGTCCCCATAGGTCAGCGCCTGATTGGAGAAGGGATTGGCACTGGCCACGACGACCGCGGCCCCGTTCCCATACTGAAATCGCGCCGCCTGCAACGTGTCGTGCAATTCGACCAATTTCTTCCCGGACGAAGTTTCCAGATGCCCGTCAGACCACCACAGCAAAGTCTCGGCCCCCCCAGGAGACGTCTGCGGCGGAGAGGGCCCCTGACCGCCGGGATCGGGAAGATACTTGACCTTCAGCCAGGGGATGTCTTGTGGCTCGTCCCCCCGGAAGGCGTACAGCAAGGTGCCGCCGCCACGAATCCAATCGTTCATTTGAGACCACTCCGTTTCCGACGGCGCACGCGCGGGGCCCAGAATACAGAGGACTTGGTCAATCGGCAAAGAATTGAGCACCGCAGTCAACGGCCTGAGATTGCGGCTGACCACGATGTTTTCCGGCTGCTCTCCCACAAGTCGGTAGAACGCCTTATGGCCTTCGGCGGTCGGACTATAAGTATCGTGACCCGCGCCGGAAGGCATTTCGGGAAACCAGAAATGAAGCGAGACCGCCGCGAGCACGGCTGCGGGCCACAGAGAGAACGACAGAATCTTCCGCCAGCGTTCAAGCATGGACGACGCTGTTCCGAGAGGTCAAAAAACAGACGCGAACAGCAGCATCATACTCTTGAGTCAGCTTCGGGGGCAGTGACTCGTCAGCCGTTCGAACCAAGCGATCCTCCCCGATGCGCGGCATGTTCTTGGAGATTCGCCAAACGAGACCACCTGGCCGCCGTTCAACGGAGGTCGCGGAACTGGTCCAGTATTTCCGCCAACTCCACCGCTCGATGCTCTTCAGCCGATCGATAACAGGCATCGACGAGCGCCATGGTTTTCAAATTGTCGTCGCCGCTGAGCTCCGGTTCCGTGCCGTCTTCAAGCGCGCACAACAATTCCGCCATCGGTCCCGCAAAGGCATCCGGGAACCAGACATCGTTCCAGCGCGGTTGGCGCCAGGTGCCTGCGTCGTGAATCGTGGTGAAATCGAGCGTGCTGGGCGTCGGCCGGGGATATTCAGGCCAGCCGATCGTGCCACGGGCCATTCCGTCGGTCCCTTCGATTCGCCAACGAATGCCGATGTCGGCGGCAGCCCCCTCGTTCGCCGGACCCGCCCAGACATCGTCCCAAGCGGCGGCGCGCAGCCCGCTGTCGTATTCGAGGATGTAAAGACAGATGCCGTCCTGGTGTGCAAACGATTTCGCCGTGCGCGGGTCGGGCCGCACACTGGCAAAGACGCGTTTCGGGTCGCCAAACCAGTATCGAAACGTGTCCAAATGATGAATGCTCATGATCCGCAGCGTGACCCAGCCTTGCCGCGCTTGCCAGGGCATCCAATGCGGAATGGCCCGCATGTCGATCGTCGCCAGCACGGGTTCTCCCAGCGCAGTTTGATTCAGCAGCGACTTCGCCGCGCGGACCGACTGGTCATAGCGCATGTTCTGATTGACGGCGAGCGTAACCCCTGCGTCTCGGCATAAACGGACGATCTCCCAGGCTTGAGCAAAGCTCACGCCCAGCGGTTTCTGCGCGAGAATGCCGCGCACGCTGTTTCGATGCGTCAGGATTTCGCGAATCACGTCGAGTTGAACATCGGGCGGCACGGCGACGTCCACGATCTGGACCTGCGGGTCGGCGGCCAGCGAACGGACGTCGTCATGCACGCGAGGAATCTGATGCCGCGTTGCGACCGCCTCCGCGTGGGCTCGTTGTCGCGACGTGATGGCGACCGGTCGGAAACCCGCTTGCCGATAAGCGACCAGGTGGCAATCGGCCATGATGAACCCGCTGCCGATGCACCCGATCCCAGGGGTGCGGTCTCGGGGAATTCGCGGCAGATAATCGTCGGGACCGATGTCGTGAATGCTGGCCGTCATGGGAACTTTCGGACAAGAGGCGTGGTCAAGATTTCCTCAGCGCTCAGGATGACCAGAGATGGAACGGGAACGACTCCTTCAGGAAGAGAGGCAACCTCCGATGGCGGAGACAGACGGGGAATCGTCGTTCCGACAAATGTTGTCTTGCGGTGCACGATCGGCCGGCTACACTGCGGAGCATGACTCACAAGCCCCCGTCCGTCAAACGCCGCCGGTTCGATTCGCTGGCTCAGGAAGTCTATTTGAACCTGTGGCGAACCTATGACCGGCTGAAACTGCTTGAAGATGAATTATTCCAGCCGTTCGGGCTGTCGGCTCAACAGTATAATACGTTGCGGCTCCTGGAATTTTCCGCTCCCGCGCCGATCACGGTGCAGCACCTGGCGGAAAAGCTGATTTCGCGCGCTCCGGACATGACGCGGTTGCTGGACCGGTTGGAAGCGGGAGGCTGGATCAGTCGCGTCCGGCCGGCGAACAATCGGCGCGTGGTGGAAGTTTCTCTAACGGACGCGGGTCAAAAACTGCTCTGTGATCTTGCTGAAAAAGTGAGCGCGTGCCATGAACGGCAACTCGGTCATCTTTCGACGGCTCAACAGCGGGAATTGATCCAGTTGCTTTCCGCTGCCCGGAAGCCGCATGAATCGGCCGAAGGCCCATGGGCCCCGCCCCAGTCCTGATGAGCCTCAAGAACTTGCCGGCCCGCTTCGTTAACAGGGTATGATGAAGGCCATGACCGACCTTCAGCGCGAATTCGCCACCGACGTCGTCCGCAAATTGACGGAAGCGGGATACGTCGCATTGTTCGCCGGCGGCTGTGTACGCGATCTTCTGTTGAATCGGCCGGCCAAAGATTACGACGTGGCCACGACGGCCCGCCCGGACGAGGTTCGCAATTTGTTCGGCCATCGGCGGACGCTCGCCGTCGGGGCCAGCTTCGGGGTGATCATCGTCCTGGGGCCGCAAAATAGCGTGCAGATCGAGGTCGCCACATTTCGTCGGGAAGGGGAATATACCGACGGGCGCCGTCCCGACCAGGTGGAATTCTGCACGCCGGAAGAAGACGCCCGCCGGCGCGACTTCACCATCAACGGCATGTTTTACGATCCGCTCGACAGCCGCGTGCTGGATTACGTGGGCGGCGAGCGGGATTTAGCCGCGCGCATGGTGCGGGCGATCGGAGAACCCCACGACCGCATGCGGGAAGACAAGCTGCGCCTGTTGCGCGCCGTCCGGTTCGCCGCCACGCTGGATTTCCAGCTGGATGCCGTCACGGCCGCGGCGGTGCGCGAGATGGCGACGCAGTTGACCGTTGTCAGCGCGGAACGGATCGCCCAGGAACTCAAGAAGATGCTGGTCGACGTCCATCGCCGGCGGGCAATTGAGCTTTGCGTCGACGTCGGTCTGATGCCGGTGATCTTGCCGGAACTCAAGCTTGCCGACATGCATCCCAGCCTGGAGATGCTCCCGTTATTGCCAGAACCACGATTCGAATTGGCGCTGGCCGTGCTCCTGCATCGGCTGCCGGCCGAACGGGCCGTGCGGGAAATCTGTCAGCGATTGAAACTGTCCAACGACGAGAAGGAACGGACGACCTGGCTGGTGACTCACCAAGACGATTTGCGCGATTCGCCTCGATTCTCTCTGGCAAAGTTGAAGCGGGCTCTGTCGCACCCGTTTCACGAGGACCAGTTGCGATTGTTGAAAGTGAAACTGCTGGTCGAGGAAGCCGATTTGCATCCCGTGCTGTTTTGTGAGGAATTTTTGGCGCAAACGCCGCAAGCCGCGATCAATCCGCCGCCGTTGATCACGGGCGACGACCTGATTCAACTGGGCATGTCGCCCGGACCGCGGTTTCGTGAATGGCTCGACCAGATTCGCGACGCCCAATTGAACGAAGAGTTGCACACGCGGGAAGACGCGCTGGCGTTGGCCCAACGGTTGCGTGACGGAGCAGCGGGCGGTACACCGTAGAGTCTTCCAGAAATAAAACACGGGAGTGAGATTGTATGTCGTCGAAGGTTCGGATTGGCATCATCGGCGCCGGGCTGGTGTCGGATTTTCATCATGTGCCGGGGATCAAGCTCGACCCGCGCGCTGAACTCGTTGCGGTCTGCGATCCGAACGAATCGCTGCTCGAACAGCGAAAGCCAGCCTGGGGACCGGCCAAATATACGACGCGCTACGAGGACATCGCGGCGGATTCCTCGATCGACGCGGTGATCATCGCCACACCGAACTTCACGCACCAGCCGATTGCGCTGGCCTGCATCGACGCGGGACAGCATGTGATGTGCGAAAAGCCGCTCGGCGTCAGTTACGCCGAAGCCCGAGACATGTATCGGGCGGCGAAAGCGAAGAACGTCCGCCACATGACGGCGTTCACCTACCGCTTCGCCCCGTCGATGCGCTATCTCAAACATTTGCTTGCCTCGGGAGCGCTCGGCGCCCCGCGACATTTTCGCAGCCAACGGTTTCTCGATCTCCCGGAAACCAGCTGGGGCTGGCGGCAGTATAAGAAACTGGCGGGAGCGGGCGATCTGTACGATATGACCATCCATCGCATCGACTTCGCGCAGGATCTGCTCGGGCCGATTCGCTCGGTCTGCGGCGCGGTCAAGACGTTCGTCCCGCGCACGAAAACACCGGACGGAGCTACCTGCGAACCCTCGGACGTCGATGACTGGTCGGCCTTGATCGGCATGTTCGATAACGGCGCGGTCGGCGTGTGGGAAGGCAGCACGCTGATGAAAGGACATCATAACGAAGGGGTCGGCTTCGAATGGGCCGAGATCAATGGCAGCGAAGGTTCAGCCGTTTATCAATTGGTCGATCCCAATCACATCCTCGTCGGCAAACATGGCGGTTCGATGGAAAAAGTGGCCGTGCCGGCGGAGTTTCTCAAACCAGCCGCGAGCCCGCGCGATCCGTCGCAGGGGAAGCCGAGCACGGTGTTTCGCTACGACCTGGTGTGGGAATTCGTTTCGGCGATCGTTGAAGGCCGCGATGCCGTGCCGGGATTTGATGACGGCGCGAGCGCCCAGGCGGTGGCCGATGCGGTCTTGCAGTCGTCGGCCGAGAAGAAATGGGTCGACGTCGACCGCGTGAACTAATGCCGGCCATCGCATGAGCGGGGCTTGATATTCGCCTTCCCGGTATCGTTCGCCTCGCCGATGAAGTACAATCTTCGTCCATTCAGCGCCGTGGTTCTTTCATTTGTTACATGGGAGTGGTTTGAGATGACGCATGCCTGGCACGATGTCACGCCGGGAGAGAATCTGCCTTTGGAATTCACCGTGGTGATCGAAATTCCCCGGGGTTCCAACGTGAAATACGAACTCGACAAGCAGACTGGCCTCTTGAAGCTGGACCGAATGTTGCATTCGGCGGTGTATTATCCCGCCAATTACGGATTTATTCCTCAAACGCTGGCGGAAGACGACGACCCGCTGGACGTCCTGGTCCTGTGCCAGGAGCCGGTCGATCCGTTGACGCTGGTCGCCGCCCGGGCCATCGGTCTCATGACAATGGTCGACAGCGGCAAGCGCGATCACAAGATCCTGGCCGTGGCCACGCATGACCCGGAATTCAATTCGTTCCTCGAAGCCGACGAATTGCCCGTCCATCGTCTGGCGATGATCCGCCGGTTCTTTCAAGATTATAAAACCTTGGAAGGAAAATCGGTCGAGGTCGATGAATTGAGCCCGGCAGAAACTTCGATCCCGATCATTCGCGACGCCCTGGAACGGTACAGCACCATGCGGCGGCGCGGGTTCCGGTAATCAGTGGTGGTCGGGGCGATCTCGGCGCGGCGCCGGTCCGCGGGGAACCCAGCGCGAATGCGTTTCGGCGATTTCACGGACCGATTCCAGCGTGGGAGGCCGATTCGAGCCCGCCTTCGGGGTCCCGGTTCGTCTCCGGCGGGGACGGTAAATTTCCGCCGGATCGACGTGATCCTGGGCTTTCAGCCAGAAAAACAGGCGGTTCTGCGAGACGTGTTTCTCCTTCGGGGAACTCAGTCCCCAGAGGAACAGCAAGATTCCGCCGACGATGCCTCCCAGCACCAGGAACGGTTCGCGCGGCTGCTCGGCAAAGGCCAGAATCATGAAGCCGCACACCACGGTGCCGGTCGTCACGGCGAACGCCACGGCCAGCCAGACGACCGCCTGCCGTCCGGCGTCGGGATCTCGTTGAAAGGCCATGCCTCGACTCCGCCATTCCTGACAAAATTGTGGGAAATGCCGCCGCGGACGAGGAGAACAGTCGATGAATACGCGAAGTGAATCAATCTGTTTATAATTGCTCGATCATCGCCGTTTGACAACCCAGGAATTCCCGCCCATGCCGCGCGTCGGCCTGTTCATCCCCTGTTATGTCGATCAGCTGTACCCCCAAGTCGGCATGGCGACTTGGGAATTGCTGGAGCATTTCGGCTGCCAGGTCGAATTTCCCCCGGAGCAGACCTGCTGCGGGCAGCCCATGGCGAACACTGGTTGCGTGGACGACGCCCGCCCGCTGGCGCGCCGATTCCTCGACATCTTCAGGGCTTATGACCACGTCGTCTGCCCATCCGGCAGCTGCACGGCCATGGTCCGGCAACATTATCACGATCTGGTGCACGATCACCCCGACTTCGAACGCGTCCACCATCACACCTACGAGTTGTGTGAATACCTCGTCACGGTTCTCAACGTCGATAAAATCATCGGCCGGTTTCCCCACAAAGTCGGGCTGCACCAGTCGTGCCACGGCCTGCGCGAACTGCGGCTGGGTTCGTCGAGCGAAACAATGGTCCCACGCTTCAGTCAGGCGGGGCAGCTCTTGTCATCGCTCGAAGGGATCGAGCTTGTAACGCTGAAACGGATCGACGAATGCTGCGGCTTCGGCGGCACGTTCGCCGTGCAGGAAGAGGCCGTTTCCTGCATGATGGGCCTCGACCGCATCCACGATCACGAGCAGGCGGGCGCGGAAATCATCACCGCGGGAGACATGTCGTGCCTGATGCATCTGTGGGGCCTGATTCACCGCCAGCAAAAGCCCTTAAAGGTGATGCACGTCGCGGAAATTCTCTCCGCCGCGATGAAATGAGTCCCGCGGCGGGACGAAAAAGCATCTCTCGCGAAGACGCGAGGGGTAGAAGTTCGCCAAGGCAGCCAATTCCGGCGAATGACCGGAATGTCTTCCCGGTCTGCAGCCAAGATTTTGACGTACTTCTTCAGGAATGGTATCCGGATTTTTCTCCGTGACTTTGTCTGCTCGATGCGACCTTGACTTCAATATCTTCTCTGCGAACTTAGCCCCTTCGCGTCTTCGCGAGAGATGCTTTTCACTCGTCATTTGGCGCGCGGTCCGTCTTTCGGAATCTTGGACGCCATTTCGTAGAGGTTGATCAGCGCCTGGTTCATCATGACTTCACCGGCGCCGACAGCGGCCGGAGAGACCGGCGGATCGGCTCCGTAGCCTCCCTCGGAAATTGCTTCAATCGTCGGGAAATACATGTTGTGGTCGTTGCAGTAACCAAAGAACAGCGTCGGGCCGACATAAGAACGCTCTTTCAGCCGCTTGCTGTGGCTGCTGAAGAATTCCCCTGAGCCTCCGACCAGCGCCACGTCGCCGTTCAACAACACGGTGTTGCATTCCGCCGTCACCCCTTCTTCCATTTCCCTCACGAAACATTGGATCAATTCAGGATAGAAGGCCACCTCGTAAGCTTTAACCGTCACGGCATTGCCAAAATCAACGCGTGAGGGGAAAGCATAATGGTCGACTTTACCACGCACCGAGGGCCGTTTGGGCTTGACCGTTTCCGCCCCTTTGGCGAGTTCCGTCACTTCGCCGGCGAGCAGTTCTCCGAATGCCTGAGGATTGCGAAAGTCGCCCGGCGGGTTGGGGCTCATGTCACCGGACGCTCCTTGCATGAAGACACAATTCGTCTGCAAATCGGCTTCGACTTTGTTCTGCAGAAAGCCAGGATAGTCGGCCGAGAATTTCAGCAGCGATTCTTCCGTCATCACCGGATGGGCCGCGAAATTGACGAGGACCGCAATCGGCTTGCCCGCTTCGTCATCGAATCGCATCACGGCGAGCATCGGGTCGGTCGCCCGCACCGGCCGCTTCGATTGCCGATTGCGGTTGTACGTCACTTCTTTGGAGGCCACCGCCATCTTTGCCGGCTGGGCAAGCTTGTCGGCTTCCAGAATGGCCTCGATCAACAGACCGGGCAATTGCTGGTTGTAAGCGACGGCGTCGTCGAACTTTCCTTTTCCATAACCGACCCGGTCAAGCAGTTCGATACACGGGCCATGATGCGTGTGACTGCCGCTGATCATGACATGGCGGATCCCGGCCTTTTCTTCCAGTTCTTGCCGGATGCGATCCGTCATTTCCCGCGTCGGTCCGCGACCGATATCCAGACCGACGAGCGCCAGTTTTTCCTCGCCGGCCTGGATCACGATGGCTTTCGCGAACAGCGGCGTCAGCACTCCCTGGGAAAGCATGTCGTGTCGGGCGCCATAGCCCCACATCGGCATCGGCTTCTGCGGCGTAATGTCGCGTTTGGCGAACCCGACAGAAAATCGCTCGCTGAGGTCGGCGGCCTCATCAGCGGTAACGCCTCGATTCGTCATGAACAGCATGAGAACAGAAACCAGTGCGCGAAACCATTGTGGCAGATTCATGGCGTATGCTCTTGAAGAAATCGGAGAAAGAATTCCCTGAAGTGTCCGGCAACGCACAGGCGGAGTCAAGCAATCCCACGGTGATGAAGCTCGGGAAATCAGGCGGTTGCATTCTTGGTTCAATCTCGCCAGCATGATCTCCGAGACGACTGCGTCCGGTGCCCATCATCTCTTCAGAGGTCTAGTCGGTGACGACATTTGCCTACATCGCCGGGGACGCCTGTTTTTCAGCCGATGGGTATGCCTCTTCCCGCTTGCTGAAATCACCAGCGCTTTGTGTGCGGGACTTTGAGGAACGACAAGCAAAATCGCAGCAACTCCACGGCTGGAAAGCGCAAAGCGGCGTGTGGGGCGAAATGGGGATGGCGGCGCCCAGTCTGTCGCAATGGAATCAGACACAGGGACAGCGAAGCGTCTGCTTTCGGAGTCTCGACACCGGTCCTCAAGCCGGTTCGCTCACCTACCTGATCGATTTCGGCCATATGACGGGATTGTTCCAATATGATCCGGCGATTGATCAGGAGCGTCGACTCTTCCACCGAAATGGCTTTCCCGCTCAGGATTTGCACCGGCATCCGCTTCACGGACGGTTGGCAATGTCTCTCGCACAACCAGATGGCACGAAACGCCTCCTCGTCTGCGATGCCGACGGCCGCCTCCCGCGCGAAGTGACGCTCGGCGATTCGGTCGATGAGATGCCCCGCTGGGTCCAGGAAGATTCTGAACGGCTGGTATTTCAATCTGCGGGAATCGGGCGAGACACCAACGGTTTCGCCACCGCTTTAGGACCGTATGTCATTCAGAGGCTCGATCTGAAAACCGAATCGTTGTCGACCTGGATTCAGGATGAATCGTTTGACTTCCTGCATCCCTGTGAATTGCCGGACGGCACATTGATTTATCTGAAGCGTCCCTACCGGCCCGGTCCCCGTCGAACCGACGCCTGGACCGATCTCAAAGATATCCTTTTGTTTCCTTATCGCCTGGCGCGGGCCGGATTTCACTTTCTTAATTTCTTTTCACTGATGTTTTCCGGGCAGCCGCTACGGACTGCCGGAGGGCCGGAACGACGGGCGACCCCCGAATCGCGCTATCTGTCTCTCTGGGGGCAAATGGTCGACACTCGCAGACAGATGTTTCAGCGCCGCGGTTCCGAAGAATCCGGCTTGGTCCCGAAAGATTGGCAACTGATCCGGCGAGATCCCGCTGGAAAGGAAACGCTTCTAGCCGACGGAGTGCTGACGTTTGACGTCGGCCCGTCCGGAGATGTGCTATACACGGACGGAAAACGCGTGCGGTTGAGAAACGCCGCGGGAGAGACGTCGGAATTGATGACGGATGAATTGATTCAGCGAGTCGTGCTGGTCGCCACTTAGCAGAGATTTTCAGCTGCGAGGTTTCTGCCGTGTCAACAGGCCCAGGACGGCGGAAAACAAGGCGCCTCCCAGGATGGACCAGACGATCGGGAATTTCTGACCGCCCACGTCGACGGAAAGAATCTCCGGCAACCCGAGATTATTGGCGATCAAGTCGAAACCAGCGGCTCCGACAAATCCCAGAGGCGATCGTCACCAGACAGCCGCCGCGGGTGCGCTCCGGCGAGCACAAGGAAACGGCCGCAAATGAAGGCGATGACCAGCAGCAATAAGTATCCCATCAGTGTCATGAACGGCTCCACAACGCCTGCCTAGGCGTCGGCCCTGAGTTCTCGATTGTCGCCACGGTCGGTCTCCTGGTCGCCCGGGGCCGCCGTCGGACCTGGAGGAGCAAACGTGCCATGCGCGATCCGCGGCCGGTTTTGTATTGATCGAGAATCACCTGAATCTGCTTGGCGTCCATCACTTCGCGTTCCAGCAGCTCCTTGAAGTGAGGTGCTCATCACCGGCCGCCGCGCCGGAATCGAACACGGAGTCGTAGGCGGTGTCGATGATCCGCTTGATTTCCAGGTCGATTTCGCGAACCGTTTCCTCGCTATGAACATGTTCGCCGGAGCCGGTCATCGTTCCCAGGAACGGAGAACGCGTCATTTCACTGTAATGCACGCGTCCCAGCTTCGGGCTCATGCCGAATTCCGTCACCATGCGCCGCGCCAAATCCGTGGCACGCTGCAAGTCGTTCGAGGCGCCGGTCGAGTTCTCGTTGTAAATGATTTCTTCCGCGGCAATTCCTCCCAACAGCACGGCGATGCGGTGCTGCAATTCGGTGCGCGTGATCAGTTGCCGATCCTCCTCGGGTCGTTGCAGCGTGTAACCCAGCGCGCCGAAGCCGCGCGGAATGATGGACACTTTGTGGACCGGATCGACATGCGGCAACGAGCACGCCACCAGCGCATGACCGACTTCGTGATAGGCCACTCGGCGTTTTTCCTCTTCGGGAATGATTCGCGTCGATTTTTCGAGGCCCGCGACGACGCGCTCGATTCCCTCTTCGAAATCCTCCATCGTCACTTTGGTTTTGTTTTTGCGTGCCGCCAGCAGCGCCGCCTCGTTCACCAGATTGGCGAGATCCGCTCCCACGAAGCCGGGCGTCAACCGCGCAATATGCTTCAGATCGACGATGTCGTCCATCTTGATCTTACGGGCGTGGACATTCAGGATCGCCTCGCGGCCCTTGATGTCGGGCCGATCGACCAGCACATGCCGATCGAACCGACCGGGTCGCATCAGCGCCGGGTCGAGCGTTTCCGGCCGGTTGGTGGCTCCCATCACGATCACACTCTGATCGGACGAAAAGCCGTCCATCTCGACCAAGAGCGCGTTCAAAGTCTGTTCCCGTTCATCGTGTCCGCCCGGCATGCCGCTGCCGCGCACCTTGCCGAGCGCGTCCAGTTCGTCAATAAAGATGATGCTGGGGGAACGCTGACCGGCCTGCTGGAACATGTCCCGGACGCGGGCCGCGCCCACGCCGACGAACATTTCCACAAAATCCGATCCCGACAGCCCGAAGAACGGCACTCCGGCCTCGCCGGCGACCGCTTTGGCGAGCATCGTCTTGCCGGTTCCCGGAGGCCCCACGAGCAACACCCCGCGAGGAATCCGCCCGCCGAGCGCCTGATATTTGCCCGGATTGCGGAGAAACTCGACGATTTCGCGAAGTTCTTCCACGGCTTCATCAATACCGGCGACGTCATTAAAGGTAATTCCCAGATCTTCCTGCGCATACAACCGTCCCCGACTGCGGCCGAACGACATCGCCGTTCCCGGGCCGCCCATTCGCCGGAACAGAAACAGGAAAAACACCAGGAACATCACCGGAACGATGAGGAAATACAGCAGTTGCTGCCAGGCGGGCGGCTCTTCCGCCAACCCATATTTGATGCCCTCTTTATCGAGCAGTTGCGTCAATTCCGCCTGGGACGCGTCCGCCATGCCGACGGCGGGAATCGAGTAGTAGCGGATGGTTCGTTTTTCCGCCTCTCCGGAATGCGATGCGGGCTGGTCCTGATAGGTGATCGCCGAGGGGCTGATTTTCAGCTCGTAGACATTCGTCGGCCCGAGTTCCTTGTTGCGCAGTTTGGCCTTGAATTCGCTGAACTCCAGCTTGTCCCCTCGGTGGGTCCGACTGCTGAATGAGAAAACAATCGCCGCCAGGACGACGCCGATCATCAAGTACCAAAACAGGTTGCTCGACGGTCCGCGATCGGTGCGGCGGGGTGTAGGACGTTTCGGCGGGCTTTCGGAAGGTTCGACGATCGGTTTGCGAGGTTCGGTGTCGGGCATGGAAACTCGTGGAGTCGAGGAAAGTGCTGAAAAACGGCTCGTCGCATCTGCAAGTGTCGCAGGATGTTCGGCCAATCAACCGAGAAAAATCTCAGTTAACTCTATGCCGCAACCAGAGTGGGGTCAACCCGAACCCCTGCTGAAAGCAGGCCTTCTCACTGTGATGAGAATCGCGATATACTTGGGACAAGGGGCCCACTATGACGACTTTGCTTCAACAAGCGTTCGCCGAGGCAGCCAAGCTGCCCCAGGCTGAGCAGGATGTCTTGGCAGTAAGGCTCCTTGCCGAACTCGCCACAGAGGACGATTTCGACCGAGCGATTGCCCGGTCTGGGGATCTTCGACCCTCAACCCTTAACTCTCAGCCCTCAACCCAATAAGGACGACCCATGCGCATCGGCGTTCCCCGCGAAGTGAAACAGGATGAGTACCGCGTCGGCATGATTCCCGCCGGGGTCGAGGAACTGACTCGGGCCGGGCACCAGGTCTTCATTGAAACCGGCGCGGGGTTGGGGAGCGGCATTACCGATGAGCAATACGCCGAAGCCGGCGGCAAGATCGTGGCCAGCGCCGCGGAGACCTATGGCCAGGCCGATCTTATCGTCAAAGTCAAGGAACCTCAGCCGAACGAATGGCCGTTGCTGCCGCGCCGGACAGTTGGTCTTCACTTATTTTCACTTCGCCGCCAGCGAAGATCTGACGAAAAATATCCTGGCCACAGGTTGCACGAAAAGATCGCCTATGAGAAACGTTGCGGTCGAAAGGCGATCTGCCCTGCCTCACGCCGATGAGCGAAATCGCCGGACGCATGAGCATTCAGGAAGGGGCGAAATATCCTCGAACGGCCGCAATGGTCGCGGCATTCGCTATGCCGAGTTCCGGGCGTCGCCCCCGCGCATCTGCATTCTCGGCGGCGGAGTCGTCGGCAAAAATGCCCGGCCCGCGTCGCCGCCGGCTTTCGAGCCGACGTCGTCATCCTCGATGTCAACGTCGACCGGCTCCGCTACCTCGAAGACATCATGCCGCCGAACGTTAACACGCTGTACGGCGACCGGCATAACATCCGTGAACAATTGCGGATGGCCGGATCTCGTGATCGGCGCCGTCCTGATTGAAGGGGCGCGCGCGCGCGGCTGGTGAGCCGCGAAGATCTCCAGCAGATGAAGCACGCCGTAATCATCGACGTCGCCGTCGATCAGGGCTGCATCGAAACGACGAAGCCGACAACGCATTCCCAACCGACCTACGTCGTCGACGGAATTGTTCATTACTGCGTGACGAACATGCCCGGGGCAGTCGGTCGCACCAGCACCTATGCCTTATGCAACCGTGACGCTGCCTTATGTTTTGAAATTGGCCAATGCCGGCGGAAAATTGACGGCGAACGATCCCGGCTTCCCGCGCGGTCAACATGCACGCCGGCCATGTGACCAATCGCGCTGGCGGAAACCTTCGGCCTGAAATACACCCGGGCTGGATAATGCACCATCGCGTGGTCATCTCCAGTCATTCGTCCTTGAGAAATTGAATTTATCGTCCGCCGTAGGACCCGGCCGCGGCGGGCGTTTTCTGGGTTTTCGGCTTGCCGGTGAGTTCTCCCATCACCGTTCGAATCGCTTTCGCCTTCGAGGACGTCTTCACGATCGACATCGAGATGCGTGCAGGCGCGGATTCGCTGCGGACCGATCCGGCAGCATTTTGACCTGGTGTTCCAGCAACCGGGTGGTCAAGCTCAGCCGCGGGCCCGCGTTGCTCCTCCACATCGAAAAAGACCAGATTCGTCCCGACATCCTGCGGATCGATTACGTGCCGGGAATCTCGGCAATCGCTTCGGCAAAAGCCCGGGCGTGTTCGTGATCTTCCGCGAGCCGCTCGACATGATGCTCGAGCATAAATCGCGGCGGCGGCCATCATGCCCGATTGCCGCATCGCTCCGCCGAACAGTTTACGAATCCGTCGGGCTTTCGTGATCGTCGTCTGATCGCCCACTAACACCGAACCCATCGGGCACCCGAGCCCTTTGGAAAAGCAGATCGAAACGCTGTCGACGTGCTCGGCGTTGCTTGACGGTATATCCCTTCGCCGCGGCGGCGTTGAACAACCGGGCCCGTCAAGATGAACCTTGAGACCTTGTCCGCGCGCCCCACTGGAAACGCGGGCCATTTGCTCGATCGGCCAGGCGAATCCGCCGCGATTCGTCGTGTTCTCGACGCACACGAGCCGCGTGACGCAGAAATGCTGGTTGTCCGGGGCTGACATGGCCTTCCAGATCGGAGGAACATCCGGAGGCCCCGTTTTCCCCGCAAAGGCCGCACCGTGACGCCGCCGGGCCGGAGCGCCCCCCTCGTAGATGCCGATGTGGCCGGTCTCGTCAATCAGGAGTTCATCTCCCGGAATGCAATGAGCCCGCACCCCCATCTGGTTCGACTGCGTTCCCGAACAGGCAAAGACAGCGGCTTCCATCCCCAAAAGTTCCGCCATGCGGTCTTCCAGGCGATTGACGGTCGGATCCTCGGCGTTCCATATCATCGCCGACCTCCGCCTGGGCGTCGCCTCGCGCATGCCGGATGTAGGCCGGGTGACCGTGTCGCTCCGCAGATCGATTTCGCCGTATTTTCTGGGCATGATGCTCTCTCAAAGTCATTTCACACGACGGGAAGCGGACCGATGCCCGCCTCGCCGGTCCGCGGGGATGGAACCCTGCTGCTACTGTCTATACCATAGCGGTTTCCGAAACACCCATTGAAACCGGAGTCTGACCGGATGTCGAGTTCATTGACGATCCCCGTACTCGATGCCACGCGCGACGATCCCCGTGCGCTCTTGGCCGATTTGCGCCGGAAACTGAGCATTCAAGGCGACATTGTGTCTGAAGCGAGCCGGCAGCGGACGATCGAGCTGTTCGGCGAACCCCTCTCCCCGCGACAAGTGGTGCAGCGAATTTGCACTGACGTCCGTCAGCAGGGTTACCGACCCTGCTCCACTACACCCAACGGCTCGATCGGAAAGAATTAACGGCCGAAACCCTCCGCGTTTCCGCGGACGAATTGGCCGCGGCCCATGCGCAAACCTCGCCAAAATTCCTGGGCGCTCGCCGCATCCGGAAAACATCGCCGAATTTCAGCGCCGCATCCTGCACGAGGATGTTCGCGTCGTCCGACAGGATGGAACGGGCGCGCGTCGAGGTTGCAACAACGCTCGCGCTGAAACGCGTCGGCATCTGCGTTCAGGGCAGCCGCCTACCCGTCGACCGTGTTGATGACCGCAGTGCCGGCCAAAGCCGCCGGAGTCAAGGAAATCGCCGTTGTCGTCCCCCGACCGAATTCGGCGGCTACAACGCGGCTCTGTTGGCGACGTGCGCGGAGATCCGGCGTGACTGAAGTGTACCGCGTGGGAGGGGCTCAAGCCGTCGCGGCTTTGGCCTATGGCGTCGAGGGGATTCCCGGCGTTGACAAGATCGTCGGGCCGGGAAATCTGTTCGTGGCGCTGGCCAAGCAGCACGTCTTTGGCGACGTCGACATCGACAGTATCGCAGGACCGAGTGAAGTCGTCGTCCTGGCCGATGATTCCGCGAATCCCGCCTATATCGCGGCCGATCTGATTTCGCAGGCCGAGCACAGCCCGGGCTCCGGCGTTCTCATCACCTGGCAAAAGGGGTTGATCGACGCCGTGCGGCACGCTTTGACATCGCAACTCGCGGAACTGCCGCGGGGAGAGTTGGCGCTCGCCAGTCTCAACGAATTCGGCGCGTTAATCGAGGTGCGTGACGAGCAGCAAGCCACCGCATTGACCGATTTCCTGGCCCCCGAGCATCTGCACATCAGCACGGCGAATCCGGAAGAGTTGCTCGATCGCATCCAGAACGCCGGGGCGATTTTTCTGGGGCACAATACGCCCGTCGCGGTGGGAGACTATTTCGCCGGTCCGTCGCATGTGCTCCCGACGGGCGGAACGGCTCGCTTTGCCAATGGCTTGTGTGCCAACGATTTTCTGAAGCGGTCGTCGGTCATCTCGTTCAATCACGACGCCCTGGAAGATGCCGCGGACGACATTCGCCGGTTGGCGGAAACGGAGGGCCTGACGGCCCACGCCGCCAGCGTCGATATTCGGTTGACAGATGAATAAAGGCCCTGGCTGGTGCCGCAGAGTGGATGGTTTGACGATTCGCGACTGGCTCTTTTTCTACTCGCTTGTGAGTTTCTTCCCGTGCATCGCATTTTCCTTCCTCTGTGTGGCTTGAGTTGGCTCCTGTTGATCGCAGCCTTTGGTCTGGGTTTGCAGATCGACGATCCCAAAGTGGTGGATGTCGCCGTGCAGCGCGGCGTGCAATACCATCTGCTCACGGCGCTTGGCGCAATTGTGTTTGCGACCCTGGTCCACGCGTTGGTCCTCACGTACTTCATGGGGACCGGACGGTGGCTGGAAGAAACCTCGAGCGCCTATCGGTTGGACGCCAGATTTTATCAGGAGAGCAAAACGCTGAAGTATCGCACGATCCCAGCCTTGGTCGGAGCGTTTGTGCTGCTGGTCGTCACGGGGGCATTTGGCGCCGCCGCGGATCCAGGCTCGCCCGCCCAATTCGCCGGTTGGTTCGGGCTGTCGGCGGCGACCATTCATCAGATTTCCGCGATTGTGACGCTGACGGTGAATGCCTGCGTCAATTACTTGGAATTCACCTCGCTCTTTCGAAACAGTGAAATCATTGATCAAGCGATGCAGGCCGTCCGGGAAATTCGACTCGCCGAAGCGGCCGTCCGGTGACCACGCCGAGCGGCCGTGGGCAGAAGCAAAAAAAGGAATCACGGATGAGCGAGGTGCCGTACGTTTTCCGCTCACCGCCCAAGTCATCCAACAAGGGACCGATCGCGGACTGCATTTCGGCGCTTGAATCTACATCTCCCGGAACGGAGCCGTCCTGGCGGATGTCGGCTTGGGCCTCGCCCTTCCCGAAGGAGTCGATGACGGCCGACACGATCACGCTTTGGCTTTCGTCCGGCAAACCGTTGACAGCGGTTTTGATCGGCGATTGCAACAGGCGGGCGACTTGGATTGGAACGATCCCGTCGCCAGATTCATCGAATTCGCCGCCCACGATAAGGGAATCGATCACGCTTGGCCATTTGCTGACGCACACCGCGGGCCTGCAGCCGTCGATCCCGGCTGCCCTGGCTGCGATTGGCGCGATCGGTCCGCCGAATCTGCCGTTCCCCGTCGAACCCGGTTGGGTCGTCGGCGAAACCGCCAGTTATGATCCCTGGAACAGTTGGTTCATCCTGGGAGACATTGTTCAACGGCTCCTCGTCTCAGCTATTCTCAGGTCCTGACCGACCGCGTTCTGCGGCCCTGCGGGATGAACCAGAGTTGGGTCGGGAAGTCCTCAGCGGACTATGAACGACTCCAACCCGGTTAGGCATGATGTGGGAGCGTAAACGGGGACAAATGACGCCGGCCGATTGGCATTTGAGCAATTACTGCACCCGCCCATCGCCTGGCAGCAGTTTTCGCGGGCCGATTCGGGAACTCGGCCAATTCTATGAAGCGCTGCTCGCGGTTCTCGACGGCCGCCGGGACGATCTGTTGTCACGAAACACGCTGCAAATCATGACGTCGCGACAACGCGAAGGGCTCGTGGACAGAACATTTTTGCACACCGTGGATTTCGGCTTCGGTGTGATCATCGATTCCAATCGGTACGGCGCGGAAACGGTACCCTATGGCTATGGCCGGTATTGTTCGCCGCGAACGTTCGGACACGGGGGATCGCAGTCGTCCCAGGGATATTGTGATCCCGAATGCGGACTGGTCGTCGCCTACCAGTTCAACGGCCGCCCCGGCGAGCCACAGCACCAGCGCCGCGTCAAGAGCCTGAACGAGGCAATTTACCAAGACCTGGCACTCGCATCACAGCTCTGACTTCGCGGATGACTCCGTGGACGTACGGCGGTGAACGGCGAACAGAGCGTCCGCGGGATCGCCAGAAACAAAACGACCCGGCCACAAAACGGAGCCGGGTCTGCATGGGTCATCTATCAAACAACGCCGGGGCCGGTTAGCCCTTCTTCGGCGGACGGCGGGACTTCGTAATCCGAGAGCTTTCAGCCGGAGCAACTTGAAAGATGGGAACCAACACGATCGACTTCAATTCCGTACCCGCGGGGGCATCCTTAGGCAGCGCGGCCTGTTCGGCTTCCGCAGCCAAGGCGTCTTGTCCAGAGGCTCGGTAACAACGGCTGAGACCGACCAGCGCCCGTTGATTAAACGGCGCCGGGACCAGTTCCGCAGCGCGGTTGAAGGCCGGGATCGCCTCGGCAAAACGCTCCTCGGCTTGCAACGCCTCGCCTCGCAACAATTCCGAAATGGCCTCGAACGGCCCGGCATCAGCGACGCTGGTCAACTGATCCAAGGCATACTTCGGCAGACCCAGTTCGAGATACCCTTCCGCGGCCGCCAAACGTTTGACAATTTTTTGGGGTTCAATGCTGTGGTTCATGGCTGTAGCCCTCTGAGAAAACCACGATCCAAACTCAAACGCGATCAAGTGCATTCTTCGTGCCATCAATCTGTAAAGCAATGGAACTTTCGAAAGGAAACCTGCAATTCGCCCGAAAAACCGTACTGCGTGAGTTTTGCAAATCGCAGAGCCCTCTTGTCAAAATGACACTTCGCCAGGAGGAAATGTTCCCGGCGATCGGCAGATTCTGCCGAAATTCGGTCAATCGCCTCCACGTGATTCTTTCGACCGCCATTTTTGCAGCCACGGATTATCGCATTAAGTTGTTTTTATTTTAAAACTTACGACAATCAGTACAACGTAGCGATGTTGATTTCCCTCGCTCATCAGCCGTGCGTCCGTACGAGACTGCAAGATTGTAAATTCGACTCTGAAGTGAAAGTCAGATCGGGAGGCCCCAGCGAGAGGCAAAGGTGCGGGCTACTCGTCTCGATTCAATGTGACGACACGCTGAATCCGATGGGAAAGCAGCGCCTGTTTGCAATGCACCAAGAAGCTGATGGCTCCCATCGGGGATCCTGACCTCGTCGAGTCCATGAACATTCCAATCTTCCGCTGGAACCTCATCGCAAGCGTTTCCTTGCAGAAAGCAATTCCATGTCGTTGATGATTCTCGGTTGCTTGATCCCCGCCTTCTGGGTGTCGTTTCTGGCAACCGCGGCGATGCGGGTCATCGGGCCGCGGTATGGGTTGATTGATCGCCCATCAGCCAGAAAGGTTCACCAGGTACCGACGCCGCTGGGAGGGGGCGTGGGCATCTGGTGCGGCGTGATCATTCCGCTGGGAATCGCTCAAATTCTCTTGTTCACCTCGCCGTCTCAGATCGAAAATTGGCTCCCCGCGGACATCAACATCACCGGCGCTTTGAGCCGTGCCACGGAACTCTGGGTGATTCTGGGGGGAGGCACGATCCTGGCGATCGCCGGATTGATGGATGACTTTCGCCCCCTTCCCTGGTTGCCTCGACTGCTCTTGCAGATCGGCGTGGCGGCGGCAGCGGTCTGGTTCGGCGTGCGGGCCAGCCTGTTCATCGCCGACCCTTGGGTGGGCGGCGTGCTCACCGTCGCCTGGTGCGTGGTGCTGGTCAACTCGTTCAATTTTCTGGACAACATGGACGGCCTGTCACCGGGAATCGGCCTGATTGTCAGCCTGATTTTCGCCGTCATGATGCTGACCCGGCCGAACGATCCGCGTTGGTTAGTGGCCGGTTTTTTCCTGGTTCTCTCCGGTTCGCTGATCGGCTTTCTCTGTCATAACTGGTCGCCGGCCCGCATCTTCATGGGCGACGCCGGGAGTTATTTTCTCGGTTTCACCATTGCCTGCATGTCGGTGCTGGGAACGTATTACACGCCTGAGGACCACAAGCAACACGCCATCCTCGCCCCGTTCTGCGTGCTCGCCGTGCCGCTGTATGACATCTGTTCGGTCGTGTTCTTGCGACTCAGGGAAGGTCGCAGCCCGTTTCAGGCGGATAAACGACACTTTTCGCATCGGTTGGTGGCCATGGGGCTGTCCAAAGTTCAGGCGGTGCTGACAGTTCACCTGGCAACACTGACGACGGGCCTGGGGGGGCTCTTGCTCCAACAGGTGACAACCTGGCGGGCGGCGCTGCTGATCATCGCCATGGTCGCTTGTGTGATCCTGATCATCGCGATCCTGGAAGCGGTCGAACGGCCGGGAACAAAAGGATCCTGAATACGAACTGTTGGAAGCCCTCCAGCCAGGGAAACGATCATGCGATTGAGCCGCCTCGCACTCAGGTTCACCTTGTCGCTGGGGTATTTTCTGGCCTGGAACGATGTGGCCTTCCCCTCTGAACGTCCGCGATTAGCCGTGCTCACCGACATCGGTGGCGATCCGGACGACCAGCAATCGCTGATTCGCTTGATGCTGTATGCCAATGAATTGGAGATCGAACTGCTCGTCGCCAGTTCGGCGGGAACGCTCGGGGAATTGAAAGAAGCCGTCACTCGCGTTGATCTGATGACGGAAATCGTGGACGCCTACGGCCAGGTTCTGCCCCATCTCCGCCAACACGCGGAGGGCTGGCCGGCAGCCGCGCAGTTGCGGTCGCGAATCGTCTCGGGAAATCCGCAGCGCGGACGCGAATTCATCGGCGAAAGTCATGACACGGCGGCCTCGCAGGCCTTGATCGAACAGATCGATGGCAGTGCTCCGGAATGGCCGCTCAACATTTCCATCTGGGGCGGCCAGACCGATTTCGCTCAAGCGCTTTGGCGGGTGAAACATGATCGGGGTTCGGCCGAACTGGCGAAATTCGTCAAACGATTTCGCGTGTACGACATCAACGACCAGGACCAGCTGGCAGACTGGATGCGGAGCGAATTTCCCGGCATGTTCTATATTCTGGCCACGAAACCCGCAGGGCGAGACAAGCGCGACGGGGTTTATCGCGGCATGTATCTCACCGGGGACCTCTCGACCACCAGCCGAAGTTGGGTCGAGAACAATATCCGCAGTACCGGTCCGCTGGGGGTGCTTTATCCGACGCGGACCTGGACCGATCCCAATCCCCATGGTTGTTTGAAGGAAGGAGACACGCCGGCGTGGTTCTTTTTCCTGCCGCGGGGCGGCAACGATCCGGCTGATCCCACGAAACCGGGTTGGGGCGGCCAGTTTACTCGGGAAGCCGACGGCTGGTATCGTGATCTGCCCTTTCGAGAGGACTTTGATCCGCGCACGACCGTCAGCCGCTGGCGGCCCGATTTTCAGCGAGACTTTGCCGAGCGGATGTCGTGGTGCCGGTGACCAGAGTCCAAAGATCGAAATGGCGCGTCTGGGCGCTGTGGCCTTTGCTCCACGCGTGAAGAGCAGGAAATTGCCGATCGGCGGAAAAGCCCCAGGCAGCCAATCCCCTCAGATCACCCAGACTTCGAAAATGGCCGGAAATTTCCTTGCCCCGGATTTTTCATTCCACATATGATCCTGCGAGAAAGCCCGCGGAGTTGGATAAAACTCTTCCCCTCGATGTGGGGGAACACGGATCGCGTTCGATGAGGAATGGCATGACGGATTCTCAGCACGCTCAGGAACATCGGTCGTTTCTCTCGGAGTCGCTGGCGTCTTTGACTGGGGCCTGTCTGGCCCGTCCGTGGGCGACCTTGGCGTTGATTTTGATCAGTGCCCTGTTGTGCGTCGGTTATGCCGCGCAGTATCTCCGCTTCAAAACCAATCGCGCCGATTTGATCGATCCCTCCGCGGCGTTTCATCAGCGCTGGCTCAAATACACGGAAAGCTTCGGCGAGCAGGATGACATGGTCATCGTCATCGAATCGGAAAGTCCGGAGCAGATCAAACAGATGCAGGATGAGATCGGCGGACGGCTGAAGGAACAGCCGGAGTTGTTCACCAATGTGCTCTACAAGATCGAGCCGGGACGATTGAGGGAAAAAGGACTCCAATATCTCGCGCCCGAGCAACTGACCGCCGGTTTGGACCATTTGTCGGCTTATCGTCCGGTCCTGGACGGCGAGTGGGGACATCTCCGGTTGGAAGAATTGATTCCCAAACTGCGGGCGCGCTTGTACGCGGCGGAAAAGAAGCATCCGGAACAGGCCCCCGACGCGCTGGCGCATCTGGATCGGCTGTCGCACAGTCTGGCGGCGTGCCTGGACGACCGGAATAACTTCACCAATCCCTGGCCGGACATCATTCCGCTCGATCCGCAGATGGAGAATCAAAAAGACGAAGTCGTCTATGTTTTGAACGACGAAGGGACGCTGGGATTCGTCATGGCGTCGCCGGTCATTGCGGAAGACAACTTTGAAGGAGCGTCGGCCGCGATTGACTGCGTCCGGCGGATCATTCGACAAACGGCGAGCGAATATCCGGAAGCGACGATTTCACTCACGGGCATTCCCGTGCTGGAAAACGACGAGATGCGCCGCTCGCAACAGGACTCGACCTGGTCTTCGATCATCTCGTTCGCCGGAGTGGCGGTGCTGATGTTTCTGGGATTTCGCGGCTTCCGTCATCCGGTGATCGGCCTGATCATGCTGGCGGTTGGACTGGCATGGTCGTTCGGCTACCTGGCACTGGCGGTCGGGCACCTCAATATCCTGACGGTGGCGTTTGCCGCGATCCTCATGGGTCTGGGAATCGATTTCGCCATTCATGTCCTTTCGCGTTATCTGGAATTGCGACACGAAGGTCTGCCGCTCCGGGCGGCGCTGATTGAAACTTCGGGGAGCACCGGGGTGGGAATCATCACCGGCGCGGTGACGACGTCGCTGGCATTCTTCTGCGCCACCTTGACCGATTTCCTGGGTGTCGCGGAATTAGGAATCATCGCGGGAGGCGGGGTTCTTTTTTGTGCCTTGGCGGCATTTACCGTGCTGCCGACGCTGATTCTGCTCGCCGACCGCCGCACCGAAGTCCGCGAATTGCCGATTCCGTTCCAGGGAAAATCGCTGCGATGGGCGACGAGCCGGCACCCGTGGACGGTGCTGGCCATTTGTGCCGCCGTCTGCGGAGCGATCGGCTACGGCTCATTTGACTGGTCGGGGCCGACGCCGCAGCCGCGGCTGACGTACGATCATAATCTGCTCAATCTGCAAGCGAAGGGACTTGAGTCGGTCGAGGCGCAGAAACAGATTTTCCAAGCGTCCCAGCATTCCTTGCTGTACGCAGTCTCGCTGGCGGACTCGGCGGAAGAAGCCAGGGTGCTCAAGGCCAGGTTCTCAGCCCTGCCCACCGTGCACCGCGTGGAAGAATTGGCGTCGCGATTGCCGTCGTCTCCGGCGACGGAGACGAAGCTGCTGGTCCAAGGCTATCATTCGTTGTTGGCGCACTTACCGAGCGAACCCGAACCGCCCCAGCCGGCCAACCATCTGGCGGTGGGAGCCGCGATCGAGAAATTGTACGAGGAGATGCGGGAACGAAACGACGACGTTTCCCAGCGGATTGCGCACAATCTGGATCAGTTTCTGGACGGATACAGTCACTTGTCGACGTTCGCGGCGCAGCTGCGGTTTCTCGGGGAATTTGAATATCGGCTGTCGTACGCGCTGCTCGCGCAGTTTCAGGCGCTGGCCGCCGCGTCGAATCCGGAGCCCGTGGAAGTCGACGATTTGCCCTCGGAATTGCGGGCGCGGTTCGTCAGTCCGCAAGGGAAATGGCAGTTGCAGATCTTTCCCAAGGACCAGGTCTGGGACATGGAGCCGCTGGAACGGTTCGTGAATGACGTGCGCAGCGTCGATCCGGAAGTCACGGGGACGCCGCTGCAGAACTATGAAGCGGCGCGACAGATTAAACACAGCTACGAAATCTGTGCAGTGTATGCCTTATTGGTCATTCTGGTGGTGCTGCTGTTCGATTTTCTGGATAAGCGTCATGTGGCCTGGACCTTTCTGCCGCCGTTGGCACTGGTCCTCGGAGTTGCCTGGATGTTACCCACCGGGCAGATGCGGGAGCACCTGATGTCCTTGGTGGCAGGGTACACCGTGGCGGTGTTCGCGATTGCGCTGGTGCTGGATCGCAGCAGCGTCTGGGACACGATTCTCGCGTTCGCTCCGCCCGGCGCCGGGCTCGCCCTCACCCTGGGCATTTTGGCGGTCTGCGACATTCCGCTCAACCCGGCGAACCTGATCATCCTGCCGCTGATTCTCGGGATCGGCGTGGACAACGGCGTCCATATTTTGCACGATTTCCGCTCCAAGCCCAATCAGATCTATTCGCTGTCGGCGAGCACCGTGAATGCCATCGTGCTCTGCTCCGCAACGACGATGATCGGTTTCGGAAGCATGTTGATTGCGGCCCATCAAGGGATGTACAGCCTGGGGCTGGTGCTGACGATCGGCGTAGGGGCCTGCCTGCTGGTGGCGTTGATCATTTTGCCGGCAATTCTGGCGCTCTTGTCGCGCCGGGAATTGGCAGGAGCGTATCGTCGGGAAATTTCCAGCGATCCTTCGCGGATCTCCAATCTGGCCCGGTCGTGAACCTGCCGTCGCGAAGGCAGGCCCGAGACAATGCTATCTTGGACTTCCGGAAGCCGACCGCCTAAGATCAAACGCGGCGGCGATGCGCCGCAAGGGTTCGCTCCACAGGGTGCAGATTCTGGCTATGGTGATCACATTGATCGGCTATCGAGGATCGGGAAAATCGACGGTGGCGCCGCGTCTGGCCGCGCGACTGGGTTGGGATTGGATCGATGCCGATGTCGAATTGGAACGCCGGGCGGGCCGGAGCATTCGCGAGATTTTCCAGCGCGACGGCGAGGGCGCGTTTCGCCGATTGGAGCGAGCCACGTTGTGTGACCTGCTGCAGCGCGATCGACTGGTGCTGGCCGCGGGGGGCGGAGCGATCCTGAATGCGGAGACGCGACGCGATCTTTGCGCGGCGGGCCCTGTGATCTGGCTCCAGGCCGCCGTGGAAACGCTGGCGCGACGCATGGAATCGGATCCCGTGAGCGGCAGCCAGCGTCCAAAATTGACGGCCACAGGCGGTTTGGAGGAAATTCAAACCCTGCTGGCGGCGCGCGATCCGTATTATCGAGAAGCGGCCTCATTCGGCGTTTCCACGGAAGGTCGAACCGTGGATGAAATCGTGGATGAGATTCTTGCCGGACTCGCGGCACGACAGACGGGGAGCGGCGAGGCATGATTCCCGGAGATATCCCCCAGTGGATCGTGCTCGTCTGGCTGTTCATCCTCGGCGCCACGATCGGCAGTTTCCTGAACGTGTGCATCTATCGCCTGCCAAAGCAGGAGAACGTGCTCGACGCGTGGCGCGGATTAGGCAACCCGCCGTCCTCCTGTCCGTTTTGCCGCGAACGGATTCGTTGGCACGACAACGTGCCGATTCTCGGCTGGTTGTGGCTGGGAGGCCGCTGCCGATTTTGCCGCCACCGCATTCCGGTGCGGTATGCGCTGATCGAATTTCTGAACGGCGCGCTGTTCGTGCTGTTGTATTTGATGATTGTGCCGGCGGGGTTCCATGCGAGAATTTCCGAGAGTTGCCTCTGGACCTCCCTAGGACCGTTGTCGGACCCCAAGTTGCTGCGAACGGAACTGTCGGCGGCGGTCAATTTGCAGTTCCTGTATTACCTGGTGATGGTGGAAGCATTGCTGGTGGCCACTTTCATCGACTTCGATCTCCAGATCATCCCCGACAGCGTGACGTTGCCGGCGGCGATCGTGGGAGTGGCCGGGGCGACGCTGTTTCCGCGACTGTGGCTGGCGCCGGTCTGGCTGGAAAACGAACGGGCGGCGGATTGGATTAGCGTTTTCCCGATGCTGCATGCCGTGGCCGTGAGCCTGGCGGGAGCGATTGCCGGGGGCGGAATCGTCTGGCTGGTGCGGATCGTCGGCCGCTGGGTCTTACGACAGGAGGCAATGGGATTCGGCGATGTCATTCTGCTGGCGATGATCGGCAGTTTCATGGGCTGGCAGGCGGCGATGCTGGTCTTTCTGCTCGCGCCGATCTGCGCGCTGGCGATCGTCGCCGGGCAATGGTGCTTCCGCCGCGTGTACGTGATCGCTTACGGTCCCTATCTCAGCCTAGCGGCGCTGATCGTGCTGTTGTGCTGGCAGCCGTTATGGATGCGCATGCAGCACGTCTTTGGTTTGGGATGGTGGCTGGGCCTGTACCTCGTGGTGATGACGGTGCTGCTGGTGTTGTCGCTGATGCTGGTGCAAGGCATCAAGCGCTTATTGGGCATTCCTCTGTATCCGGAGGAACCGGGTGAAGCATGGACCTCGGCGGACCAGTTGACATTCTTTGCGTCGTACGATCGCGGAGCAGGGAAACGGGGGCTCCAGCGCGCGGAATGGCCGGGAACATCGGCTGGGAGCGGCCAGCGACAGCGGGACGCGTGGCGTGGATAAACAGCGCCCCGGCGAAGCGGCCAAAGCGTAGTGCCGGTACGGCCCTGATTAAAACGGGCTCTGAAACCCCATGACCTGGAAGCGTGCGAGTTCCATGGGGGTCGCCAGCTTGACGGCGGAAATCGCGTCGTAAGCGATCATCACTTTCCGTGCGCCCAGGCTGTCGGGCGTTTCACGTTCGACCATCAGGATGCTGCCTGAGATCAGAAAATCTTTGAAAGCAATCGTCTCGCCAAAGGAGGCGACGAGCATGCCCGAGCGCGGAATGCTTTCCGGCCAGTTTTCGAACAGCGAACGCCAAGCTTCGGCGGAATGCATCGGTCGGCACCTCGATCCGTCAAGGCACGTGAGACAAGAAAAAAGCAACTGACCCCAAGGGGAGTCGAACCCCTGTTCTCGGACTGAAAATCCGATGTCCTAGGCCTCTAGACGATGGGGCCGGTCAGCGGGGCAGGAGTTTAAGGGATTGCGAGGCGCCGGGCAAGCCGCGAAGACGAGATTCCTCGCATCCTCCTAAATTTCTGCGGAAATGCTGGCGCGCCAATTGGCGCACGCAACGTTTGGGCGATCAGAAAACGAACAGCCGGCAGAACCGGAAACCGCGGTCTTCACGCCGAGGGCGGTGAGGGAGCGGATTCGGCAGCGGCGGCGGCTGGTTCAGAACCCGCTTGGTGGGACTGAATAGCAGCATACACCTCACTGCGGTGAATCGGCACCGACTTGGGAGCTTCAATTCCCAGCCGCACTTTGTCACCACGAATTTCCAAAACCGTGATGACAATGGCATCGTCCACGACGATGCTCTCGTTCTTTTTTCGAGACAGGACCAACATGATGACACTCCGGGGGCAGCCGACCTCCGCACGCTGCAGCGGCAACTTTGCTTGTCCGGTTGCGGACCTGACAACCACCGCAACCGACAACCCGCCACTTGGTGTGAGTCCATACACCTCTTTTTAACACCCGTGGATTGTAAAGCGTACAACCAGGGTGGTCAAGAGGGGATTTGACGAAAGCATGGACGTTGAGCGCTAGGACAATGGAGGGGCCAATGCCGACGCAAACAACCGACCGGAGAGATTTTGAAAAGCAACTTGCTCAAAACGCCTGCCTGGAAGAAATGGCAAGCGGTGTGGATGAGACGAAACGCAACTCCTCTGCAAAGGAAGTCAATCCAGCCGGCGTGACTTAAGGAAGACACGCCTGACCGGGAAGAATTGGCAGCTTCGGCAATTCACTGCAAGTCAAACGGATGGGAAAATTCGGGAGTTTGCCGAGCATTCGTTGCCGAGAAAACTTAGGCCATGTCTTTCAGGCTCTTCAAAGGACGAACCTTAACGACTCGGCGAGCCGGCTTCGCGGCCACTTTCATCATTTCGCCAGGCTTGAAGGGATTCGGACGGACACCAGCCTTGGTGGCTTCCTTGACGATCACCTGAATCTTCATGAGACCGGGAACCGTGAAAACACCGGGGCCTTTCTTGCCGATGTTCTTGCCAATGAGGCCGCCCAAGCCATCGAGAACGCTGGCAACTTCCTTGCGGGACAATCCGGTCGATTCGGCCAAAGCATTCAAGATTTCTGATTTGCTCAGGGGTTTCGCAGCATTCGCGGCCATTGAGAACTCCTATTTACGAAAGGCGGCGGATTAGGATTCACTTCCGTGAACGACGGAAGCTCACGACTCATAAGGAATCGGTGACACTTGGTGACGTAGTAAACTCGCGTGATTTTCGATTGTCAACGATCCAGGACATCTTTTTCGGCGTGTTTTCAGGGTTTTTTAGGCCAAGGGCCGATCTTTCCCCGAGGTTATGCCTTTCCTAAAGCGGACTGGACGCCAAACCCTCGAGTGAGAATGAGCCATTCCGTTTTCCCAATCGAGGCCACGATCGCCGCTGCATCGGGACGCTGTGCCAAGCGTGACGTCCGGAGCAGGGACAGGGTTTCAAATGGCGTGAATCCTGCGGTAAACCAGCGGCCATCTGTTGCGTTGCCCTCGGTTTTGGTGTAATCCAGATATAATCACGAGAACGTGGGCAATAACATTTCCGGCCGATTTTCCGGCATCGCCAGCCCTGCTCAGCCCAGACCGCCGTCTGGTGCTGGAAGCGTGCGGCGCCGTGGAATCCTCGCCTGTCAATCACCAGTGAGAACATCGTCTCAGTTTCCGTCGGAGTCAGCCCCGGATGAGCTCAGATAACTGGGGAGCGCTGCCCTCGATCTCGGTGCCAGTCAATCTGGTGCTGGTCGTGGAAGATGAACCCGAACCGGCGGAATTCGTGAAGAGCGTGCTGGCCGAGCATCATGTCAAGGTGCGGATCGCCAAGGACGGGGGCCAGGCGCAAGCGACGTTTTCGATGCACAAGCCGGATTTTGTCATTCTCGACTTGATGCTGCCTGGTGAGAGCGGCTTCGAGATTTGTGAACGATTCAAAACGGCGGACCCTTCGGTGCCGGTACTGGTCATTTCTCAAATTGACATGGCCGATTCCCGCGAACTCGCCAATCGGGTGGGGGCCGACGGCTACTTGACCAAGCCGCTCGACGCGGAACTGCTGGTGGCGACGATCCGCGGAATTGCGGAGCGAGTCTGGCAAGCGACCCACCTGGAACCGGAGGGGGATCCGGAGCGAATTCGGTTCACCTGTACTTGCGGCAAGAAATTCAAAGTGAGTTCATCCCATCGCGGCAAGAGTTTAACTTGCCCGCAATGCGGGGAGCCATTGACGGTTCCTCGACGATAATTCCAGCGAGAATTTCCCTCCGCCCGGGAAAAGTCGGTGTTGTAATAACGACTTTTTCAGGTTACAGAAGAGGTTGAAACGGCTCCTCGTCAGTAAGACACAGCTGATCAACATGGCAGAATTGATCATTCAATCCGGCAAATTGCAGGGCAAGCGACTGATGCTGCCCGATCGGGAAGTCTTTATCGGTCGCGACGAAGACTGCCATGTGCGCCTGTCTTCGTCGCTGGTCAGCCGCCGGCACTGCTCGCTGACTTCCACTCCGGAGGGGGTGTGGGTCAAAGACCTGGCGAGCCAGAACGGAACTTTGGTCAATGACGAACTGGTGACCGGAGCGGTGCTGCTGAAACCCGGAGACGTGTTGCAAGTCGGAGCCACGGTCTTTCAGGTGCCGCTAACGATGCCGACGCCGCCGGGCGGCGGCAAGGTCGGAAATATCTCCGATGCGGAGATCGCCAGCTGGCTGTCGGATGACGCCATTCCCACGGATGCCAAATCGGCGGATACGACGGTAATTCGACATTCCGATCCCGGTACGACCGAAGTGCCGATTCCGCGCAGCCCGCTTCCGGCGCCCGCGAAGCCGGCGGAGTCGGTTCGCCGGACGCCGCGGACCGTCAAAGAACAAGCGGCGGAAATCATTCGTCGCCATTGGGAAATGGTGCGTGCCAAGCAGCAGAACCCGTCCTGAAATCACGATTCTGCGAATCCATTCCCTCATCGCCCATGCCAGGTCTAGCGATATGCGCGCAGCGCATTGCACTGGCAGAGCCAGTGGCACACAATACGGAGCATGATGCGCATCGTAGCGGGACAATTTCGCCGGCGGCAGTTGCTGGCCAATCCGGGAATGACGACTCGGCCGATCACCGATCGGGCGAAGGTGATGTTGTTTGATCGGATCGAACCACGACTGGCCGGCCGAAGAATCGGCGACTTTTTCGCGGGCACGGGGTCGCTGGGACTCGAAGCGCTGAGCCGTGGAGCGGAACGTGTCGTGTTCGCCGAGCAAGACCACCGTGCGCACGAACTCTTGCGACAAAACGTGGCGAGTCTCGGTGTCGAAGACCGCGCGCTGTGCTGGCGCGTCAATGCGCTGCGGTCGTCGTTCAAACCGAAAGGAACCCCGGCATGGTTCCCTTACGGCGTCGTCTTTTTCGATCCGCCGTATTCGCTCACGGAGAAAGTAATTCCCGGCGACGCCGTTTATGAGGCACTCGCGCGACTGGGGACGGATGACGTGATGGAAGCAAACGGGCTGATTGTGCTGCGAACGAGCCGCGAAGGCGACCGCCGGAGTGCCTTCACCCTGGCAGATCGGTGAGCGTCTGGAAATCTCCAGCATGGCCTTGTGGCTGCTGGAGAAGCATCGCGGCGAGGAAATCTCCGACGAGTGACCCGCGCTGGCCTGCCCACCCATCGGTGATCGAACGAAAAATTCGCCAGCGCGGCTCTCAGGGGAACATGAATGATCGCTGCCCGGAGTGGCGTCCGCCGGAGGGTCCTCGGGAAGGGTGAAAGCGAGGGCGAGAGTCGCCCAGGCCGCCGCCGTAATGGAAATGAACTGGTCTTTGCCGTGCGGATAGCCCGATTCATAGTAGGTCTGAAAGGGCTTGCTGCGGGAGGCGACGTGCCAGGAGCCATCCGCGAGTTGCCGGCGCAGCAGGAACTCGATTCCCCGTTGATACCGGACATCGTCCACGGGGACGTTGCCGGCCCGGTGCAAAGTGACGAGGGCCGTGGCCGTCGCGTAGGGATCGCTGTCCATGGAATCGAGTTGAGACCAGCCGCCGTCTTCGTGTTGCGTATCGAGCAGGGCCTGCGCCGCAGCCTGGATTTCCTCTGGCGTGGCACCAGCGACAGGGAGAGCCCATAAACGGAAGGCGCGGTCTTCCGTGTCTTCGAGAGCGGCGGATCTCAACCACGTGAGGACTTGGGCCCGGCGAGCCTGGACTCGTGCCTGCTGCTCCGGTGTGCTGTAAGCGGCCAGCGTGTTCAGCCCAAGAAACGTCGCGGTGAAGGGACTGAATTCACTGGGAGGACGCTCGGTGTGAGTGCTCCAATGCTCATCATCGCTTTGATAACGGAGAAAGTATTCGGCGACGGCGGCCGTCGTTTCGTCGGCGGGCCAGTCTCCGTATTTCAACATCCAGATGGCGTATCCGGCCATGAAGGCCTGACCGGCTTGTCCGCGGCCCTGGAGATAGTTGTCTCGATTGCGGGCCAGAAAATCGGCCGTGGCCTGAAGTTGCTGCCGCAGGCCCGCTTCATCGATCGCAAACCCGCGTTCGCGAGCGGTGATCAGGGCCATGGCGGGAAGGCCCTGGTTGTGACAAGTAAAGCAATTCTTACGCAATTCGAATGACGTTTTCGCGCTGTGCTCGAGCAGCGTGAGCGATTTAGCCACGGCACTGCGAACGGCTGAGAGATCCGCAGCGCTGCCGCTCTGAGCAACAATCGCCACCAGACATCCGGAGCAAAACAATACACGCAACATGCTTGGCGATCATCAACAGCGATTTTCAGGAAGCGACAACAGGGAACAAATCCAAATCCACCGCAACCAGCCAATTCTATTCATCCGCGCGACGTCAGCGGGATGAGATAGACCGGCCGGCCGTTGAATTCATGCTGCTGCCAATCGGGGGGAATTGCGGGATCGGGCGGAATGGCCGGTTGCGGGGGAATGTTCATTTCGTCCCGGCGTAGCCAGAGCGACGAACCCGTCGGCAGTGCAGAGGTTGGACGGATGGTGACGGGCTGCCGCGCTGGAAGAGGGGAATCGCGCAACCAGATTCCGCCCCACGCCAGAATCGCTCCCACGATCAAACCAGAAAGATGTCCCAGGAGAAACGATCGACGCGACATCGCCAGACTCCTTGCAGCGGGAGAGGGAATTCCCTGGAGTCTATGCAGAAATGGGGCGTCCTGCGAGAGAATCTCTCTGCGAAACCGCCAACCACCCCGGAACGGTTATTGATTGACAACCTTGCCGCGCGATTTGGTGGTGAAATGAGGTCGGAGCACCGCCATCGAAACGATTTGCGGTTCGGACTCTTCTTTCACGGCAACAGGCGTCGTCGCGACCGCCGCTTTGCGATTCGGACGCAGACTCAACAGCGCCGGCAAGAAGACCAGTTCTCCCAGAAGCGAGGCGACCATCTGGGCGGCCATCAGGCAGCCGAATCGGGCCGTCGGCGAAAAGCTGCTCAAGCAGAGCGCCAGCATGCCGAGACTGGAAATCAGCGTGGAATCGAACATCGGTTCGCCGGAGTGCGCGAGCGCCTGCGACACGGCTTCTTCCGAGGTCGCCCCCTTGCGGCAGGCTTCACGATAGTAGACGAGGAAGTGGAACGTGCAGTCGACCGAGATTCCCAACGCGATGCTGCCCGTCATCATCATGCCGATATCGACCGGCATGCCCAGAAATCCGACGATGCCGAACACCAGCCAGATCGGCACAATGTTCGGGACCATCGCGACAATGCTCGCCGTGAACGAACGCAGCGAGAGCAGCATGACCAGCCAGATCGTGATGCAGGCGCCGGTGAAGCTTTGCCAGAAGCCAGCGAAAATCTCCGCCTGGGCAGCTTTGAGCAGCGGAGCAACGCCGGTGAAGTGGATCGGTTCTCCGGCCAAGGTTTGCTGCAAGTCCTCCATCACCTGCACGGCGTGCAGGTTTTTATCACGCCGGATGCGGGCCGAAATCCGCCACAGTTGATGTTCATGCGCGACAAGGCCGTCATCGCCCGCCTGGCTTTGAGCGGACGACAACATCCGCGCCGCCGCCAACGGACTGTCGGGCATTTCGGTCGGGAAGAACGTGGCCAACGACAGGGTATGGCGAACGGCGCGGTGGTCGCGAATCTTCTGCTCGATCTCGCGCACCTTCTGCAACTGATCCAGAAACGCGAGGTTCGTGCCGTGAAAATCAATCACGGCTTCGAGCGAGTCAATATCGGTGAGTTCGGATTCAATATCCTTCAGATCGTTCAGCACCTGACTGTTGCGCGGCAGGAATTCGATCGGGTCGATATCGGGCTTCAGCGCGGCGATGCCGAAACCAGTGACCACCATCATGACGACGCCGGAACCGAGCAACTGGAACCGATGTCGCGAGACCCACATGCCCCAATGGTAGAAATCGAAATGGATCTGCATCGACCGCACGGTGCAATCGGGCCAGATCACCAGCAGCGCGGGAGTGATTCCCAATCCTACGACCAGCGCGACGATCGAGCCGACCGCGGCGGCGTAACCGAACTGGCTGACCGGCAGGATGCTGCTGACGTTCAGCGACACCAGGCCTAATAACGTGGTCAACGTGGAGAGGAAGCAGGGTTTCCAGGATTCCTTCAGCGCCGCATACAGCGGATCAGCGGAGCCGTCGCGAGCGGCCTCGACGTAATAGCTCACGAAGTGAATCACGATCGACAGCGTGAAGATCATGACCATGATCGACAACGAGCCGAGAATAAAATTCATCTCGCCGCCGCAGATCGCGAGCAGCGCCTGATTGACGTAGATGCCCCACAGCGTGACCCCCAGCGTGGCCAGCGTCATTCCCCAATGGCGGAACGAGTAATACAACAATCCCAGGCTGATGAGCACCGTGATGGCGAAGAATCGGCGATTCGTCTTCTGATTGCCCAAGCGATCCAGTTCCGACACGATCACCGGCGGTCCGGTGAGGGCGACGTCGGCGGAGTCGAGCTGGCAATAGGCGAGCTCCGCGCGAATGTCCTCCACGGTCCGGTCGCGATCCTTGAACCCGTCCCGCGATAACAGCAGCACCATGCCCTGCATGGTCTGGGAATCGGAAATCAACATCCCGGTGATGCGCTCGCGCGCCTCGTCGTGCGGCACGCCGAATTGCTCCATGCGCTGCACGATGCGATCGGGCGTCCAGCATTGGCGCACGCCGGGCAGGCGTTCGAGGCGGCCCGCCAGAGACTCCATGAGCTTCGGATCGGCGACGGCTTCCCGCACGCCGATGACGACGACTTCTTCGCCGCCGAAATCCTCCTTGAAGTCTTCGTAAGTCTGGCGCACCTCGGTCTGATTGGGCAACCAGGTCTCGATGTCGTTATTGGAGCGGATCGATTCCGATCGATACCACGCGAACGGGAAGGTGAGGGCCACGCCCCACAGAATCCAACGACTGTATGTTTTATAGAAGGACGAGATCATCAGCGGATGTCATCTCTGGGCTGAACTGGGATCCGGTCAGCCGGCGCATCGCTCTCCGAGCCATCGCCGCCGTGGTGCGATTGTTCCGCGTGATCTGCTCTCGTCGACGCCGTTCGTATGCGTTGGGCTGAAATCGTCAGTCCAAACCGCGGAATTGTGTCGATCGGCAAACAGCGCGAAGTTTATCGCGATCGTTCTGCGTCCTGTGCACCGCGTTAATTACCTTCGTCGATTTCCATCGACTGCGATCATCGAATGTCGCCACGGCGGCACACAAGCGGAGTGTTTCACGACCTCTACAGACACGGCGCAAACCTTGCGGCCTCTGCGGGATTTCCGGATACGGAAAGCTCTTTTTCCCGGGAAAACGGGATGGCCTGCCACGCCGCCCGCGACTCGGTATGCGCGCGGAAACCTCTCAAAAAGGATATAACCAGGGCGTCAGCAGAATTGTGACCAGCATCATTAACAAATCGAGAGGGACGCCGACCCGCAAGTAGTCGGAAAACTTATACCCTCCGGGGCCGTAGACCATCAAATTCGTCTGATAGCCGAACGGCGTGGCGAATCCCATCGAGGCCGCCACCATGATCGCCACCACAAACGGGACGTGACTGACCCCCACCTGGTCGACGGTCGACATGGCCAGGGGGAACATCAACTGGGCGGCCGCATTGTTGGTGATGAGTTCGGTAAGCACCATGGTCAGCGCATACACGACGATCAACTGCGTCCAGGGATGTTCTCCGGCGAGCGTGATCAACTGTTCCGTGACGAACTTGGCCAAACCCGTCGTTTCCAGCGACCGGGCGATGCCGGATGCCGCTCCGATGGTGATCAACACGGACCAGTCGATACTCCGGCGGGCCTCTTCGCTGGTACAGCATCGCGTGACGATCATGGCGATGGCCGCGACCAGCGCCGCCGTCAGCATGTCCCAATCAAGCGCCGTGACCACGCCGATCATCGCGACCAGCACTGCCAGCGCGGTCCAGGCCTGTTCATGCCTGGGGAGCGACGCGTTATCGACGCTGCTGACCAGGAAGAAATCGTTGGAGTTCCGCTGCTGCTTGGCAAAGTCGGCGTGGGCTTCCAGCAGCAACGTGTCACCGGGCTGCAAGACGATGTCGCCGATTTTTCCGGTCAGCCGATGACCGCTGCGGGCGACAGCCAACACCGCGGCCTGATAGCGCGACCGGAATTGGCCTTCGCGGATCGACTTGTTGACGATCGGGCAGCGATTGGAAACGACCGCTTCGATCAGCGAACGGGACGTTACTGGAGAATTCAATTTCATGAGTTGATCATGAGCGGGCCGCAATCCCCGCATCTTCCGCAGGTCGACCACGGATTCTACGACGCCGACGAAAACCAGCCGGTCGTTCGCCTGTAATCGCTCGCGCGGGCCGACTGCCGGCAGGATTTCCCCGTCGCGATCGATCTCCGCCAGGTACAGGCCCGGCAGATGCCTCAACCCCGCCTCTTCGATGGTCTTGTTGACCAGCGGGCCGCCGGGTTCGACCGACATCTCCACCATATACTGACGGGGATCATCGCTCAGATTGATTGCCGGCCGGCGGTCCGGCAGCAGCCAACGCCCCAGCAGCAAGAAATAAGCGATCCCCACGATCGCGCAAGGGATGCCGATCCAGGAAATCTCCCACATTTGAAATC
>JAXMBR010000002.1:0-175053 GCA_046349715.1 Planctomycetaceae bacterium | reverse complement strand
GTATTCGCTCGTGCCTACTCGCTCAAAATCAATAGGCTCGGCGGTGCCGTGAAGACGGAATATCCAGCGCCTTGCGGTATTTCGTGACGGTGCGGCGGGCCAGCTGATAGCCCTGCTTGGCGAGTTCGTCGACGAGTGCGTCGTCGCTGAGGGGATCGTTTTTGTCTTCTTTGTCGACGATCTCTTTAAGCTTGATGCGGATGATGTCCCAGGCGACTTCCTCGCCCGAGTCAGTGGTCGTGCCGCCGCCGAAGAACCGCTTGAGCGGAAAGAGGCCGCGCGGCGTTTGAATCCATTTGTCGTCGACGGCGCGCGACACGGTCGTCACATGCACATGGACCACGTCGGCGATCTGCTGCATTTTCAGCGGGACGATAAATTCCGGTCCTTTGTCGAGGAATTCCGTTTGATGATCGACGATCGCTTGCGCCACGCGCTTCAGCGTGTTGTGCCGTTGCTCGATGGACTCGATCAGCCATTTGGCGGAATCGATTTTTCGCTTGATGTATTCCCGCGTCTTGGCGTCGGCGTCGCCCCGCAGCAGCGTCTGATATCGCTTGCTGATCCGCAAACGCGGGGTGTATTCGTCTTCGAGTCGAACCACGTATTTGCCGTGCTCGTCGCGTTCGACGAACAGATCGGGCGTGACCCGCTGCACCGGCCGCATTTCGAAGCCGGCCCCCGGATAAGGGTTGAATTTTTTCAGCTCTTCGTAGGCGGACTTGATGTCGTCCAGCGAATAACCGGTTTTACGTTCGATCAAAGGAAGTCGGTTCTGGCCCAGGTCTTCCAGGTGAGAAGAGATCAGCGTCAGCAGCACATCGCGATAAGGCGTGTCGTCTTTGACTTGAAGCAGCAGACATTCCCGGGCGTCTCGCGCGCCGACCCCGGGCGGGTCCAACTGCTGAATCAGCTTGAGCGCCGCCTGGGCATCGCGCTCGCTGATCGGCCGGCCATAAACCTGCATGAGTTCTGACAACGGATTCGGCAATCGGCCGTGGTGGTCCAGGTTTTGAATCAGAAACTCGGCGAAGTCCCGGATCTCGTGCGGGGCGTTGAAGAACCCGAATTGTTCCAGCAGATATTCCTGGAGGGATTGCGGCCGGGTGGCCACATTGGAAATCAAGTCATGCTGGCGGTCGCCGTCTTCATCAGTGCGGTTCGACGACGGCTTGGATCCGCCGGAGAAATTGTCGTCCGGCCAGTCCTGGGAAATTTCCAAAAGCCGTTCGAAGTCGGCTTCGTTGTTATGAGCGTCGTCGACGACCAGTTCCCGTTCGGTGATGCCTTTCTCCGTGGCATCTTCCCGGGCCGCCTCGATCTCGGTTTCGATCACCGGGGCGTCGGGATCGCCTTCGGCATTCTCCAGGCAAACGTTTTCGGACAATTCCTGATCGATGCGGTCCTGCAGGGCCATGATCGGCAGTTGCAGAATCTCCATGGACTGGATCATCCGCGGAGCCAGTTTCATCACCTGGCTCATCTTCATCTGTTGCGAAAGATTCAGTTGCATGAGTGTTCAATCATCGAGGCGAAAATTCGGTAGTTCCCTGCTCTTGTCCTGTGTCTTCAAAACGTCTGACGCCCGCGGAGCGCATCCGCCAGCATTTCCCGGTTGGCGAATTCCAGGACGCTTCCCGTGGCGACGCCGCGCGCCAACCGCGAAATTCGCACAGGTTCCCGGGCCAGCAGATTGGAAATATAAAGGGCGGTTCCGTCCCCCTCCAGATTGGGATTGGTCGCCATCACGATCTCCTGAACGTGCTGCTCCCGCACGCGCTGCACCAACGCATCGATGTTCAAATCATCCGGTCCGACGCCGTTGAGCGGCGAAATCCGCCCCCCGAGTACGTGATAGAGGCCGGCGAATACGCCCGCCGCTTCCAAGGCGATCAGATCTTTCGGCTGCTCGACGACGCAGACCGATTGCCGGTCCCGGCGCGGGTCACGGCAGATTTCGCACAAATCGCCTTCCGTCAGATTGAAGCATTGTCCGCACGGGTGTACGACCTCCCGAATCGACCGTAAAGATTCCGCCAGTTCGCGGGTTTCCGCCGGATCACAGTTCAGCAGATGATACGCCATGCGCTCGGCCGACTTTCGACCGATGCCGGGCAGGCCCGCCAGCCGATCGATCAGACGACCGAAAGACGGCCCGTAAGGATGTTGAGTGGCGAATGTTGTTTTAGGCATCGTTCCGCATCTTCCCGTCACGATCACCGTGTCTGAGATCAAATTCCGTCGCGCCGGCGAGCTTGACAGCGCCCGTCAGACCCCGCCGCCTCCGAATTTTTTCAGCACATCCGAAAACCCAGGCAGATCCAGTCCGCCGGTGGCTTGTTCCATTTCCGCCGCGGCCGCCGCTCGAACCTTGTCGAGGGCTTGATTCACGGCGGCGACGATCAGGTCTTCGAGCATCTCGCGATCGCCAGATTCCAGCAGCGCGGGATCAATTCGACAATTGAGCGCTTGGGAGTGGCCGTTCATATCGAAAGCGACCATTCCGCCCCCCGCGATGCCGGTTTCCGTCCGTTCGGCCAAGCGGTCCCGCATTTCCTGCATTTTTCCGGAGATGGCTTGCGCATTTTTGACCAGGTTTGCCAGATTTCCTAGTTCCTTGAACATTTACGACTCCTGAGTTGAGGATTCGGTGATCAGCGGTTGCAGCAATTCTTGCACCCTCCAACCCTCAATTCCAAATTTTTCCGCAACTTCTTTAACAAGAGTATCTTCCGGTTCGTCCACTCGCCGGGATCGACTTTCCACGTTCGGCGGACGTTCTCGCTCCCTCTCTGGAGGGGCGGAATCGAGGCGAAAACGGACCGCGAAAGTTTTTCCCGTGATTTCTAGGAGCGCACCCTCAATTCTTGTTTGAACTTCCGGCCGTTCGCAGGCCTTGCGTGCCAAATCATAGCTTGCCGGAAGAATTATTTCCAGATGATTTGGTCCGAGAATTGCTATTCGGCTTGCGCGACGCAGATTTGCGCCGACAGAATCATCAAAGCGATCTGCCAGCCGTCGCAACAGTTCGTCTTCATTCCCGGCTCGAACCTCGAGAATCGGGAGGGCGCTGGAGGCTTCGGCGGGATCTGAGTTCGCGACCGAAATTATCGGTTCGGCATCGTCAGTTTTTTTTTTCGCCGCCAGGACAGTTGGAGAACTGGCCGCGGCACGAACGGACGCGGGAGAGGTGGCTGCTGGCAACGGCAGCCCCGATTGCAGGTGCGCATCCGCAATGTCAGGTTGATCCGTCTTCCAGCAACGACCGGACCAGCGCCAATTCCACAGCCGCCCGGCCGAAACTGACGCGCGCATGCAGCTTGGTCTCGGAGAGGATCTGCAACGCCGACGCGACGGTTTGCAAGCCCCAATGATTGGCTTGCGCCTGCAACCGTGGTGATTGCTCCGTGCCGACGCTCATGAGCGGTACC
The DNA here is from genome assembly GCA_046349715.1 of Planctomycetaceae bacterium. Taxonomy (GTDB): domain Bacteria; phylum Planctomycetota; class Planctomycetia; order Planctomycetales; family Planctomycetaceae; genus CAZDGB01. The sequence goes on along the minus strand of JAXMBR010000002.1, from coordinate 171,622 downwards.
GTGGCGGCGCCCGCGGCCAGGACCAGCAGGTCCCGCAGATAGGCGGCCAATTGGTCGACGAACGGATCGATTTGCACACCGCTTTCCAGCGCCGAGTGAAACGCTTCCAGCGCCAGATCGCGCCGGCGCTCGATCAGCGACTGCACCAATTCGATCAGCCGCTCGTCGGGCGCTGTGCCAAACAACCTATGCACGTCGTCCGTCGTGATTTGTTCCGAGCCGAACGACAGGAGCTGGTCGAATAATGACTGGCTGTCTCGCATCGACCCGGCGGCACGGCGGGCGACCAGTTCCAAGGCGGCTGGCTCGACTTGAAACCCTTCCGCGTCGGCCAGTTGTTGCAGGCGCTGGACGATTTCTGAGGTGGCGATCGTGCCGAAATCGAAGCGCTGGCAACGCGAGAGAATCGTGTCGGGAACTTTGTTCGGCTCGGTCGTACAAAAGAGGAATTTGACCATCGGCGGCGGCTCTTCCAGCGTTTTCAGCAACGCATTGAAGGCCTCTTTGGTCAGCATGTGGACTTCGTCGATGATGTAGATTTTGTATCGGGACCGCATCGACTTGACGTTCACATTGGCCCGCAGCGTGCGAATGTCGTCGATCCCCCGGTTGGAGGCGCCGTCGATTTCCGAGACGTCCACGTCCTGCCCTGCCGCAATTCCCCGGCAGATTTCACACTCGTTGCATGGGACGGCGTCGGCCGCGTGCGGGCAGTTGAGCGCCTTGGCAAAAATGCGGGCCATGGACGTTTTGCCGACGCCCCGCGCTCCGGTGAACAGATACGCGTGCGCCACCCGGCCTTCCAGGATGGCATTTCGCAGCGTGGTGGCGATTCGTTCCTGGCCAACGACTTCCGTAAAAGTTTGCGGCCGGAACCGTCGAGCGAGAGCGGTATACGGGGTTTCCATGGCGGTTCGGATGCAATCGTCAGGGGAAGTGAACCGGAAAATCGACCAGCGCAACGATCCATGATATCAAGTTCCGCGCCTGATCGCAGGCCTGCCTCGCCCTGCCATTTTCTCTCAATTGTTCTGTGCGCCGCCCGTAATCGGAACTTCGCCGGCAATGAAAGCGTCGATGTGAATCAGCAGAAATCATGGCGGATCGTCAAAAAACCAGACCAGAAAGACTCTTCCGAAGACTCTGGTTTGTTAAAATAGGTGCGGTGCACGAACCTGTCTCCGGGAAGACCCTCATGTCGGCCGCGAGCACGCCCCCGAATCACGAGCGTTACGTCAACTTTGACGAATACGTTGAGTTTCAGCTCGACAAAACGCGCAAGTCGATCAAGTCGAATGACTTGCTCGCCGCGCTGGCCGCGGCGTTTGCCATTCTGTTGGGATTACTGCTGACGTTCGTCGTGCTCGATCATTGGGTGATCGCCGAGGGCTTCAGCGTAGGCGCGCGCTGGTGCTGGTTCCTGCTGTTAATCGGCGCCTGCTGCGGTTGGACGGCGTGGACAGTGATTTGGCCGTCGCTGCGGCGCGTGAATCGGCTCTTCGCCGCCCGGGAACTGGAACACGCCTCCCCTGCCCTGGGCAGCAACCTGCTGAACTGGGTCGATCTGCGGGACGCCGGCCGGTCGGTCCATCCCAGCGTCCTGCTGACGATGGAAAAGCGGGCGGCGACGCAGCTGTCCAAGTTGGACGTCGCGCAGGCGGTCGATCATCGTCCGCTGCTGCTGGCCAGCTACGCCCTGTTGTCCATTTTGATCCTGTTCTGCGGATATGCCCTGTTTTCGCCCAAGAAGATCAGCTCGGCGCTCTGGCGAATCGTCCCCTTTGCGCGGGCCCACGCCGTCACCCGCACGGAAATTCGCGAAGTCGCGCCCGGCGATGCGACGTTGCTGCTGCGCGGCCGGATGGATGTCAAGCGTCGTCTTGGCGGGGGAAATTCCCGAGACCGTGCAATTGCTGTACACGACCGCCGACGGCCGGATCCAGGATGAAGCGATGCAGTTGCGGCCCGAGTCGACGGGATCGACGCGGTTCCGCGGGTTGTTTGCCGGGGAAAATGGCACCGGCGTGTTGCAGGATTTTTCCTACGTCATCGTCGCGCCGGCGATGCGCATCTCGACCCGTTATCGCGTGACCGTGCATCAACCGCCCTCGGCGACGGTCAGACAAGTCGACCTGCACTTTCCACCCTACATGAAACTCGAAGACGCCGTCAGCACCGGAGGCAAGATTGAAGGCTGGGAAGGCGCCGAAGCGGTCATTACGGCGACCTCGGACAAGCCGGCAAAAAGTGCGGTGATGCAGTTTTTGAACGATCCTCAGTCGCCGCCGACCGGCGAGGAAATTCCCGTCACGGTGACCGACGGCACGAATTTGCGCGCGACCTGGAAGTTGGACTTTCGGTCGGACGGCACGTTTCCGAAGCATTATCGCATCCAATGCCGCAATGAAGCGGGCGAAGTCGATCCGTCGCCGGTGAGCTATGACATCGTGATTCGGCCGGACCGACCGCCGGAAGTGGCGCTGATGTATCCGGAACGTGATCTCGAAGCGGCGAGCAACGCAGTGGTTCCGTTGTTGATCCAGGCGAGCGACCCCGATTTCGAGTTGGGGTACATCAACGTGCTGGCGGAAAAAGACGGACAATCCATTCTTCGCGAGCCATTGTCGGACGGCAGGCAACAGCGGGTCACCCTCAAGCACAATCTGGAATTGGAACCGCTGCATTTGAAGCCGGGCGAGGAAATCGAATTCTGGGTGGAAGCCTTTGACAACAAACAGCCGCGGCGGAACCGCAAGAACACTCCCCGGCTGAAGATCAAAATTGAACAACCTGTTTCCAAACAGCAGGCCGCCGAGCAACTTGCCGAAGAACAGCAGCAGCGGGACCAGCGATTGGCGGAAGCCAATGAAGAACAGGAGCGCCGAGAGGGGGCGCAAGCTCGCTCCGGCGATCGAGAAGACGATGCGGAACCAGGGCGTGACCAATCCGAGCGGGAGGAATCGGAGCGCGCGGAACAGCCATCCGACCGGCCAGACCAACCGCAGGACGAAGCACCACAGAACAAAGGAACCGAGTCCGCCGAACAACGCGGCCAAGGTCAAGCGGCGCGCCAATTGTCGCAACCCGGAAAGCAAGGATCGGGAGATCCCTCGAGTTCCGCAGGAGAGCAGGCGCCGGAAAAGGCGGGTGAGACGCCGCTGAGTCCGGAAGGAGAAGACGATGACGAGGCGCTCCGCCGACTCAATCAGCGGTTGAATCAAAAGCGAGAGCCACCCGCGGAAGACGCCGGTGACGCCGCGGAACAACAGGAGAAACGCCCTGAACCGATGCCGGAATCCAAGGGGTCCGAATCAGGGGACGATCGTTCGTCGGGAGGAAATTCCGGCGAGAAGAAATCCGGAGACGCAACGAGCGAGGGAAATGATTCAAAATCGGGTGATTCGTCGCAACCGATGCCGAACGGAGAGGCCGGGGCCGCTGACAAAGCCGCGGGCGACGAGAAATCCGGGGAGACTCGATCGAAGCCTGCCTCCGGAGACCCGAAGAGCAAATCAGATCCCTCAGCCGCGAATTCGTCCGGAGGCGATGAAAACGGCGAGCCTCAGGATCTGCCCGGGCAAACCGGCAAGAAGGGTCAGCCGCAGGGAAAAGATGGCGCGGGTCAGAAACCAGGAACGGCCGGCGGCGATTCGGCAGAGCAGAATTCGCCAGAGAAAAGTGCCGAAGGTGGGCAGCCGATGAATCCCCCGGGGGAACCGAATCAGAAAAACTCCGCGCGCACGTCCCAGAACAAAACGTCGCCGACATCGCCGGGAAAACAGCCGGCACCAGACAACAAGTCGGCGGAAAACGGTGGCGAGTCGTCCGAATCCGGCGAGAACAAGTCCTCTTCCGCCGGCGAACCGCCTTCAAATCAATCCGCAAGAACAACCCGTCGAAGACTGGCAGTTCAGAGAAACGGGAGTCGGGGTCAGGGAATCGGCCGGGGCGGGATGGCAAGCCATCACAGCAACCCGGCGGCTCGTCTTCTGATTCGGAAGGCCAAGACAATGAGCAGGCGGGCGGCGACGCATCCGGCGACCAGTCCGGCGAGAAAGGAACTTCGGGCCAAGAGAAAGAACGGTCCGGGGCGAAATCGAAGAGTTCGCAGAACAAGTCGTCCGGAAAGTCCTCCGGCGAAAAGTCCGATCCTTCTGGCGAAGACGGTTCGGACGGCTCGAAAACGGAGCGCAACAGCGATGGTTCCGAGAACCGTCGGCCAGGAGCAGGAACGGCGTCCGACGACGACTCGCAAACTTCGAAAATGCCCTCCGCGCAGAAGAATCCGCAGGCCAATGCGACTAAGGGGGACCAGGGCCGCGAGAACGACGACCCCACGCAAAAATCTCCGGCCGCTAAGCAGAACAGCGATGGCGATCCTGAAGCCTCGGATGAAGAAATGAAAGGCCCCGGCCGAAAAGAGGGGCAGCGTGCCGATCAGCCGCAAGGTGGCGAGGCGGGTGGCTCCAAGCAGGACAAGCAAGGCAATTCCGGAAGCAAAACCCAGGGGCCTGGAGAAAAATCGAGTACGCCCGGCAAAGAATCGGGGTCCGATGAGGCCGAAGGAGATGCCGGTTCCGAACAAGGCCAGGGACAGGGTTCCCAATCGAAACCGGGAGGTGAGCAAGGCAAACCGGGAGGCCAGTCCGGGGAAAAAGAGACCGGCGAAACAGGGAAATCTCAATCCGACAAGCCCTCAGGCGAACCGGCCGAGTCCCCGTCAGGTAATGAGAATGAGAACGCTGAGGGCTCTGAATCCGGCCAATCGAACCAGGAACAATCGAGCCAAGGGAAATCGTCGAGCCAGGGATCGGGAAGCAAACCTTCGAAGTCCCCGGGAAATTCGCCAAGCAACAGTCCCAAGACGAGTCAAGATTCGGGCGGCTCCTCTCAAAACGATGGGACGGATGGTCAGGGCACGGGCGGTGAGGGTGGTCATGCCGATGCCACGCCGGCGAATCCCGAGGAGGCCAATCTGGAATACAATCGCCAGGCGGCGGAGCTTGTGCTCCAGCGCGTGCGCGATGACTTGAACAACGACCGTGTCGACCCGAAGCTCCTGGACGACCTGGGGTGGACTCCTGATCAATTGAAGCGATTTACCGATCGGCTGGCGAAACAGTTGGAGAAGTCCGCCGGCGAATTGACTCCGCAGGATGAAGCGCGTCGCCGACAGTTCGAAGAGATGCTGAAAAGCCTGGATTTGAAATCGGGCGGCGCGAAGCGGTCGGGGGAAAACTCGCCGAATCGGGAAATTGATCAGAGCGGCGTGCGTCGCGCTCCGGTGCCGCAGGATTACAAGGCCTCGTGGGAAGCCTTCACGCGGAGTTTGTCGAAAGCGAACCGGCCCGCGCCAAAACGGCCGGACGCGGCTTCGAATCGCCGTTAAGGGGCGATGTTGCGCGCCGGCTTGAGTCGCCAGGCTTCATCGAAGAAGTCGGCGGCGATGATCTTACCCGGCCAGCGGCTGTTCGGCGGCGTGCGCAAATCGACAATCGCCCAGTCGGGGAGCTTGGGCGTTTGCCGGGCGTTGTTGAGATAATCGTACTCGCGGTAGGTGAATCCGCTGTTGAGGACGATGTATCGGCTGCGATTCAGCGGGTTGGGATAGATGGCGATCAAGGCATGCTGTGCTGCATCGAACGTCTGATCGCCGGCGGCAATTTCCGTGTCGGTCCAGCGGATCGGAAGCTGATCGGCGAACTTGGCGATCCATCGGTTGGATTGCCGGTCGCCCCACAGGATCAGGTTGGCCGAGCGGAGTTCTTCATGACTGCTGCGGACGTCGGCTTCGGTGATTTCGGAGTCAAGCATCACGCGGACGTCTCCGCGGAATTGCCGTCGCCATTGCGTGATCGCCCGATCCATTTCGGCCTCGACCCATTGCTGGACTGCGGGGTGGGCGCACCGGCCGGTCGGTTTGACGAAGATAAAACTCGTCATGAACGCATGATCGATTGGCCCGCAGGTGGCGTCGTTCTTTTTGTTCGCGGTCAACTCCAGCCGTGATTGGTGAGTCGTGGGCTTCCAGACGCCGTCGATCAATGCATAGCCCAGGTGTTGCGACACCGGAGCGTTTAATGAGTTTTCATTCAACAACTGGCCATCAATACGGATCCCGTGCTTAAGGGCCGATTCCTGTTTTCCGGTCAAATGCGGGGCCGCGAGATGAAACACCGTGATGTTGCGGGTGGTGACGTCGATCTCGCCGGTCGGCGAGACCTGGGCCGTCAGATGCGCCGGTTCCCAGTGCTCCTGGAGGCCCAGAATTCGTCCCGAGCGGAATTGCGGGTAGATCAGCGAATAGGTGACGAATTCGTCCCGCCCGAGAGGTTGGGATTCGCCAACGGCAGCGCGCCATGCCGCGAGTTTCGATTCAATCTCTTTGGCCGAGTCCGGATGAATACTGTGCCCGGTCTTTGGCCCGATGAGATGCAGGAGTTTCATTCCCGCTTGTTCGTAGGCGGCTGCCATGATGTCGGCCGCCTGCTTTTGGATGTCGTTTTCGCCGCTGTAGGCGACGACCGGCAGCGATTTCAGATTGGCCACATACCCGGGGCAGTCGTACCACCGCCAGAGCTTTTCTTCCCACCACGGAGGCGTGAGCGTTTCGTGTTGGAAGAACTTCAGAAACTCGGGCGTCTCGGAGAAGCCGGCTCCGGGATTGGCGGCGAACCATAATGCCGGATAGTGCACCGCGAATTGCCAGCAGGCGGCGCCTCCCATGGAAAATCCCCGCGCGGCGACGGGAGTCTGTTCCAAGCCATAATTGCGGCGCACCGCCGCGAGCGCTTCCAGCGTGTCGATCTCTCCGGCGAATTTATTGGCATTGCAGTACCGTCCGTAGGGATGCAACACGATGGTGTCCGGCGGAGAGATCTGACCGACGCTCGTCATCCGCTGCGTGAGGAAATTGACTTCGCTGAGCGTTTCTCCCCGGCCGTGAAACCAGAGATCGATCCGCGTCCCCTGCGACTGGTCTACGGAGAATGTTTCGGGAATCACGAGTCCGTACGGTTGCGGGGTGTGATCGATATGCGAGATGTAGCCGCGCACGACCAATCCGGTTTGACTTTGCCACGGCGCCACCCAGGGAAGTTCACTGGCTTTGAGTTGCTGCGCTCGTTCGAGCCCGGTTTCAAGCAGTTTTTTCGCCGCGACGACTTCCTTGGGGTCAAAAAACTCCTGGTCTTGGAGAGCGACGCGTACGGCTCGATGGAAGATCGCCACGTCGGCATAGCAATCCCAGGCCCGCAACTCGCCGGTCGTCTCAATCGTCCCCTTTGGACGTAATTGGTCGAGCAGCGCGCCGAGTTTTGATAATCCGGCTTCGAGTTCCTGGCGATCGGTGTCGGCGACTTCAATGCCGACTTTGGGAACTGGGCGGACCTGGTGAGGATCATTGTCTTTTGGGCCGTCGGCTGAGGCGTCCGGTGCCGAGCAAATCGCGAGCAGGGTCATTAAAAGCGTGGTAGCAAAGAATGGGATGCGCATGGGCGTACCGCCTGAGCGAGAACGTGAAAACCCTGTGACGATCCGACTGAGCATACGGACGCGTCGGAAAGAGAGGAAGCGTTGCAGCGCCCGAAATCCGCGAAGGATGGCGACGACGTGAGTGAGCCTTCAATTCCAAAATAATTTCCAATTCTTTGTGGAATTGCTTGACAAAGTTGTGAAGCGATATAGAATACCGACCTTGTTGGTCGTGATTTGCTGAATTTGCCTAGTGCGCATCGACGATGAAACTATCGCGGAAATCTGATTACGCGCTGCAGCCTCCGGTGTCCCTGGTGGGATAGTTATGGTAAGGGCCCGGTTTCCATTCGGGAGTTGGCGGAAGCCAACGACATTCCGCGTAAGTTTCTAGAGCATATCATGTTAGAGATGAAGTCCCGAGGCTGGGTGGCGAGCATCGCGGGGCGGGACGGCGGGTTTGTGCTCGCCAAGCCGCCCGGAGAAATCACCATGGGTCAGGTCGTTCGTCACTTCGACGGAATTCTGGCGCCGATTGCCTGTGTTTCGACCAGCCACTATGAACCTTGCACGCAGGAAAATGTCTGTCGATTTCGTCGAGTGTTGTTGGACGTCCGCAATTACATCACGCGGATGATGGATGGGGCGAATTTGGGGACCGTTTATTCGGGCTCAATCGTCCGCAAAGAGGAAGTCTTCAGTCCAGCGTTTGTTTACGGTGATGGGATCTGATTCTCTTTTTTTTTAGGCTTATATACCACCTACTAAGTCGCACATAGATCGGGTTTTGAGGATTATGACAAAGTTTCGGTTGATCGCGCTGTTGGCCCTCCCCCTGCTCAGCGCCTTTGGGTGCAGTTCAGACGTGGCGTCTTCGGCCGTAGGGTCTGGAGGCAAAGCGGTCGAACTGCTCAATGTTTCGAACGATCCCACGCGAGAGCTTTGGAAAGACATCAATCAGGTCTTCAGTGCGAAATACGAGCAAGAACACGGGGCGCCGTTGAAGGTCAAGCAATCGCATGGCGGGTCGGGAAGTCAGGCGCGAGCCGTGATTGACGGGTTGGAGGCGGATGTCGTGGCCTTAGGGTTGTGGCCCGATACCGATCAGTTGCGCAAGAAGGGGTTGATCAAGGATGGCTGGGAAGAGCGGTTGCCGTATCACAGCCAGCCCTACACCTCCACGATCGTCTTTGTGGTGCGCAAGGGGAATCCGAAGAAGATTCAGGATTGGCCCGATTTGATCAAGCCGGGGGTCGAGGTCATCACGCCGAATCCGAAAACTTCGGGCAACGGGCGGCTGTCGTTCCTGGCGGCCTGGGGCAGCGTGATCTTGAACGGGGGCTCGGAAGATCAGGCCCGGGATTTTGTGACGCAGTTGTTTCAGCACATTCCCAATCTGGATACCGGCGCCCGAGGCGCGACGGTCACCTTCGCCCAGAAGGGAATTGGCGATGTGCATCTCACTTGGGAAAACGAAGCCCATCTGGAAACGGAAGAGTCGAAGGGGGAACTGGAAATCGTCTTTCCTCCGTTGAGCATCCTCGCGGATCCGCCGGTGGCGGTCGTCGACACGATTGTGGATCGCAAAGGGACGCGTGCTCCGGCGGAGGAATATCTCCAGTTTCTGTACACGCCGGAGTGTCAGGCGATTTTCGCCAAGCACTATTACCGTCCGAGCGATCCGGCTGTGTTTGAGCAGCACAAAGAGAAGTTTCCCGAGGTGCAGCGGTTTCCGGTGACGAGATTGGTGGCGAGTTGGGACGAGGCTCAAGGCAAGTTCTTCGCCGATGGCGGCGTGTTCGACCTGATTTATCAGGTGCCGCCCAAAGAGGCGAAGGTTCCTTCCGAGTTGTAAACCGTCATTTCATCAGCACCCACCGCCGGCTTTGCGCCGCGCGTGTTCCATAACGGAAAGTGATTGACCGTGTCGAATTTATCCTCTGCACCTCGATTTCAGCCCTCGACGGAAGCGCTGGCCCCGGTGAAGACGCGGCTGCCGCTCCGAGCGCCGGCGCCGCAACCGTCCCGGGTGTATTTCGCCGGTTTGTTGCGTGGGGATCAAATCGCAGGACAGTTCCCTGCCCGGCAGGATGACGTAGCGACTGAGACAACCGGCGGATTGGATCTCGCTGCCGCCGGGACGGACGGTCGGATGGCGACGGGTGTCGAGTTCAGGGTGCAGCTTCCGCCGACGGACGCGCAGTTGGAGTGCTATGCGCAACAAGCGCTGTACCGGACGGGGGTTTTGTCGTTCTCGCGATTGTGGGTCGAAGTGCGCGAGCGGCGCGCCCTGCTGTTGGGAACTTTGGAAGATGATCTCGAGTTGTTGCTGGCGCTGCAGGCGTTGCGACGCATTAACGGGATCGAGTCTGTGGAGCAGCGGGTTCGGCTGCTGCGCTCCGGTGAGGAAAAACATGTGGCGTCGTCCGCTCAGCCAGGCGGACAACAAAGGAGTGTTTCCGTCTGGCTGAAGCGGGCGGCGGTGTTATTGCTGACGGGTTGGTTCAGCTGGCGGGGGCTGATGTTGCAGTCGATTCGCCAAAAAATCGAGCGGCACGAAGAGGCGTTTGAATAGGGTGATCGCCGCGATTCCTCAATCCGGCCAGAAGACTTTGGAAATAAAACGGGGCCGTACTGGATCCGCGCGGCCTGGATCCACGAGGCGGTGAACTGCGAGCCAAGGAGAACAATCATGTGTTGTTAACTGCGACCAGCGGTTGAGGCAAAGCAAAAAATCAGAGGCAAGCGTAGGGTGCGTCGCTCGTCGCTCCGTAAAGGTCAGTTGAATTTTCTGAAAATGGGAGGATCTCAGTTATGACTCGGTCAGGTTTGCAAAGTCCGCGGCGAAGCGCCCGCGGCGGTTTCACGTTGATTGAATTGCTGGTGGTGATCGCCATTATCGCGATCTTGATTGCTCTGCTGTTGCCGGCGGTGCAGCAGGCGCGCGAAGCAGCGCGACGGACTCAATGCCGTAATAATCTGAAGCAACTCGGACTGGCTTTCCACAATTTTGAAAGCACCTACGGACGGCTGCCGAGCAGCCTCCGTCCGCCGCAGGCCGGTACGACGCGCGTGGCGGCCTTGACGTTGCTGCTGCCTTATCTCGATCAAGCCAACATCTTCAACCAGTACAATCAGACGATTAACTGGGACAATACGACGAATATCCCGTTGTCTCAAACCAAGCTGCCCGCGTTCCAGTGCCCGACGGACGTCGATGCCGGCGTGCTGGACACCGCCCCGCCGAAGACGGCCGGCGGCACGTTCACGACGGGGATCGCTTCCACGACCAGCTATTCGCCGATTTTCGGGATTGCCCCTGGGGTTTTCACCACGACGCTTGGGCTGGCAGCGGCTCCGGAATCGTATGTGGATCCGGCTGAGGCCTTCTCCTCGGGTGGTTCGGGTTTCACGTACGTGCGCGGTCTGTTCCCGAAGAACGCAGTGATCAGCGCTTCCACGGGGCTGCAAACCGAGAAGGGTTATCAGTTCCGTAACGTCACCGACGGTCTGTCGAACACCTTGGCGATTGCTGAATCCGCCGGGCGACCGTACGTGTACGTCAAGGGCAAGAAGCTGACAACGGGTAACGCCTTGACCGATACGGACGGCTCGTCCACCACGACGGACCGTTTGAATTCCGGTGGCTGGGCGCGTCCCGCCAGCGACCTGTTCATCTGGGGCGGAACCGTGGATCCCACGGGTCAGCTCGGTGGAAGCGTGGCCATCAACGCGACCAACGGGCAGAACATCAAAGGTCTGGCTTATGGCGCCGCGGGCATTACCACCCCGACGATCCTGGGCACGGCCCCGTTGACTCACGGGACGGGGGCTCCGTATTCGTTCCACGTGGGTGGCGCCCATTTCGCGCTGGGAGACGGCTCGGTCCGCTTTCTCAACGAGAATATCAACTTCGCGACGTTCATCTCGCTGGTCACTCCGGCCGGCGCCGAAGTCGTGGGTGAGTTCTAAGACGTGACTTTCGAAGCAGCGCAGGGCTGGGGCTGGCGAAAGTCCGCCCCAGCTTCGCTGTCTCTGTAATGTTTTGATCCGTCGAGCTTGATAACGAGGAGATTTGAGCGTGTTGCCGTTTATTAACAGCCCTTCGAGGAATCGAACGGCACTGATTTCTGCGATCTTGTTGACGCCCTTCTTGTGGGGTTGCGGAAAACAGAAACAACCCTGGGAGACGGTTTACCCCGCCAAAGGGGTCGTCACCTATAAGGGCCAGCCGATCGTCGACGCGGAAATTGCCTTGTTTCCCGCGGATGAATCGATGCCGGAGTCGATCCGACCCAAGGCCAGATCGTCTGAAACCGGTGAGTTCGTGGTCTGGACCAATCAGGCGGGCGATGGTGCGCCGGCGGGGACCTATAAAGCCACGGTGGTGCATCATGCCGTCAAGTTCGTCAAACAGGTCGCCGTGACGATGCCGAACGATCTGCCGAAGAAATACGCGACCGTGCAGACCACGGATCTGCTGGTCGAAATCGGCGAGGGAGCGACCGAGATACCGCCGCTGGAATTGAAATAGATGTATTTCCGCATCGACGCCGAACCCTGTGAGAGACGTCGATGCGGACATGTTGCAGGTGAGGCGGTGGAGTGCCGCCCGTCAACCCAGTTGAACTGACGAAATCATGGAAATTGATCGACTCGCTGACCCGACCACGGGAGGCCGATGATGTTCTGGTCGAAATCGAAACGCGTATTGCCAGGGTTCGCACCGGCGTTGACGGTGACGCTCCTCTGGCTGACGGGAATGATGCTGTTGCCGCTGGCAGGATGCGTCCTGAAGGCGGCAACGCTGACTCCGTCGAAATTTCTGGCCGCCGCCTGGACAGAGCGTGCGCGTGCGGCATATCTGGTGACGTTCGGGACGTCCGCGGTCGCCGGCGCGGTGAGCGTCGTGGCGGGCCTCTTGTTGTCCTGGGTGCTGGTCCGGTACCGCTTCCCCGGGCGCGGTTTGATGGATTCGCTCATCGACCTGCCGTTCGCATTACCGACGGCGGTGGCCGGGCTGGTCTTCTCGAGCCTGCTGGTGAAGAACGGTTGGTATGGGCGGTTTCTGGTGCCGATCGGCATCTCGGCGGCCAATTCCAAACTGGGAATCGTCATCGTGCTGGTGTTCCTCGGGCTGCCATTCGTCGTGCGGACGGTGCAACCCGTTTTGGAGAGCCTGGAAGGCGACATCGAAGAAGCGGCGGCGCTGCTGGGGGCCAGTCGCTGGCAGACGTTCTGGCGGGTGTTGCTGCCGAGCCTGCGATCCAGCCTGACGACGGGTTTCGCGCTGTCGTTCGCCCGCGGGCTGGGAGAATACGGGTCGCTGGTGTTCATATCCGACATGCGGCCGTTTCGGACCGAGATTGCGCCGATGCTGATCATCATTCGCCTGGAAGAATTCGCCTACGCCGAAGCGACGGCAATCGCAATGGTGCTGTTGGCCGGATCGTTCACCGCGTTAGGCGTTATCAACTGGCTCGAACAGCGGAGGCACCGCGATGCATTCTAAGACTCTGCGCACGCGGCGGGTTGCCGGCGCCCTGGTGTCCAACGAACCGCTCTGGCTCCGCGCGCTGCTGATTGGCGCGGCCTATGCCCTCATCGGCGGGTTGATCGTGGTGCCGCTGGCGTATGTCTTTATTCAAGCGTTGGGCATGAGCGGATGGGTCGAAGGCCTGGCGGGCGAAATCAGCCGCCAGGTTTTGCTGCGACCGCGGATCGAAAGTTCGCCGGGACTCACGGCCCTGCTCTCCGAATTCTGGCCGACGTTGCGACAAGGAGGCCAGAACTATTATCAAAACCTGTTCGTCGATCCCGATTCACGGCATGCCCTTTGGTTGACGCTGACGGTGGCTCCGGTCGCCGTGGCGATGAATACGCTGTTCGGCTTAGCCGCCGCGTGGTTGATCACTAAATTCAAGTTTCCGGGCCGGACGCTGCTGATCACCCTGTTGGACGTGCCGTTTGCCGTCTCGCCGGTGGTGGCGGGACTGATGTTCGTGCTGTTGTTTGGCGCGCAGGGTTACTTTGGTCCTTATCTGATCAGTCACGGGATCAAGATCCTGTTCGCCTGGCCGTCGATTTTGCTGGCGACGATTTTCGTGACCTTGCCGTTCGTCGCTCGTGAGTTGATTCCGCTGATGGAATCGCTGGGAAGCGAGGAGGAAGTCGCGGCGGTCAGCCTGGGGGCGAACCGATGGCAGCTGTTCTGGCGCGTGACGCTGCCAAATATCAAATGGGGGTTGCTATTCGGCATCATCCAATGCAATGCGCGGGCGATCGGCGAATACGGGGCGGTGTATGTCGTCTCGGGGCGGATCACCGGAGAAACGGACACGCTGCCGATTCGCGTGGAGAAACTGTTTCAGCAGCCAGGGCAGATGTCGGCGTGCTACGCCGTGGCGTCGCTGTTGACGTTGATGGCCTTGGCGACGCTGTTCTTCCGATATTGGCTGGAATCGACCGTGGCGGCGCAGCTGGCCGCGGCGGACGCTGAGGAGACGCCCGAATGAGCATTCAGATTGTGAATGTGAACAAACGATTCGGGGCGTTTACGGCCTTGAATAACGTGACTCTGGACGTTCCCGCCGGAGGGTTGCTGGCGCTGCTGGGACCGTCGGGCTCGGGAAAAACGACGTTGCTTCGCATCATCGCGGGGCTGGAGCACGCTGATGAAGGCGCCATTCATTTCGAAAACACGGACGTGAGCCGGCTGGCGGCGCGCGATCGGGACGTCGGTTTCGTCTTTCAGCACTATGCGCTGTTTCGTCAGATGACCGTCTTTGAAAACGTGGCGTTCGGTCTGCGTGTCCGCAAGGTTTCGAATGCCGAGGTCAAAGCGCGCGTGCGCGAGTTGCTGGGTCTCGTGCGATTGGACGGATTGGAGCGGCGATATCCGGCGGAGCTGTCGGGTGGTCAACGGCAACGCGTGGCCTTGGCCCGGGCGCTGGCGGTGCGGCCGAAGTTGTTGCTGCTGGATGAACCATTCGGCGCTCTGGACGCGAAGGTTCGCCAGGAATTGCGCACCTGGTTGCGCAAGCTGCATGAAGAAATGCATGTGACGACGGTCTTTGTCACGCATGATCAGGAAGAAGCGTTCGAAGTGGCCGATCAGGTCGTGGTCATGCGTCAGGGCCAGATCGAACAGGCGGGATCCCCCCAGGAAGTTTTCGATCATCCGGCCACGCCGTTCGTCATGGATTTTCTGGGGCACGTCAACGTCTTCCATGGTCGATTGGAAGCGGGGAAAATGCACCTGGGAGATTTCGCCGTCGATTATCCGGAATATCGACATGCGGAATCGCGGACGGCGACCGCGTATGTTCGGCCGCATGAAGTGGAACTGCACCGGCTGCGAAATCACGATTCCAGTCTGCCGGTCAAAGTCGTCCATGTGAATCCCGCCGGGGCGGTGACCCGGGTGCGGCTCCATTCCGATTCGTTCGGAGTGGCGTTGAACGTCGATTTATCCGCGGATCGATATCATGAGCTGATGCCGCAGCCGGGTGACGAATTGTTTGCCACGCCGAAGCGGGTGCGAGTGTTCGTCCCGGATGACTATGCGATTTGAGTTCGATGTGAAGCGAGATCCGGACGTCGTTCGGATCAGGAGATCATTCCATGACCATGCCTGCTCAGTCCCAGGAGCCTGAGAAATCACTCGCGTCCGATCGCCAACGCCTGGAGACGCTTCCCGATCCTGTGTCGCGGGCCATTCTGAACGCCCTGCAGGGTTTGCGGTTCGGCCAGGTGACATTGATCGTTCACGATGGCCGCGTCATGCAGATTGACCGGACTGATCGATTTCGGCTGGCTGGTCAGGACGCCGTCGGACATTAGCGATCTTTCTTTGGTAATTGCCACGCGTGCCGTGGGTGCTGCGCATTGCCTCCGATGCGGAACTCACGGGGCCTCTAGACGCTTGAATGCCAACGGAATGGCAAGCGAGTTTTGGTGCAAACTCATCGGGCCATTTACCACATATGAGCTTGTCATTAAATTGCCTGCCAATTGATCGAAGCAGTGGTCAAAGATCCAATCTGGCATTTGCGATACCCCATGTTTCCTATCTTTACATTTTGCGTTCTCCGCGCGCCGCAGATACTTCGTAATCGTGAAAATCTTCGTTGTTTTTGTTGACATTATTGTCTTCGCATATAACCTAAGCGTCTCGAATGGTGTATTTGATGGATCTGGTTCAGAGCACCCATTATCTAAATCGTCACCAGCGCCCGCATGAAGCGGGATCGTTGTGGATCAGGGCCGGGATGGAAGAAAAGTGGGCGGGCGATGAAATCAGGGCGGAACTTACTCCGGAAAATCTCTCCGTTGCGACGTGGATGGCGCGACGCCCGGAATCGTCCCGGCAGCACTGACAACTTGCAGGGTCGCAGGCCTGAATGCCGGCTCGTTTTCGCAATGCCCTGGCCCTTCTCTGACGTCTCCCTCATCCTCGACAGGCTCCCAGAAGACGGTGGGCTCGCATTCGGGACACGCGTCAGTTCATATACATCCCCTCGAACTGTCACCAGCCATCTCCGCGCTACGGTGGCCGATTTCTCTCTCGCTTCCGGAAAAGGAGTCTGAGCATGATTCGCCTGACGTTGCCTGCCGTCGCTCTGCTGTTGACCGTCGGAACCTCCTATGGGCAAATCCAATTTCAAGCCGTCGCCTTGCCCGGGCTGACATCGGCACAGAAGAGCCTGTTTACTCAGGGACAATCGATCTTTACAAAAACGTGGACGGCGCAGACGGGCTTGGGACCCATTTATAACGACGTGGGATGCACGCGATGTCACCCGAACGGGAACGGTTCGTTCGCGCGCGGCCAGATCATCGGAGAGGGAACGCTGCAGTACGCGGACGGGGGCCCGAACATCCAGATCAAATCGCTGCCACGATTTGTGGCCGAGACCATTCCCACGAATGTGCCGGTTGCCTTCCGCCGCTCGATGACGACGCGGGGCCTGGGATTGATCGGCAACATTCCGGATCAGAGCATCTTGGCGCTGCAGGCGTCGCAAACCAGTTCGGACACGACGACGGCGGGGCAAGCGCGGATCGTCGTGGATGCCGTCACCGGGGAGACTCGCGTGGGGCGTATCGGTCAAAAATGCCAGCATCCGAACTCGACGAGCTTTGCGGCGGACGCCTTCCTGAATGAAATCGGGATCACGACTCCGTTCTTTCCGAATGAGAATGCCGCCTTCAATAATCCCGCCAATTTGAATAACAATCCCTTTCCGGGCGTCAACGATTCCGGAAATTCCGTGATTCTCGCCGGACATTTTATGGACTTGTCGGCCCCGCCGAAATCCTCCAACCAACCGAGAACGACCGCCCAGAAAAACAGCGTCTCCCGCGGGAGCAATCTCTTTTCGACGATTGGCTGCGCGACTTGCCATAATCCCACCTGGACCACGGGCTCAAGCACCGGCGTTGCCGCCTTGGACAACCAGATCATCTCTCCCTACAGTGATTTTCTGCTTCATGACATGGGAGCCAGCGGCGACCAGATCCAGCAAGGGACGAACTCCAACGGGCAACCGATTCCCGGCAGCTGGATGCGCACCACGCCGCTGTGGGGGGTGAGCACGAACACGAATCTCTGGCATGACGGGACGGCGAACTCCGTCACGGCGGCGATCAGCAAGCACGCCGGACAGGCTGCCGGGGCTTTGAGTCGGTACAACTCGCTGAGCTCGTCTTCCAAGCAAGACCTGCTGAACTTTTTGAATTCGCTGTAAGCCAAACAGCGCGGCGAAGCGAACCGTTGAACCTCGAGATCACTCCGTGATAATGCTGACGGCAATCTGCGGCGGATCGGAGATTTCCGCCCAGATCCGCTCAGCTTGTTCCCGCGACAATTGGCCGTCGTGAACATGGAAGTGATAACGGCTCACATGCGGACGCCCTGGGGTGATGGCCCAATCCCCTAAGACGGAGGGAGTCCAGACGAGATACGGCATTTTCGGGTGGAGTCGCACGGGTTCTGGGAATCGGAAATTGGCGGGATCGGTGAAACTCGTCAGGCCCGACCATTGCTGATCGGATTTCCCTGAGAGATCGACCCACGCGCCGCGCTCATGATTGCCGGTTTCGCGATCGCTCCCCTTCGCCGTGGTGAAAACGGCTTGGTCTCCCGTCCAAGCACGCGCTCCTCGATAAGCCATCCCGCCGTAATGATATTCTTTGAGCAGCAGCGGTGCGCTCGAGGCGCATTCCTGGACGGAGGTGATGTCAAAACGCCAGCCGTTTGTGCCGCTGGATTGCCAGACGCGAAGGTCCCAGGTTTCGCGCAAAGCGACCTTTCCCCCGGAGACGCCGTTGTCGACATGTTCGTGCGCGACGCGCAAGCCGCCGCAAACAACGCCTGTCGACAGGGAAACGATGTTGGCGGTGCGAACGAAGCCGGAGTTGGCGAGGAGATTCCAGAAATCAGGCGTGCGTCCCTCGAATTCGGTTTTGACGTAAGCCAGAAAAATTCCGCTCTGATGGGCATGATCGGGCGGAAATTCATCGGTCACGACTTGTCCGTCCGGGGTCCAGACCGGATGGATGTAGCCGCTTCGTGCAAATCGTGGATCGATCCCTTCGGGAGGCGCACTGCGTCCGCCATGATAGCGCAAGACAGGCTTCTCGCCGATTCGCACGTCCCACGACTCATCACGGCTGACGACCTCGACCGGAGCGACCGGCGGAGGCAGAATTGGCGGATCATCAACGCGCGACGGCCGGAATTCGAACTGGCGAATCGTGCGGGGAGGAACGGCTCCGGAGAGGATCCATGCCAGAACGGAGTGATCCGAATTCAGGAATTGGCAGGAAACCGGCGTGGGGCGATCCGTGGAGACGTCCCAGAGCCTCCAGTCGTGCGAGAACTGTGAGACTTGAGGGGGGAGCGCCACCTTGAGCGGACAGTCGTGTCGCGGATGGTCTCCGGTTTGGACGACGAAACGCAGTCGCTGTTCCGCGTCGACGCCAGCCGCCAGCAGGGACCAAGCGATGCCGGCGGCGAGGAATTTCATTCGCAGTGATACGCGGACGGCGCGCCGGACTCCAAGGCGTCCCTGCGGTTGACCAGCGTCGCCATGCCTCATGAGCCGGCCGGCGTGAACGCGTATTGGGCCAACTCGAGGTAGATGCAGACAATGCCGATGATCGTCGCGACGACGGAGACGAACAGCAGCGCGTCGTAAATGCCGGGCGCCGCGGGCGCCTCAGAGCTTCGTGGAGACATTGTCGCCTACCTTGATGGTTCTGTTGGGCATGCGGTCGATCACGCGGCCGACGGCAACGTCTTTGCTGACCTTGGTGATTTGAATGACGCCGAGATACTGGTCGCCGCGGAAGACGGTCAGTCGATGGCCTTCGCGGAGGTCATCGTCACTCCCGACGGAAATTTCGACCATCTGTTCGCCGCCCCGCTCGGGTCTGTGCGAATCGAGAATCACTCCCCGGACGTCGGTCGGCGGTTGGGTGACAGCGGTCATCTGCTGCGGGTCGGTGGTCAGCCGTTTCGAGGCGAGGAACGCCCTCATCGTAGCGCTGTCCTTGAGCAGCAAGGCGTACTTGCGTTCAAACTCCTCTCGCTGCAATTCCATGGCGAACACTTTGTCGCGCAGTTGGTTGAGTTCAGCGATCACTTCATTGCGAGACGCGTACAGTTCGGAATTCTTTTCCCGTTGCAGGGTCGATTCCTTGGCCCGTTCGTTCGCTTCCTCGGTGTTCAGCCGCGCCACGTCGCGTTCGGCGTCGAACATGGTCTTCAGGTCTTTGTTGTCGGTCGCGAGCTTGGCGTTTTCCGCCTGCAAACCGGCTTTTTCACCGGTGAGCGTGGTCACTTGGTCGCGCAGCTCTTTTTCTTTAGCGGCGAACGCGGTTTTTTCTTTTTCCAGCTCAGTTTGCAGATCGGACTGTTTGCGCTGGAGATCGGCGAGGGACTTTTCGGTCTTCTGGAACCGGTCGCGCCAATTCGCCTGAGCCGTGAACACCGCGCCGGCAAACGCCATGAACACGATGCTCAGCACGAGATGCAAGACAATCAACACTTTGCCCATGAATGTCATGGCGACTTCCCTTCATCCCCCGTTCAAAACCCATCTGAGCTTGCGGCTCTCACCGACAAGGCCCTTGGCGAGCGCGGGAGCTTCAAAACTGTTGTGGCTGCCCGCCGAGCTGACCTTCCAGCTGCTGGCGGCGGCGCAGCAGACGTTCCCGCAGTTCCGTCAACCGATAGTCTTCTTCCACCAGATTCTGATGCTGCACTTTGGCAGCGTATAAATCGTTTCTCAGCAGCTCCAGTTGATTGCGCCGCAGGTAGCCTTCCTCGCGGCGTTCCTGCCCTTCACTACGGATCTGTTGCGCCTCATTGGCTTTGTCGATGATTTCGCGATTGACCCGCTCGATTTCTTCACGCACTTGCGCATACTGCTGCACGAGAGCCGTCTCGCGCACCTTCAGACCGGCTTCGTCCGCGGCGATGGCTTTCACCGCTTCGTCGATTTGAGGCTGCAACTTTTCAATCTGTTCACGGAACGACTGCAACTGCTTCTGCTGGTCGCCGACGAGTTTTTGCCGGGCGGCGACCACGACTTCGGCCAGGTTCTTGGACGTCTTGACGACCGCGCCGGTGCGATGGGCAATGCTGTACTCGGTTCCCTGTTCGCCCCGATTGACCGTTAAAATGTATTCCGGAGCCAGGCTTTGCGCTTCGGCCATCCAATTGTTTCCGCTGCGCATGGCCGCGGCGAAGGACATCAACGCCAAGCTGGCGGCCGCAGCGATGACGACGCAAATCCGGCTGAATGTATTCATCGGCGCATCACTTGGAAGTTGGGCCGTCAACAGGCAACCTACGAAGCTTCTCCGGCGGCGGGACGGGCAGCGGCCGCTGGAAAGACCCACCTAAAATCTTAGCCATGGCGAAAAATCGCTGTCAATGAGGAACTTCCCCGGAACGGCAATGTCGGTGCATTCGGCAATGAGCAGCGTGCTGCGACGAAACTGCCACGCCGTCGCCTTTCGACGCAGAGTCTCCCTGGAGAGGTTCGGCGGATTGACGGCACGACTAAAGTCAAGGTGCGAGACATCAATTTTTTTTGAATTCCGCAGCGGGGCTATTGCCGATTGCTCATGTCTGATGGAAGATATCACCCGATCAATCTGTCCCATCAACGATTCTGATTCCGTAGACGCCTTCGGTTTTGACGCCTATGCTGAGCGGGGATTTCTCCCCTCGAGGGTGCAGGCGTGCGATGTTTTCTCCGGCGTTGGTCATAAACCAGTTGAATTTCCGCAGCAAGACGGGCCCCACGACATGAGTCAACAGCTTCCGTATCGGTTGGAGATGGAAAATCGGCGCGTGATCGTGTCGTTGCAACCGGAATTGAACGAGGTTCCGTGGTCCGACATCGAGAAGGTGGGATCGGAAATCCTGGAGAAGTTGCAGAACATCTCGAACCCGAATTTGCTGGTCGATTTGTGCCCGCTGAGCTACATGGGAAGCGCCCAGGTGGCGCTTGTCGTGCGGATGTTCAAATCGGTGAAGGAAAAAAACGGGAAGATGATTGTTGCCAATCAGAACCCGATGGTGTTGGAAGTGCTGACACTGGCCGGGTTGAACAAGGTCTGGACGATTGTCGAAAGCCGTGAGCGCGGGCTGGCCATGCTGGGGGGAGGCGGTCGCTCGTCTTCGTCCGCCGCGGACCTGGAAGAAGAAAACGCGTTGCCCGGCGTGGTTGCCCTGATCGCCGTGTTCGTCGCCGCGTTGTTCCTGGTGGTGCATCTGGCCAATCCCACGTTGATCCCCGCGCGGGGGGGGCTGATGGGCAGCCTGGCCTGCGGGGGCGTGGCGTTTCTGGCCGGCTTGTGGGCGATCAACAGCGGCAACCGGTCGATGGGAGTCGGCGTGCTGGTCGTGTCGATGGGAGTGTTGTTGTTCGGGGTGTTCAAATTGGCGGAACCCGCCAGCGCCGCCCCCCCGGCCGGCGCAGCGGCGGAAACTTCCGATAAAACCGATCCTGCTGCGGCCCCGGCGTCAACCGATGCCCCGAAGGTGGACGAAAAACCCGCAGGTGAGAAATGACGGCCGCGACGGGCGCCAAACTCGGACATGTCGGATGACCGGGGATTGGCGGCGATGACTTCAATGAGGGCGAAACGAGATCCCCGTTTGGGAGCGGAAACATGGCGGAGACATATCCCGAAGGTCGGCAAAAGGCCTTGCAGGAAGAACTGAGAGCCTTGGTGGACGTCGTCGGTCCGGCGCCGCTGGCCGACTTGCTGTTGGAACGAGCGTTTCAACTGCATGCCACGGATATCCATCTTGATCCGACGCCGACGGGATTGCGCGTCCGCTTGCGCGTGGATGGCGTGCTGCACGACGTCTTGCATCTTCCGCCGGAAATGATGCCGAACGTGTTGTCCCGCGTAAAACTGATGGCCGGCATGGACATCACGGAGAAGCGGTTGCCGCAAGACGGGCACATCAGCAGCGCCGTGCTCAAGCATCAGCGCGATGTTCGTGTGGGCAGCGGCCCGACGATTTACGGCGAGCGCATCGTGATGCGGCTGATGCCCGACTCCACCACTTTCACCAAGCTGGAGGAACTGGGACTGGACGAGTCCCAGATGGGGGCGATCCGGAACGTCTTGCGTAAACCCTACGGGATGATTCTCAGCGTGGGACCCGTCGGGAGCGGCAAGAGCACCACCATGTATAGTTGCATGGAGATGTTGAACCAGGACGACCGCAGCTTGCTGACGATTGAAGACCCGGTGGAACGACGAATCACCGGCATCAATCAGATTCAGATCGATAACAAGATCAATTTCACGTTTGTCGAGGCGCTGCGCGGAATTCTACGGCAAGACCCCAACGTGATCATGGTCGGGGAAATTCGCGATCCGGAAACGGCGTTCATCGCCGCGCGGGCCGGGTTGACCGGCGTGCGCGTATTAAGCACGCTGCACGCGAACGACACGACCTCGACCATTGACGTGTTTCGGCAATTCGACGTCCCGCCGATGTTCATTGCGGACAGCATCAACTGCGTGATTTCCCAGCGATTGTTGCGCAAGGTGTGCACCGTTTCCCGCGAGACTTACCACCCGGATGAGGCGGAGTGCCAGATGCTGAGCATCGACCCCGGTCAGGCGCAGCAAACCAATCTGGTTCGCGGCGTGCCCGCGCCGGTGAACTTTCACACGGGCTATGCCGGACGAACGGGAGTGTTTGAAGTCTTGACCATCGACAATGCCATCCGGGAGGCGATTCTGCACGGCAAATCGGCCATGGAATTAAAAAGCCTGGCTGTCAGCAACGGCATGCAGACGCTGGAGCAGATGGCCATCAATAAAGTCCGCGCGGGGATCACCACGTTGGGAGAAATGCACCGCGTGCTGATCGTCGGCAGTTGAGACGGATCAGCTCCAAAGACCAAACCGCCAGTCCCGGCGGTCGCCGGGAACGAATGACTGGGATCTGAGATTTGGAGCTACGGAAAGCAATCCGACTTACATGGCCTCGGCGCCGGTCTCTCCGGTACGGATCCGCACGATTTCCTTGAGCTGCGACACGAAGATCTTGCCATCGCCGACCTTGCCGGTGCGGGCGGAATCGGTGATGGCCTGCACGGCTTTGTCGGCCAGATCGTCGCCAATCGCCAATTCCACTTTGACCTTGGGGACGAAATCGACAGTGTACTCTGCACCGCGGTAAGTCTCTTTATGGCCCCGCTGGCGACCGAAACCGCGCACCTCGGTGACCGTCATGCCGTGCACGCCAATCTTGATCAGCGCTTCTTTGACGTCTTCGAGCTTGTAGTGGCGGATGATCGCTTCGATTTTCTGCATGATTGAGACTCCTAGGCAAAAAGGGTTATTCGTCGTTGTTCTGATCCAAGTCGTCACCGATCAAGTCGTACTGCTGCAATTTCTTGTGCAGGGTGTTGCGGTCGATTCCCAGACGGGCCGCCGCGCGGGTTTTCACACCGTCGCAGTCGGCATACACCTGGGAGATCAGCTTGCGCTCCACTCCGGACACAATTCGCTGCCATAGATCATGGGCATGCGGCCCGGCCAATGCCAGTTCCTGTTCGACGAGATGAGTGACAAATTGCTTATCCGGGGTCGAAACTTTACAGGCGGCGACGGCGGAAAGGATTCGTTCGGCATCGCTGTCGGACAGGATCGCTTCCACTCTGACCGTGCCAGGTTCTGACTGTTCGGAGGCCGAGGTTGAAGCGAATGGGGCCGGGACGGCGCCCGCATCAACAATCGGCGAAATCACGGCGATCAATTTCTTCATCTTGCAATTCCGACGCAATACAACAGGAGCCAAACCTTCCCTGCGGGCGCCGGTCGGGAGAGGCAGAAAGCACCACGGATGAGGTCGAGTGCCGTTGACATCCGTGTCAAACCCGGCACGCAACCATCCGCCGGAACATCCTGTTCCGGCTCGCAACCACATGTCGACCACATCTTTGAAGCTTGAAAAATCAAATTGGCGATTCGCTAGTAGGTCGGATCCGGAGCATAACACGGCATCCCATGCTCATGAACGTCCAAGCCGTCGATCTCTTCTTCGCGGGTCACACGCAACTGGCCGATCGCCTTGAGTAGACCAAAGACGATGAGCATGGCTATGAAAGAGAATGCCGGGATGGCGAGCGAACCGATGATCTGCGTTTGCAGAACTTTGCCTTCTCCGAAAATTCCCGTGGCAATTCCGCCCCAGAGACCGCAAACGCCATGAACGGGAAAAGCCCCGACAGGATCGTCAATCTGCAGCTTGTCCAAGGCGAGGATGGCAAAGACCACCAAGACGCCGGCGACAGCTCCAATGATCAATGATTCGCTGTAACTGACACAATCGCAATTGGCCGTGATTCCCACCAGGCCAGCGAGAATTCCGTTCAAACTCATGGTGAGGTCGGGCTTGCCGAACATGATCCAGCTGAGAAACATGCCCACAATGCCTCCGGCACAGCCGGCGAGCGTGGTGGCCACGGCAATTTTTAGTACGGCACCGGTGTTTGCGGTTCCCGCAAATGCGAGTTGGCTGCCGGGATTGAATCCGTACCAACCGATCATCAGGACGAACACGCCCAGGCAGACATACGCCAGGTTATGGCCAAGAATCGGAATCGGCTTGCCGTCTTTGAAACGACCGACACGCGCTCCCAGCATGATCGCCCCCGCCAATCCTGCAAAGCCGCCGCATGCATGGACGACGATCGAGCCGGCAAAATCATGGAAGCCCATCGTCGCGAGCCATCCGCCGCCCCATTTCCAAAAGCCGCCGATGGGATAAATCAGTCCGGTGAGAACGGCGGTGTAAATGAGATAGGAAGAGAACTTCAACCGCCCGGCGACTGAACCCGAGACAATCGTGGCGGCGGTGGCGCAAAATGCGGCTTGAAACAGGAAATCTGAAGCCGGGTGGAGCTTGCGTAACGTGCCTGGCGCGGTACTGAAGCCTGCCTTGATGTCGTCTGTCGTCACTTCGGCTTCAAAATTCGGCTGGGCATATCCGAAATACTTTCCGGCGAAGTCTGCGCCTGGATACATCAAAGCGTACCCGATAAAAAAGTACAGGATGACTCCTAAACAAAAATCGATGGTGTTTTTGAACAGGATGTTGACGGCGTTTTTCGCGGAATTTAAGCCGGTTTCTACCAGTGCGAAACCTGCCTGCATGAAAATCACCAGGACCGCCGAGAGGAACAGCATCAGGTTGTCTAGCGAATACGACAACACCATATCATCAGGAATATCGTAGGTGACAGGCGCAGTGGCGGCTGCGGCAGGATCGGTTGGGGCCGGAGTCTCCGCGGTCGCGGCCGCGGCGGGTTCATCGGCGCGCAAAGCGGCGGATGTCTGCCAGCTCAATAAAAAGACGATTCCAACGAACAAACAACCCCAGTAGCGTCTCATCGCGTGCACCCTTTGTGATAAGCACAGAAACAGAAATCCGCCGCTGCGCGCGGTGGTCATGTCGTGAGGAGATTGACGACGCGGGTGCTGTACTTCAAAGCGTGTGCCAATTTGTAAAAATCACAAAAAGCGAGTTTTTTCCGCGACAATGACGCGAAAAGTGTCAGACAGCACCTGCGGTCGTCGCAAGGGATGCTGCGAGAATAGGCAGCGTTGCGATCACGGCAGGCGGGGTGTGGATTGAATAATGAAGTCGTGTTTGGCAAACGACTGATGGCTTATTCGAGGTGCAAGACGGCCATTTTCTCTTCGGTCATCTCGCGAATGGCGTATTTCGGCCCTTCTTTGCCAAAGCCGCTATTTTTCAGTCCGCCGTAGGGCATCAGGTCCGCACGCCACTGACTCGACCAATTGACATGCAAATTTCCCGCGTCGACTTCCTGGAGAAACCGCATGGCGCGCTGGAGGTCACGCGTGAAAATTCCTGCCGCCAGCCCAAACCGTGAGTCGTTGGCCAGGCGAAGGGCTTCCTCAAAGGAAGAGCATCTTGTGACCGCCACCGCCGGACCAAACAATTCTTCCCGGCTGATCCGCAGGTTCGGGTCGACACGATCGATGATGGTGGCGGGGCAGAGTGCGCCCTGTCGTTTCCCGCCGACCACCTGTTGCGCTCCTGCCGCGACGGCCTCCGCAATCCATTCTTCCACCCGGACGGCGTCCCGTTCACGAATCAACGGTCCTATCCGAGTCGAGTCAGCGAGCTGATCTCCTTCCGTGAGTGATAGCACCTTCGGTTTCAGGGCGTCGAGAAAATCGTTTCCAATCGAATCCACCGCGAGGATCCGCTGGGTGGAGATGCAGACCTGACCCGCGTTGGCATACCCGCCGGCGGCAACCGCTTTCGCCGCCAGTTCCAGGTCGGCGTCATCCATGATAATGACCGGACTATTGCTGCCGAGTTCCATGGTGACGCGTTTAAGCCCTGCTCGGTCGCAGATGCTTCGGCCGACGTCTACGCTTCCCGTAAAGCTGATTTTTCGGATGCGGTCGTCGCGGCAGATCGCTTCGCCCAGTTCGCCGCCGGGTCCGGTCACGCAGGCAATGGCCGATTCCGGCAAACCGGACGCGAGCAGCGCCTCGACGAGCTTCAACGCCGACAGCGGTGTATTGGACGCCGGCTTGATCAGCACGGCATTCCCCGCGGCAATTGCCGGGCCGACCTTATGGCAGACCAGATTCAACGGAAAGTTGAACGGCGTGATCGCGGCGACGATGCCGCAGGGAATGCGCAGAGTAAACCCTAGTTTGCCGGCTCCTCCCGGTGCAGCATCCAAGGGAATCATCTCACCGGTGATTCGCTTGGCTTCTTCGGCAGAGACGTCGAGCGTCTCGGCGGCGCGCGAGACTTCCAATCGCGCTTCCGCCAGAATTTTTCCTTCTTCCTGGCTGATGGTCCGGGCAAATTCTTCCGCATGTTGTCGCAGATTTTCCGCCGTGGCGCGAAGAATCGCGCTGCGTTCGTTTGCAGAAAGATGCCGCATCACCGCCGTGCCGTTCGCCAATCCGCTGACCGCGTCATGAACATCGGCCGCCGTGGCGCGCGGGACGGTGTCGATGACGGAGCCATCAAAGGGGTTGTGCACCGGTTGCTGCCCGCTGCCGGAATTCCATTGGCCTTTGAAAAACATTTTCATAACTTGAATCCTCAATTCACAATTGACCGCTACCATGCCAGCGTCGATGTGCCGGTTCTCTGAGCAAGGATTATCTGCGCACGAGGAAATTGCGAGGGCGCCGCGGTGCCTGTTGTTCGTGCAATCTTCGAGAATCACCGCGATAAGTAAGACAGTTAGATGACTTCGCGTGCCTGAAGTCCGTGCAAGGAAGGTGACTGCCTCATACGAACAGCGATTGGTACGGCGATTGCGTTGTCCGTGGTCGTCTAGCGCTATTCGTTGCGGAAGGCACGGAAAGGACCGTCAGCCTCCGCGGATGAGATGAGATTTTTCGGTGAGAACCAGCGGCGTGACGAGCCAATGCACGCACTCTCCTGGGATGCCCGGAGAATCTTGTCTTCGAAATTGAGAGAAAGAAAAAGGAAATGACCGCAGCGTATCTGATCGACATGGATGGGGTGATTTACCGAGGTGCCGAAGTGATTCCGGGGGCCAAGGAATGGATCGGCAAGCTGTTAGCGACCGAGACGCCGTTCTTGTTCGTGACCAACAACAGTCAGCGAACTCGCCGTGACGTGGCGACCAAACTCGTGCGGATGGGTATTCCCGTGGAAGAACGTCACATCTTCACGTGCGCCATGGCCACCGCCCGGTACCTGGCGCGGCAGAAACCGAACGGGACGGCTTATGTGATCGGCGAAGGCGGCCTCTTGCATGCGTTGCACCACAACGGGTATGCGATTGTTGACCATGATCCTGATTATGTCGTCGTGGGCGAAGGCCGCGCGTTCAATTGCGAAATGATCGAAGTCGCCGTGCGAATGATCATGAACGGCGCTAAACTGGTGGCCACGAATCTCGATCCCAATTGTCCGACCCAGCATGGCATCCGGCCCGGTTGCGGGGCGATTGTGTCGATGTTGGAATCGGCGACCGGCCGCACGGCATTCAGCGTCGGCAAGCCGAGCCCGGTGATGTTTCGCTTTGCGTGCGCCGAATTGGGCGTGGAACCCGACCAGGCGACGATCGTCGGTGATACGATGGAAACCGACATTCTCGGCGGCGTGCAGATGGGATGCAAAACGGTGCTGGTATTGAGCGGGGGGACGGCATTGTCTGACCTGGATCGATTCGCGTTCGGTCCGGATCGCGTCATCGCCAGCGTCGCCGATCTCTGCGAAGCCCCGACACGCAAGCTGGTTCCTGTTTCCGCCAGTGCGTGATCAATCGGGTTGCAGTGCAGGCGTCAGGCGATAGGCGTCCGGTGAAAGAACACGGATTGATCCGTTGGTTCCGACATTGAACGCCTAACCCTGACGCCTGCGTTTTTCCTCGCACGGATTTTCGCCCCGTTGCGGCAAAAGAGAGACAAGCCGAGAGCTTCTCGCGGTCTCTCTGGCTGAGAGTTCGTTTCTCGGTCATACTATATCTCTCCGCTTTCCGGGTGCTCTCGTGCGCAGGGGTCGCCGTGCGGTTTGAATCTCCCGTCCGATGCCGGTTTGCTGGACTCCTCTGTCTGGTCTGCGCTGGCATGCCGTTCGGACCGCTCTTCGGGGAGGACGCCGTTTGGACCGGCGCCGCCGAGGTTTTGACCGTTCCGATGGATGGTTCGGCAGGCCTGGTCACGTCGATGACGCTCACCGGGGATGACCGACTTTTGGCCGTCGGAACCGACGCGGGCGACGTGGTGCTACTGGCCGCGAGCGACGGCAAGCTCATTCGTCGCTGGACTGCTCATCCGGAACGAATCAACGCCTTGATTGTCTTGCCCGGAAAACGATTATTGACGGCCAGCGATGATCACACGTTGAAACTGTGGGATCTCGAATCCGGGGCCGAGCGGCAAACTTTTTCGGGCCATACAGGGTGGGTAACTTCCGTGGCGGCTTCCGTCGATGGCCAGCGGGCGGCCTCGGGAAGTTACGATCGTACGGTGTGTGTTTGGAATACGGCCGACGGCACGCCGCTCGCAATGTTTTCCGGCCATCAGGCGGGCGTGAAAGCCGTTGATTTTCGTTTGGATGGAAAGCAAATTGTTTCGGCCAGCGTCGATCGGACTGCCGGCGCGTGGGACATCGAGTCTGAGAAGTCCGTCTTGACCCTGAAGGGGCATCACGGGGCGGTCCGGTCTGTGAAATTTTCTCCCGACGGCAGGCAGATCGCCACGGCGTGCGAGGACGGCTCCGTCCGCTTGTGGAGTGACCAGACCGGCGACCGGAGTCACGTACTTTCGGGTCATGCCGGCATGGTCTGGACGCTGGCTTATGCACCGGCAGGCAACTTGCTGGCGAGCGGAGGATTTGATCAGACGGTTCGACTGTGGGATTCGCAAACTGGCAAGCGAGTTGCCGTCTTGCGAGGTCCGAAAACCCCGATTTGCGCACTGGCGTTTTCGAAAGACAGCGAACAGTTGTTTGTCGCCGGCCAGGAGCGGAGCCTGTACCGCTATCGAGCGCGACCCGCAGAACCGCCGGTGAATGCGGCCGAGACATCGAACGCAGAGGCCAAACCATGACTCGAATGACTACGTTCGTAACGCTGGGGATCTTGGTGGGCCTGGCCACTGGCGCGCCTGCGGCGGACAAATTAGCGATGGCATCGCGTGCCAAGGCCGCGCAGAAATTATCGCAGAAAATTGATCAGCATTTGCAGGCGCGATTCGTTGCGGAGCAAATTGAACCCGCTCCGTTGGCCGATGATGCAGAGTTCTTTCGCCGCGCCTGGCTCCACGTGGCGGGAACGATTCCGCCGGTCTCCGAAGTGCGTCGATTTCTCGCTGACGACAGTTCCGACAAGCGACCTCGATTGATCGACGAGTTGCTCGAACGGCCCTCTTACATCCGGGAGTTTACCACGTTCTGGCGCCGCGCCTGGCTGCCGGAAGCGGAGACCGACGTGATGGTGCAAGGCCGCGTGCCGGCGGTGGAGTCCTGGCTGCAGCAAGAGTTGCTGGCGGACAAAGGATATCACGAGATCGTGAGGGCGATGCTGACGGTCCCCTTGCCGACGAGCACCGCCGCCAGTCCGGCCACGTTGAACGAGGCGAATAATGGTCCGCTGGCTTTCTATTTAGCCAAAGACGCCAAGCCTGAGAATCTGGCGGCCGGCGTGTCTCGGGCGTTTCTGGGCGTCCGGTTGGATTGCGCTCAATGCCACGATCATCCGTTCGACAAATGGAAGCGTGACCAATTCTGGAGTTTCGCCGCGTTCTTCGCCGGGCTCGAGCGCGACATGGATCAGCCCAATCCCACCGCGGGACGTTTACGGGAAGAACCGGGCCGGCAGGTGCTGCGCGTCCCGGAGACGGAGAAATTGGTGTCCGCCGTGTTTCTCGATAACACCGAGACGAACTGGCGGTCGCGCAACGGCCGGGAAGTGCTCGCGGAATGGATCACCTCGCCGAAGAATCCGTTCTTTGCCCGGGCCGCCGTCAATCGGTTGTGGGGCCATTTGTTCGGCGTGGGACTGGTCGACCCGGTGGATGATTTCAGCCCGGCGAACCCTCCGAGTCATCCCGAATTGCTGGAGGAACTCGCCGACGCCTTTGTCGCACGCAACTATGACGTCAAGTTCGTGTTACAGGCGATGATGGGAAGCCAGGCCTACCAGCGGACGAGCCGGCAGGTTCAAAGTGATCTTCCTTTGCAACTCTTTGCGCAAATGCCGGTGCAAGGACTTTCCAGCGAGCAATTCTTGAGAAGCCTGGCAATGATTGTGGGCCCGAACAATCAGTCGGCGACACCGATGCCGCCCCTCGGCCTGCCGATGCCGGATAACTTCGCGGCGCTCTTCGCGCGACCCGGAGAATCGGCGACGCAGCGTCAAACAACGATTTTGCAGGCGCTCGCGCTGATGAACGGCCGCATGACGGCGACCGCGGTCGACGCCGAAAACGGCCCCCTGCTCTCGGCGGTTGTCGATTTTCCCGCGACCACGCCCGAGCGCGTTGAAACCCTCTTCCTGGGATGCCTCAGCCGGTTGCCGACCACCGATGAATCGGCTCGATTCGTAAAATACGTCGACGGCGCACCGGACGGCAAATCCGCGCTGACAGACGTGTTATGGGCGCTGCTCAACAGCACTGAATTTGCGTGCAACCATTGAGTTGATAGCGGATAGCGGATAGCGGATAGCGGATAGCGGATAGCGGATAGCGGATAGCGGATAGCGGATAGCGGATAGCCAGATCGGACACGCAGTCTTCGTGAAGGTTCGGGGGCTTGGAGAAGAAACTCCCTGCTTTTCCCTCCGCGATCCGCCATCCGCTGTTTCATAACGTCCACCCGGCTCGATACTCCGGGTGCACGTAGATGGTCCGACTTCGGGCACGTTCTTCACCTTCAAGTTCGCCTTGTCCCATTCCAAACGCTGCCCGGGCGAACGCATCGCCAGCACGCCGAGCAGCACGGTTTCGGTCATCGGCCCGGCGTATTCAAAGTTCGAGACCGGTTTCGGCCCCCCTTTGATCGCCGCCAACCATTCTTCGTAATGGCCGATCGACAGGCGATGTTCTGGGGAATTTTTGGGCGGCCTCGTGCAGGTCTGCTGGCAGCAATTGCGGCATCCGCCATGCGAACCGTGGAACATTTTTCCGCCAGCTGCCAGCGTACAGCGCGCCGTTTCCCGGTAATCGGCATTGCCGGACGGCATTTCGGCGGGCGTCGGCGGCATCAGCCCCTCCTTCGTACCACGTCATTCTTACCGGCGGCAGCTTGCCGCGCGGGAAAGTCGTACGTGATGATTGACGCAATCGGGAAGATTCGAAGTTCGGTTTGCCGTCGGCAGAACGAACCGTCGTGCGTCGATACGGCTTCGACGAACGTTGGTACGCCCGAGTTCCAACGCCCCAGACCGGGTGATCGATGATATGGCAGCCCATGTCGCCGGAAACGCCGGTGCCGAAGTCCACCAACCGCACCTTGGGTGCGGCCTCGGCTGGGTGGTACGGACGCTCGTGGGCTGGACCGAGCCAGAGGTTCCAATCGAGCGTTGCCGGGACGGGCGGCGTGTCAATTGGTCGGCCGATGCCTGTACAATCGCCCTGCCCGATCCGACCAGACGTGGACTTCGCGCACTACGATGATCCCGGCTTGAATCCATTCGTTCGTCCAGCCGAGCGCGCTTCGACGCATGCCCTGACCAGTTGCCCATTTGCGTCATCACGCCGGCGGCTTTCGCGGCCTTCGTCACTTCCCGGCATTCTCGCAGCGTGTGGGTGAGAGGTTTCTGGCAATAAACGTGCTTGCCGAGCTTGAGGGCCGCCAGCGTGGCGACGGCGTGCGTGTGATCGGGCGTGCCGACCGTCACCGCGTCGATGTTCTTCGCTTCCTTGTCCAACATCACGCGAAAATCTTTGTACTTCGCGACCTGCGGAAACCTGGTATTGAAGATGCCGCCACTTGCCGGACGTCCGATCGCACAGCGCGACGATATTCGCCCCGTTCTTGGCGTGTGTCGTATCGCCGCCCCCATGCCGCCGCAACCGACGCCGGCGGGTTGACCTGCTCACTGGGGGCGAGGCCAACCACGTCCCAAGACATGCCGAGGGGACGATCGTGCAGGCAGATACGCGCCACGGCAGTTTACCGCGAACCCGCCGGCGCGTCGATGGACGTGCGGAATAGCTTTCGAGAGGAATTCGTCATGAGCGCTCTCAGCAGGGCAGTCGACCTGGGGTGTGGCGGGTTACCTCCCGCGATGTTCTCCTCAGGCAGCTTCGCGGGATACTTCGAATTGACGCAGAGCCAACGGGCGGCGGCGCAGTAATCATGGCGAAGGTACAGGATCTGATTCAGTCGCCTGCGCCCTGTTTAATACGCTGGGTCATGTAGCCGACCGCGATCGGCGACACGATTCCGCCAATGACTCCGACCCCGTTCATCAAGGCAAAAAACAGGGTGGTGTATTTGCCGGAGATGTCCATGGTAGCAGCCCAGGTGGCCGGCGAACCGATGCCGAAGAACATCATGCCGAGACCGATCAGGAACACGGCCGTCCAGGGATTCGGCGCGGCCGAAGCGGCCAGAATCGCCAACGAGCAAGCCGTCTGCCCCACGGCGGAGGTGACGCTGCGGCTGAGATAACGGCTGCCGGTCCGATTTTGCAGCAGATCGACCAATTGCCCGCCGGCGAGAATTCCGCAAACCGTCATCAGCAGCGGAGTCATGTTCATCAAGCCGGCTTCTTGTTTAGAAACGCCGTAGGCATTTTCCAGAAAGGCGGGATACCAGGTGATAAAAAACATGTAGGCAAAATTGCGAAAGAATTGTTGCAGACAGATGAACCATTCATTGCGGCTGGTCAGCATGGCGCGCCAGACGGCGGAAGTGGCGCGCGGCAAGGTGGTGACAGGCGGCGCGTCGGCCGTGATCAGTCGCAGTTCCGCGGCGTTGACTTGCCGGTGCTCGGCGGCGGAATTGCGGAACCACCAACTGAAGACGATTGACCAGACAATTCCCAAGCCCGCATAACTCATGAACGCCGTTCGCCAGGGAATTCCGTTTTGCAGCAGCGTTCCGGTCAAACCGCTCGCCACGGCGGAACCGACCGACATGAAACTCGTGAAGATCGAGCCGGCCGCCGCGCGGCGATTGGCGGGAATCCAATCCCGCACCACCTGTCCCGCGCAAGGAATCACCCCCGCCTGCGCGACGCCGATGCACGCCATGCAAAACCATAAGGATTCCGCGGAGCGGGACTGGCTGACGCCGAACAACGCGGCTGATGAAGCGAGCGCCATGCCGGCGAGCACGACTCGGTTGCCGAAGCGGCTGTTGAGCGATGAACCGAGAAATTGAAATAAGTAGCCGCAACTGAACGCGGCTTTGATCCAACCCATTTGGCGATCATCAAGCTGCAATTCCGCTTCGATGGTGGTGCTCGCGTTGGCCAGGCACGCGCGATGGATGTAGATGACAATCGCCAGGAGGCCCGTCAGCAGCACCACCCCCCAGCGGACGAACGTCGGCCGTTCGACGACGGCTTCCACAGGCAGCGCCGCTTCACTCATGGGAGGCTCACGGGGTTTCGGGATTAAATCCGCGCCCCGGCACAATTCCCGATTGGAGGGTGAATGTCAAGGATGGGGGGCTAAGGGTTGTGAGTCGAGGGCTCAGGGGCAGGCCATTCGGAAGGGCTTGCCGAGGGCTTGAGGCGGCGAACCAGGGGCAAATTGGTGGATCACAGTTAATGGCGAGGGGGGAAATACGGTTCAGAAACTGATCGAGTGCCTCTGTACGTGGGAGAGAATCGTGATGTCCGAGAACGCGAATCGTGGCTGCGTCATTATCGCCGGAGGCAGCGGGTTTTTGGGGTTATCTCTGGCCACGCATCTCACGAACAGGGGTTGGTCCGTTGCTATCCTTTCGCGCCATCGGCCACAACGTGAGGGGCCTTGGTTATACATCCATTGGGATGCTCGCACCGTGGGAGATTGGTGTCGATCACTCGATGGCTCGTACGGCCTGGTCAATCTGGTCGGTCGCAGTGTCGATTGTATCAAGACTCCTGACCATCAAGATGAGATTCTCCGTTCTCGGACCGAAGCGACACGGGCTCTGGGGCTTGCCGTCCGATCTGTAAATGCACCGCCTTCGGTTTGGGTGCAGATGAGTACGGCGCACATTTATGGCGATCCGCCCAAAGTCACGTGTACGGAAGATTCTCCCTTCGGTTTTGGTCTCGCGCCATGTGTCGGCCAAGCCTGGGAATGTGAATTTGAACGAAGTGCTCTGCCCACGCAACGGCGCGTTGTTCTTCGGACAAGCTTCGTCATTGGTCGCGACCGTGGCGCCGGTGGAGGCGCATTGGCCCGACTGCTCACTCTGGTGAGATTTGGACTGGGTGGGACGGTTGGATCGGGCACTCAGGGAATGAGTTGGATTCACGAAGCCGATCTGAACCGTCTCTTTGAACGAGCGCTGACAAGTGAGGACATGGAGGGAGCCTATATCGCGTCATCTCCCAATCCCGTCTCGCAGCGGGTGTTTATGAAATTGCTACGCCGCGTCGTCGGCATGCCGATAGGGCTGCCGGCCGCTTCGTGGATGGTTCGAATCGGCGCTCCACTGCTCATGCAGACCGACCCGGAACTCGCGTTGTATGGACGATATGTGGTTTCGAAACGGCTTGAAGAAGAGAGATTCGAGTTTCAGTTTCCTGATTTGGAGAACGCATTGCGTGACCAGCTCACATCTGTGCGGTAAAAGGCGGCTGACGCTGATAGCCCCAGCCGCAGCCTGCTCCTCCGTCCTACCGTTCTCGAAAATCCCTTATTGCCTCCGCGGGCTGGTTTGGCTGTTAGCTGCTCGCGATCCCCTATTCGCTCTCCCGCTCAAACGGTTCGAGATGCACCAGCACTCCGGCGACCGACGGCGTTTGTTCGCGAATCTTCGCTTTGACATGGCCGCCGATGGCGTGGGCTTCACGTAACGGCAAGTGCGGGTCGGCCTGGATGTGGATGTCCACGAAATAATTCATGCCGGCGCGTCGCACGGCGAGCTTCTCCACGGCTTTGACTCCTGGAACCTGCGCTGCGACTCCGCGCACCTGTGTCACCAAATCCGTGTCGGCGGAACGATCCATCAAATCGCGCAGCGAGCCGCGCAGCATCAGCAAACCGTTGATCAGAATCACTCCCGAGGCGACGAGCGCCGCCCAGTCATCGGCCGCTTCCCAGCCTGGTCCCATCACGACGGCGATGCTGATGCCGATGAATGCCGCCGCTGAGGTGATGGCGTCGCTGAGGTGATGCCAGGCGTCGGCCTGGAGCGATCGGCTGCCGAGTTGTTTATGGCGTTACTGTGACCACGACCTTTCTGGTGATGCCGTCGCCGGACGACGTCACGGCAGGCGTGATGGCGTTTTGAATTTCACGGATCGCTTCGATGGAGATGCCGACACCGGTCCCCAGCAACATCAGCGCTTCCACCACGCCGGACGCCAGCGTTTCCGCCCGGCCGTAACCGAAGGGTAATTTTCATTCGGCTCGGCCCGGCGATCTGCAATCCCACGAGCACGATCAGCGACGACAGAATATCGGACGTCGATTCGGCGGCATCGGCGATCAACGCATACGCGTTCCCCGCGACGCCGGCGACGAGTTTCGTCGCGGCGAGCAGCCAAAATGACCAGATCCCCAGTTGGGCCGATTGCAAACCGCGGCGAAGCTCGGCAGGGTTCGGGCATGTTCGTAATGGTGGTGGTCTGGAGTGGCCTGTCGGATTGTGTCAGATTGAGTTGGGTAAAGCTACTGTTTGAAGCAGCGGCGTTGCCAGGGCACTCGTTTTATCCCGCGCTGATCTATCATACCGAGAAAGATGCGTTCTCTTGAGTTCATCATGTCTACAAACACCGTCCGTTTGCATCGCGTGTTCAAAGCTCCGCCCGAACGAGTCTACCGGGCTTTCTCGATGCCGATGCCATGGCCAAGTGGCTGCCGCCGAATGCACCGGCAGGTCCATCACCTGGATGCCGAAGTCGGCGGCAGCTATCGCATGTCGTTCACCAGGACTACGACGGGCCAGGCCATGCGGTGGCGACTATGTGGAACTGGTTCCAGACGAACGACTGCGCTTACACGGACAAGTTCGACGACCCCAATCTGCCGGGCGTCATGCAGACAACCGTCACGCTACGCGGTTTCTGCGGCACGGAGTTGAACGTCGTGCAGGAAGGAATCCCGGAAGTCATTCCCGCGGAAGCCTGCTATCTGGGCTGAATCGCTGATTTTGCTGGCCAAGCTGGTCGAGCCGGAGATTCGGGAACCGTCGTGAATTCGCCCGGGCAGATCGCCGGGTTCTTGAACCCGGGCGGCACAACCCTGAGGCTGGGGAGTTGATTGGGCTTCCCTTGAGGAAAACCTCTGGTGGCTTCGCCACACCGGTTCGAGTGCCCTGCTTCTCGTCGCGACGAGCGCTGGCCGACTTCGGTGATTTCCATTGCCGTATGTGCGCTCCACAAGGTGCAGCCATCGCTCCGACCAACAGCAACACGTCCAGCGACGATCTGGGGGGCGAGCCATTGAGTATGAAATTCCAACCGGCCGAGAAACACCTGGGTGCTGCGTAGTCCGCCCGTTGTTTCCAAATGTTGCCGCAAGCCGAATGTGGCTTCGCCGACGGTGATCGTCC
This sequence comes from Planctomycetaceae bacterium, assembly GCA_046349715.1. GTDB lineage: Bacteria > Planctomycetota > Planctomycetia > Planctomycetales > Planctomycetaceae > CAZDGB01. The sequence continues at coordinate 134,403 of JAXMBR010000002.1, read as the reverse complement.
AGTCGTGCTCAGTTTCAAAGAGTGGCTGCGCCGCGGCGAACCGGGGGCAGAGCGCGATGGCCAATCCGGTGACGAAAATGGCGTTTCGCATCGAAGAACGCTCCAGAAAGTCCGTCGCCCGAGTTCTTGAACTCTTGCGGCGGAGCCGCAAGAGGCTGGGGAATTATCGGGCCCCAATGGCCGAAAACCTCTTATGGCTTTGCCACACCGGTTCGAGAACCGGTGGTGCCCCGCTCAACGAAATCATGTCTGTTTTCCCATCCGCGATCCGCCGTCCGATATCCGCAATCAATATCAGTCTTCCGACCGGCCGTCGTCGGACATTTTGACGATTTTGGGTTGGAACTCGGCGATCACATCGACGAGGTCTGTTTGCGCCGCCATCACCTCGCGAATATTTTTGTAGACGTACGGCACTTCATCGGACCCTGCGGATAGCACGCGGATGCCTTTAATTTCCAGATCGCGCTGCACAGCTCGGAAGTTGTATTTGTCGCGCGCGGCGGTTCGACTCATGCGCCGGCCGGCGCCGTGCGAGGCCGATTCCAGACTCGCCGCGTTCCCTTTGCCGCGCACCACATACGCGGGGTCGGCCATCGAACCGGGGATGACTCCCAACACCCCCTGCCCGGCCGGGGTCGCCCCTTTGCGATGCACGATCAGTTCCTGGCCGTGATGCGTTTCTTTCCAGGCGAAATTGTGATGATTCTCGACGCCGGCGATGATCCGCGCGCCGAGCAGTTTCGACACCAGCCGATGAATCACGTCGTGATTGGCGGCGGCATAATCGCCCATGAGGTTCATCGCGGCCCAGTACTCCTGGCCGGCTTCCGAATCGAGGTCGAGCCAGGCCAGTCGGCCGAAATCGGCGTATTTCTTCGGCAGCCGGGACTGGGCCATGCGGCTGTAGACATCGCACACCGCCGATCCCGTGCCGCGGCTGCCGCTGTGGCTCAACATCGCCACATACGAACCGGCTTGAAGACCAAGCTCCGCGTCCGGCTGTGATAAGGAGAGGACGCCGAATTCGACAAAGTGATTTCCCGAACCCGACGTGCCAAGCTGCCTGGCCGCCTTGTCTTTGTGCTCGCGGGTGATGCGGGTGATCGACCAGTCGGCGTCCATCACCGGATGATCTTGCGGTTTTTCATGAACCGAGCCGACGCCGAACCGCGTGCCGTTGGTCAGCGCGGTTTTGTAGCGATGGAATTGGTCATCGAGCGACTCGGCCGGCAGATCGAGGACCGAGAGTTTCATTCGGCAGGCGATATCGACGCCGACGGCGTACGGAGCGATCGCGTTTTCGAGCGCCAAAACCCCGCCGATCGGCAACCCATATCCGACATGGGCGTCCGGCATCAAAGCGGCGGCGCGGGCCATGGGAAGCGCGCAGGCCTGCCGCATCTGGTGATGGGCCCCAACGTCAATTTCGTCGCCCCATGTTTGATAGGCAATCGGTTCCCGCGGCTCTTCCACGCCGACTTGCGTCAACGCCTGTGCGAAGGCACCGAAGTGCGGGTCATTCACGGCCTCGGTCGGGTTGGCGACGACCTGCTTGATTCGCTCCTTGATGTCCTTTCCGCGCAGTCCCTGAGCGGCTGCCGCCTGCAGCGCCTGAATTGCTGCGGTCAGGCATTCGTCCGGGACGCCGAGTTTTCGCAGTTGGGAGGTGTTCATGGGCGGATAGCGGATAGCGGATAGCGGATAGCGGATAGCGGATAGCGGATAGCGGATAGCGGATAGCGGATAGCGGATAGCCAGATCGGACACGCGGTCTTCGTCAAGGTTCGGGGGAATGGTGAAGAGGCTTGCTGCTTTTCCCTCCGCGATCCACGATCTGCGATCCGCCATGCGTTCACTCGGAGCGGATGGCCAGGACGGATGCGTGCACATAGGGCAGAATCCGTTCGGCGGTGTTGCCCAGGACCATGCGGCTGAATCCGGTCCGGCCGTGCGAGCCGAGGATCAACAAATCGACTTCGTTCTGATCAATATATTTCGGCAGCACGTCGTCGGGCGAACCTTCCAAGATGTCGGCTTTCAACCCAAATGGCAGCGTGCGGTGGTCGGTTTTCTGGATTTGTGCGTTTAAGCGGGCTTCCGCGTCTTGCCGCAGTTGTTTGCGATACCCGACGAACTCTTCATCGGAGATGCCGGCGGTCTGCATGTAGGCTTCGAACGGGTATTCCAACGTATGGAGCACGAACAGCTTGGCATTCAACCAGCGGGCGATGGACACGCCGGAGTGGAGCGCTTCCTGACAGGCGTCGGTGAGGTCGGTGGCGACGAGGATTTCCCGAATCTCGCGCACTTCGTGCGGCTTGACGATCCAGACCGGGCACGGAGAGGTCCGCATCAACCGCTGGGCCGTGCTGCCAAAAAACGTCCGTGCGGCGGCCGACCGATCGCGCGTGCCGACGACGACCAGGTCATGTTTGCCGACTTTGATCTGCTGAATGAGCTCATCCCAACTGGAGCCGGTTCGCAAGACAGAGGTGGCTTTGATTCCCTGCACCTCGGCCTTGACTTCCAGTTTTTTGAGTTCCTGTTGCGCGAAGTCCTCGACGGTGGCGAACCGATTTTTTTCATCCGCGCGGATCAGTTCCAGCGCCTGCTCGGAGATTTCCAGTACATAGCAAAAGGTGACGGCGGCCTGGGCCGTCGCGGCGATTTCCAAACCCTGCCGCACGGCGGCCGCTGCGGCTTCCGACAGCTCGCCATCGCTGAACCGGTCGCCATGGCACAAATCGACGGCGATCAAAATGTTTTGCAGGCGTTGCATAGCGTTCCCCCAGCAGACGATAAGTTCTGAAGCGGTCATCCCCCCATTGATTATAGAATTCGACAGGTCGGGAGGGAAACCGGTCGGTCGGCCGGGAGGTGAGAACGGCGACGTCGCGCGGCGTTCAACGCACCACCGAGGATTTTCCCGAAAGAGCCGTCAGCTGATCTTCCAGATCCATCAGCCGCAGTTTCGCCGATTCCAGGGCGAGTTCCTTGGCGGTCGGCCGGGGTTTGACCACGCGCTTGATCCAGTCGCTGTTCGGGACCTTAAAATGATGGCCGACCGACGTAGAATGAAACGAATCGATCGTTTCGGCGGCATCCTTTTTTAACTGCCGGGCCAGCAACCCGTCGCGCGCCAGTTGAAGTGCTGTCAAATCGTCCGCCAGCGCGCTCGCTTCGCGGTTTCCCGCGAGGTAGAGGCCCACGTGCGCCTGCGAAATCCCGCAGATGGTCCAGGCGGTGGACGACGCCTTTTTCAGCGCCCGGGCCGAACAGATGACGGTGCACCAGTCGCCGCGCCAGGTTTTGGGCACAATGCACAGGAGGACGAATTCCTTCGCTCCTTCCAAGGAGACTCCCGCCGACGGTCGCAGCTTGTAGAACACTCCATAACCACGGTTGAGGGTGCCGCTGGCCAGGACCAGTTTTTTGGGAGCCACCCGTTCGTAATGGTTCGACTCCGTTTTTTTATTCGAGAGATTCTTGGACCCTCCGAGGGAAATGACGGAATAGGCCACGCGCGTTTCGCCGCTCAAGGCGTCGGAGCTTTCGGTGCTGTCGGTGACTTCGATCCGGTCATCGGCGGCGCTGCTTTCCAGCGTGGTGTTAGGCAGGAAATCAAGGACCTTTAACCGGAGGTCGGGACTCGAAATCAGATACACGAAATCTTCGATCTGCGCTTCCCCTCCCTCGACGAACCCCGCCGAAATACGAAACTTCGCTTCAATGACCATCAAGTCCGGATGAGTCTGAGCGCATTTCTCCGGCGTGACGTCCCGGCATTCGACTTTGCTGGGGATGTCGAACAGTACGCGCGTTTCCGCCGCACTGAAACGAACCATGCCGAGGACCAGGCCGATTGAGACAGTCCACCGGCCGACGATCGTGAGAAGTGGGGGATGATTCATCGTCGCCTCGCGGTTGACCGAGTCTCTTTGCGCGGCGAATGCTAGCAGTTCGAGGCGTTTCGTCAAGACCGCTTTGGACTTACGGCTTTTTACGCGGACGAGGGATCGTTCCCCGGGCGCTATCGCGACGGCTTTTCCGGCGACGCCCGGATTTCGGGTCTTTCCCGGACGCAAATCCCGGTTGGTCGTCGTCCGCCGGAGCCATCTGACCGATCTGATTTTTCAATTGCAGGATCTTGTCGCGCAGTTTTGCCGCCCGTTCGAAGTCGAGTTGCTCCGCCGCGGTGAGCATTTCTTCTTCCAGGGCTTTCAGGAATTCCTGGGTCACATATTGGGATTCGCTGTTTGTTCCCGCCGCGCGCTGCACCAGTTGGCGGGCTTGAATCTCTTCTTCGATGCCTCGGCGAATCGCTTTTTTGATCGTTTCGGGCGTAATCCCGTGTTTCTTGTTGTACGCCAGCTGCAAGTCCCGGCGGCGGTTGGTTTCGTCGATCGCCCGCTGCATGCTGGGAGTGACCGTGTCGGCATAGAGCACGACGTGCGCATTGACGTTGCGTGCCGACCGGCCGATCGTCTGAATCAACGACGTGTCGCTGCGCAGAAAGCCTTCTTTGTCGGCATCGAGAATCGCGACCAGCGAAACTTCGGGAATATCGAGTCCTTCCCGCAGCAAGTTGACGCCGACGACCGCGTCGTATTTGTTCTCCCGCAGTTCGCGCAGGATTTCCACTCGCTCAAACGCATCGAGTTCGGAGTGCAGCCAGGCGCAACGAATGGCTTCTTCCCGGAGATACGTCGTCAGGTCTTCCGCCAGGCGTTTGGTCAGTGTCGTGACCAGTACGCGCTCTCGCACGGCCGCCCGCTGGCGAATTTGCTCGATGAGATGCGGGACTTGCCCGCGGGCCGGATGGATGCGAATTTCAGGATCGACCAGTCCCGTCGGGCGGATGACCTGTTCGACGATTTCCCCTTCGGATTGTTCCAATTCCCAGTCATCGGGGGTGGCGGAGACGAAAATCGTCTGTTTGCGGCGGTATTCCATTCCTCGAATTTCAGCGGCCGGTTGTCGAGGGCCATCGGCAGCCGGAATCCGTGCTCGACGAGCGTGGTCTTGCGGGAATGATCGCCTGCGTACATCGCCTTGATCTGCGGCACGGTGACATGCGATTCGTCGATGAACATCAGGAAATCATCGGGAAAGAAATCGAGCAGCGTGTAAGGCGGTTCGCCCGGTTTGCGTCCCGATAGCGCCCGGCTGTAATTTTCGATGCCCGGACAGAACCCCATTTCGTGCAGCAGTTCCAGGTCATGGCGGGTACGGGCGTTGAGCCGTTGGGCCTCGAGCAATTTCCCTTCGCGCCGAAACTTTTCGAGTTGTTGAACGAGCTCCCCCTCGATCTCCCGGCAGGCGGCGTCGATGCGGTCTTCCGGCAGCACGTAATGCTTCGCCGGGTAGACGTAGATTTCCTCCAGCCGCTTCAGTTCCTCACCGGTGAGCGGATTAATGATCGCCAGCTTTTCGACCTCTTCGCCCCAGAGTTCGACACGGTAGGCGAATTCCTCATACGCTGGCCAGACTTCGACGACGTCCCCGCGCACTCGAAAGTGCGCCCGCTGGGGCACAATGTCGTTGCGGGTGTATTGGATGTCGCACAGCTTGCGAAGAAATTCGTCCCGGTCGATGAACTCGCCGACGCGCAACGGCACCATGGCCTCCAGATAATCCTTCGGCGAGCCAAGGCCGTAGATGCAGCTTACCGAAGCGACGACGACGACATCGCGCCGGCTGACCAGGGCGCTGGTGGCGGCTAAGCGCAGACGGTCGATTTCTTCGTTGATCGACGCATCTTTTTCGATGTAAATATCGCGCTGCGGGATATAGGCTTCCGGCTGGTAGTAATCGTAATAGCTGACGAAGTAGCTGACGGCGTTGTGCGGGAAAAAATCCCGAAATTCGGCGAACAGCTGAGCGGCGAGCGTCTTGTTGTGGGAGAGGACCAGCGCCGGACGCTGCAATTCGGCGATGACGTTCGCCATGGTGAAGGTCTTGCCGGAACCGGTGACCCCCAACAGCGTCTGGCTCCCCTTCTCCTCGCGCAGGCCCCGTGTCAGCGAGGCAATTGCCTGTGGCTGATCTCCCGCGGGCGCGAAATTCGATACGAGCTGAAATTGTGGCATCTGATTAGGATGGGCTGTGCCCGAGGTTGGTGCCGTAAAAATAGAGACAAAATGGGGCAAGGCCCATCCTACTTGATCAAATTGGCTCGCACCCACTCCCGAAACCGGCGAATCCAGGTTGTCTCATCGACGTTCGGATCACGGTCAATGAATGCGCGGAATTCATCGAGCGGCAAGCCGGGGAACGCCAGGCTCTGGGGGGACTCTTGGTACTCTCCCGTGGCATTCAGACAATGCACCGTCAATTGTTCCTCGGCATAGCGCCAGACCTCCGGCACGCCGAGTCGCGCGTAAACCGGCATCCGCGGGACCGAGGAACTGGTCCAGTCGATTTCAATCGCCAAATCAGGCGGCGGATCGTGTTCAGGATCATAATCGGGCTTTCGTCGCATCTCGGATTCCCGTGCGACATAAAAGCATTCGTCAGGCTCGATGCCTTTTGCCTTCCGCTGGTTTTTGAGCGTCATAGAACCGACGCAAAGAATCGGAATCTCTAATTCCTCGACCAGAGCCTGAATCAGCCAGCTGATCAGTTTCTTAGGGCGTTCGTGTTCAAAACCGATCGGCGACATGATTTCGAGAACTCCGTCATCGTAGGTGTGTCGAACGTAGCGGTCTTTGAACTCCTCCAGAAACTGTTCGTAAAATTCCCACGAAACGTCCCAGAACGTCACACAGCCGGGTTGAATGTCGGTGGCAGCGGCCATTGGTCCGATTCCTGATGCACCGAAGGTTTCGTCAGTCGAATGTTCGTGAAATCGATTTCCGCGGATGGCGACGGAACTCGCGGCTTTCTTCAATCTTTTATTATACCAGCCCCCAGCGCTTTCGCAGTGTCCATTCGCACGTCATCAGGCCGACAAACGCCAGCAGCGACCACCAGTTGTCCCACAGCGGCAGGGTATGCACCTGGGTCAAGTCGCCGAATTTGCGTTCGGTCAGCCGCGCGGCCCAGCCCGGCAGTTCTTCCGGCTTCAGCGATGCCCCTCCGGTGGCCGCGGCGATCTGCCGGAGCAGGTCGTAGTCGGCGCTCGGATGATCCAATTCCAGATCCCGGTGATCGACGATGAAGCGCGTCTGGGTCGCTGGGCCCAGAGATTTTCCTTGATGGATGCCGCTGACGCGCACCCAGTAGTCCCCCGGTTCCGTCGTTTCCAGAAATTCGGCGAAATAAGCCTGAGCGGTCTTGTGAGGGGCGACGGCGTGCAATTGGTTTTTGGGGGAGATGACTTCGACTTGAAAGTCGACGTCCTCCAGCGGCGCACCTTCCGCGTCTCGCGCTCCTATCACGAGCGGGACCGCCGCGCCGGGAATGAAATTGCGTGGATCGACCTTCACCCAAACGGCTTGATCGGTGTCGGCGTCTTTCCGCGCCAACCACAATAACAGTTGCCGCCAGAATCGCTGATGGGCGTCGCCCTGTTGATGCAAGACCCACAACCAGGTGCTGTCGCCGCCAAAAGCCGCCACGCGCGCGCGACCGACAGTGCTGGCGACCAAGAGCGGCAGACCGTCTTCCGTTTCCGCCCAAATGTCGACCAGGTCGGGTTTGGGGGTGAGCTTCGTGGCCCCTTTGAGCGCCGGCAACGCCTGCCAACGGGCGCGATTTTTCTCCGGCGCGTCGATCTGCATGACGTATTGCTGCAATCCCGAGGCGGTCGGCAGCATTTTCACCCGCCCGCCGATTTGCGTCTGCAAGGTGTTGCCGGCGCGGGACAACCCCGGGTTGAGAATCACGGGAAGAAAATCGGCCAGCGGCGTATCGGCATAATCGCCGGCGCTGAAATTCTGCGTGCCACCCGTCATCAGCAGTCCCGCGCCGTCGCGCAGTCGTTCCGCCAACTTTTCCAGGAGCGCCGGGCCGAACACCTTGGCCGGAATGTCGCCGATCACATAGACGTCATACTTGCCTCGCTCGAACCACTCGGCGGGAAGTTTCGCGCGCGCGGCAAACTCGCCCCCGAGCAAGCGAAACACGTCGAGCTGAATTTTGTCGGCGCCGTTGACCATCTGCAACGATTTGATTTCGTCGCGCCAGGTGTCGAAATACGCTACCCGCACGCCCCCTTTGCGGACCGTAACGATTCGCTCCACGCGGTTGTTGCGAGTTAGCAGTTCTCCTTCCACGGGAACCGCCTCGACGGCGATTTTCAGTTCCCCGGCGAAATGCGGCACAAACGTTAAATCGACCAGCAGCGATTCCTTGTCGGTTTTCAATTCGGTTTCCCACACGGGACGCGCCTGTTGCGCCGCCGTGGCCGGAATCAAGTCCTGGCTGGTGTTGAGCCCGAACGCATGCTGGGGTTCGACCAGGATTCGCACCGTGGCCGTTTTCCCTTTCGCGCCGGCGGCGCGCAGCCGGACACGGATCGGCACCTGCTTGTTCTCGAACACGACGGGATCGACGGAAAGGTCCTCGACCGCGAGATCGAGCGCCGCCTGCGAGATGGCCGAGGCGCCATAACCGATCGGGTACACGGGCGCCTGTGCTTCGGCCAATTGTTCCGCGGCGATCAGGGGATCGATGTCGTGCGGCGGCAACGCCCGTTGCGCGCCGTCCGTCCACAACAAGATTGCCAACGTCCGCCGATCTTCGGCCGCCTTGGCCAAATCGGACAGCGTCTGCCCAATGGCCGTCTGGTCGCCGTCGCCGGCCGTCGCTTCGGTCGAATAAGGCGACAACTCCGCCGCAAAATCGAACTTGCGGATTTCCACGCGGGGACCGAGCTTTTCCAATAACGGTTCCGTCCGCTTCCAGTCTTCTTGCATCGCCTCCCAGCGCGTTTTGCCACCCGGACCGTCCGCCGTGTTCATGCTCCGGCTCAGATCGCGCACCAGCAGAATCTGCGACAGATTCTCCGTCGTTTCCGCGTATTGAATGGCCGGACGAAACATGGCGAACAACAGCGCCGCCAGCGCCGCCAGTTTGAACCCGAGCACGACGGCGCGCCGTCTCTGATTCGGCAGCCGGTCGCGCTGGCCTCGATAGCTCACCACGACCAGCGCAGCCAGCCCCGCCCCCAACAGGAGCAGGAATGGCCACGACCAGATCGGTTCAAGCGTGAGGCTCATCATGTATCTGTCAAAAGCCGATATTCCAAATTTGAATCACGTGCGCTGAGACGCCGTCTGGCGTGACGGCGCGGTTTTTTGCCGCGGCGCCGGCAGGACGGTCGGCGAACTTGGCCGCTCATCGGTGCGATAGAACCATGCGCCGACAATCTGTTCGAGCACGAACACTCCCACGAGCGCCGCCAGGACCAGGCCATAGACCTCTTGCCCCAGCCGGCCCGAGGTGACGGTGCGGACGAGGCTTTCCAATTCCCGGCTCACCGCGTAACGCTGCTCTCCCAATAAACTATCGAGTTCGGTTTTGGTCAGCTTGGTCAAATCGCTTTCCCCAGCGGTCATGTTCAGGCTGAATCCTGCGGCGAGAGGATGGGCTTCGTCTGTCGCCACCAATTCATAATGCCCCGCCGCCGACAAGTCGCGGAAGCTCACGACGTCGGCCAATTTGGGAATCTCCTGCGGCAATTGCTTGAAATCGGGCATCCGCAAGATGCAGCTGCGCGGCTCAGACACCGGTTCGATCCGCAGGGAAAACGGCGCGCCGATCGTCGCATTGAACCGCCCGGCGGCCGAGGCCGTCAGATATTGCAGCGATTGATCCACCAGCACGAGATAAGTCCACGCATCGACCCCGATCAAGTCGTTCCACGCGGTGGAATTCACGGCGGTCGTCAACATCAGCACGCGCCCGCGTCCGACCGCGCGTTCCAATAAGGCCGGCGGGCGCGACTCGATGTCGTAGGGTGCGATGGTGTTCGCTTCCACGTCGGGCGAGACGTTCCAATAACGGCGGATCTGCGTGGCCGACAAGTCCGGGATCGCCTGAAACTCGTCGAACCGTTGCACCAGCGGATGAGCTTTGTCGCGGAAATCGATCATCGACGCCGGATTGAAAGACAGTACCGCTTTCAATTCTCCCGGCGTCAGCGCCAGCGCTGCCGGATCATTGTAGGCGACCGGGTCGATCACCGACTTGGCCTTCGAGGCCACGGCGGATTCCGCCCCCAGCGCGATGAACACGCCGCCTCCGCCTTCGACAAACGATCGCAGCCGCGTCCAGGCCTCCGGCTCGGGACGGCCCGCGTTGATCAGGCAGACGATGTCGAAATCTTCCAGTTCCGTTTTCGCCAATTGGTCGGTGAGCACGACGGTCGTCTCCACCGCGGCCCGTTTTCCCTGAACCAGACTTTCCAGCGCTTGCCGCCACAAATTCGACTCCGACTTCGTGTCCGAGACGATCAGGACCTTGCGCGGCGGCAGCAGTCGAATGCTGAAATACAGCTGATCATCGAACCGCAGCGGATCGGCCCCGACCAGTTTTAATTCTCCTTGGCGGTAAGGTCCGGTTCCCGCGGGAAAAGCGAATCGCAGGCTCGATTCCCCGCTGGGTGGAACCTGAATCGACTGTTGGCCCGCTTTCACTATCGACCCTGAGGTGTCTCGCAGTCCGAGTTCCACCGTCTGTTCACGGGGGACATCGCCGTTCGTGCGCAAGGTGGCTTCGACAGAGACTTCGCCCCCTTCCGGCACCGCCTCGCGAGACAGCTTCAGGTTGGTCAGGCTGACGTTCACCGGGTCTTCGACCCCCACGTCCACAAGATAGACGCCCAGCCACGGCCGGGCGGCGATTTCATCCCGCAGTTGCGCGCCTCCTTCGAATTGCCATGCCGACTTCGCCAAATCGGTGAACAGATAAATCTCACGAAGATACCGATCCTGCTGGAGCTCCGCGGCGACGTTGCCCTGATCGGCGAGAATTCGTTTGCGATCGTTGTCCAGCGCGGTCATCGCCCCGCGCAAGCGATCCTGCAAGGGACGCGTCACGGCTTGAGTCTTCAGGCTGTCGAGTCGATTCTGCGCCGCGCTTAAGTCGGCCGAGAATACCAGCGGCGCTGCCGTGGAACTCTCCGCAACGGCGAGGCGGCTTCCCGATGGCAACCGGCCGAGATGGGCGCGGGCCAACTCCTGCGCACTTTCCAATCGTGTGCGATTTTGCCGCTGATATTGCATGCCGGCGCTGGTGTCGACCAGATACACGGCGGTGACCGGAAGATCGGCATCGCGGGTGGACGGCGGCGACACGATTTCCGCCGCCACGCGTTGTTGATACGGCCACGCCACCCCCAGCAGCAACACGATTGCCGTGAGTGCGCCAATACTCCCGCGCAGCACGGTGCGGCGGGTCAGCCAGACATGCCGAGGCCAGGTGCGGCGCCGCCAGCTGTGCAGGATGCCAAAGTACGCCGCGGCCGCCGCCGCGACAATGACGAGGCCTGTCCCAGCTTCCGTCCGCGTCAGGGCATAATTCGCCGGCGGCAACGTCGGTCGCGTGAGGGCCAGTACCATCAGCCCGATGACGGCCATGCGCAGGAGCAGCAGCCACAGGTGCCGCAGCCGCAGCCGGCGAGTGTTCTGCCGCTGCCTTCCTGGATCAACCGCAGTGCCGGGAACGGCAGTCGCTTGGGCCGGGGCCGCATCCACAAATGCAGGATCACCGGGATGGAGACGAGCCCCAACCCGGCGAGCAGCGCAGGATGTAGAAACGACATAACGGCTTCCGCGGCGTCAATTTGCTGAAACACTCGGTCTCACCGATTGTATCCGCGAAGAGCCAAACGGGCGAGAGGCGAAACCGCCGCAGCGGCTCAGCCGCTGGTTTCCGCGGCTGGGTTGACCCGGTAAGTTGATGTTTAGGGTGCGTCGCGACGCAATTTTCGGGACTGTCGAAAAGTCACACCCTTTTCCACACGCCAAGAAAAGGAAGGTCGGGGTGCGCTAACACATAATAACTGCCTGACGGTTTATGTAAAAAACAACGACCGTCAAATGGGGTGTATTTCCTGCTTTCGGCAGAAGTGTATGAAGGGGCTTCAACAAAGTCTGCGTTTGTCTCTATGGCTTCAACAAAAGCATTTAATGAATTAATGCCGCTAAACCCGCGTTGATAATCTTTTGTTAAGTCAGGAGGCCCATCAGCATAACTGTATTGCAATGGTCTCTGTTGAATAGGTTCATTTTCTTTTTCAAAAAGAGTCATGAGAAAAAAAGTCCTAAAACAGTCTAGTAGGGTGCGTCGTGACGCACGTTCTTTGAACGTGAGAGAGGCCGGCAACTCAAGAGCGATGGAGACGAGTTCTCGCAATTTGAATAAGGTGCGTCGCGACGCACCCTACTAGACTTTAATGCGATCCGCAAGTGGAATGGAATCTTTATCGTGCCACTCACTGCAAAATACATGAATGAATAAGGCCTTTAGGAGTGTCCGTCATGAAGCTGTCGTTTCTCGTCCAGCAAATAGCGGCAATTCTAAATCAAGTTCTTTACCATGGATGGGAAGGTGAACTCTATGGCCATCTTGACTTTGTTGGTCCATTGAATGGCCATCTGTCTTGTCGTGATTTACCTCAGTTTAGACCTCGGCGCATGCCCTGTTACCGGCCGCCAGACTGGATATTGACAGGCGACGAAGAGGTCTTTGGATATTTCTTACTATTCACGTGGACGCAACATGATGGATATATGTTACTCCGGGAGCGTTCGGCTCGGCCTGGAGTGGAGGATGATGCTGTTTCTTTGGCGTTAGGCGGGATCACAACGATTTGTATGGTCTTTGAACAGTACCGCCTCCGGCCTTTTCGAGTGACATTCATGGATGATGCTGGGAAGGTGCACGACATATGCCATGTGGAACGAGGCCCAAACTTGGCTAATACTAAGGGGAAATTCGAATGGCTGGAAGGCGAATGCGGCTGGCGCGTCGAGGATGGTGTTCGCGTTCCCTATGGTTTTTTTATTGATCAGTTTTACTGGCATGATCAGGCTCATTCGGATCAACAAAAATGATTTGATTCGCGAGGTAGATGTGTAGTAGACCACCTCGCTTAAAGTTGTGGGTAGAGGCGGTGGAGTTTGGTGCGGGCGTCGTCGCGGGTGAATCGCCAGTGGACTTTGCAGTGGTGGGCGTTTCGCTGGTGTTGCCACGCGGCGATCTCGCGGCTTAATTCTGCGGGAGTGCCGATCCGTCGGTCCAGGCATTGTCGGCTGAGGACCGACAGTTCGATCTCGGCCACGTTGAGCCAGCTGCCGTTGCGTGGCGTGTGGATGATCTCCAGACGGCGGGCCAGTCGATGGGCTTCGGCCGCCGGAAAGGCCTCGTAGAGCGAGGCTTTGCCGTGCGTGTTCAGGTTGTCGCAGACGAGTTTCACTTTCCGCGCCTGCGGATAATCTTCATCGAGCAGGCGACGGATCTCCTCGGCCCAGTCCACCCGGGTGCGACTGTCGCGGCAACTGACCCGTCGTTGACCTGCCAGCGGGTTGAAGAAGAGAAAGATCGCCTGGGTTCCCCGACGTTCGTAGTGATAATCCTCGCGCCGTGGTTGCCCCGGTTGGGGCGGCAAGGAGTGAACTTCGTCCCGCAACAGCTGTTTGCTGGCTTCATCCATGCAGATCAGCGGTTCGTCGTCGGTGTGCTCGGCGGTGTAGACATCCAACACTTCTTCCATCTGGCAGACGAAGCGCGCCCGGTCCCGCTCGGGAATGCACCAGCAGTCCTTACGCCAGGGCTGCAGTTCGTTTTTTTAAAACGCGGCGGACCGTCTCGGCCGAGACCTGTGTCACAATCCGACGTTCCATCAACGTGTCGGCCAGCAGTTGCATCGTCCAGCAGGTGCGGCCTTCCGGCGGATCGCTGCAACAGATCGCCACCAGCTGCGCTTCGACGTGTCCGTCAATGATCGCCGGCGTGGGCGGTGTCTCCCGCGGCTTGCGATCCAGCGCCGGAACTTCCCTTCGAGCACAAAGCGGCGACGGATGCGGGCCACTGTGCTGAGATGCATTCCCAGGAGTTCCGCAATCTCGCCGCCGGTCTTGTGCCCGCCCATTCGGTCTCGATCACTCAACAACAACACCTGCGCGTGTCGAATCTTCTTCGCCGGCGCGCGACCGTTCCGACACAGGTCCTGCAACCGCTGACGTTGTTCTTCCGACAGAAACACCGGATACTGATTCGGAGTCGACTGTGCCATCCGTGAGCCTTGCTCCCATGGGAAAATCCCCGCAGAAGGCTACCACAAACACACCGATTTAGACGAGGCTGTCTAGTAGGGTGCGTCGCGACGTACGTTGTTTGAACGTGAGAGAGGCCGTCTACTACGGGACTGATGGTGACGAGGATTTATTACAATGAGGAGGCCGCACGAAACGGTCGTCTACACCTACGACGCCTTCGGTCGACGAGTTGCTGCCGTTCGTCACGACGGCACGGCCGAGGGAACCGTCACCCGCACCGAAACCTGGGGCTACGACGCCCAAGGGCAATTGACCGCCGCCTACTCGCCTGAAGGCACGCTCCTCTACACGTACGACAACCTCGGACGGCTCACCGGCACATTCTCCGGCAGCCTGGCGACGATCAACGCCTACGACACGCTCGGCCGGGTGAAAACCGTCACCGATCAGTCCTGTAGGGCAGGCTCTGCCTGCCTTCCTACATGCGTCAATCGGGCTCTCCAAAATCATCTTCGGTTTCTGGAAACGTGGGAGCCGGGGATTGCCCGCAGCCCCAGCTTTGCGGATGGACCCCCGCGGTCACCCACCGATGAAAGCTCGACGCTTCCCAGTCGCCGGGGCAGCGGACCAGCCTGTGCTTGACAGGATTGTAGTGGATGTAATCGAAGTGCGTCTGGAAATCGTCCTCGTCAACGATCGTATGCTCCCAGAATCGGCGCTGCCAGATTCCTCGCCGGCGTTCGTTTTGTTTGCCTGTGGAAACTCGCTCGTCCCGACCGCCGCTCGCCAGAAACGTCTGCGTAAAGCTCTTCTTAATGACACTCCAACGCGCGGAATAATTCGCGTCCCCGCGGGGCAAGGACCAGATCGTATGCAAATGATCGGGCCAGAGAACGATGGCGTTGATTTCGAACGGCCATTTCGCCTGGCACTCACGGAGCACCTCTCCGAGCAGCGAGCGATTTCGCTGAACGTGAAACAATGGCCGCCGTCGGTGCGTCACGACGGTGAAAAAGAACGTCCCCCCAGGGACCAGCGAGCGACGATATTGCGACATACAGCGAGTCTATCGCGCTCTGCGTGGGAAGGAAGGCAGGCAGAGCCTGCCCTACGGGACTGGGTCTAGGCATTCAGGACGGAGACGGTCATAATTCATTCTCGTCCATAAGCATCGTTTGGCAAGCCCTCCAGTAATGCGGCATAAAGCTGAGCAAAGGCCACAATAAGGACCCGCACAAAATCGCAGATTCGATATTGTAGGAATGCTCTGAAGCAATGAGTCGCCATGTCAAAGCGATAACAATTAAAACACAAAACACACAATAAGCAGCTACCTTTATTATATTGGCTCCGCCTTTTAGACCCCATGACGCCAGCATTGCTATCGCGAACAAAGCCACAATACTAGCTAAAGCAAGCACTTCACGATCTATTGCGAGGTGATACAGCGACTCCGCAGACAATAGTACAACTGGAGCAAATCCAATAAAACTGGCATAGATACCAGCCCAGATCGCCCAGCGTCGTTTTCGATAGGCTCTGAACGAAATAATCGCCCAAGCCACTGCAAAAACGACCGTGGCGGCGCTGCGCGCCAATTCATGATAGGCATCAATAAACGCAACATCGCCCATCTGAAGAGCGACGGAAGCGGTTGCCATCTTGAGTACCCCAATCGCCATCCACAAGAAATCACAAATTCCCCACAGCAGAATAACGGACTGGCCCCGTTTTCGTGTCTCGTCTGGCCAAAGCATCTTTATTAACGCATTGTATGCATCGTTCGATTTATGGTCCATTGATTCCTCAGCCCCATAGGGCGCGTCCCGACGCACGCGATGGTGTTGTTTAACCCGCCGAGCATTACGGTGCGGGAAATTCCAGTGCCGGCCCCAGCCGCAGGTTTCGAAATGCCACGCGGGTGCTGTGGTTTTGCAGGCCCAGATATCCCTGTTGGAGCCGTAAGGCCAACGCGGGCACGGTCGACTCGGAGATGTTCGTCACAATGGCCCCGTTGTGGACCGTCGTCACCTGGCCCCCGTGGCAGTTGATCTCCAGATGTGTAGGGTGCGTCGCGACGCACCCTACGGGACTGGATTTCAGACGCAACGAAATTCCGAAGAACGCCAGGCCGTCATGCAGGCCGCATGACGTTTCGCACGGCGGACTCCGAAGAATACGGATCAAAAGGATAGCCTCGTGAACCATTGCCCTCGATAATAAAGCTAGAATACTTTTCAACAAATTCGAGACTGTTTGAGGCGAATAGACAAAATGAGCGTTCTGCGCCAAGCCAAGCAAATCGACCATCTCGATGGTAAAAAAGACTTTCGCCAGACATCGATTGAAAAAGTTGTAAAGCACCCATCCAATCGCGTGCCTCATTTGCGTCATCACAACAGTCCGTCTGATAAAATCTTAAAGAGTTCCAGTCGATTTGGATATCGATAAAAGTACCCGATGGAGGTGGTACAGATTCTCGTAGTCCACAAATCACTGTTAGCATCTCGGACAATATGTCATCGTGAATTCCCTGCTTCATAAGCCTCGTATCAATTTCGTTTTCCTCGACAGGTTCACCAATTAAAAACATCATGGGCGAAAACTGATTTGAAGCGGGCCGACGACACAATAGCCAGCTATCAGCTAGCCATGTAATTATGGAATACGGTTCATACTCCATCAAATACTGAATGAGCCTTTCACACGGGCCGTCTCGCTGTGCTAACCATCTCTTTCCGAAAAGATCGTGTAATGCGTCGCTTCGGGCGGCCATAAAGCAACGAATCCATGACGGCAGATCTCTAGATTCAGTATCGGTAAGATGCCTCGCTGGAAGCATATGTTCAAATGCAGGAGCATATCCAGCCTCCTCGAACTCCGGAAGCTGGCATATACGGTAAGTGGATTTTTGCGTCGGCTCGTCATAGATCAACATCATTTGCCTCCATAAGTCATACAACTGCATTAGTTGTTTGATCTCGCCCCACTTCATTAAATCATTGTAAAATACGTGCACAACAAAGACGGCTAAATCATTTAGCCCCGTAGGGTGCGTCGCGACGCACGCGATTTGTTTAACTCGCCGTGCGTTACGGGGCGGGAAATTCCAGCGCCGGCCCCAGCCGCAGGTTTCGAAAGGCCACGCGGGTGCTGTGGTTTTGCAGGCCCAGATATCCCTGTTTGAGCCGCAAGGCCAGCGCGGGCACGGTCGACTCCGAGATGTTCGTCACGATGGCCCCGTTGTGGACCGTCGTCACCTGGCCCCCGTGGCAGTTGATCTCCAGCGTGTTCCATTGACCGGTGGGTTGGCAGTTCCGCGGGTTCGCCCCGGCGAGGTCATAAATCGACGCCGAGTATTGGAAGTCCTTCAGCATCGCGTATTGCGGCGCGGAATCGTCCAAGACCTGCACTTCGAAACCGGCGGGCGGCAGTTGGTCGTTTTCCCGGTGGTGATTCCCGTCGCGCGGCACGCGCACGTAGACGCCGCTGTTGCCGCCGGTCGAAACCTGATAATCGACCCGGAAATTGAAATCGCCGTAGGGCCGCAGCGTTCGCAGCCACGGGCCTTTGTCTCCCGTGCAGATCAATTGGCCCTGCTCCGTCGTCCAGCAGCTTTGCAGCGGCTGGTCGTTCCCCGATTCCCAACCGGCGAAGGATTGGCCATCAAACAGGGGTTGGAAGCCGATTTCGGTCAGCTCGATGTCCTTCAATAAAAATTGCCCGCCGTTCGGCACTTCGATCTGAAACCCGACAAATCCGAGATCCTGTTTCAGTCCGTGGACGTGATACGCTTCCTGCCCGTTGATCAGCAAGCGCGCCGAATCGCCGGAGACGCGGAGCCGAAATTCGTTCCACTCGCCGCGACGAACAAGTCCCGTCGATTGGGTTCCTTCGAGACCGCCGATGGCCCCTTCTTTGCCGTCGAGCAGATTGGCTTGATATCCCTGGGGGAACGGCTTGCCGGCGACGGGTTGCGCGCGGAAGAACACCCCGGCGTCGTAATCGGCGGGTTTCAGCGCCTTCCAGGAAAAACGCAGGGAAAAGTCACGCAGCGGATGCTCATAACGGAGCCAGCCCAGGCCCGATTTGAGCAGCAGGTGCCCATCGACGATGTCCACCGCCGCCTCATGTTCCAAGGTCCAGCCAGGCAGCGATTGGCCGTCAAATTTCCAGCGGTAATCCTGCGCGAAGGTCGG
Source organism: Planctomycetaceae bacterium (assembly GCA_046349715.1). Classification (GTDB taxonomy): domain Bacteria; phylum Planctomycetota; class Planctomycetia; order Planctomycetales; family Planctomycetaceae; genus CAZDGB01. The sequence continues at coordinate 116,036 of JAXMBR010000002.1, read as the reverse complement.
ATCGCCGGAGCAACTCAGGGTTCCGGCCAGCAGCCCGCAGAGCAGCGAGAGCAAACGCATGTTCAAAGCCTTTTCTCGTAAGGAAGTCTCCATAGCGATCCCGCCTGATTGTTGGACGTCCTTGGCACGGCCGTGCAATGCCGGCCGCGGAGAGGCCGTCAGGTCTGATGTTCGCGGTACCATCGCCAAAGCGAACGGAAACAGGGGTGATCTTCGGGCCGGCGATTCATCCAGTCATCGATGGTTGGCAGTGGGTAGTATTCACCGGACAGGATTTCTTCGGCGAGAAACGTGGGAGCATCATCGGTCGTGGTCGATACAGCGCACTGTGCTCGTAGGATGTTTCCGGGCCGGCCGGGAGCTTGGTCAGAAACTCGATGGGGGAGTGCAGCGACAGCTCTCGGCGAGTTCCCGGCGGGCCGCCGTCTCGTAGTCTTCGCCGGCGTGCAGATGGCCGGACGCCGAGGATGTACAGCCGGACACTCGTCTTTCGTCGCCGTCGCTGGTGGACGAGCAATTCACCACGGGAATTGAAGACGAAAATGTGGACGGCCCGGTGCAGCCAGCGCCGCGTGCACCTGGGACCGGGGGCCTGGCCGGTCGCGATCTTCCGCGTCGACGACATCAAAAATTTCTTCAGGCACGATTTCGCCCAATGAACAGAATCTCTCTTTCGGCGCTTGGAGAAACCTGAAGATTCCGTGAATTTCAGGGTGAGGCTCTCCGCGTATCGCTCAGATTACCGCCCCCGGAAAATGTAGCAAATTTTGACAGTTGTTTCGTCTTTGAACACTAAGAAGTGCCAACTTTGCCCGGCGAGGGCAGATTTCCAGTTCGTAATTCGTGCTGTAACACGTTGTTGTTTAATAGGATGTGTTCATTGTTGGTTCGAGACGCTGGGTTGGCATGAAAAATGCAATTGAATACGAGCCTATTGAAGCATTCATTGCGTTTTGTTCGGAAATCATGGGGGAAGGGAGTCCTATCATGCTGGTTTTGACTCGAAAATTGGATAGACAGATCACAATTGGCGGCCAGGAGATTCAGTTGAAGATCCTGGAAGTTCAAGAGGTCAGGTTCGCTTGGGGATCGAGGCGGCCCAAGCACATTCGGATTGAGCGCGTTGACGCTCCCATCCGGGAATTGGTCGGGGAGGGGCGGCAAGGGATCTCGCGCGGTAAGTCCGTTCGAGCGGACTGTGCCTGATTTTTGAAATCAACAAGGAGTTCTCCTTGTTGATTTTTTTGCGAGGACCGAATTCATTGGCTCGCGAGCGGAGTATTCGCCGGAAGAGTTTGGCGACCGACGAATTTCGGGGTCGGCAAGACTTGCGTGCCGGCCTTTCTCATCCTAAAATCCCCGATTCTGAAAATTCATACGTTCCGCCGGGCGGCGGAGCTGGAGATGAAAGCATCATGGTTTATCGTCCACGCACGAAATTAAAGCTCGCTCGCAAGGCAAAACGCTGTCCGAAATGCGGCAAGCTGGTTGGCATGCGTTTTCGCTGCAAAACGTGTCATAAGAAGCTGCGTTAAGCCCCTCATTTTGACGAGAATTCACGACAATGCCGAGAAGTGAACGCGATCGCGAGTTGTCCCAGCGCCGCAAGCGGAAAGAAAAGCTGAAAAAGCTGATGGGCCGCTATTTGAAGGCGACCAGCCAGGCCGACAAGGCGACCATTGCGACGAAAATCCGCCGGGTCAGCCCCTTCTATAATATTGAAGAACGGGCCGCGGCTCTCGCACCGAAGAAATAACGCGACGAGAATTCTCTGCGAATCCGCCAGCGTCTCAGGAACTTGAATGACGCTGGTCGATTTTCAGGAAGGTTTTGGGCGAACGGTCCTCACGTTCCCGTGAACGTGAACTCTCCATGCTGATCGTCGACGGTGATCGTCGTTCCTTCGGCAAATTCCCCGGCGAGAATGGCGTTCGCCAGTTCGTTCTGCAACCGTTGCTGAATGACCCGCTTGGGCGGTCGGGCATACATAGACCGGATCCGGCACCCTTCATCAGCCAACCGCTGCTTGGCGGCATCGGTGACGACCAACTGATAGCCTTCGTCGGCCAAGCGGGCTTCGAGCTTGGTCAGTTGCAAATCGACGATCTTGCGGATGTCTTTTTTCTGCAACGGATGGAAGACGATTGTCTCGTCGATGCGGTTGAGGAATTCGGGAAGAAACTCTTTCCGCAGCGGCGGACTTCCGTCTCGATCACGACTTCGTCCTCTTTGCCGGTCATTTCCGTGATGTAATGGCTGCCGATGTTCGACGTCATCACCACGATGGTGTTGGTGAAATCGACCGTCCGGCCATGGCTGTCGGTGAGCCGGCCGTCGTCAAGGAGTTGCAGCAAAACGTTGAATACGTCGCGGTGCGCTTTTTCGATTTCATCGAGCAATAACACCGTATAGGGCCGGCGTCGAGCCGCTTCCGTCAGCTTGCCCCGCTTCTTCATAGCCGACATATCCCGGAGGCGCGCCGATGAGGCGGGCGACGGAGTGCTTTTTCCATGAATTCGCTCATGTCGATGCGGACCATGGCCCGGTCGTCGTCAAACAGGAATTCGGCGGCCCAGCTTTTGCAAAGTTCGGTTTTCGGCACCGGTCTGGCCGGAAAAATAAACGATCAATCGGCCGGTTCGGGTCTTGCATGCCGGACCGCGAGCGGCCGGACGGCGTTCGCCACGGCGGTGACGGCCTCTTCCTGGTTGATCATCCGTTTGTGGATCGATCTTCCATTTTTGAGGAGTTTTTGTCGTTCCGTTTGCAGCATTCGCGACACGGGAATGCCAGTCAATGGCTGACGACCTTGGCGATGTCTTCTTGCGTGACTTCCCTCGCCGTTTCGCTGCCCTTCCCCGAGGCTGGCGACTTTCTGTTCGGTTTCAACAGCTTCTGCTGCGGCTTTCCAGTTGCTGCTCGGTCTGGAATGCGCGGACATAATCGTCGTTGGAATTCGTGCATGCGCTGATTCAAGGCCTGTTCATAGGCGGTGCGCAGCTTTTCAATATCTTCCTTCAGCGGCCGCAACCCGGACAGAGCCGATTTCTCGGCTTCCCAGCGCGCCTTGAGAGCCGTCACCGATTCTTCCCGTTCGGCGATTTCCTTCCGCAAGGTCTGCAAGCGGGACTGGCTGTCCGGCGTGGTTTCCTTGCTGAGGGCCGCCGCTTCGATCTGCATGCGCGTCAGTTGGCGGGTCGCTTCATCGATTTCCGCGGGCATCGAATCCATTTCCATCCGCAACCGGCTGGCCGCCTCGTCGACCAGGTCGATCACCTTATCCGGCAGAAACCGATCGTTGATATAGCGGTCGGAAAGCGTCGCCGCGGAGATCAAGGCGTCGTCGGTGATCCGCACGCCATGATGCGATTCATAGCGCTCCTTCAACCCGCGAAGAATCGAAATGGTGTCTTCCACCGACGGTTCGTTGACAAGGATGGGCTGGAATCGCCGTTCGAGAGCCAGGTCTTTTTCGATGTACTTGCGATATTCATCCAGCGTAGTCGCCGACGCAGTGCGGTTCTCCGCGAACAGCAGCGTTTGAGCAAGTTCGATGCATCGACGGCCCTTCCACGCCGCGCCCGGCGCCGACCACCGTGTGCAATTCGTCAATGAACAGAATGACTCGACCTTCGGCGTCAGAAACTTCCTTGAGCACCGCCTTGAGCCGGTCTTCGAATTCGCCATGAACTTAGCGCCCGGCGATCAACTGCCCCATATCGAGCGCGATCACTCGCTTCTCTTTAAAATTCTGCGGGACGTCGCCCAGCACGATGCGGTGGGCCAGACCCTCGACGATGGCCGTCTTGCCCACGCCTGCATCACCGATGAGCACCGGAGTTGTTTTTGCGTCGGCGGCGAGAGGACCTGAATGACGCGGCGAATTTCCGTGTCGCGGCCGATGACCGGATCAATTTTTCCCTGCTTGGCGAGCGCCTGAGTCTTTGCCGTATTTTTTCAGGGCTTGATATTTGTCTTCGGGGCTCTGGTCGGTCACGCTCTGGCTCCCGCGCACGGTTTTGAGGCGTTCAAGACGTCTGCTTCTTCCACACCGTTCAGCTTCAGAACTTTCCAGGCGGTGTCGTCGACTTTCGTCAGCGCCCGGCGATAAATGCTCGGTCGAGACGAAGCTGTCTTTCATCTGATCGGCGAGGGTCTGCGCTGATTGAGGACATTCATGAGCGGTTGACCCGCACCCGATCTGCCCGCCGCCTGATGATTGCGGGAGTTTCTTCAGATCGGCCTCGACGATGGACTTCAATTGCGGCACCTTGATGCCGATCTTGTCGAATAGCGGTCGGACGATGCCGCCGTCCTCGTCGATCAGCGCGCCGAGAGATGCAGCGGCGCGCGAACCTGCGGATTGCCGGCGTTTGCGGCCAGTTCCTGGGCAGACTGCACGGCTTCCTGCGCTTTGACGGTGAGTTTGTCGGGACGAAAGGCCATGGATCAATTCTCCAGAGGCGGATTTTCCTCGTTCACGGCTGAGCCGCGTTGCTGATCAGGCGAATTTGCTGCCGGAAATTAACCGAAGAAATGCAGCCCTCGGTGGCGACAAGCCGCCACCGAAGAGAGGATTACGGCACCAGGCTGATGATCAACTCTTCCGCTCAGGCTCCGCATCGATCACATTGTCGTCCTTCGGTTGCCCGTCGCCGGCGGCAGGACCGGCCGGGGCTGCTTCCTCGGGACCGCCTCCGGGGCCGGCGCTTGGCCGTACATATGCTGGGCCATGGCGTAGCTGGCCTGTTGCAGGGCTTCTACGGCGGCATTGATCTCGGCGGCATTGTCCTTTCTCCGCGGCTTTGACTTTTTCCATCGCCGCTTCGATGGCCGCTTTGGAGCCGGCATCAGTTTCGGTCCGTGCTCCTTCAGCATTTTCGACTTCGTACGCCGACGTCGACGCCTTGTTCTTGGCTTCCGCCAGTTCGCGGCGACGCTTGTCTTCCGCGGCATGCGAATCAGCGTCGCCTTCATCTTCTCGACTTCGTCCTTGTCGATGCCCGACGCATTCTGCTGATCGGTGTTCATGCCGGTGCCCAGGTCCTTCGCTTTGACGTTCAGGATGCCGTTGACATCAATATCGAACGACACCTCGACCTTCGGCACGCCGCCGTGCGGGCGGTCACCGTCGAGATTGAACTGGCTCAACACCCGGTTGTCGCCATGTCGGTCGCTCGCCTTGATAGACGCTGACCGTGACCGCGGTCTGGCCGTCGGCCGCCGTGGAGAACGTTTCCTTTTTCGTGACGGGAATCGTCGTGTTGCGTTCGACGAGGACCGTCATGATCCCGCCTTCGGTCTCGATGCCCAGCGACAGCGGCGTCACGTCGAGCAGCACCACGTCTTTGACTTCGCCCGAAATGATCGCCCCCTGCACGGCGGCTCCGATCGAGACCACTTCGTCCGGGTTCACCCCGCGATGCGGCTCTTTTCCCTTGAACAGTTTCTTGACGAATTCCTGCACCTTCGGGACGCGGGTGGAACCGCCCACCAGCACCACTTCGTCGATCTTGTCCGGCGACAGCTTGGCGTCACGCAGCGCGTTTTCGACGGGAATCCGGCAGCGTTCCACGAGATCGTCGATCAACCGCTCGAACTCGGCGCGCGTGATCGTCATCTGCAGATGCTTGGCCCCGCTGGCGTCCGCCGTGATGAACGGCAGGTTGATATCGGTGTTTTGCTGGCCCGACAGCTCTTTCTTGGCTTTTTCCGCCGCTTCGCGCAGGCGTTGCAGCGCCATCGGATCCTTGCGCAGATCGATGCCGTTCTCGGATTTGAATTTGTCGGCGATGAAATCAATCAACCGGTGGTCGAAATCGTCGCCGCCGAGGTGCGTGTCGCCATTGGTGCTCAGCACTTCGACGAGATCATCGCCCACTTCGAGGACGGAAATATCGAACGTCCCGCCGCCGAGATCGAACACGGCGATCTTTTCGTTTTTCTTGGATTGCAGTCCGTAGGCGAGTGCCGCGGCGGTGGGTTCGTTGATGATACGGTCGACCTTCAGACCGGCGATTTCTCCCGCATCTTTGGTCGCCTGCCGCTGCGCATCGTTGAAATAGGCTGGCACGGTTACAACGGCGCGCGTGACCGTATGGCCGAGATAAGCCTCGGCAGCCTCCTTCAATTTTCGCAGAACTTGCGCGGAGATTTCCGGCGGGGTGTACGTCTTGCCGTGCACCTCGACTTTGACGTATTCCTGCGGTCCGCCGACCACTTTGTAGGGGACGATTTTTTCTTCGGATTCGACCTCGCTGTGGCGGCGACCCATGAACCGCTTGATGGAATAGATGGTATTTTGCGGATTCGTGACCGCTTGCCGCTTGGCGGGGTCGCCCACGAGCCGATCACCCTTTTCCGTAAAGGCGACGACGCTCGGAGTCAGGCGATTTCCTTCTTGATTCGCGATGACCTTGACTTCGCCTCCTTCCATGACGGAGACGACCGAGTTTGTCGTTCCCAAGTCAATGCCGATGATTTTCTCTTGCATGGCCATGTGCGTGCTCCAGTGTGGCGAGATGTCGTTCGCGCTGCTGCGATGGTTTAATACGGAATTGAGTTCGTCTCACGACAGATTGTCAGTCAGGAAGTCAGGGACTACCATGATGCAAAGCTTGCGCCGGAAGACAAGTCCCTTTCACAGATCGTCGCAACTTTTTGAATCGCAGTTTCTTATGAGCAATTCGAAATGACAGATCTCCCGGAGTGCCTCTTGAGAAAACGCCAAAATGGCACCGATTCGGTCTCCCTGCAAACTTGGATGCTGGTGTCAAAATGGCAGGCAACGACGGTGCCTCGTGGTCGCGACGATTTCTCACAGAGTACAGCAGATCAGTCGCCGAATGGTTGACAATTTACAAAGCCTGTTATTACAACACGTTTGCAACAACTGGCGCAATGGTCATTCCGTGATGATTTTGAAAGTTTTTTTGCTGTAAGTTGTTTTTTGGCAATGGATTGAGTGATTGCGGCAGTCGGGTCGGCTTCGGTAGCCGATTTTTCGCAAACTCGAACAAGCGATCGGCGGGAGTATCGGGCATGGCGCAAAAACCCCAACCCAAGCGTTCGGTGAAAGCACGCGTGCCGACGCCGGCGCGTCGGGGCACGACTCCGCCGAAGGCCGCTTCCACCGAGGCGGAACTCCGCCGGCTCGATCATGAAATCATTAAATTGTTGAATCGCCGGGCGACTCTGACGGCCCGGCAGATCGAATCGGCGACGGACCGCAAAAGCTCGCTTTACGATCCGCGCGGCGATGATGAATGGCTGGCGGGTCTGGAGTCGGAGAATCCGGGGCCCCTGCCAGGTCGAGCCGTCCGGGCCGTGTTCCGGCAAGTCGTCTCGTCCGTGCGCAATCAGGTCCGTACGCAACGAGTATCTTATCTGGGCCCCTCGTTCAGCTTTACGCATCTGGCGGCCATGGAGCGGTTTGGCGAGGCGGCCGACTTGATTCCGGTCAACACGATTGCCGCCGTTTTTGAGGAAGTGAACCGGGGGCATGCGGATTTCGGCGTGGTGCCGATTGAAAACAGCACGGACGGCCGGATCATCGACACCCTGGACATGTTCACGCGGCTGCCGTTGCGCATCTGCGGCGAAGTGCAATTGAGCATCCATCACAACCTGCTGGGATTGGGTCAGCGTGGCGACATCACGGAGGTTTACAGCAAGCCGCAAGCGCTGTCGCAATGCCGCGACTGGCTGAGCCGCAACATGCCGCAGTCGAAATTGATCGACGTCACCAGTACGTCGACGGCGGCCCAACTGGCGAGAACGAAGCCCGGCGCGGCGGCGGTGGCCAGCCGGCAGGCGGCGACGGAATACGGCCTGGACGTTTTGGCGGAAAACATCGAGGACAATAAGAACAACATCACTCGGTTCGCGATCATCGGGGACAAGTCGCCGGCCCCGACCGGGAAGGATCGGACCTCGATTCTGCTGCAGATTCCCCACAAACCGGGGGCCTTGTCCGACGCCATCGTTTGCTTCAAGCAAAACAAAATCAACCTGACGTGGATTGAGTCGTTTCCGTTGCGCGGTCCGGAGAGCGGTTACATCTTTTTCATTGATTGCGAAGGCCACCAGAAGGATCCGAAGGTCAAAAAAGCGCTCGACGACCTGGAATCCATGGCGGTCCGGCTGGAAGTGCTGGGGTCCTACCCCCGCAGCGAACCGGTCGATTGATAGGAATACCCGTTGGTCGAGCTGAGAAGCCCGGTGTATTGATCGCCGGGCTTCCGATTTCTTCAGGAGCAGTTATGCGACGATATTTTGTCGCCGGCAATTGGAAGATGAATACAACGTTGGCGTCCGGCGTGGCGCTGGCGCAGGCGGTCGCCGCCGAAGTGAAAGCGACGCAGCCCCCGGTAGACGTGGCGGTCTGTCCGCCGTTTCCGTACTTGATTCCCGTGCGGGATGCTATCGCCGGCAGCGGGGTCTGGCTCGGCGCACAGAACGCCTATTTCGCCCCGCCAGGAGCGTTCACGGGCGAAGTCGCCCTGTCGATGCTGCCCGATGTCGGCTGCCATGGAGTGATTCTGGGGCACAGTGAACGCCGGCAGTTCTTTGGCGATACGGACGCCATCATTAACCAGAAAGTCCTGGCGGCGCTCGAGGCGGGCCTCGGCGTAATTTTTTGCGTCGGCGAATTGCTGGCCGAACGGCAGTCTGGCCAGACCGAAAAAGTGCTGGAAACGCAGATGTCGGGCGGCCTCGCGGGGGTGCCGGCCGAGTCGCTTTCCAAGCTGGTGATCGCTTATGAGCCGGTCTGGGCGATCGGTACGGGAGTCACGGCGACTCCGGATCAGGCCGAGGCGTCGCACGCGTTTCTCCGGAAATGGCTGGCGGGCCGGTTCAATTCGGGGTTGGCGGAAACGATCCGAATCCAGTATGGTGGCAGCGTTAAGCCGGACAATGCCCAGGAGTTGTTGTCCCAACCGAACGTCGACGGAGCGCTGGTCGGCGGAGCGAGTTTGAAGGCCGATCAGTTTCTGCCGATCATTCGCGCCGCGGCAGCCCTGTCGAAAGCCGGTTGAATCGAAGCAGCACAGGAATTCATCGCGCGAGGCGGACTGTTCATGACGACGAACGGATTGCTCGCGGATGATGGGGAGCATCCCAGATCATGATGTGGATTTCTTATGTCTTGATGGCGTTCCTGCTGGTGGTGGGAATGCTGCTGATTTTCATCATTTTGTTGCAGCGAGGCCGCGGCGGCGGTTTGGCCGGTGCGCTGGGAGGCATGGGCGGACAAAGCGCTTTCGGCACCAAGGCGGGCGATTTATTCACCCGCATCACCGTGGTTCTGGCCGTGCTCTGGATCGTCCTGTGCGCGGGTCAGATACCGCTGCTGCGGGCGATCGGGACCGACAAATACGAAGCACCGGACACTCCTCCCGTGCTGAATGCCCCCGCCCGGGAAGAGGCCGCGACGGACGATGCCGGTGCCGCCACGCCCGACTCCGCTGCTCAGGATGCGTTGCCAGAGACGCCCGGAGCAAAAGCGGACGCTGCGAAAGCGGAAACTGCGAAGCCGGACGAGGCCGCGGCCAAGCCCGCGGAAGATCAGCCGAAAACGGATGACGCGGCGAAACCGGACGGCGACAAACCAGAAGGTGACAAACCGGACGGCGACAAGCCGGCGGCAGAAAAGCAGCAGCCTGCTCCCGACGCGTCGGGGGCCGATGCGGAAACGAAAAAGCCGGAATAAGGCCGGCCTGTGACGAACCAGGGAGCCGCGCTCGCTCGCGGAAGGGAATTGCCGTGTTGCTCAGCATGACCGGTTTTGGCGATGCTCGTTGCCAATCCGGAAGCACGCTGTGTCAGGTAGAGTTGAAGAGCGTCAACAACCGGCACTTTAAGTTGGTTCTTCGCTGCCCGGACGGCTTGGCGCGGTTCGAGCCCGATCTGGAACGACTGCTCCGGGAAAGCATCTCGCGCGGCACGGTGCAGCTGACGATTCGCCTGGATCGCCCTTCCGTCGCTTCCGCGCCGTTGATCAACCAGGCGGTCTTGAAAGGCTACTGGCAACAGCTGCGCGATTGCTGCCAGGATCTGGGAACCTCCTCGCCGGAACTTACCAGTCTGCTCGGCCTGCCCGGGGTGATTGATGACGGCGAGCTGAGCGAGGAACAGGCGAAAGGCCTCTGGTCGTCGCTCGAAACCGGGACGATGGAAGCCTTGAAAAAGCTCCAGGATTTTCGCCGTCGCGAGGGAGAAGCGATGGTCGCCGATCTGCGCAGCCATTGCACCGCGATCACGTCGCGACTGTCCGGGCTGGCTGAAAACGGCCCGCAGTTGATCGCCGATTATCGCGACCGATTATTGACGCGCGTGAAAGAACTGCTGAAATCTACGGACCTCCAGTTGAATCCGTCCGACGTGCTGCGAGAAGTCAGCCTGTTTGCCGACCGTTGCGACATCAGCGAGGAGGTCACGCGGCTGCGCAGCCATCTCGACCAGTTTGAATCGCTGTTCCAAATTGCCGGATCGCAGGGCCGCAAGCTGGAATTTCTGTGTCAAGAAATGTTCCGCGAGGCGAACACAATCGGTTCAAAATCGAACGATGTCGGGGTGGCGCATGCCGCCGTGGAGATCAAGACGAGCATCGAGCGGATGCGGGAAGTCGTGGCAAATGTGGAGTAAGTCTGATGGCCGCGGCCGATGAACCAGGCCCGTTTCGCGTGGTGGTGATTTCCGGTCCCAGCGGCGCCGGCAAAACGACGCTGGTCGAACGGGTGATTCGCGAGGCGCCGGTGCGCCTGGTGAAATCGATTTCCGCCACGACACGTTTGCCCCGGGCCGGCGAGGTGGAGGGGGAAGCGTACTATTTTCTGACTCCGGAAGAATTCCGCGCCCGCCAGGCCCGCGATGAGTTTTTGGAGACCGCGGAGGTCTTTTCCGCCGGTCATTGGTATGGGACGTTGAAATCGGAAGTCGAACGGGCGCGCGAACTCGGGGGTTGGTCGTTATTGGAGATCGACGTCCAAGGGGCGCTCAAGGTAATGGAGTTGTACCCGGACGCCGTCACCATTTTTCTGATGCCCCCTTCGTGGGATACGCTCGAACAGCGGCTGCGCAATCGCAAAACCGATGCGGAAGCGACGATTCAGCGTCGCTTGACCCAGGCGCGGGAAGAACTGCAGTTCGCCGACCGCTACCGCCATCGCGTCGTCAACCGGGACCTGGACGAGGCCGTGCGGGAAGTGACGAAAATCCTGTCGGCTCAGCAAAGTTGACGCCGGTTTCAGTGGTGTCCGCCAGCGGCCGGCCGTATAATCAAGAATTCAGCCAACGAAGGGGAAGATATGCTCGACGAACTCAAAGAAGAAGAAATCGTCAATAAGGTCGGCGGCCGGTTCAAACTGTCGACGCTGATTCAAAAGCGAATGGTGGCGCTGAACCGGGGCTCGAAGCCGCTGGTGGAAGTCAACACCAAGAATCCCATGGAAATCGTCGTGCAGGAAATCCTCAACAACAAGATCTATCTTGATCTGTCGGGGAACGTGCAGGAACGGACCGCCGCCGACGCCGTGAGAGACTCCGGGCCCACGCTGGACGACCTGTAAGACATGATTTCCAGCTTCCCGGATGGGGGGCGTCCCGGGCTGGACTGAGAGTTGGCGACGGAAGCCCCGGTGAGCGGGATTTGTACTCGAATTCCGGGGGGTCGCCCCGCGCGGCTCCAACCGCGGCCATCTGGTCTCTCTATGACGACTTGTGAGAGTTGGGATCGATGAGCATGCACGGTCGGGAAATCCTGCTGGGCGTGACCGGGGGGATCGCCGCGTATAAGTCGGCCGATCTGTGCAGCAAGCTTGTGCAGTCGGGGGCGGCCGTCACGGTGGTAATGACGCCAGCCGCGGAAAAATTCATCGGCCCAACGACGTTTGAAGCGCTCACCGGCCGACCGGTGTACCGGGATCAATTCCGCTCCGTGGAGCATTTTCGCGGCGAACATATCGGCTTGGCGGAGCGCGCGCAGTTGATGGTCGTTGCTCCCGCATCGGCTGATTTTCTGGCTCAAGCGGCCCTCGGATTTGCCGGGGAGCTGTTAGCGACGCTCGTGCTGACCCGCACCTGCCCCCTGCTTCTGGCCCCGGCCATGAACAAAGAGATGTGGGCGAAACCGGCCGTGCAGCGCAATGTCAGCCAACTCAAATCGGACGGCGTGCTGTTCGTCGAACCGGGCAGTGGCTGGCTCAGTTGCGGCCAGGTCGGCCCCGGGCGCATGGCCGAACCGGCGGAAATTCTCGCGCGTGTCGGCGAGTTGTTGAAAGCTTGAGCCGGCTGCTTACTCCCCGCCCGCCCAGAGGGTCGTTTGCAGCGTTTCTCCGGCCGAGTAATGTTGTTCGTCACCCGGCAGATAAGCCATGGCGTTGGCAGTGATGGTCGAAGCGATATCCGACGACCCATGCCAAGGGACGAGTGACACTTCCGGGCCGGTGACTGTCCAGGACAATTGAGCGGGATGATAAGTCGGCCGATCGCGTCGCTGGCGATGATCATGCTGCAATCGGGCGGACACGGCGGGAACGACGGCGGGTTTTTCTCCCATCATTTGCCGAATCGCCGTCCGGACGAAGACTTCAAAGCAGGTCAGGCTGCTGACCGGGTTTCCGGGCAGGCCGAAGACGTAACAACCTCTGCCGAACGCGTCATGAAATTGTCCGAACCATAGCGGTTTGCCGGGCTTCATTTCAATTTGGTGAAAGACCTGTCGTACGCCGGCCGCCGCCAACTCCGATGGCACCAGGTCAAGCGTTCCCGCCGAGACGCCTCCCGACAGGACCAACAGGTCGTTAGTCAGACCTGCCGCGATCTTCGCCGCGAGTTCTTCACGATGATCGCGCGCCACTCCGAGCGGAACCGGAACCGCGCCGCAGGCCCGAATCTGTGCCGTCAGCATGGATTCATTGGAATTGCGAATCTGCCCCGGGCCGGGTTGCTGATCCACGGGAACCAGTTCGTCCCCCGTCGCCAGGACCGCCACGCGCGGCCGACGGGGGCCGTCACCAAGCGCCTTTCCGATTTCCGCCAGTGCAAGCCGATGTGTCGGCCGAAGTTTGTCCCGGCCTGCAATAACAGATCATCGGCTTGGAGATTCGAACCGCGGCGGACGATGTACTGACCGGCCATCACCGGCTTGGAGACGATCCGCACGCGATCTCCGGTGACGGCGCACTCTTCGATCTTGACGACGGCATCGGCGCGCCCGGCAACGGGGCCGGTCATGATCTGCGCGGCCTCGCCAGGCCCGAGGGACTTCGTCGGCAGTTTTCCGGCGGTGATTTGCTCGATGACGTGCAAAGTCGCGGTGCCGGAGGCGACGTCCGCTACGCGGACGGCAAAGCCGTCCATCTGAGATTTATCGAACGGGGGCGAGTCGATGTCGCTGCGAACATCCTCAGCGAGCGACAGACCGAGCCGCATCGGTAGCGGTATCGGTTCCGCGGCAAACGGCGCGACGGTTTGCAGCATCAACTCCAAAGCGGCGGAAACGGAAAGCATGGTTTCCTGAGCGTACCACATCCACATCGCACGCGGTAATCGTCAGCGGACCATGAAATTGATCGACTGCGAGGCGACTTTGCCGCTCAGTTCATCGAACACGGTCAGCTTTAGTTTATGCGGACCGAGTGGAAGCCCTTCCGGAATCAAGAATTCATAGTTATGAAAGTAGTCTTGGCGATGGTTGTTGCAGAAGGTCTTCCGTTCCGGGAAAATCTTTATGCCAACGAACTTCGCCGGACGGGCTGAGGATTTCGATCGTCGATTTCAGCAGCGTCCGATATTGGCCGTCGACGGTAAGCTCGCTTTTGAAATTCTCGATTTCGGCGTAGAGCCGGACTTCCTGGCCGGGATGAAATTCATCTCGCGGGAAGCGTTCAAAATTGCCGAACAATTCGATTTGCCGGCAAAAGGCCATGTTCCGCAGTTCCAGGCTGGCTTGTTCGCGCAATCGCAGACTGGCGGTTTCGAGTTGCGCCACCGCCTGGCTGGCCCGGTCCTTGGCGGCAGGAATGTGCTGCGTATCAAAGTAGTTGGTCATCGACCAGAGCATCTGCTGCCAGAATTCCTGATCGGCCGGGTCGACCCCCGGGATCGCCGTGAGGGCCCGCTCGGGATGATTCGCCATCAAATACAGCAGTCTCAGATAAACGTGCCGCTGAATGTACAGGACCTGCTCTTCCTCCGTATGCCGGGTTGCCAGTTGACGATGTCGGCCTCGATCTCCGAAATCAGTTGATCAAGACCGTCCTGACTGCTGGCGGGATGAATGTCGGTGGGCGGCATCAAGCTGACGGCGGACGGGCTGTTCGCGGTCAACTGGGCCGAGTTGCCGGAAACGCTCCGCGGAAGAAAACGCGCCAATCCTTGCCGAGGAGTCGTCGCGGCAGCTCCGCCGGCTGTTCCCACTGCCGACTCGGGCGACTGAGTTTCGCCGGAAACCCGCTGGACGACATACTGACCGTTGTCGTTTCGTCCCGCGGGGGGCTGTTTTCCGGGTGACAACCAACGATTGCGCGCAGGCGCCGGCTCCGAGGCTTGTGCCACGGCCGAGTCTCGATGGTCGGCCTCATGCCGATCGTTGCCGTATTCCTGGTAGCCCGTCGGTTCAATCTCGCCCGAACGATCAAAGCTTGCCGTCTTGCGGGCGTTGTGACTGCGCTGACTTCTCGGTTCCGTTGATTTCGCGATCGACGAATCTCGGGCAGCATCGACCTCGTCGAATTCACGGTCAGAAGCCGTGTCTGCCTGGCGCATGCTCGCGACCTGCAGCGACATTTTCCGCGCTTGCAGGATCTGAGGAATCACGGCCGGATCGACGCGTTTGAGTTGTTCGTACCAGTCGGCCCGCTCTTCAGGCGTCGCGTCGGCGAGTTCCTCGTCGATCAGCTTGAGCGTATCGACGCTCAAGACGCCGTTCTTTGCGGACGAGTCCTTGCCAGGGCTTTCCGCTGTTTTGGCGGATTCCGCCGAGGCCGTCGCGATTTGAGCATCACTGTCCGGTTTCTTCGCGGAAGTCTCCGCGACGGCCGCCTTGCCGGCATCTCCTTCTTTCTTGCGGAAGGGGTTATCGGCTTTTTCCTTGGCAGCGACGGCTGACGCTTTATCCTCTTTCTTGTCACCCGCTTTTTCTTGATCCGCCAGCTTCTCGGTTTGCGCCGGGTCTTTGTAAAAGATCTTCAGCGCGACCTTACCGTCAGGCGTGACGACGCACCCCGACAGCAGCCCGCAGGCTGTCAGCATCCACAGCGAAAAACGAAATGACGACATGCCGTACGCCTTGCTGGACGCGACGGGAAGATCGGAAAATTAGAATTGGGGAGTGAGGCGAGGAAGTTAGACGAAGTTCCCAAAACGGGCAAGAGGGAAATGCGGAATGATTAACTCTTGCTGTTGCAAGGAGATGTCTCTTGTTTCCGCGACTGCGGGGAATCGGTCCCGCCCCTCGACAGGAAGCACATCAGGCTGCACAATGGCGGTCGAATCGGTCTCGGAGTCCGAAAACCAGGATTGAAATTGATGCGTTGGCCCGCGGCGCGAACTCTCCAGATGCTGGTGTTGATCTGCCTGTGCGGCGGGTTCGCGGCGTCGGCGTTTGCCCAGCGGGCGAGACGAGAGCGGAGAGAACCGCTTCCCCCGGCTCAGCGGCCGCCGATTTCGCTCGACGGGGGGGCTTCCATCAATCCCGAAGTGATCCAGGACGTCGAGGACGACACCCTGGGACTGACGTTTGAAGACCGGGAAGCGTATTTTCGGATTCTCAAATTGACGGAGAAGCTCGACCCCGCGGATCTGGCGGAATTTGCCCGGGAGTTTCGCGAAGACCGGCATGCCGCATCGGAAAGGTATCGTCACCGGCCCCTCCGCACATTTCCGACATTTGTCGATTTGTTCCGGCATCCGGAAGAATACCGCGGCCGTCCGGTGACGTTGCACGGTTATTTCCGTCGGTTGGCCACCTACCCTGCCGGGCAAAACGAGCAGGATTTCGACGATTTGTTTGAAGGCTGGCTATACACCGACGACTCTCAAGGAAATCCGGCCGTGGTGATTTTCACCGACAAGCCGGAGGGGCTGCCCATCGGCGGTGATATTACGGAAGAAGTGATCGTCACGGGCTATTTTCTGAAGATGTACGGTTATGCGGCTCAGGACACCAACCGGAAGGCCCCGCTCATTTTGGCGCACTCTGTCCGCTGGCGGCCTCAGCGTGCGAGCGCGGCGGGGAATCTGTCTCCGCAGACCTACATCGGCCTGTCGTTGGCGGCTTTGGCGATCGGTCTCATGATTTTCTTCGTGGTCCGAGAATCGCAGTTGCGGGCGGCGGCTGAAAAGCAGGCCCGCTGGGCGAAATATGAGCAATTTGTGCCTCCGAGCGATGCCGCTGCCTCTTCGGCAACTCCGCATCGAAATGGTTCTCACACGGAACCTCATCACTAGCCATGCCAACGAGCAGCAGGAACGCTCCGATCACTCTTGAACCGCAGAGCGTGCCGCTCTTTGCAGAACCATTGGCACGCCCGGTCCGACTGGCGGTGTTAATTTCCGGCGGCGGCACGACGCTGGTCAATTTGGCGGAGAAAATCGCAGCCGGAGTGTTGAATGCGGAGATTGTCCTCGCGATTGCCAGCCGCGCAAACTGCGGCGGGGTCGAAAAGGCCAAATCGCTGGGAATCGCCTGCGATGTCGTGTCGAGACGAAGTTTCACGGCAGTTGAATCCTTCAGCGAGGCGATTTTTCAGCGCTGCCGCGAGGCTCGTGCAGATTTGGTGATCTGCGGCGGATTCCTTTCGCTCCTGAAAATCCCGCCTGATTTTCGCTATCGAGTGCTTAATATCCATCCCGGTCTGATCCCCGCCTTTGCCGGCCAGGGGTTTTATGGCCATGCGGTGCATGAAGCCGTGTTGAAGCGAGGCTGTAAAGTCAGCGGATGCACCGTCCACTTTGTGGATGACGAGTACGATCATGGTCCGATCATCCTCCAGCGAACCGTTCCCGTCCTTGATGACGACACGCCCGATCAGTTGGCGGCTCGGGTCTTCCTGGCGGAGTGCGAATCGTATCCTGAAGCGATAAAACGAGTTATATCAGGGCAAATGGTGATTTTGGGTTCAACCACACGAATGTTGCCCCTTGCGGATTCCTCGTATCGTTAAGTCTGCGCAAAGCGGGATGCCTGCGGTGTTTGTATGCCCGGTCCGGCTTGTTCCCTGCCCTGCGGTTCCATTCGCAACGTCTCGCCGGGAAACCCGATAAGACTGATCGCCGCCCAGATTCCGGGCTGGTCGGTCACTTCAGGTTCGTGACAGAAAATGACTGAATATGATTGATTTCTTGCGGAGTCATGATAGGATTTGATGGTGTCACGGAGGTTTTGCGTAGCCTGGGAAGATTTTAAGCATCAAGACTGCTGAGACCTGGATGGTCATGTTACTGGATCAGCGACGGGATGAAATCCTGCAACTCATTGAAAAGCAGGGTTTTGTGTCATTGCAAGAGCTGGTGAATCGCTTGGGGGCGAGCGAATCCACCGTGCGACGGGATTTGGAGTATCTTGACGCGATCGGTCAGATTCGACGAACTCGCGGTGGGGCCGCTTATACCGGTGACCATATTACCCCCTTCGAAGACCGGCATCAGACGTTTTTGTCCGAGAAACAGCGGATTGCGAGGGTGGTCGCCGAACAGATCCAGCCCGGGGATGCGATTCTGCTGGATGGCGGCACGACGACGTTGGAAGTGGCGCGGTGCCTCGTGGGAAAGCGGTTGCAGGTGGTGACGAACTCCCTGCCGATCGCGAATTTACTGGTCAACCAGCCGGAAATTGAGCTGATTTTGATTGGTGGCTACCTCTATCCGCGGACGGGGGTGGCGCTGGGGCCGCTGGCCTCCGCGGTCTTGTCCGAATTGCATGTGGCGCGGGTGATATTGAGCCCGGGCGGGATTACGGAGAAAGGGTTGTTCAACAGCAACACGCTCCTGGTTGATTGCGAACGTCAGATGCTGGCGGCGGCGGCGGAAGTCTGGGCCGTGGCGGACAGCAGCAAATTCGGGCATGCGGCGCTGGCGCATCTGTGTCCGTTGTCTGCGGTGACACGACTGTTTGTCGATCAGGGGCTGCCTTCTCGCTGGCAGGATGTCGTTCGCAGCGCGGAAGTCGAATTGACGATTGTTGAATGAGAATTGGGTGTTTCGAAGTTTGGATTTATTGAACACAGAGCAATCTCGATGACACAACTCGCGAGTGGATATAGTCGAGCCGACATCGAACGCGTGGTGCGCAGCGTTTTGACGCAGCGGCTGGGACAGGTTGCCGGTTCGAAGCCGCAGCGCAACCCGCTGGTGGTCAACATTTCCGCCCGGCACGTGCACCTGACCCAGGAGCATGTCGAAATTCTGTTCGGCAAAGGGGCGCAGCTCGAACCCGAGAAATGGCTGTATCAAGACGGGTTCTATGCGGCGAAGCAAACCGTGGCGGTGATCGGACCGCGACGCCGGATCCTGCCGGAAGTCCGCGTGTTGGGACCATGCCGCAAAGACTCACAGGTCGAACTGGCGTTCACCGACGGGATTTCGCTGGGGATCAATCTGCCGGTGCGGATCAGCGGCGACATTCAAGGGACGCCCGGCTGCGTGCTGATGGGCCCGAAAGGAGTCGTGGAACTCCAGCAGGGCGTGATTCGTGCGATGCGGCATGTCCACATGGGCCCGTCCGATTGTGAGCATTACGGCGTCAAGAACGGCGACAAATTGCATCTCCGCATCGCCTCCGGCGCGTGCACGACGACGCTGGAAGACGTCGTGGTCCGGGCTGAAGCGACGGTAAAGCTCGAAGTGCATCTGGATACTGACGAAGGAAATGCCATCGACCTGGAACACGCGTCGAGCGTGGAGTTGGTGGTGCCGCATGAGTGTGCGTGTCAGAAACATTAGTCAAGAGACAATGGTCAAGAGACAAGGGCTAGCACAAGCAAAAAAGAGACTCGAATATGCACGAGTTCCGGTTTGAAAAGCTTGTTGTCTGGCAAAAGGCGATTGATTTTGCTGATCGGATCTATGACTTGACGCGGCAGTTTCCCAGCGAAGAAAAATTTGGTTTGACGTCTCAGATGAGACGGGCATCGGTGTCCGTTTCTTCGAACATCGCCGAAGGAAGCGGGCGCATTTCAGACACAGACTTTGCTCGATTTATAGAAATTGCCTATGGCTCTGTCATGGAAACCATATCACAAGCAATCCTATCCCAGCGCCGAAGTCTGATTTCGCTGGATGAGTTGGAATTGCTAAAGGCTCAAGCTTTGGAGCTATCTCGCATTTTAAGTGGTTTGCGGGCGAATTTAAAAGGGACTTGAGTCCTCGGTTTGGCACTCGACTCTTGTCCCTCGACTCTTGACTGAACAAACCGTTTCACTTTTTTGACTGGAGTAACTTAGAAATGGCCGAACCGATGAAAGCGCTGGGAATGTTGGAGACGAAGGGCCTCGTCTGCATGATTGAAGGTACGGATGCGATGCTCAAGGCTGCCAATGTGCAGATGGTTGGCTGGGAAAAAGTGGGGAGCGGACTCGTGACGACATTTGTCGTTGGCGACGTCGCCGCGGTGAAAGCCGCCATCGACGCCGGGGCGAGCGCCGCCAGCAAGATCGGCGAAGTGGTCAGCGTGCAGGTGATTCCCCGGCCGCACGAAGACCTTGTCGCCATCCTGCCGAAGGCGAAAGCGACGAAATAAGGACGGCGACGCCGTCTGCTGAGGGCCAAACGCTGAGAGCTAAGGGACAGCGATCCGTTAGCCAGGCTGGAGTCCTCGTCCGTTAGTTCTGCTTGTGAGCCATTAACTTTTAGCCCTGGACATTTCATGAACGAAGCCATTGGACTGTTGGAAACGCGCGGCCTGGTCGCGCAGATTGAAGCCGCGGATGCGATGCTGAAAGCGGCGAACGTGACGCTGGTGAAGCAGATACAAATCGGGGGTGCCTATGTCACGACGATTATCCGCGGGGACGTGGGCTCGGTGCGGGCCGCTGTCGACGCCGGTTCGTCAGCCGCGTCGCAAGTGGGCGAACTGGTCAGTTCGCACATCATTGCCCGGCCAGAAAAGAGCCTGTTGGATCAGTTTCTGTAAGGGGATGGGTCAAAGGCTGAGAGCTAAGAGCTAAGCGACAGAGGAGTTATCCGATGTTCAAGTTTGAAAAGCTCGATGTCTGGCAAGAAGCTGTCGTATACGCCGATCTGACATATGACGTGACGAGTCGTTTTCCTCATCAAGAGCAATATGGACTGATTTCACAATTGACGAGAGCGGCGGTCTCTGTTTCTGGGAATATTGCAGAAGGGTCCGGGCGGACCTCGTCAGTCGATTTCAGCCGTTTTGTGGAGATTGCTTATGGGTCCCTGATGGAGACCGTCTCACATGCGTCCATTGCCCGCCGCAGAAAGTATGTGACTGAAACCGAATTCCAAACGATGTATCAGCATGCGGAAAAGATCGCAAAAATGTTAAGCGGCCTCCGTCAAACATTACGAACTCCCTGATCTTTGTCCCTTAGCCCCAGGCACTCAGCCCTTAGCCCTCCATGAAAATCCTTGTCGCCAACCTCGGTTCCACCAGCTTCAAGTACCGGTTGTTCGATTTGTTGGACGAACGACAACTGGCGCGCGGCGGGATCGATCGGATCGGCCAGCCGCAAAGCCAGTGCGTCGTCGAGATTGGTACGCACAAGGAAGAGGCGACGCGGAACGTCCCCGATCATGCGGCGGCGGTCCGGCTGTGCTTGGAACAGCTCATGCATCCCGAATGGGGCTGTTTGAAATCGGCTGACGAAGTGGAAGGGATCGGTTTTAAGGCAGTGTTCGCCGGCAAGCTGAGCGGCATACGGATCGTCGATGAGGAACTGTTGACGGCGATGGAAGCGTTGTCGGACATCGCCCCGGCTCACAATCCGCCGTATGCGAAAGCGATGCGGCAGTTGCGACAGGCGTTTCCGCAGATTCCGCTGGTGGCGGCGTTGGAAACGGCGTTTCACGAAACGATTCCGGCGGAAAATCGGACTTATGCCATTCCTCACGAGTGGCATGAAGCACACGGCGTCCAGCGTTGGGGCTTTCATGGTGCCAGTCATCGCTACATCGGCGGGCGAATCGCGCAGCTGCTGAAGCGAGATGATCTGCGCGTCATTTCGTGTCATCTCGGGGGCAGCAATTCGTTGTGTGCGATGCGGGGCGGCGTTTCGCAGGCGACGACGATGGGGATGAGTCCGCAGACCGGCTTGCCGCACAATAATCGCGTGGGAGATTTCGACCCGTTCGCGTTGCCCGTGTTGATGCGGGCGACGGGAAAATCGCTGCCGCAATTGCTCGACGAACTGGCCAACAACAGCGGCTTGCTGGGTGTCAGCGGGTTGTCGGGAGATGTGCGTGATCTGGAAGAAGCGGCGACGAAAGGGAACTCCCGAGCCGACCTGGCGCTCAAAGTTTTCACGCAAGCAATTCGGCATTACATCGGCGGCTATCTCACGGTCCTGAACGGAGCCGATGCGATCGTCTTCACCGGCGGCATCGGTGAAAACAGCGTCCGCGTCCGGCGAGACGTGTGTGCGAATCTGGATTGGGCGGGAATTGTGTTGGATTCACAGAAAAACGAGTCGGTGAAGCGCGGCAGTGAGACCTGCCTCTCGACCACAGCCAGCAAAACACAGATCTGGGTCGTGCCGACGAATGAGGAAATTGTGGTGGCCCGCCAAACTGCGAAATGTATTTCTTCTGTCACTTAGCCCTTAGCTCTCAGCCCTAGGCCCTCTCATGTTTCTTGCTCGCATCACTGGCAGCGTAGTTTCCACGCAGAAAGTCGACGCGATGGTCGGCCAGAAACTGCTGATGGTCGAGCCGTTGCGCGTGAATGAGAAGGATCAATCGGCCTTGGTCGGCACCGGGCGGACGTTTATTGCCGTGGACACAGTCGGCGCCGGTGAAGGAGAGGTGGTGCTGATCGTGCAAGGATCGAGCGCCCGTTTCACGCCTCAGACGAAACCGTTGCCCATTGATTGCGCGATCATCGGCATCGTCGACACAGTGCAACTGGGGGCGCAGTCCCTCTTCGATGCCAAACATGACGGAGCGAAAACGTAAATTGCAAAGACGCTTTTGCGAGGCGTCGCTTTATGTCAGTCCCTTTGCCCTCAACCCTTAGCCCTCAACCATACCTATGACAGCCAACGCTGACACGATTCGCCAAGTTGTTCAAGAAGTCCTGTCCCAGCTCGGCAAATCGCCGCGGTCGCTGAACGGTGCGCGTCGCGACGGCGATTGGGGCGTGTTCGCCTCGGTCGATCAGGCGATCGACGCCGCCGGCGAGGCGTTCGAGAAGTTCAGCGAGGCCCCCCTGGCCCATCGCGCCACGGCGATTCAGATCGTCAAGCAGATGTGCGAGAACCAGGCGGAAGAGCTGGGCCGGGCGGAACTCGAAGAGACGAAGATCGGCCGGCTCGATCACAAGATTGAAAAGCTCAAGATCATCAAGCTGGTGCCGGGCGTCGAGTTTCTCCGCACCGATGCGATGAGCGGCGATCATGGCATCATGTTGACTGAGTACGCTCCGTTTGGTGTCGTCGGCGCGATCACGCCGGTGACGCATTCGCTGCCGACGCTGGCTGGGAATGTCGTCAACATGATCGCCGGCGGGAACACGATGGTCGTCAATCCGCATCCGAGCGGCGCGCGGATCGCGTGTGAAGGAGTGCGGCGATTCAATCAGGCGATCTACAAAGCGACCGGGTTGGAAAACCTGGTTTGCATTGTCGAGAAACCGACGCTCGATACGGCGGCCACGATCTTCTCGCATCGCGGCGTGAAATTGCTCTGCGTGACGGGCGGACCGGCCGTCGCGCGGGCCGCAATGGAAAGCCGCAAGAAAGCGATTGTCGCCGGGCCAGGGAATCCGCCGGTCCTGGTCGATGAAACCGCGTGTCCGGAGAACGCCGCGAAATCAATCATCAAGGGCGGTTCGTACGACAACAACCTGCTGTGTATTGGTGAAAAGGAAGTCTTTGCGGTCGAAAAGATTTTTGATTCGCTGATGGACAACATGGGACGTTTTGGCGGATACCGGTTGAACGACTCGCAAATCAGCGCCCTCACGAAAATCGCGTTCACGCCGCCGGAAAAGCCGGGCGACCATTATCATCTCAACAAAGAACTGGTCGGCAAGGACGCGAAAGTTCTGGCCGAACTGATCGGCGTGCGGGTTCCGCCCGGCACCGAATTGTTGTTCGGCGAGACGGACGAGTCGAACCCGTTCGTGCCCGAAGAACAAATGATGCCGTTCGTGCCGTTCGTTCGCGTGAAGAACGTGAATCACGGGATTGAGCTCGCTCTCAAGCATGAACATGGTTTCCGTCACACCAGTCTGATCCACAGCCGTGACGTCAAAACAATGACCAAGATGGGCAAGGCGATGGACACGACGCTGTTCATCAAGAACGGCCCGTGCATGGCCGGATTGGGATTGGGCGGCGAAGGTTATTTGAGTTTCAGCATTGCGACGCCGACCGGTGAAGGGGTGACGAACCCGCTGACGTTCACCCGGCAGCGCCGCTGTGTGATGGTGGATAATTTGCGAGTGATTTGAAGGTCGAGTGTCGAGAGACAAGTGTCGAGGGCCAGACAGAGATGCAACTTGGCAAGGTGATTGGTCGCGCGACGTCGACAGTCAAACATCCGACGATGAACGGGTGGCGATTGTTGCTTGCGCAGCCGTTGTTGCGGGATGGTCAAGCCGATGGCGCGCCGCAGCTGGTGCTGGATCATCTCGGGGCAGGACGAGGCGACACGGTGATCTTATCGTCGGATGGCAAATCGGCTCGGGATTTGGTGGGGACCGATCAAACGCCTGTGCGTTGGACGGTGATGGGCATCGTCGATTGAGGGTTCGTCTTAGCCCCCGGCGAATCGCCGGGGGGTATCGGGATCGTGTCGTGGCAATCGCGGACAATCACCTGATCGAGCAGATCGTGGCGAACGTGCTGGCCGAACTCCAGCCGGCGCCGGCGGTCCGCGCTGCGGTTGCGCCGTCCTCGCCTCCCCTGCCCGCTCCGAAATCGGAAACACAGGTTGTGGAACTCGATCTGCCGGTGATCACGGCGGATCTGCTCGCGGAACGAGTGCGGCCGGCTCAATCAGTACGCATCGGCCGGCGCTCGATTTTGACTCCCTCCGCTCGTGACTGGCTCGGCAGTCGTAAAGTCTCGTGGTCGCGGGTGAACGGGTCAGCGACTTCGGGAACGGCACTCTCCGCGCGGTGGCAGTTAATACTGACGACCGTCACCCCGGCTGTTTCCTCGTTACGGCAATCCTTAATCGGCTGGAAAACCGAGCTGTTGGGGACTCCGCGTGAGGCGGCGGACTACGGCATTCGCGTGATTTGCACCGGCGAAGCCGATGGTGTGCTGACCGTCTGCGGCGCCGCGGAAACGGTGGCTTGCCTCGCGAATCGCAATCCGAAATTACGTGCCGCGGTGCTGTCGTCCACCGCAGAGTTGTCGACATTGGTCAAACAACTGGGACCGAATCTGCTGGCGATCAATCCGCAAGGAAAATCGTTCGTGGAACTCCGAAACTTGTTTCGATCCGTCGCGGGTTTGGGCAAGCCAGTTGAGCCAGTCTGGAGATGACGTAACGGCTGAATGTTTTTGACATGGGAATTTTGATCCGAGGAATGATCGCGTATGCGAGTCGGTGACGTGATTGGCAGGGTGACGCTGGCCAGGTGCCATCCGATGGTCGTCGGAGGGACATGGCTGGTCGTTGCGCCGCTGAATCATGCCGGACTCAAGGGGGATCAGCATGGCCGGGAAGAACCGGTGGTGGTGTATGACGAATTGGGAGCGGGATTGGGGGCGTTGATCGGGTTCAGCGAAGGAGCAGAAGCGGGGGCGCCGTTTCATCCCGAGCCGAAGCCGCTCGATGCGTATAACGCATGCATTTTGGACACGATCGAAGTTGATTGAACCAACAAAGCCGGGCGATGGCATCGCCGGGTCTCGATGAGAAGGATGGAATTCATGGCCGACGTCAAATGGAACTCCGGCATCAACGACCGGAAGTTGAAGGAACTGATCTGCGAAATCGGACGCCGCGTATACAACCGCGGTTTCGCCGCGGCGAACGACGGGAATATCTCGATTCGCGTCGGCGAGAACGAGGTGATCTGCTCGCCGACGATGATCTGCAAAGGCTTCATGACTCCGGATGATATCTGCGCGGTCGATCTCGACGGCAATCAGATTGCCGGCAAGCGGAAGCGAACCAGCGAAATTCTGCTGCACCTGGCGATCATGAAGCATCGGCCGGACGTGAAGGCCGTCGTGCATTGTCACCCCCCTCATGCCACGGCGTTTGCCGTCGCGCGCGAACCGATTCCGCAGTGCATTCTGCCGGAAATCGAAGTCTTCATGGGAGAAGTGCCGATCGCTCCGTATGAAACGCCGGGGGGGCAGAAGTTCGCGGATACCGTGCTGCCGTTCCTCAAGGCGACGAATACGATCATTCTGTCGAATCATGGCACCGTCAGTTTCGGCGCGCACCTGGAAGAGGCGTATTGGAAGACGGAGATTCTCGATGCCTATTGCCGGATTCTGCTGTTGTCCAAGCAACTCGGCGGCGTGAATTACTTGAACGAGCGGGAATCGGTGGAACTTTTGGATCTCAAGAAGAAACTCGGTTTCGACGACCCGCGATTCCATGTCGAAAGCTGCGACCTGTGCGGCAACAGCGCGTTCCGTGACGGATATAAAGAGAACATGCTGCAACCGCAGGCCTTCGAAGCGCCGCCGCAGTACGACGGCTACTTGGCTCGGCAAAAAGGGACGCCTGCGAAGCCGGCTGCCGGCGGAAGCGACAACATCGACATGGAATCGCTGATCCGCATCATCACTGAGCAGGTGGTGGCAGCCCTCGGGACGAAGTAGCGTTTAATTTTTTCCGGCTCTCGGCTCTTAACTCTCGATTCTCGACACTGGATTCTCCCATGAAAGTCAGCATCATCGGCGGCGGCGGTTTGGTCGGTTCCTGTGCGGGGTTCGCCCTGCAAGCCGGCAAGATCGTTCGCGAAATCAACCTGATCGACGTCAACGCCGAACTGTGCGAAGGCCAGGCGCTGGACCTGCTCCATGGAGCGAGTTTGCTCGCGGATCAGAAAATCACGGCGACGGGAACCGCCGGCGTGAAAGATGCCGATGTGGTCGTCATCACCGCCGGCCTGCGACGCAAGCCTGAGGAAAGCCGGCTGGATTTGATCAATCGCAACGTTGCGCTGTTCAAGAATATTCTGGCTGACGTGAAGCAGCACGGTTTGAAGAAAGAGGCCATCGTCTTCGTCGTGTCCAATCCGGTCGACGTGTTGACTTACCTGGCGATTAAAGGCCTCGGCCTGCCGGCGAGCCAGGTGATCGGGCTGGGAACGGTTCTCGACACCACTCGGCTGCGCAGCCTGCTGGCGCAACATCTTGACGTGCCGCCGACGCAGGTCCAGGTGACGATCCTGGGCGAACACGGCGATAGCATGGTCCCGATTTGGTCGAATGCCCAGATCGCCGGACTGCCGCTGGAGAAATATCCGGGCGTCAATTCACAGACGATTGCGGAAATCGAAAAGCGGACGCGCGGCAGCGGCGCGGAAGTGATTAAGAAGAAGACCGGAGCCGGTTTCGCGGTCGGTGTGTCGATCGCCGATGTCGTCCACAGCATCGCACTCGATCAGAAACGCATTCTGCCGGTGTCGTCGCTGCAGACCGGCGCCTACGGTCTGCGTGACGTGGCAATTTCAGTTCCGACAGTCGTGGGCCGCAAGGGAGTGGAAGGGATCATCGAAATCGACCTGTGGCCGAAAGAAAAACTCGCATTGCAGAAGTCGGGTCAGGTGCTGAAAGAGACGATTGCGAAGGTGCTGTAAAAATTCCTCTGGAATCACCAGTCATTCTGTTGTAACATTGTTGCAACGGAGGTTGTGATGATCAAGCAATTGCGTAAAGTTGGAAATAGTAATGCCTTGCTGCTCGACAAGCCGGTCTTGGAACTGTTGGGGCTGAAGGAAGACGGCTACGTTCAGCTCACGATTCAAGATGGCGTGCTGATCATGTCGCCGGTCAATCCACAGCAGGTCGATCAGGAAAAATTTCAACAAGCTCTCGATAAAGTGCTGGCTCAACGCAGTAAAGTCCTTGAGCGGTTGGCTCAGTGATGGCCGGCCGTTTTTTGACGGTGGACGAATTGGTTGTGATCCATCAACGGGTCATCAGCGCGCATGGCGGCAGTGTGGGAATTCGAGATCGCGGTCTCTTGGAATCGGCCGCGTCGGTGCCGGCTGCCCAATTCTCCGGTCAGTATTTGCATGTTGATGTACCGACCATGGCTGCCGCCTATCTCTTTCACCTCTGCAAGAACCATCCTTTTCTTGATGGGAATAAGCGAGTGGCGCTCGCGGCCGCTGATGTTTTTCTGGAATTGAACGACTATCAGTTGTCAGCCTCCGACGATGAATTGGAAAAGTTGACTCTCAGCGTTGCCGACAGCTCGACGAGCAAAGAAGCAGCTGTCGCATTCTTTCAAGCCCATGCCCGGTCAGCACCGAGCCTCTAAATTCCATGATCGCCCCATGCCCAAAACCCTCGATCAGAAGCTCGCCGCCATTCATGCCGACCCGTCGGGTGCGACGGACTTCATTCTTGCCGATGCGAAGGACGCCGACATGGCGTTCGGCATGGGGGCGCCGGGACTTTCACCCGAGCGGCATGAGGGGGAACTGCGGTTTAAAACTCTCGCGGAGTACCGTGAACAGATTCGACAGGTGATTCGCCAGGGAATCGTCGACATCGTCTTGATGTCGGCCAGCACCTGCGACCAATTGGCGATTCAGGAACGGCTGTTCGAGAATTCGTCCGTCACCCCGGCGGCCCGCGCGAATGACGCGACCGATGTCCATGTTCCGCGCGGCGGACAGGTCTACACGGCCCCTGCCCGGCCGTTTCGCACGGCGGCCCTCGATCACATTCAATGCGGTCATCTCGATTGCGAACCTGTGGAACGGACTCGCGGCGCCGACCTCGGCCTTTATTCCGTCACGTTCAACAACAACCGTGATGACGACCTGATCACGCTCGAAAAGTACAAGCATTTCCGTGAAGAAGCCGAGCGCAAAGGCTTTCGGCATTTCCTGGAGGTCTTCGATCCCAATGTGGCGGGCGCGATTTCGCCGGAACTGCTCGGTGGTTTCATCAACGACTTGATCGCGCGCACCTTGGCCGGTGTTGCCCAGGCCGGCCGGCCGATCTTTTTGAAGATCGCCTATCATGGCCCGCGGGCGATGGAAGAACTCGTCCGCTACGACCCGCATCTCGTCGTCGGCGTCCTGGGCGGCGGCGCCGGCACCACGTATGACGCGTTCAAACTGCTCGCCGAAGCGAAAAAATACGGCGCGCGAGCCGCACTCTTCGGTCGGAAAATCAACAGCGCCGAAAACCAATTGGCGTTCATCGAATTTCTGCGGCTGATTGCCGACGGCGTCTTGGAACCCGAAGAAGCCGTGCGGGCCTATCACAGCGTGCTGGAAAGACTCGGCGTCAAGCCGTTCCGCTCACTGGAAGACGATCTGAAATTACAGACCAACGTGATGAGCTATGGCGGCAGCGGTTCGCAGGCCAGCGTGCCCGTCGCGGTGAAGTCGGAAGCCGGAAGTGGGAAGTCGGAAGTGAGCAACGTTTCGCAGAAGCGTGGTCATTTGTCTTCACCGAACTTCGCCCAGATGTCCCCCGCCGAGCGCCTTGCCTATCATCGTGAACGGCTGAAACGGACGTTCGGCGGTTGAGAGTGGTCGGGCGGCGTAGCCTGCCTTCTTGACCAGTCGTGCGTTGGAAAAAATCGCTTCCAATGCCGCCAGCGGGTAAAATCACGTGGGGACTCTCGCCCTGCGGGGGCCAGCGACATCGCCGGCGGCCGCCATGTCACGATTGCGCCCGGTGACCGCCCGGCGGAGTGTTGTTGAGTCTGGAAAGGAGCCTCAAAACTCCAGCCATTTTCGGCCCCAAAGCGGCACACATTCCGCAGGGGGCACAGGTTGAGTAAAATGCTTGCCAAGTCTTCTTGTACTCGAAAATGCATTATAGCATTATGTGCGACTACATTCATAATTACAATACTCATGGTGTGTTGTATTAATTGGTGCTTAAAATCTACTGTTCCTAACATTGCTTTTGGCATGTCATTGGAAAATGTATTACAATCGTGTGGCCCCCCCGACAAAACCATCAATGCGGGAGATGAGGTTAGTCAGTTTGGCAATTGTGAGGCGTATGTCGCAACGTCAAAGACTTTGATTTACAACTATTTCCCCAAGTGTTGTCGCCGTGTCGTTATTACTTTTGATGATAATAATATTGTTGTGAAAACCGAACATCAACTTAACTAAGACTCTATCGAATGGCACTTTGAGCTTTCGTAGCTTGTGAGCTGTTAAGCTGATCTGGACGGCGTTCACAACCGAAACGCAACAAACTGAACCTTCGTAAAAATCAAGGTGTTCTGAAACGTCGTCGATTTTGTTCGAGAAATCTCGCCGGGTGCCGAGGTCGATCGGGTGGCCAGTGGCTGGAGCCGCTTTGGGCGAAGCCCCGGAGGGTGCGCAGGGGACTTCCCTGCGTTGTTACATCGAACAGTGATACGGAGGAGCGATTCAAAGCCGGTGCGCATTAGACCGGGGCTTCCTTCGCAAAGCCTCAGTCCAGCCGCCGGCCACCCGGAGCGGAGGTCGGCACCCGGCGTCTCTGGCGGCTGAAACGGACGTTCGGCGGGTGATGGGGCTGGGCTGCAGGGCGGACGCCTTTTACAAGAGGCCGAGTTTGGAGAAGAGGCGTTGGGGTTTTCGGTAGTGGCTGCGTAAGGTGGCGGCGAGATTGCCGGTGACATCGGCGCGGGAGGCAACCGATCGCGGCGTTGCGCAGGGCGGCGAAATTCTGGGGCGTGGCCGGTGGTGGTCGAGCGGTCTTCGCGGAAGACCACATCGCGGACCCGGTGCAGTCCGTTTTCGATGACGCCCCAGTGGCCGCGAATGATCGCCAGGAGCCGGACCGCATCGGCCTTGGTCCGTGGCAGCGACGTGAGGAAGTACCGCGTCTCCCGTTCCACAGCACCCCGGTGCCGTCGCTCGCCGACGACCTGCAGCACCTGCTGGACTCGGGCCAGCGGACGTGGTCGTTGAGACTCACGGTGCTGGTCAGCGAGCGGACTTCGATCCGGCCGTGACCTTTGTCGTACGTGGTGATCGTCTGCCGTTCGCGGCCGCGCTCACACCGGCCCCGGGGGAAAAAGCCGCGTCGGCGGCGGTGAATTCCTGCGAGATTTCCCGGAAGTAACGTGGGTTGATTCTCTTTCACGGCGAGGACGTAATCCCCCTCGGCGGCGAAGATCCGTTCGCACAGATCCCGCTGGCAGAACGCCGCGTCGCCCACGACCACAGTGTCCTTGAGGAGGATCTCCGTCAGCAGCGCGAGGGCTCCTTGTGCTCGTTGGTCTTCTCGTCCTCGTTCCTGGGCGACGACCCCGCGCAGTCGTGCGCCACCAGCAGCAGATGCGCCCTTGGCCGACGCGCCGAACCGCGGAGCGTCTTGCCATCGATGCTCAGCACGGCCTGCCATTCCGCGGCGGCGTGGAAACACGCTTCCATCAATCACGCAGCACGTGATCGAGCACTTCGGATCGAGCTTCGCGAACAGGTCGCGAAAGCAATCCTGCTTCGAGGGCCGTCGGGTAAATCCCAGCGTGCAGAAGTCAACTGGTAAATCGTGCAACCATTCCACCAACTCGTCGTAACCACTCACACCCGAAAGCAGACCACTTACGACCGCCGCCAGCATGGCGAACAACCGATGACGCCGTCCCTTACGCCCGTGGATCGGAACGCCAATCGCGTCAGCAAGTTCCCACCGCAGGCCGTCGACATAACTTTCCTCCGTGATTTCCAGGCTCGTGACGGAAAACTCCCTCTCATCTCCTCAGCACTTCCCAGGCCAATCAAAACGATGGCCCTGGGCTGGGCTGCCACGCCGGTTGCGTTTCCTGCCGGTGCACGCCATAGTCTTCCAGCGCCCGGTCCCCTCTTCTTCCCACTTCGCGGCTTCCTGTCGGGGTGATCCCATGAAACGCTACATTCCTGCCGATCGACTTTCCCAGGCGGTGCGGATCGCGATCGTGGTGGAGATCGCCGTGGCCTTGATTGCCATGGTTTCTTCATTGCTGCAGGTGCAGTTGTTGATGCGGGCTCAGGCCGGATTGCCGATTTCGGAGACCGAAGGATCGCTGAATGATCTGAGAGAAATGGGAGTAAGCTGGCTGGCGGTGGTGGTGACAATCGTGGCGGGGGTGTTGTTTCTCCGCTACCTGGGGCGAGCCAGCCATAATGCGCAGGTGATGGGCGCGAACGATCTGTCCGCCTCGCCCGGTTGGACGATCGGATACTTCTTTGTGCCGGTGATCAGTCTGTGGAAGCCGTATCAGATCACGCAGGAAATCTGGAAAGCGAGCGCGCCGGAGGCCGGAAGCTGGCGGTCGCAGCTTGGTTCGAGTCTGGTCGGCTGGTGGTGGGCCTTTCATTTGTTGGACAACTTCGCCAGCCAGATCGTGATGCGTCTCAACCTTCAAAACGCCATGAGCGAGATTCCGGATCTCGCTCGCCTGCTCAACGTGACCTGGCTTGATTTCGGCGTCTCGCTGATCGACTTGGTTTTGTGCGCCCTGGCATTTCAGCTCATTCGCAAGCTACAGGCGCGGCAAGTGGCGCGATACGAACGGGTCGGTGAAGCGCATGACGTCGTGTGCCGTTCGTGCGGGGAATCGCTGGGCGCTGAAGACGCCGCCACGACGACCTGCCCTGTGTGCGGCGCGAAACTGGATGTGGCGCCGTCACTGGTGTGAGGGAAATGGCAAAAGTCGCCCAGGGGCACCATCGGCAGCCTGCCCGCGTGTGCGATTGCTAAAATGGTTGGATTGAGTCGGCATTCGCCGTCAGCGTCAATCCACGCGCTGACGCCAGTGTCTGGGCCCATTTGCTGGGGAGCGCTCACGTGGATCGACTTTCGCTCAGGGTGTGGACCAGATGGAGCGTTGATCGGGGACGGACCAGCGGTGGATTCGCCCTTGGGTATCGGCGGAAAATAAGGTGCGGCCCTGATCGGTGAATTGGAGCGCGGTAATCTGTTCACGATGACCTGTCAGTTCGGCGTGAATCATGCCCGAGTCGACCTCTCGCACGCTCAGCAATTCATGATCGGCAACGGCGGCCAGGCCGCCGTCAAACGACAATACTGCGTGCTGAGCCAACTGCGAATCGAGTCGCCAGCGCTGAACCAGCTCGAGGGAATCCGCGTGCCAGACCTGAAGCATGCGGTCGTACCCGTAGGTGATCAACCGCCGGCCGTCACCCGACCAGGACGCGAACAGGCACGCCGCCTGGTCCGCCGTTGACCGCAAGGCGACTTGTTTCAAAAGCGTGTCCCAGATCCAGAGTTCCCTGCCGACGGTGACCAGCGCGATGCGATCGCCGGAGGGAGAGACTGCGACCGAGGACAAACCCACGCCGAAGACATAGCGCTCGCAAGAGATGATCCGGGATTCGTCGAACGCCAGCACCCAGAGCGCGCCTTCGTTGGAGATGGCGGCCGCGAGGTCGCGATTCTGGCAGAGCGAGCAATTCTGTACGCTTTCGCCGGAACTCTGTTCTGGCAACGGACCTTGCCAAAGGACAGTGGAATTCGCGGAAAGGTCGAGGCGGTCCTGATGATCTATGCTGACGGCCACGCCGCCGTCGCTACGGATTCTGATCTTGGTGAAATTGGCGATCGGCAGCGAACGTTGTCCCAGTTCTTGTCCGGAGTGCGCATCGTGGCGAGACCAGAGGGCATCACTCTGGATCACGTCCAGATATTGTCCGTCCGCCGAGAGTGACATCGCGCGGATCGGAAGGCTGTCTGCGGTGCTTTCTTCGTCCGCCGCCTGGACAGGCTCCGCTTGGCGCGAACGCGATTTTTCCTGCGTGGCGCACCAGAAAATGATCGCGGACGGCAGCAACAGGAACAGCCCCCAGCTCCCGAAACCTTTCCAGAGGTCGGTCAACCAACGCAGACGCGGTCTTGGTCCGCTGTTCCAGTCCATGTTCCGCTCCCCCTGATCCTGAAAATTGACCGATCCGTTCCCGGTGGCGAGATCTCCGTCGTCCGGCCGTATCGTCTAATCAGTTAAATCTATATAAGTAAACGTCGCGATGTCAATGGGAAAAATGATCGCTTCGGAAATTGGTCGGCCCGCATCGAATTCAAGGGCCAGGGCCGGGAACCGCCTGGGAAAACACCTGGTGAGCATGTGCGACGGGTGTCTTTGTTGGCAGCTTTGGGCCCACAGTGTTTTCTGGACAGGAAGGTAAGAGCACTGCTGATCCGAAGCGGCTCAGCAGTGACACCCGGCGCCGCGGGGCGTAGCACAACCAACAACCTCTCTCGAAGTTTGCATCAACAAATCGCCGAAAACCGTTATGGCCCCAGTTCCCATCCTGCTGGGGCCATGGTCGCTGATTGACGTGGAGACGCCACGAGCGCCCCAGCCACCCGCCCGTTTCGCTAGAAAACCCAGTTCGCGCGTGCTTTGTTGCATTCGCGTTGTCAGAAACTCCTGGCGCGTTGCCGCCGGATTGCTGCACGAATTCTGTGATTTCGGAAAAATGTGAGTGAAAGTCTTAGCTCTCCACGAGTCGTGGGGGGCCGGCGGAGATTGCAGCCGCAATGAAAAGCGCCAGGGTGCCTGGGGTGCCGCTGGGCGTAGGACAACCAGCAACTTCTCTCGAAGATCGCATTAACAAATCGCCGAAAACCGTTATGGCCCCAGTTCCCATCAGGCTGGGGCGGTGGTTGCTGATTGACGTGGAGACCCCACGAGCGCCCCAACCACCCGCCGGATTCGCGTCCGTACTTTCACTACACAGATCGGAGATCGGCTTGGGGCCGTGATCAGCACTCGGCGGTTCGACGATCACATTCTATTGCGCGTGTCTGCGTTTCCGTCGCACCAGCAAAATCCCGCCGGCGATGAAAACGCCCAGGCAATCGATCAGCACGTCCTGAACCGTGCCGTAGCGGTCCGGGATGAAGGATTGGTGCCATTCGTCTGATGCGGCAAATGCGGCGCAGAACGTCATCGCCAGGATGATCGACCATGAATCGGCCGATTTTCGCCAATAGCTGATAGCGGCGGCGCAGAGGACGGTCAGCACGGCGAATTCGGTGAAATGCCAGCCTTTGACGATGGTGAACCACGCGACGCCCCAGAACACCGCGAAGCGTTCCATCGATTCACGCGAAGCTCCGGTGAAACGTTGAATCATCTCGAAGAATTCGAGCGGTCGAACGACCGTACAAGACGTGCCGAAGATCAGCAAGAGCCATGCTGATAACAGAAAGAGCCAGCGCCAGCGAACGATCCCAGTCGCCGAACGACGTGATTCGTCAGATGTTTCTGTTGTCGAAATGTTACGGTTCAATGAGTTGCACGATCTGGATGGCCGGTGGCGGGAGCCGCTTTGGGCGAAGCCCCAGCCACCGCCGCTTAGAAAATAATCAGATGATCCCGCGTCACATCGTCGAGTTCGAGGGAAGGTCGTGAGCGGCGGCCAGGTGATACAGAATCGTGCCATCAAGGGCGAGCTTGATTGAAGCTCCCGGCGTTTCTTTTGTGTCTTGAAGAAGTAGTTCATGGCTGCGGCAAAACTCGGGTCGAGATCTCCGCGCGACGATTACGATGGCGTCGAGCCTGGGCCATGAGCTTGTTGCCTTTCTGAGACTCGACGTCAATCTGCTTTCGGCGGGCCTGATAGTCATCGCTGGCGTGAGATAAATACTCGGCGAGGAGCAGGTACCACGGCAGGTGGCTGGGGCGCTCGTGGGGTTCCCGTTCAATCAGCGACCATGGCCCCAGGATGATGAGAACTGGGGCCATGACGGTTGTCGGCGAATTGTTGACGCAATCTTCGAGAGAAGTTGTTGGTTTTGCTACGCCCA
Source organism: Planctomycetaceae bacterium (assembly GCA_046349715.1). GTDB lineage: Bacteria > Planctomycetota > Planctomycetia > Planctomycetales > Planctomycetaceae > CAZDGB01. The sequence goes on along the minus strand of JAXMBR010000002.1, from coordinate 80,937 downwards.
GCGAAGCCCCAGCCACCCGCCGCATAAGCCGCAGATCATGTCCCGGTAGTGCTCGCCTTCGAACTTGCCACAAGCGCAATGGTAATCGCGTAAAGGTCCGAAGATTGCCTGATCATCCAGCGTGCGCCTCTGAGCCCTCCAAGAAACTGCTTCGGAGTCGCGAGGCGCTTTCACTGCGCCGAAGGACCAACAGCGCACCTCCCGGTCGGTTGCTGGACGATACGCCTCAGCAAGTGATGACGGCAAACGAAGCATCGGAGAACTTTTGCCGGGGTGACGAAACCACACGTGACACATTGTCAATCGACCATCGCCCTTTTGTAAACCCGGACGCCAGAGCGGCTCCGGGCCACCCCCTGATTGTCTTAGCCCCCGGCGAGCCGCCGGGGGCCGGATGGGCTGGGTGGCCGTGATCATCATCGGCCCCCCGCGACTCGTGGGGGGCTAAGACGGTTGCCTGGGGGGCTCGAGGGGGTGGCCGGTGGAATGTGAAAATCCGCCGCCGCTGCATGCCCATTTCGTGCAATGCACGATATTCTGAAAGGGCTCGAGAATTGAGTTCCGACTGACCCGAAATTCAGGATGTCTGCCTGTATGTCGAATCTTCCCGCCGAGGCTGCCCCGCGCGAGCCCCTCGCTGTGATTGGTTTGAGTTGCCTCTTCCCCAAAGCGGCCGATGTCGCCGAGTTCTGGTCGAATGTCCGCCGGGGCGTCGATGCGATCTCGGAGATTCCATCGACGCATTGGAATCCGGACGACTATTTTGACGCCGACCCGAAGTCGCCCGATATGACTTATGCCCGGCGCGGCGGGTTTCTCTCGCCGGTGGCATTTGATCCGCTCGAATTCGGCATCGCCCCGAGCAATCTGGAAGCGATTGACACGTCGCAATTGCTGGGACTGGTTGGTGCGAAGCGCGCCCTGGAAGATGCCGGTTATGGGACCGATCGACAATTCGACCGGGCTCGCGTGGGCTGTATTCTCGGCGTGACCGGCACGTTGGAGATGGTGATTCCGCTCGGGGCCCGGCTGGGGCATCCGAAATGGCGAGCCGCGCTGAAGGACGCCGGCGTCGCGGATGATGTCGCCGAAGACGTCATCCAGCGGATTAGCGAGGCGTATGTTCCGTGGCAGGAAAACTCCTTCCCCGGACTGTTGGGGAACGTCGTCGCCGGGCGGATTGCGAATCGCCTCGATCTGGGCGGTACCAATTGCGTCGTCGACGCGGCGTGTGCGAGTTCACTGAGCGCCATGCATCTGGCGGCGCTCGAATTGTGGTCGGGCCGGGCCGAGATGATGATCACCGGCGGCATCGACACGTTCAACGACATTTTTATGTACATGTGCTTCAGCAAAACGCCGGCTCTCTCGCCAACGGGCAATGCGAAACCGTTCAGCGACGACGGCGACGGCACGATCCTGGGCGAAGGGGTCGGCATGTTCGTGCTGAAGCGGCTGTCGGACGCCGAACGCGACGGCGACCGCATTCACGCCGTGATTCGCGGCATCGGCACGTCGAGCGACGGCGCCGGCAACGCGGTGTACGCACCGAAAAAAGAGGGGCAAGTCCGCTGCTTGCAGAATGCATACGAACTGGCCGGCGTCTCTCCCGCGACGGTCGAACTGATCGAAGCCCATGGCACCGGGACCAAAGTCGGTGATGCGACGGAGCTCGCGGGGTTGACCGAAGTCTTTCAGTCGACGGCTCAGGCCGGCCGTTGGTGTGCGGTGGGGTCGGTGAAGTCGCAGATCGGCCACACGAAGGCTGCCGCCGGCGCCGCCGGGGTGTTGAAAGCGATTCTGGCGCTCAAACATCGCGTGTTGCCGCCGACGATCAAGATCGATCGGCCGCTGCCCGCGCTGTGCGATGGTGCGAATCCGTTGTATGCGAACACGCAGGCGCGGCCCTGGCTGCCGAACGCCGAACATCCGCGTCGGGCGGGGGTCAGTGCGTTCGGTTTCGGCGGCAGCAATTTTCACTGCGTGCTGGAAGAATCCCCGACCGCTCCGGACATCGATTGGGACGATGACGTCCTGTTCGCCGCATGGTCGGCTGATTCCCTGACGGAGTTGGCGAGTCAACTCGACGATTGGAAGAATCTCTCGGATCGTCATGGAGTCCGCCGGCGTGCGGCTCAATCCCGCCGCCAGTTCCAAGCGCATCACGAGCATCGGCTGGTCCTGGTGGCCGATTTGCAGACGTGCGATGTGCCTCGATTGATCGAAACGGCTCGGGGCCATTTGCAAAAATATGCCGACCGCGCGAACTGGTCGACGCCGGACGGCATCAGCTATGCTCGCGGGCCGCGGCCGGGAAAGCTCGGCATGCTCTTCCCCGGGCAAGGTTCGCAATACGTGGGGATGCAGCGGGAACTCGCCTGTCGATTTCCCGCGTTGCAAGAGGTGTTGGCCGAAGCGAACGAGGTGTTTTCAACCTACGCGACGCAGCGGCGGCCGTGGCGGTTGAGCGATTACGTGTATCCCCTGCCCGTCTTCGAGGATGAGTCACGTGAAAAGCAGGAAGCGGCGCTGCGTGATACGGAAGTTGCGCAGCCGGCGCTCGGCGCGGTCAGCCTGGGATTAGTGGCGGTGCTGGCGAAGTTCGGCGTCCGTCCGGAAGTGGTCGCCGGTCACAGTTACGGCGAGTTGACGGCATTATGCGCCTCGCGGCGGTTTGCTCCCGCGGCACTTTATCAATTGTCGATGTTGCGCGGCCGGCTGATGGCCGAAGCGCAGGACGTGGCAGGCGGCATGCTGGCCGTCGGCGCGCCGCTGTCGCAGGTGGAAGCCGCGCTCAAGGAAGCCTCCCTTGATCTGGTGATCGCCAATCGCAACGGGCCGTCGCAAGTCGTGTTGTCAGGACGGATCTCGGAACTCGACCGCGCCCATGAAACGTTATCTCGCCGAAATATTCGCGGTAAACGGCTGCCCGTGGCGGCGGCGTTTCATAGTCCCTTGGTGGCTTCGGCCGGCGAGCGGTTCCGAGCCGTGCTGGAAGAGATCGAATTTTCGGCGGCGGAACTGCCCGTGTTCGCCAACACGCACGCGGAAGAATATCCTGCCGATGCCGACGAGGCACGCTCGCTCCTGGCCGGGCAGCTGGCTCAGCCCGTGGAGTTCGTCCGTCAGATTGAGAACATGTACGACTCCGGCGTGCGGATGTTTCTGGAAGTCGGCCCGGGAGGAGTTCTCACGGGGTTGGTCGGTTCCATCTTGTCTGATCGCGAGTTTCGGGCCTGTGCCATCGATTCGTCTTCGGGCAAACGCTCCGGCATGCTCGACCTGGCGTTGGCTTTAGGGCAGATCAGCGTCGCGGGGTATTCGGTCGATCTGACGGCTTGGGATCCGCTCTCGGGCAAAGACGATTCCATCGCAACGAAGGGCTCCCCGCGATTGACGATACCGATTTGCGGCGCCAACTACGTCAAACCGCGCATCCCGAAACCGCCAACCCGACGCGAAGTCTCCATCCGTGAATCGACTCCCCCCGCTCCGGTGAGCCGCGCCACGCAGCCAAACGCTCCCGTGCAAAAAAATCAGGAATCGCCGGTTGACGTTCGAAGACCGTCTCCCCTTCCCGCTTCCGCCGTCTCACTGCCGCCTGCGCCCCCCTGTCCCTCGCCGCGTAACACTCAGCCTGCCTTGTCCGTGCTGATGAAAATGCATGAGCAGACGGCCCAGTTGCACCGGCAATTTCTGGAAGGCCAGGAATCGGCGCTGCGAACTTTGGAGTCGTTGGCCCGCGGCGGCGCGATGTCGATCGAAGATCGAGGAATGAAGATCGAAGATCGGCAACAAGCGCGACGCGAGGAACCAGGGAAAATTCCGTCGGCTCCCGCTCGCCCTTCGTCCACGCCTGCTCCCATTGCTGTCGAAGCTCCCGCTGTTCCGGAAGTTTCGGTTCTCGATGCCCGCTTGCTCGCGGCAGTGCTGGAGGTGGTTTCCGAGAAGACGGGTTACCCGTCGGAGATGCTGAAGCCGGAGATGAGTTTGGATCATGATCTGGGGATTGATTCGATCAAGCGTGTGGAGATCTTGTCGGCGCTGCAGGAACGCCGTCCGGATCTGCCGGCGGTGAAGCCGGAACAGTTGGGAACGCTGCATCGATTGCAGGATGTGATTGAATTGTTGAGCCAGGCAGCCGGGGATCAAGCCTCGATGGGCGAGGCTCCCTCAACTTCTCATTCGGCGCGTCCGCTGTCGCTCAGCCCATAGCACCGAGCCCTCAGCCCTTAGTCGATTCCCGACTCGTCGCCGACGTGTTGGAGGTGGTTGCGGAGAAGACGGGTTATCCGTCGGAGATGCTGAAGCCGGAGATGAGTTTGGATCATGATCTGGGGATCGACTCGATCAGGCGCGTGGAGATCTTGTCGGCTGCAGGAACGCCGTCCCGACCTGCCGGCGGTGAAGCCGGAACAGGTGGGCACTTGCTGCATCGGCTGGAAGATGTGATTGCGTTGCTGGGCCAGGCGGTCGAGGATCAAGGGGCGGCGGTTGAAGAGCGGAAATCAGCGTCACTTGCTCGCTCAGGATCTCGGCTCACGACGACCGTCCCTCAACTGGTTCCCGCACCGGCGTCGAATCGTCGATTGGCGTTCGCACCGGGAAGTATTTTTGCGATTGTCAGCGACAAAAGTTCGCTGGCGGAGGCGCTGCGCGCCGAACTGGAATTGCTGGGATATCGCGCGCAACAGGCGGGTTGGACTGACTCGTTGTCATCGGCGGATGGCAAAAACCTCGCGGGTCTGATTCTGCTCTCTCCCGGACAGGGTTCCAATGACGAGCAGCTATGGCAGGCTCTCGATTGGGTGAAGCATTGCGGACCCGCGCTGCGTGCGTCAGGAAAACGGCAGGCCGCTCTCCTGGCGACGATCAGCCGGCTCGATGGAGGTTTTGGCACGCACACTTCGGCAAGATTGACTGACCCCCTCAGCGGTGCGCTGGCTGGCTTGGCGAAAACCGTGCGACATGAGTGGCCGGAAGTCTCCGCCAAAGCGGTTGATCTGTCGGATGTTGATGCTCTGAATGATCGCGTCGTCGCGGAATTGATCGATCGTTTATTGAGCGACGGGCCGGCGGAAATCGGGTACGTCACCGACGGTTGGCGGCAAGTTGAAACCGCGGGGCAGACGCTCCCCGAAGCCGGCTCGCCTCCGGTCAATCCGGGAGATTTGTTGATTGTCACCGGCGGCGCGCGGGGTGTCACCGCGGCCTGTGCGCTCGCTGTCGCCCGCGCGTGGAAGCCCCGCCTCCTGCTGTTAGGCCGCACGCCGCTGACCGAAGAGCCGGCGGGGCTTTCCGAATTCAACAGCCCGGCGGAAATCAAATCGGCCCTGCTGCGACAAGGACGTCCAGGCACGACTCCGCGAGAGATTGAACGAGACTCTCGACAGATCCTGGCAAACCGCGAGGTCCGTAAGACCTTGCAAGCGATTCGCGCTGCCGGGGCGGACGTCGATTATGTCGCCTGTGATATTCGCGACTCGGCGGATGTGCAGGCATGCCTGCGCGAGGCCCAACAACAATTCGGACCGGTTCGTGGCGTGATTCACGGAGCCGGAGTCCTGGAAGACCGCCGGATCGAAGATAAGACACGCGAACAATTCGAGAACGTCTTTCAGACCAAGGTGGCCGGTTGGCAAAACCTATTCGCCGCGCTGGACCCAGACGAATTGCGCTGCGTGGCGCTATTCTCTTCCTCGACCGGACGATTCGGACGAACGGGCCAGGTCGATTACGCCATGGCGAATGAAGCGCTGAACAAACTGGCGCAGCAATGCCAACGGCAACATCCCGCCTGCCGGGTTCGATCGTTCAACTGGGGCCCCGGGGACGGGGGCATGGTCACCGAGGCCTTGAAACCGTTGTTCGCCCAGGAAGGAATTGGCCTCATTCCTCTCGAAACGGGTGCGCAGTTGTTGGTGCACGAACTGGAGCAGCCAGGCGCCGATCGCCCGGTCGAACTGGTCGTGCTGGCGGAGTTGGGAACGCAGGAGGAAGATCAGGGTGCGAGGGATGAAGTCAGCAGTCCGCAGGTCCAGAATCGAACGTCCTCGACGACTTCCACAGGCAATTCCCGACTCGCCGCCGACGTGCTGGAGGTGGTTTCCGAGAAGACTGGTTACCCGTCGGAAATGCTGAAGCCGGAGATGAGTTTGGATCATGATCTGGGGATTGATTCGATCAAGCGTGTGGAGATTTTGTCGGCAGCTCAGGAACGGCGTCCCGATTTGCCGGCGGTGAAACCGGAGCAGTTGGGAACGCTGCATCGATTGCAGGATGTGATTGAATTTTTGAGCCAGGCGGCCGGGGATCAAGCCTCGACGGGCGAGGCTCCTCAACTTCTCATTCGGCGGTGTCCGCTGTCTCTCAGCCCTTAGCACCGAGCCCTCAGCCCTTTGTCGATTCTCGACTCGTCGCCGACGTGTTGGAGGTGGTTGCCGGAGAAGACCGGTTACCCGTCGGAAATGCTGAAGCCGGAGATGAGTTTGGATCATGATCTGGGGATCCGCTCGATCAAGCGGGTGGAGATCTTGTCGGCGCTGCAGGAACGTCGTCCCGACCTGCCGGCGGTGAAGCCGGAGCAATTGGGCACGCTGCACCGGCTGGAAGATGTGATTGCGTTGCTGGGCCAGACGGTTGAGGATCGAGGATCGGCGGTTGAAGAGCGGAAATCGACGTCGATTCCGTCGTCTTCCACCAGCGGACGCTCCGGTTGGGAACGGACCGTCAGTTTGGCTTCGCATCCTTATCTGGAAGCGCACGTCATCGGTGGGAAAGCGGTCCTGCCGACCGCGATGATTCTCGAATGCCTGGCGCACGCGGCATTGCATCATCATCCGGGGCTGGAATTTGTCCAGGCCGACAATTTGCGAATCTTCAAGGGAGTGCGAATCGGACGCACAGATCAAGTGGCCTTGCGCGTTATCACGGAGAAAGCCCGCCGGGAACAGGGGACATTCCACATTCCTGCCGTATTGGTTCAGAAAGATCAGGGGCGTGAAATTCAACACGCCCGCGCGGACCTCGTCTTAGCCGCCCAGCGACCGGCGGCGCCGAGGGCTCGCCTGGCGCAGCAGATTGAGCAAAATCTCGTGACTCCCCCCGCCGATTGGTATGGGTCGCAGCTATTTCATGGCAGCCGGTTACAGGGATTGACGGGCATCGAGGCCCTCAGCCGCGACGGCATCATCGTTCTGGCAAAGCCGGCGCCGGGGCCGGGAACCTGGCTGGCGGACCCTTGGCGGCGCGACTGGATTGCCGATCCGTTGGCCATCGACGTTGCTTTGCAGGCGATCATTGTCTGGACGCAGTCGGTGCTGGGATTCGCTTCGCTGCCGACGGCGATCGGCAGCTACCGGCAGTTCCGACGGGATTTTCCCGCGGACGGGCTGCGAATCGCCATCAGCGCCCGGCGCCGGCAGGATGCCGTCGTCGTTGCCGACGCGGAAATCCTTGCCGCCGACGGCAGCGTGGTCGCAACGTTGTCTGAGATCGAATATGTTCTCGATGCGCAATTGCAAGAGGCTTTTCGCCGCAATCGCGTCGAGTAAGCGATCTATTTCCATCAGGTTTGAGATCATCGACGTCACTGCACAACAAGTCGAAGCCGGTCAGGCGGTCTATACGCCCGGGATGCTGTCTATTTACGACCTCCTGGTCCTGGGGATTTCCAATCGCTTCATCTGGAAATGCCCGACGCCGCGGCTGGTCGCGCATTACAACCGTCATGTGTCGGCCAATCATCTCGATGTGGGTGTTGGGACCGGGTATTTCCTGGATCATTGCCGGTTTCCGACCAGCAATCCTCGCGTTGCCCTTATGGACCTGAATCTGAATTCCCTGCAATTCGCGGCGGCGCGAATTGCCCGCTATCACCCGGAAACGCATCGGCGGAATATCCTGGAACCGATCCCGTGGGGCGAGAAGCTGTTTGATTCGGTCGGAATCAACTACTTGCTGCATTGTCTCCCCGGCACGATGGAATCGAAGGCGGTCGTTTTCGATCATCTGAAAGCGCTGATGAACCCGGGGGCGGTCCTGTTCGGTTCCACGTTATTGCAAGGTGGCGTCCGCCGCGGATTTGCCGCCCGCCGGCTGATGAACTTCTACAATCGAAAAGGGGTCTTTTCGAACGCCGCGGACGACCTGGCGACATTACAGCAGGCGCTTGACCGACGGTTTCGTGACGTTTCCGTCGAGGTGGCCGGTTGTGCCGCCGTTTTCTCGGGGCGGGTCTAAAACTCCGGACCCGCAGAGGCCCGTTCGGTTAAGGGATTAAGATTTCCGCGGTCGCGATCCGTCGAGCCCGACCAATCTGGCGATCGTTGAAAGTTTGCCGCATGCAACAGCCTGGAATTGGCTAGCGATGGCAGCAGTTATGTTCGCGGTAAGCGGAAACTGCGGCGAGTTCGGCCGGTCTTCGCGTTTTCCCGGCCCTTTCTCCAAGTCGCTTCTCCGGGGAGCCGAAATTGATTCGAGCCCCTGCATCGCCCGTTCGGGGCGTTTGCCCGGTTTTGTCTTCACACGGAGTCACCAGCTATGAAGCACGTGTTGTTTCTCGCGATCGCCATCGTCGTATTATCCGCCGGCACGACGCACGCCGCACGTCGCCAGCGCACCGCCACTTATGGCCAGTCCGGTCAGGGAGTGTTCTCCCGGCTGATGGAGCTGGAACGCCGGAAAAACGAGCGTCTCCGGGAGATTTTTCTCCGCCGATAATCCGCATTCAGGTCTCAGTTTTTGATGATTCTCCTTGCCCCGCTGATGTTCTCAGCGGGGTTCGTCGTTTTCCGGGTGCGTCAGTTGATGGCAGGAGATCGGCCGCCGGTCGGTCCGTTCCAGAGTTCGGCTGTCGACGCTGCCCATTCTTGTTTGATCTGAGTCGCTGCTGATTTTTGTGCTGTAAGTGTTTCTTGGGTATGTTGTTGCGTCCGGTAGACGTTCTTCGTTGCCCGGTTTCAGAAGCCACCGAGGGGCGTCAGGGGAGCCTTTCGGCAATTCCCCACAGGATTGGCACGTCCGGAACTCATTGCCCAGTCTCGTTGGGAGGAAAAAATCCGTGATGTCAAACAGCCGCTGCGTTCGGACCGAAATCCAACAATTACAAGCAGAAACTGCGATTCTGCGTTCAGAATGGCTAGGCACTTTGGCGCTCCGCGACTATACTCCCAACCCAAGAATCGGGCGGAAGAAGCGAATGTCTTTTTCGGGGCCCGGACGAAACCTCTGGCCAAAAGGGTCAGAATTTCGTAAAAATAATGGTGTCAAGTATTTGATTGATCCGGCGTCCCCCTCGCCCAAGGATCTTCGCTCATGTACGAATCAGCGACCGCCGTGACGGACCGCGGGTCGACGTCTTGGACAGCCGGACTGACTCCCTCCTTTGAATCACGTCCTGCGCAGAATGCCGCCGGACGCTGGAGCCAGCGAACGCAGTCGCTGTTGGGAGTCCAGATCGTCGGAACCGGCTCGTATGTTCCCGACAACATCGTCAGTAATGCCGTCCTGCAGGAACGTTACGGTTTCGACCCCGCCTGGATCGAACAGCGGACCGGCATCCTGGCCCGTCGGCACGCTCCGCCGGAACAAGCCACCAGCCACCTTTGCATCGAAGCGGCCCGCCGCGCCCTGCGCTCGGCTCGCCTGTCGCCGCGGGATGTCGACCTCGTCGTCGTCGGTACCTTCAGCCCCGATTATCTCTGCCCGACCACGGCCAATCTGGTGCAGGAAGCGTTGCACATCGACGCTCCCGCCATGGACGTGCAGGCGGCTTGCTCGGGGTTCGTGTATGCACTCGCCACGGCGGCCCAGTTCGTGGCGACCGGCAACAGCCAACTTGCCCTGGTGATCGGCGGCGACTGCAACAGCCGCATCGTGAATCCGCGGGATCAGAAAATTGCCCCGTTGTTCGGCGACGGCGCCGGCGCGGTGCTGCTGGCCCGCGGCGATTCCCATCAAGGCCTCATGTGCTATCAACTCGGGTCCGACGGGGGGGGCGGATCGTTGTTGGATCGTCCCAGCGGCGGAACCCGGCAGCCGATGACCGTAGCCGATCTCGAAGCCGGAGCGCATTTCCTGCGGATGGACGGCAAAAGCGTGTTCAAATGGGCCGTCCGCGCGCTCACTGAATCAACGGACCTTGTCCTGCGGCAAAGCGGATTGGGAGTCGATGATCTCGGCTTGGTCGTGCTCCATCAGGCGAACATCCGGATCATCAACAACGCCGTTGAACAACTGGGCATTCCGCCCGAGCGGGTCTTCAACAACTTGCAGCACTACGGCAACACCTCTGGCGGTTCGATTCCGCTGGCACTCGACGAAGCCGTGCAGCAAGGCCGCATTTCCCGTGGCGATACGCTGCTCATGAGCGGTTTCGGCGGCGGGCTGACCTGGGGCACCTGCCTCTTCCGCTGGTAACCCGCAATCGTGAACGCTGTTCACGAATTCTCCATGAATCGCGACGCTGCCTGTGAGTGGGGGGCGTAAGCCCCCTGAATCGACGTGCCATGCTGATCGAGACCGCATTCGGGGACTTACGTCCCCCGCTCGAAAGCAATATTCTGTCAAAAAAATCAGCCCGGCGGATCGTTCCGCCGGGCTGATTCGTTTTGCCAAACTGTTCGCTCAGTTTTTACTTGATGAACAGCATTTCCTGGTACGTCGGCAGCGGCCAGTAGTCGTCGGCCACGATGCCTTCCAGTTCGTCGGCGACTTCGCGGACAGCGGCAATCGCCGGCTTGATGTCCTTGAAGCAGTGCGTTGCGGCCTCCTTCGGGTTGGAAACGCCGTGTCCGCCATGACCGGGCAGGTGTTTTTCGAGAACGGCGATCTTCTCGACGAGGGCCTTGGACAAGGCCGTCACCTTTTCGAGGATCGAGGCATCGAACGCCACGCCGGCCGCCTTGCAATTGGCAGCCGCGGAAGCCAGTTCGCTCTGATACCGGACGGTCGCCGGATAAATGATCGTTTTGGCGATTTCGTGGGTCAGTTTGGCCTCGACGTTGAGCGTCAGCACGTACTGCTCGAAATACGTGTCCTCGCGGCTTTGCAGTTCCCGCTGAGACAGGACCTTGTATTTTTCGAACATGCTGGTTACTGCCGGATCGGTGATGAACGGCAGCGCATCGACGGTTTGCTTCAGGTTCGGCAATTTGCGGTTTTCCGCTTCCTTGTGCCATTCCTCGGAGTAGCCGTCGCCGTTGAAGACCACGGCGCCGTGATTGTCAATCACCTTTTTCAGCACGGCCTGAACTGCGGGCGCGAGCTTGGCCGGATCGCTGCCGGCCGTCTTTTCCAATTCGGTCGCGATTTCGTCGAGCGCCTCGGTCAGAATCGTATTCAGGGCCACGAGCGGTCCTGACATCGACTGGCTGGAACCGACGGCCCGGAACTCGAACCGGTTGCCGGTGAAGGCAAACGGACTGGTCCGGTTGCGGTCGCCGGCATCCTTGGGCAATTGCGGCAGGGTATCGACACCCACCATCATCGTCCCGATCGGCTTGCTGCTGGTCGCCGCTCCCGATTTCTTGATTTGCTCAAAGACGTCCGTGAGCTGATCTCCCAGGAAGATGGAGATGATCGCGGGGGGCGCTTCATTGGCCCCGAGGCGATGATCATTGCCTGCATGCGCCACCACGGCTCTCAGCAATTTGGCATGTTTGTGCACGGCTTGAATGACCGCCGCGCAGAAGACAAGGAATTGCATATTTTCATGGGGCGTTTTGCCGGGATCCAGCAGGTTGCCCTGCGTGCTGTTTCCCAGCGACCAATTGCAATGCTTGCCCGAGCCATTCACGCCGGCGAACGGTTTTTCGTGCAGCAGGCATTCCATGCCGTACTTCTGCGCCACGCGCTTCATGATCAGCATCGTCAATTGCTGATGATCGGTCGCCACATTGGCGTTTTCGAAGATCGGAGCGATCTCGTACTGGCTGGGGGCGACTTCGTTATGTCGAGTCTTGACGGGAACGCCGAGTTTGTACAGTTCGCGTTCGACTTCCAACATGAAGGCCAGCACGCGCTCGGGAATGGCGCCGAAATACTGATCGGCGAATTCCTGGCCCTTCGGGGGAGGGGCGCCGAACAATGTTCGGCCCGCATTGATGAGATCGGGTCGGGCAAAATAGAAATTGCGATCGATCAGGAAGTATTCTTGCTCCGGACCGCAGGTCGCCGTGACCATGGCCACGTTCTTATGGCCGAAGATTCTCAGGATTCGCTGAGCCTGCGTGTTGAGTGCCTTCATCGACCGCAGCAACGGCGTCTTCTTGTCCAACGCTTCGCCGGTCCAGGAGAAGAAGGCCGTAGGAATGCACAGCGTCGTTCCATTGGGATTTTCCAGAATGTAAGCCGAACTGGTCACATCCCAGGCGGTATAACCACGGGCTTCGAACGTGGCGCGAATGCCGCCCGAAGGAAAGCTGGAAGCGTCAGGCTCGCCTTGAATGAGTTGAGAGCCTGAGAATTCGTTGATCGCCCCTCCCTGCCCGTCAGGAGTCAGAAAGCTGTCGTGTTTTTCCGCGGTCAAACCGGTGAGCGGATAAAAGACGTGGGCATAATGCGTGGCCCCTTTTTCAATTGCCCAATCCTTCATGGCGGAAGCGACGGTATCGGCCACATCCGCGGCCAACGGTTCGCCGGCGTCGATGGTTTTCATCACCGATTTGAAAACGCTTTTCGGCAGCCGATCTTTCATGACTTTTAATGTGAAGACGCACGATCCAAACAGTTCTCCAGCTTGTGTTTGCGCGAAATTTAACGGCTCGGAAATCGGCTTGTAATTGGTGACGGCGGAAATCGCATTCGTGCGAGCACTGCTGACAGTCATAGTGGGCCAGTCCTCTGAAAGAAGAAGGTGGGAAAGGGCGAGCGCAAACTCATCCGTAATGGATGCGCCAAAATAAGCAACCCGCGTACCAGCGTTCCAAAGATGATTAAAATCAAGAATTTAGCAGAGTTTACAATGTCGACGGGGCCCCCGGAGGTCCGGAGTGCCGAGATTCTCAGCGGTCTCTGCGAAATAAGTAAGCAGATCTCGCGCTGGGACTGGTCCTGTCGGCAAATCGCATCGGAAAGTTTGGATGTGTCTTGCGACGTGATTCTGCAAAGCCCCCACACCGAAGTGAGGCGTCGTATCAGAATGGATTCGAGGATCGGCGGGAGTTTTTGAAGGATTAAAAGTTCGGGAACCGATTGAAAGCGAACCCAGTTTCCAGAGGCGCGTCTGGCTGGACGCACGAGAGTCGCCAAAATTCATCGGCGAGTTCCCCTGTTGCCAGTTGTCGCGGTAGAATGGACCGTTGCGGCCAAATCCCGGGCCCTGCTCCTGCGAGAAATCGTTATCACGTTGAGAGATCGAACAATGACCAACCATCGTAATCTGTTAAACAAAGTCTGGGACCTCCACACCGTTCGCACCCTGCCCACGGGTCAGACGCAGTTGTTCATCGGACTGCACCTCGTCCATGAAGTGACCAGTCCCCAGGCTTTTTCGATGCTGCGGGACCGAAAGTTGACGGTTCCTTTTCCGAACCGGACATTCGCCACGGTCGACCACATCATTCCGACCGACAATCAGGCCCGGCCGTTCGTCGATGGTCTGGCCGAAGAGATGATGTCTGCCATCGAAAAGAACTGCCGGGATTTCGGCATCAAGCTGTTTGACCTGGGCGACAAACGGCAAGGGATCGTGCACATCATCGGACCGGAACAAGGACTGACTCAACCGGGCATGACCGTGGCATGCGGCGACAGTCATACCAGCACTCACGGCGCTTTCGGCTCCATTGCATTCGGTATCGGCACCAGCCAAGTGGCCGATGTCCTGGCGACGCAGACGCTGGCCATGGCTCGGCCGAAAGTTCGCAAGGTGGAAGTCACCGGGAAATTGCGGCCGGGAGTGTTCGCCAAGGATGTGATTCTCCACATCATCCGCAAGTTGGGGGTGCATGGCGGCGTCGGTTACGCCTACGAATATGCGGGGGAAGTCTTCGATCGGATGGCGATGGAAGAACGAATGACCGTCTGCAACATGAGCATTGAAGGCGGCGCTCGTTGCGGTTATGTCAATCCCGATCAGACGACGGTCGATTATCTTCGCGGCCGTCCGTGCGTCCCGTCAGGGGCCGAGTTTGATCGCGCGGCTCAATGGTGGTTGAGCCTGGCTTCGCCGAGCGACGCTGAGTATGACGATCATGTCACGTTCGCCGGTGAAGACATCGAACCGACCGTGACGTGGGGCATCAATCCGGCGCAGGCGATCGGCGTGTCCGAGTTGTTGCCGAGCGTGACGTCGTTCCCGTCGGAGGATCAGAAAGGGATTCGTGAAGCGTTTGACTACATGGATTTGAAGGAGCAAGCGCCGATCAAGGGCACGAAGATCGACGTGGCGTTCATCGGGTCGTGTACGAACGGGCGCATCAGCGATTTGCGAGAAGCGGCCCATATCGCCCAGGGAAAAAAGGTTGCATCACACGTGAAGGCGCTGGTGGTGCCCGGTTCGCAGCAGGTGCGCGAGCAGGCGATGAAGGAAGGTTTGGACAAGATCTTCACTGCCGCGGGATTTCAGTGGCGCGAAGCGGGCTGTTCGATGTGCCTGGCGATGAATCCGGACAAGCTGAAGGGGCGCGAGGTGTGCGCGTCGTCGAGCAACCGCAACTTCAAAGGCCGACAAGGGAGCCCGACCGGCCGCACGTTATTGATGTCTCCGGCGATGGTCGCCGCCGCGGCGATTAACGGCGCGGTGTCGGACGTGCGGGAGATGCTGTAGCCAGCCGTCCTGGCTCATTGGCCACCCGGTTCACGGCGGGGAATCGTTGTTAAAAAGCAAGTTGTGGAAATCGTCGATTTTTCAAGGGGAACAAGCACCAAATGCCTCAAGCCATCACTCAAGTCGCGGGTCGCGGCGTACCGCTGTTGCTTGATGACATCGATACCGACCGGATCATTCCCGCGCGCTATCTGCGCTGCGTGACGTTCGACGGTCTCGGCGATCATGCATTTGAAGACGATCGGCAACAAGACCCGAATCATCCGTTCGACCAGCCGCAGTATCGCGAAGGGACGGTGTTGATCGCCGGCCGAAATTTTGGCTGCGGATCGTCGCGTGAACATGCTCCGCAAGCTTTGCTGCGCTGGGGGATCAAGGCGGTCGTGGCGGAATCGTTTGCGGAGATCTTTTTCGGGAATTGCACGTCGCTGGGGATTCCTTGTGTCTCGGCGGCGCGGGGCGATCTGGAAAAACTCGCCGGAAAAGTGACGGCGAAGCCGCACGCGATCGTGGCCATCGATTTGGTAAAATCGACCGTGGCATGCGAAGAGATTTCAGCCCCGGTGAAGATTCTCGAGAGCGCTCGGACATCGCTAACGAGCGGCAACTGGGACTTCTTGGGGCAACTGCTCGAAGGGAGCGAGGCGGTCAAGCAGGCCGCGACGAAGATTCCTTATCTGGCGGGGTTTTGACAGGGCGTCGTGATGACTGCTTTCGGTCACTCCGAAAATTGAAGTGGAGAATTTCAGTCGGGCTGGGGTGCTCGGTCGGAAAACCGTCGACACGGGTGGTCCCTCTTTCGTTGGATGAGCCGTTGCCATGCGGCGGGATGATTTCTTGGGAACCGTATTCCAAATTTCGCCGCCCGATGGATTGGCCCCCTCACCCTAACCCTCTCCCCCGAAACGGGGGCGAGGGGACCGTTGAGTGAGATGCTCTGAATCTGAGATGCACTTTATTTGAATTGCTCTGAATTTGAAGTAGAGGTTCTCCAGTCTCGGCTTGCGTCATGACAGATTCTGCCGCCAATCGTCGTGATTTTCTGACGGGCCAGGCGGTTCGGGACGCCCTGGCGCCGGTCGCGTCGACTCTGTCCGGAGCCATTCCGTCGCGCGGCCCGACGGTGATGCTCCGCACGACGGCAATGGCCACCGATTTCGACGTCATCCTCAATCCCGACGGCCCCGATGCGCAGGTGGCCGTGGCGTCGGCAGCGCTCGATGAAGTCCATCGGTTGGAATCTCAACTGACGGTTTATCGCGATGACAGCGAAGTCTCGGTTCTCAATCGCACGGCCCATGAACGACCGATGACGGTCGAATCGAACCTGTATGGCCTGCTGCAACGCGGTCGCGACGTTCATCAACGCACGAGCGGGGCGTTTGATCATGCATCCGGGGCGCTGATTGCGCTGTGGCAGCAATCGCGGCGCGAGCAGCGCGTGCCGACGCCCGGCGAAATCGAAGCGGCGCTCGCAGTTTCCGGCGTCAGCCATCTTCAATTTCAGGACGATCGCGAGCAGTTATCGTTCGATGTACCGGGAGTGGCGCTCAATCTGGGGGCGATCGGCAAGGGATACGCAGTCGATCAGGCAGGAAATCTGCTCGACCAGGTGGGTGTCGAAAACTGGCTGGTACATGGCGGCAAAAGCAGCGTGCTGACGCGCGGAACCCATGCCGGCTACGACGGCTGGCCGGTCGGTTTGCGGAATCCGCTCTTCCCTGACCGCCCCTATTTGACGTTGCTGTTGAAAGATGCCGCGTTATCCACCAGCGGGACGGCGGTCAACTGGTTTCGGCACGCCGGGAAGCGTTACGGCCATATTCTGGATCCACGGACCGGTTGGCCGGTGGAAACGATGCTGTCGGTCAGCGTGATCGCGCCGGATGCGGCGCTGTCGGATGCGTTATCGACGGCATTTTTCGTGCTCGGGGTCGAAAAGGCCCTCGAATGTTGCGATAATTTTCCAGAGGTCGGCGTGATCCTGTTTCCGTTGCCGTCGGACGGTCGGACATTGGAGCCGCTGCTTCACCGCGTGCCGGCGGAACGGGTGTTTGCGGCCGCGGAGTCAGGCTCCCAGGTCCAAACACGATGACTAGCAGCTGCGGGGAAGCATCCCTGCGTTTTCGATCGGGCATCGCCCATCGGATACCTTTGAGAGGGAAAAGACGTGTCGGGTGACGTTCGGCGAATTTCGGTGTTGGCGTGTGTGCTGCTCGTCGTGGTGCGAATGGCGATCGGCTGGCATCTGATGTACGAAGGACTGTGGAAGATTCAGTCTCAGTCGACGACGACTCCGTGGTCCGCCGAGGGATATTTGAAGAACTCGACCGGCCCGATGCGCGGGTATTTCCGCAGTCTCACGGGCGACCCCAACGATCTGCGATGGCTCGATTATGACGCCATGACGGCCAAGTGGAGCGACTGGGAGCAGCGCTTCCTGGCTCATTATTTTGCCGGCGTGGATCCCGCGGACGGCGCACGAGGCCGTTTGCAACAGCTGTTGCACGGCGCGGAGAATTTTTCGGTCAAGCTGGAAGCGCTGCCCGAGGCTGTGGCCAACGCCGCTAAGGAGAATGTGATTATCCCGGCCAGGATCGAGGGCAAAGATCAGAAAGTCCTGTGGTACGAACCCGAGAAGCAACGGTTAGTCGCTGACGGCAAATTGCACCTGTTGCCGGACGAGAAGAAGAAAGCGGCCGATCTTGCGCCCGAAGATGCCAAGTACGTGAAAGCGCTGGATGACCTGTTCAAGCAGCAATCGAAGTTGTCGTTTCACGAGCGCCTGGCGGCGATGCTCAAGGGAGACCCGGACCGGATCGGCGTGTTGCGCACGGCGAGCGACGGGGCGATCATCGAAAATCGCATGGGCGAGGTCGAACATTACAAACAGAAGATCGATCGCTATGAAGCGAAGCTGAAATCGACGCGGCAGGCGTTTGAATGGAACCATCTTGAACGGCTGTGGCGCGAATTGCAGGAGCAGCGGCGGGAACTGGTCGGGCCGGTGCTGGCGCTGGAAAACGAAATGAAGATCGATGCGGAGAAACTGCTCTCCGAATCGCAATTGTCATTGGGGCCGGTCCCTGAGCCGCTGACGGCGATGCGGCGAATCAATCTGCAGACGATGTGGGGCTTGACGATCATTGGCGGGTTGTTGATTGCCGGACTCTTCTCGCGGCTGTCGTCGCTGGCCGGCGCGGGATTGTTGTTCATGTTCTATCTCGCGATCCCTCCCCTGCCCGGCACCCCGCCGGAAGCGGGCCCGGAGCACAATTTCATCGTCAACAAGGTGCTGGTGGAATCGTTGATGCTCCTGGCGTTCGCGGCGCTTCCCAGCGGGCGCTGGTTTGGCATTGATGCGCTGTTCGGGGCGCTGTTCCGGCGGAGGGTGACGCCATGACCCCAGCATCGGCGATCGACCTGGAAGGTCTATTTGATCAATTGACGTCCTGGGACGGCAAAGCGGAGATCATCGACGGGGAGATTGTAACGATGTCACCGACGGGGCCTTGGCCGGGGTATGCGGGCGACATGATCTTCGTCTCCTTGCATGCCTACGCCAAGCGAGTGAAAACAGGCATCGCCGTCAGTGACAATAAGATTGTTCGGGTGAGAAATTCGCCTCATCGACAATCATTCAGTCCTGATGCGGCGTATTTTATCGGGGCCAAGCAGGCGATGCGGTTTTACGACGGCGCTCCGGTGTTCGCCGTGGAAGTCCGCAGCGCCGGGGATTACGGACCGAAAGCGGAACAAGCGCTCGCGGCCAAACGGGCCGAGTATTTTTCCGCGGGAACGCTGGTCGTCTGGGATGTCGATCTGTTGTCGAACGACGTTATTAAATTGTATCGCGCCTCCCAGCCGGATCGTCCCGTCATTTATCATCCAGGTGACATCGCCGAAGCGGAACCCGCCGTTCCAGGTTGGACGATGGCCGTAAACGATCTTCTGCCGGAAGACTGGCAACCGAATTTTCAGCAAACTAACTGACAACTGACCAAGGACTCTTTCCCATGCAACTCACACCCGAACAACAGCGGATCGGCAAGGACAATTTCCATGAGGCCGTGTCGTTTACGCGGCGGTCGTTTCTCGTCGGGGCGGCGGCCGCGGCGCCGGCGCTGGGGGCGGCGTATTTCGGTTATTCGCGACTCAATGGCAACCCCGTGAAAGTCGCGTTCATCGGCTCAGGCGACGAAGGAAGCGTGCTGCTCGGCCAGCATCCGCCGGAGTACATGGATATTGTCGCTGTGGCCGACCTGCGGGAATCGAACCGCGTGCGGTCGCTGCATGGGGATGGGAATGACAATCGGCCGGGGTTGATCAAGAAGCTCGGTCGCGACACGGCGATGAAGATCAAGTTGTATCGCGATCACAAGGAGATGCTGGAGAAGGAGCCAGACATCGAAGCGGTGGTCATCGCCGTTCCGCTCAATCAGCATGCGCGCGTGGCGATTGATTGCATCAAGGCGGGCAAGCATGTGCTGACCGAAAAGCTGATGGCTCACAACGTCACGCAGTGCAAGGAGATGATTCGCGAGGCGAAGAAGGCGGACAAACTGCTGGCGGTCGGTCATCAACGGCATTACAACGTGCTGTACGAAAACGCCAATGACCTGATCAAGAAGGGGCTGCTGGGCGACATCAAGTTCATTCGCGCCCAGTGGCACCGCAACAACAGCTTCCCGGGACGCGACAGCTGGCGGCCGGGCGGCTATACGAAAGAGTCGTTTTACAAGAAATTCAAACTCGATATTGATGCGCTGGCCGAACGGGCGAAAGCAGCCGGGATGGACGGAGTCGATCCGTTCCTGGAGAAGGAATTCGGCTATCCGTCGATGGAACGGCTCGTCAATTGGCGGCTGTATTTCAACACCGGCGGCGGCCTGATGGCCGAACTCGGCAGCCATCAGCTTGACGCGGCCAGCATCTTCCTCGGCAAGGTGAAGCCGATCGCCTGCTATGGCTACGGCGGCAAGAATTTTTACGGCGTCAAAGGAATCGGTTCGCCCGAACAGCAGGCCGATGACCGCGACATCGATGATCATGTTTACATGACGTTTGAATTTCCCGGTCCGCATTATGCCGAGGACAAAAACGATGTCTGCATCGTGACGTATTCGTCGATCAGCACGAACCGGATGGAACCCTATGGGGAAACGGTCTTCGGCAGCCGGGCCACGCTGATCATGAAGGAAGAACTGGAAGCGATGCTGTTCAAAGAAGCCAGCCCGACGACTGGCGGCGGCGGGGCCGATCAGCGGCTGTATCTGCTCGAAGGGGGCGACGGCAAGCCGGTGCTTTCCGCCAGTGACAGCACGGGCCCGACCCGGGCGGCGTCCGTGGCCGACGTGGGCAAAGTGAGCCGCGGCTATACGGAAGAGATGGAGCATTTCTGCTACTGCATCCGCAACAACATCCGGGAAAAGTCGGAAAACGGCGGATTGCGCTGTCCCGGTGAGCAGGGAATGAAGGACGCCATCATGGCTCTCACTTCGAACCTGGCGATGAAGCATCACAAGCGGATCGCCTTCAAAGACGAATGGTTCGACCCGGAGAACGACGCCGTGCCGGAAACGGATTCGGAAATCGTGGGATAGGAATGTCGAATGACGAAATCCGCAGTCGCCAATTAGACATCGGACGTTTGTTTCGACATTCAGGCTTCGTCATTCGACCTGGGATTTCCGTATGGCTCGTTGGCCCGACGACTCAAAAGCGAACCTCGTGGCCATCGGCCTGATTTTCGGCTTGTTTCCACTGCTGGCGTGGTTGTGCTGGTGGTGGCTCAAAGGATGAATCACGCTTCTTCGAAGCGTTGCTGAACGACTTTTGCCTTCCCTCTTCGGACTTCCCCCTTCGCATGCGCCGATCGCCCCTCGCCATCATCTTCCTCGTCGTCTTCGTCGATTTGCTCGGTTTTGGCATCGTCCTGCCGCTCTTGCCGAGGTATGGCGAGCACTTCGACGCCGATAAACCAACGCTCGGCATGTTGATGGCGTCGTTCTCCGCCATGCAGTTTCTGTTTGCACCGCTCTGGGGCCGGTTGTCGGACCGCATCGGCCGCCGGCCCGTGCTGCTGGTCGGCCTGGCGGGTTCGACGCTGGCCTATTTTTTCTTTGCGCGGGTAACGGAGTTTGGGAACTCGGGGCCGATCTTCGGACAGAGTCCGATTTTCTGGTTGTTTGTCACCCGGATCGGAGCGGGCATCGCCGGGGCGACGATTCCGACGGCCCAGGCGTATATTTCCGACGTGACCGACGTGAAGAGCCGCGGCAAAGGTATGGCGTTGATCGGAGCGGCGTTTGGAATCGGTTTCACGTTTGGTCCGCTGATCGGCGCGATGTTTGTGCCGAATTCCGACAGTACAGCTCCGAGCGCGGCTCCGGGATATGTTGCCGCGGGGTTGTCGGCGTTATCGTTTCTCGCGGCTCTAAGCTTGTTGCCCGAATCGCTGAAGCCAGGCAGCGGGACGGCGTCTCGCGGCTGGTTCAATGTCCGTGCATTTCAAGCGGCATTATCCCGGCCGTTCGTGGGGCTCATCCTGGCGGCGATTTTTCTGACCACGTTCGCGTTTGCTCAGTTCGAAAGCACCTTGTCGCTGTTGACGAAGGAGCTTGGTCTCGGCGAGCGGAACAATTTTTTTGTGTTCGCGTACATCGGTTTCATCCTGACTCTGGCTCAGGGCGGCTTGGTCAGAAGATTGCTCCCGCGCATCGGCGAATATCGCATGGCGCTCGCCGGAGTCGCGCTCATGACGCTGGGCCTGGCGTGCATCGGACTGGCGACGCTGCCGAAAGATCAGCACACCGCATTTTATTACTTGTTTGCGATTCTGCCGATCTCCGTCGTCGGCTTTTCCGCCACCACGCCCTCGCTGCAGTCGCTCCTCTCGCTCAATACGCACGCTGACGAGCAAGGCGGCACCCTTGGCGTCGGTCAGAGCATGTCGGCGCTGGCGAGAATTCTCGGGCCGGTCGTGGGACTGAGTTTGCAGAAATACGACGTTGCCCTGCCCTACTGGGTCGCGGCGGCGATCATGGGTTTGTCGATCTTACTCGTCGTCGCGCTGCGCGGATCAATGGTGATGGGGTCAGGGGTTTCGAATTCACCGGCGACCGCGACCGTTGAATGACCGCGAACTCGTGAGCGACCGTCACTGCGGTGTCTGACCCTCAACCCTCAACTCTTGACCCTCAACCCTCCATGACTTCTCTCAGCGTCAACCTCAACAAGATCGCCTTGGTGCGGAACAGCCGCAATTCGGGGATTCCCAGCGTGACGCGGGCCGCGGAAATTTCAATTGCCGCGGGGGCCGACGGTATTACGGTCCACCCCCGGCCGGATGAACGCCACATTCGGGCCAGCGATGTTTACGATCTGAAGAACATGCTCACGGTCGAGTTCAATATCGAAGGAAATCCGCTCGAGCCGTCGTTCATGAAGCTGGTCCGCGACGTGAAGCCGACGCAATGCACGCTTGTGCCCGATGCACGCAGCCAGTTGACGTCGGACCACGGCTGGAATTTGCCGCGCGACAATGAGGTGGTGCGTCCGCTGGTGGCCGAGTTGAAGTCACTTGGCATTCGGGTGAGTCTGTTTGTTAACGCCGATCCGGCGGTGATGCCTCAGGCAAAAGCCGTCGGAGCGGATCGGGTGGAACTGTATACCGGGCCATATGCCGAGGAATTCGCGGCGGGTCAGCGTGAAACGGCCCTTGAAACCTATGCGACGGCGGCGAAGGCGGCGCTCGCCGCCGGGCTGGGGCTCAATGCGGGGCACGATTTGAATCTCGACAACCTGGGGCCGTTTCTAAAGTTCGTCCCCGGCGTGCTGGAAGTATCGATCGGGCATGCCTTGATCGCCGATGCACTGGACATGGGCCTCGCCGAAACCGTGCGACGATACGCCGCGATTTGCCGCGATCCGCAAGGTTGATCATCCGGCGAAGTCGGTGAAATCCGGCTCTCGAACCGCATAGTCATTCATCGCGCGGACTTCACTGGGAACGTCAAATTCCGTCCCCGCTTCTTGTGACGCGTAAGCGACCTTTTATAGAATCGAGTGAGGCCGATACAAATTTGCTGATTCGCCAAATAAGGTTTCGATGCTAATGGCGCTGCGCGCACGGCTGTCTTCGATGCTGTGGATCTTGATCGCGGTCCCCGTCTACGCGGCCGAACCGGACTATCTCCGACAGATCAAACCGCTCTTGAAGGATCGTTGCTACGCGTGCCACGGCGGATTAAAGCAACAGGCTCAGTTGCGCGTCGACACGGTCTCCGGATTGAGAGCGGGTGGCGAATCGGGTGCGGCGGTCGTTCCGGGCGATTCCGCGTCGAGTCTGTTGTTAAAAGCGATTCGCGGGGACGACGGTTTCTCCAAAATGCCGCCGGACGGAGAAGCCGTTCCGCTTACGGCCGAGCAAATCCAATTGATCAGCGATTGGATTCAGTCCGGCGCTCCTGGTCCGGAGCAGGAACAACCAGAGGCCGATCCGCGTGATCATTGGGCTTTTCGGCGGCCGGTCCGCCCTGCTTTGCCCGTCACCTCGCTGGTTTCGGACAATCCGCTGGATCAGTTCATCGCGGCGAAATGGGCCGCATCGAATTTGCGTCCGGCGAAGGCGGCTCCACCGGAAGTTTTGTTGCGAAGAGTGCATCTCGACCTGATCGGCCTGCCGCCCACGCGGGAGGAATTGCAGCACTTTCTTGCCGATCCGTCGGAAGCCGCTTACCTCCGCGTGGTGGAACAGTTGCTCGATGATCCGCGACATGGCGAACGCTGGGCCCGGCACTGGATGGATGTCTGGCGGTATGCCGACTGGTACGGCAGGCGAAACGTGCCTGATTGGTGGAACAGCGCGTGCCAGATTTGGCGGTGGCGAGACTGGATCGTGATGTCGCTGAATGCCGATCGTGGCTACGACGAAATGATTCAGGAAATGCTCGCGGGCGATGAAATCGCCGGAGATCGCGACGACCGGGCGGTGGCGACCGGGTTCCTGGCGCGCAATTGGTATGCGCTCAATTACAACTCGTGGATGCGGGAAAACATCGAGCACACGGCGAAGGCGTTTCTCGGCCTGACGTTCAACTGCGCGCACTGTCACGACCACAAATACGATCCGATCACGCAGGTCGATTACTTCCGATTCCGCGCCTTTTTTGAACCGCTCGAAATGCGGCAGGATCGCTGGCGAGACGAGCCCGATCCGGGACCGTTTCAGAAATACGACTATCTCACGTTGCGTAAAGTGGTCCCGTATGGGGCGATTCGCGTGTTCGATGAACGGCCCGACGCGCCGACGTATCTTTACACCGGCGGCGACGAACGAAACAAATTGAAAGACCGGCCGCCGATCGCTCCGGGCATTCCTGCCTTTTTGGACGATGGGGAATTCCGGGTCGAACCTGTCTCCCTGCCGATCGCCGCCTGGTACCCCGGATCGAAAGCCTTTATTCGCGAAGCGGAAACGGCTGCATGCCGGCAGGCGATTCAATCAGCGGAGTCCGCGCTCCACGCACAGCGCAGCAGCGTTCAACCCGTGGTGGCAAAAATTTCGGAGTTGATCCAGCAACTTGAGTCGCAACAAGCGGGCCTCCAGCGAGAACTTGAGGCGATGAAATCGGCGCTGGGTCCGGAGGTTGTTTCGGCCCGGCTCACGGTGGTGGAATGGGAACTCAAATCGAAACAGCGAAGGCGTGACGAAACGCGATTGCCGTTACTCGCCGCGGAACAGCAACTCGCCGCGGCGCGGCTGCAAAACATCGCCTTGAAGGCCAGAATGGCGGCCGATGATGTGAGATATCTGGGGCAACCCGGTGACCCGGAGGAACTTTCGCTGGCCGCGGCGATCGCGGAGCGGTCGGCGAAACATGCCGTGGCTCAAGCGACGCTGACGCAGGCGGAAGCTGAGCTGTTCTCGGCACAGCGCGCCGGTCAGGCGAATGCGATCAAGCAGGCAGAGCAAAAACTGGCCGCGGCGAAAACAGCGCGCGAAGCGGCGGCGGCGACATTGACGAAAACGGATGCTGCGTACTCTTCGATCAGTCCGGTTTACCCTGCTCACAGCACCGGCCGACGATCGGCCTTGGCCAGGTGGATTGCCAGTCGAAACAATCCGCTGACCGCGCGGGTTGCCGTCAATCATGTCTGGTTGCGGCATTTTGGAACGGCATTGGTTGACAGTGTGTTTGATTACGGCCGCAACGGCAAACCGCCCACGCATCCCGAACTCCTGGATTGGCTCGCGGTCGAGTTCATGGAGTCGGGTTGGAGCCAGAAGCATCTTCATCGGCTGATCGTCACAAGTCGCGTTTATCGGCAATCGTCGGCGACAACTGGCGAAGCGTACGCTCACAATCAGGACATTGATCCCGACAACCGCGACTACTGGCGGTTTGGCGCCCGGCGATTGGAAGCAGAAGTCATTCGCGATTCCCTGCTGTTCACGGCGAATCGTCTGGATACAACGCTCGGCGGGAAAGAGTTGGAAGTCGATCTCGACGGCAAGACGGCGCGGCGGTCGCTGTATTACTCCTCGCACCCAGAGGATGGAGGCCGATTGGCGGTGCTGGAGAATTTCGACGTCCCCGACACCTGCGATTGTTATCGCCGTTCGGAAAGCATTCGTCCGCAACAGGCTCTGGCGCTGACCAACAGCGCTTTCACTCGCACGCTCAGCGTGCAGCTGGCGCAGCAATTGTCGAATCAACGGCCAGCCGATGAACGCTCGCGTGCGACGTTGATCG
Source organism: Planctomycetaceae bacterium (assembly GCA_046349715.1). GTDB lineage: Bacteria > Planctomycetota > Planctomycetia > Planctomycetales > Planctomycetaceae > CAZDGB01. The sequence goes on along the minus strand of JAXMBR010000002.1, from coordinate 55,410 downwards.
GTGCGGCGTTTGAGCAGATTTTGTCACGCGGACCGACTGCCGCAGAACGTGTCGTGGCCGAAACATTCTGGACGGAGTTTGCTGAGTCGCTCGTTTCCGCCGGCGGAGACCAAGCAGGAGCCGATACCGCGGCCCTGGAGAGCCTGGTTCATTCGCTGTTTAACCATCACGAATTTGTGACGATTCGATAAGCAGAAAAATCTGTTCGGCGCGGGTCTCCCGACCCCGCCGTGCTTTCCGCTCGGTCTTCTGACCGTGGTTTTTGCAAAGGACGAGAACAGGCAGAGGTCGGGAGACCTCACGAGCAAGACGGCGGGGTCAGGAGACCCGCGCCGAACGAGCCGACCCGCGCCGAACAAAGAACGAGGCGCCGAACAAGGGAGAGCCGGGCGGAACAAGAACAAGGAGACGCGGATTCTGGGTTAGTTTTTTGCGTCGGCAAATTGTTTCAATGCCGCTTTTTCTTCGGCGCCGCTGACGCGGATATAAAACGGCGCTGCAGCCCAGACGTCGTCAACGTCGTTGCGGGCCAGTCGTACCGCGGCCAGACGGCAGACGGTTTCCGCCCGGGGCACGCAGAATTCCGGTTGGCGTTGAACGACAGGGAGGACGATGTCGTCCGGTAGCCGCAAGGCACCGGGCCCGGTCACGATGTCTTGCGGCGCTAATGACGACAGCCAGTGGCGGGCCGGGACGATGAATCGTTCACCCGTCAGCCGGAGTTTCCCGTCCAGCGATTCATAGCGTCCGACAAACAGTTCCTGACGCTGAGCATCATCGACGATCCAGACACGCGACCAATCGGTCGGGCACTGCGCGGCGATGACATCAAACGTGTCGAGGGTGATCAGCGGGATTTGGAGCGAATAAGCCAGCGTTTTGGCGCAGACGACGCCGACGCGCAGTCCCGTAAAACTTCCTGGACCGCGCGTCGCAGCGATGGCGGACAGATCTTCTGGACGCAAATCAAGTTCTGCCAGCAATGCCGCGCACTCGGACACGAGCGTTTGCGCATGCCGTCGCCCTTCCTGGTCGAGTGCCCGTTGCCCCAGGAGATGATCGTCGCGCCACAGCGCCGCGCTGCCTGCCCCACCGCTGGTGTCGAATCCGAGAATGAATGTCATCAGCAGATCGTAACGCGCGGTAATGAAAAACTCTCGCCTTGTTGCGTCTCGTTTTTGGTCCGGATACGCTGACGTCACTGCACAGCGACTGCCGCTTGAGGATCAGCAACATGCAAGTCACCGGCCGCGGATTCGTCTTTGACGTCGCCGGCCGATCGATGTCGGAACAAGTCGCATTTTTTGACGGTTTGTGTCGATTGCGATCGGGAAACTGGCTCTGCGGCTTTTCTCTCGGCGACAAAAAGCATGCGGTCGACGGTACGATTCGACTGTGCCGGGCCCCCGCCTCGGGTGAGGTTTGGGAAGAAATTCCGTTCCGCTTCGAGAATCATTGGCACGGTGTTCCCGGCTCGCTCGCCGGGGCGGAATGCGTGGAAATCGAACCGGGCCGCTTGCTGCTGTTCACGACGTGGTTCGACCGCTCAGAACCCGAGCGCCCGCTGTTCGATCCGGAAACCGAGGGCGTGCTGCATTCCAAACTGCTCGTCGCGGAATCGGCTGACGAGGGAATCACCTGGAGCGCCTGGCGCGAACTGCCGAATTTTGATTTGACCGGCCTCGCACTCACCGGGCCGCCGTTGTTGTGGAGCGACGGCTCACTCGGGCTCGCATTCGAAAGCTATCGACATTATGACGACCCGAATCCCGCGCATCATGCAGCGTGGCTGGTGATTTCCCGTGATGGGGGCAACACGTTTCCCCAACGATTCCGGGTGGCCCAGGATCCGACGCACCAGATTTATTACTGGGACCAGCGGCTGTGCGCCACGAGAGTTCCCGGCGAGTTTCTGGGGCTGTTCTGGACTCATGATTTAACGGCGAAGAAGGACTTGCCGGTCCATGTTCTGCGCGGATCGATTCATGACGGACCCACGGCGCGCCAGTTGCCCGCCGCGACCACGATTCCCGGGCAAATTGCCGCTCCGTTGCTGCTGGACGACGGAAGAATTCTGGGGTTTGCCGTCGATCGCCATCGACCGGGGACGTTGACGCTTTGGCAATCGCGTGATGGAGGTCGAACCTGGCCGGAGGCGGTCACGGTTCATGTTCACGAGGAGCGTGCCGCGCTTACGCAAGGCCAAGAGCAGATCGATTTCAAGCAATATTGGGAAGACATGGGGAAATGGAGCTTCGGTCATCCGGCGGCGCGGTTGATGAATCAGCAAGAGGTGTTGTTGACCTTTTATGCCGGCCCGCCGAATCATCTGAGTGTTCATTGGGCCAAAGTCACAATCTAGCGACGATTTGTTGAAGCATGATGTGAATCCTTGAAATGGGAACTGCAAGTATGAAGTTGGATGGAAAAATCGCTTTGGTGACCGGGGGGGCACGCGGGATTGGTCAAGGGTGCGCATTGGAAATAGCGCGCGCCGGTGCGGATGTCGCCATTAACGATCTCAAGCGGACTCCCGATGGTGAACGGGCGGTTGATGAGATTCGAGCGCTTGGCCGGAAAGCGATCCTGATTGACGGCGACGCGTTTCAACAGGCCTCTTGCGCCGACATCGTCGCACGCACGCTGCGGGAATTTGGGAGGATCGATATCCTCATCAGTAACCCCGCGTTTTCCCGTCGGGGGGAGTTCCTGACCTATGATCCGGCCCTCTTCGACAAAACGCTGCAAGGGACGCTGGCCGGCGGATTTTATATGAGCCAGCTCGTCGCCCAACACATGGTGGCGCGCGGCGGCCGGGGAAAAATCGTGTTCATTTGCAGCGTGCATTCGATCATTCCGTACGTCCAGGCAATGGCCTACAACGCGGCCAAGGCGGGACTGAAGCACATGGCCGAAACCATCGCTGCCGAGTTGTTGCCGCACCGGATCAATGTGAACGTCATCGATCCCGGCTGGATTGATACGCCGGGCGAGCATGCCACGTTTGGATCGGAGGAAATCGCCGCGGCGGCGCCGAAGCTTCCCTGGGGGCGGTTGGGAACGCCGGCGGACATCGGCAAAGCGGCGGCGTTCTTGTGTTCGGATGACGCGGATTACATCACCGGCACTTCGCTGAAAGTGGACGGCGGCTGGTGCCTGCGCGCCGCCCTGCCCACGCCTTTGTCCTGATCATTTTTCGAATGCGAGACATGAGATTGTAATGAAATCTCCCGTTCCTAAATCGATGGCATTGTACCAACGGGCGCTGGAATTGATTCCAGGGGGGACTCAACTCGTCAGTCGACGACCGACGCGATTTGCCTATGGCGTTTCCCCGATTTATGCGACGCGCGCCCAGGGCGCCCGATTCTGGGACGTGGACGGCCACGAATACATCGACTGGGTCAGCGGCATCGGAGCGATCATCCTCGGGTATTGCGATCCCGTTGTGGATGACGCCGTGCGCGAGCAAATGTCGCACGGCACGATGTATTCCATCAATCATGAATTGGAAATTGAATTGGCGGAGGAATTGTGTCGCACGATTCCTTCCGCGGAAATGGTGCGTTACGCGAAATGCGGCGGTGAAGCCTGCGCTATCGCCGTGCGAATCGCCCGCGGAGCGACTGGTCGCGACAAGATTCTGTTCTGCGGATACCACGGCTGGCACGATTGGTATCTCGCCGCCAATCTGTCGGCGGAAGCCAATCTCAACGCGCACCTTTTTCCCGGGATTGAGCCGATCGGCGTGCCGCGGGCACTGGCGGAAACCGCGCACCCGTTCCCGTTTGGGGATCTCGCAGCGCTGGGGACGCTCCTGGACGATCGCCGAGGCCAAGTCGCCGCCGTGATCATGGAGCCGCTCCGGTCCGAGCTTCCGCCGCCGGGCTATTTGGAAGGGGTCCGCAAGCTCTGCACCGAACATGACGTCGTCTTGATTTTTGACGAAGTTTCCTGCGGGTGGCGGACCCGGCTGGGCGGGATTCAGGAATACGCCGGCGTGACGCCCGACATCACGGTGCTGGCCAAGGCGATTTCCAACGGCTATCCGATGGGGGCCGTCGTCGGCAAACGAGATGTCATGCAGGCCGCGGCGACAATGTTCATTTCCAGTACTTACTGGAGCGATACCATCGGTCTGCGGGCCGCGCTGACGACGATTCGAGAACTCCGCCGCAGAAATGTCCCTGCCGAACTGGATCGGCTGGGCCGGGATCTCAAGCAACAGCTCAACACTGTGGCGGAGGAATGTGACGCACCGGTCCGGTGCGTCGGGTTGAATGTTCATCCGTCGTTGCAATTTCAGGTCGAAGATGCCGGCGTGAAGGCCAAACTGACCACTTTGTATATTCAGGAAATGGCGAAGCGCGGCTGCCACGGTTACGCGTCGTTTTATCTCAATGCTGCGCAGGGACCGTCGGAAATCGAACAAACAGTCGCTGCGGCGCGCGAAGTGTTTCCGTTGCTGCGAACCGGCTGGAAAGACGGTACGCTGGATCAATTGCTGGAGACGGAACTCGCTCAGGACGCCTTCCGACGAATGGTTCGCTGATGAAAACCCAAGAGGTCGCCCGCCGGATTGATGGGGATCCGCGACTTCCCGAGGTCTGAGGAACTTCAATATGCACGTGTCAGAGTTGAAGGCAGCTTACGATCGCGACGGCTTCGTCACTGCGCGGCAGCTGCTCGGAGCGGAGGAGTTTGCGGAGCTGAATCGCGAGTTGGACCGGTACATTCGCGACGTCGTCCCCACTCTTCCCGATGCCGACGCGTTTTACGTGGATCGCGCGCGTCCCGAAACGCTCAAGCAGATGCAGCACATGGAGGGGGACGCGTTTTTCCGGCAATACGCGAAGCATCCGAAATGGGTCGCGCTGGCCGAGGCGCTGATCGGCGAGCCGGCGGAATGCCAGGGGCCGGAGTGGTTCAACAAGCCTCCGGGAACCGAGGCGCCGACGCCGCCGCATCAAGACAATTACTATTTTTGCCTGAAGCCGCCGAATGTCGTCACGCTCTGGATGGCCCTGGATCGGGTGGACGCCGCCAACGGTTGCGTCCGCTATGTGCAGGGCTCCCATCGCGGCGTGATTCGGCCGCACGGCCGATCGGAAGTGCTGGGATTCTCGCAAGGGATTCTCGATTATTCGCATTTCGATCAAGAGCATGAGGTGGCGACGGAATTGCAACCCGGCGACGTCATTGCCCATCACGGCAACACGATTCATCTGGCGGACCCGAATCAAACCTCCGACCGCCAGCGCCGCGCCTTTGCGATGGTTTTTCGGGGGATCAGTTGCCGGCGCGATGAAGAAGCCTTTGCCCGTTACTCCGCCGACGTCAAACGGCAACATGCCCAAATGGGTCTGAAAGCTTGAAGAGAGAGCGTTGCTCATGAATCCCACCCGTTTCTGTTCTCGTTGGCGATGGTCGGTATCCTGGCGGCTTGGCGAGAGACTGTTGTTAAGTCTGCTGTTGGCCTCTGCGGTGCGCGCCGAAGATTGGCCGCAGTTTCGCGGCGTCAATTGCAGCGGCGTCTCGACCAGCCGAAAGCTGCCCGTCCGTTTTTCGTTGACCGAAAATTTGAGCTGGGAAGCCACGCTCGGCGAGGGAATCAGCTGCCCGATCGTCGTCAACGGCCTGCTTTACAACACCGCCATGACCGGGCCGAAAGAATTTTCCGTTTACTGTCATGAAGCCGCCACGGGCAAGCCGGTCTGGATGCAATCGTTTGAAACGGGGGATCTGCCCCCGGTGATGCGGCCAAATGTTCCCGCGTCCTCCACGCCGACGGCGGATGAAAACCGAGTCTACGTTTACTTCAGCACGCTCGGAATGTTGGCGCTGGATGCCCGGACCGGTCAACAACAGTGGCATACACCGCTGCCGTTGCCGCATTATCTGATGGACTGGGGCGCCGCGGCATCGCCCGTCCTCTACGACGATAAGGTGATCTTTTGCAGCGATGACGACTTGAATCCGTTCCTGATTGCCCTCGACAAGCAAACCGGTGAAGTGCGTTGGAGGACGGAACGCGGCGACATGCTCGGTGGATATTCCACGCCGCTCATCTGCACGCTGCCTGAACGCACTGAGATCGTCGTTGCCGGGACTGGCAAAATGAAAGGATACGACCCCGCGACCGGCGAGGAACTCTGGACCTGCAACACGTTGGTGCGGACGATTATGACGACACCCGTCTTTCGCGACGGGCTCGTCTACATTTCTGTGCAAAGCTACGGCGATACCGAACGCATCCTGAAATTCGCCCTGCTCGAATGGAAAGATACAAACCAGGACGGCAAACTTGCGCGCGCCGAGGTTCCGAAGGAATTCGGAACCAAATTCGACAAGGCTGACGCCAATCAGGATGGTTTTCTCGAAGGAACCGAACTCGATTTCGCGTTTCAGGCGGCCGGGAACATGGCCGGCGGCGGCAGCATTATCCAGGCGATTCGTTGCGGCGGTTCCGGCGACGTGACCAAGTCGCATCTCGTCTGGAATTTGAAGTCGAAGGCCCCGTCCAACATGGCGTCGCCCATCGTCATCGGCGATCAGTTGCTCGTCGTGAAAAAAGGGGGGTTGTGCAGTTCCTTCGACGTCGAGAACGGCAAGACTTTCTGGGAAACGAAACGGATCAATAATCCTGGGGAGTATTTCGCGTCTCCCGTGGCGGGCGACGGCAAAATCTATCTCACGGCGGAAAACGGATTCGTCATCGTCCTGGAGCAGAGCCACTCGCTGAAGGTGCTGGAGACCAACGACCTGGGCGGTGAAATGATTGTCGCCACGCCAGCCATCGCCGACGGACGAATCTACTTCCGAACCAAGGAAAAGCTCTTTTGCATCGCCGAACCGGAGATCGCGCCATGACGACAGCCTGCCCACGCTTCGCGTGTCTCATAGTGGTCGCTTTATCAACGGCGTGGAACGGTCGTCTCGACGCCGAAGCGAAAATCTCCCTGGTCCTTTCGAATCAGGCGCCTCCTCTCGAACGCCTCGCCGCCGAGGAACTTGCCGCTCAATTTCAACTGCTCTGGCAAGCCGACGTGTCAGTGAGCGAAAGTCCTTCACCAGGCGCCCAACAGGTCATCCTGATCGGCTCTCCCGCTACGAATCCCGCCGTCAAAGCCGCGATGGGCGGCCGATGGCCTCGACTGAGCGAACAAGGCTTCGTGCTCCGGAGTACGAAATCTCAAAATCAGTCCGCGCTGATCGTCGGCGGCGGCAGCCCTGTCGCCACGCTGTGGGCCGCGTATGAACTCGGGCATCGGCTCGGCGTTCGCTATCTGATCAGCGGCGACGTTTACCCGGCGGAATCGCCTGCGCTCTCCATCGATGGCTGGGATGTTGTGATGGAACCCCAACTGCGCGCCCGCGCCTGGCGCACGGTGAACGATTTTCCCATCGGCCCGGAAGCCTGGGGCCTCGATGAGCAGCGCCGCGTGCTCCGGCAGATCGCCAAGCTGAAATTCAACCGTGTGTTGATTTCGATCTACCCTTGGCAGCCCTTCGTCGATTACGAATTCCACGGCATTAAAAAAGTAACCGGCGTCCTCTGGTTCGGTTATCACTATCCGATCGATCGTGAAACTCCCGGCCGCGGCGTCTTTAAAGGGGCGAAGGAATTCTTCAATCCCGATCTCGCCGCCGCTAGAAATTATGCCGAGTCGATTCAGGCTGGCACGAAACTGATTCAAGGAATCATCGACGAGGCGCATCGGTTAGGGATGTCCGCCGCGTTGTCGTTTTCCCCGTTGGAATTCCCCAAGGAATTCGCCGCCGCCCTGCCCGATGCGAAAGTCCTGCATCAATTGGAGAGCCTGACCATCGGGCCCGGCGCGAAGCAGCCGCCTGACGACAAGTTGTTGCAGGAACTCGCGAGCGCACAATTGCAGGCCTTGCTCAAAACCTATCCTGCCATCGACGCGATTTATCTCACGCTCCCCGAATTTCCTGAATGGGACGAACACGCCGAGGCCGCTTGGAAACGGCTCGATGCGCGAACCGGCCTCGGCAAATTGACTTCATTAGCGGACCTCGAAGCCGCGGCTGCCAATCGAAACACTATCGCCTCCGGAGCGCGCGGCGTTAAATCGCTCCGTGGCAACATTACCACGCTCGACTTTCTGCAGACCTGGCTGGCAGATCCGAAACAGCTACAGCGCCCGGACGGATCGTCCGTGGAATTGCAAATCCTCGACGTCGATCCGGCTCTCTATCCGTATCTGGAAAAAGTGCTGCCGGTCGCAGCAGGCAGCACGAATTTCATCGATTACACCGCTCGCCGGGTCGCCGAAAACCAGGCGTTGTTGAAGACTTTGGCCACGAGGCGCGGGGCGGCGATTTCCGCCAGTCCTTCGTTGATTTTCACCCTGGCCGATGACAATGTCGGCGTGCTGCCGCAATTGGCGACGGCGCATCTGCACTCGCTCGTGAAAGCGGTGCGCGATGCCGGTTGGGCCGGGTATTCCACGCGGTACTGGATTCCCAGCGATCTCGATCCCTGCCTGCACTATCTGTCGCGAGCCGGGTTTGACGATCAGTTCACGCCCGACGCCGCTTATCTCGATCTCGTCCTTCCCTCCTGCGGCGAGGGTGTCGGCGAGCGGCTGATCATCGGCGGCGAATTGATCGCCCGAGCAACCGATCTCATCGACCAACATGACCTCGGCTTTGCCTTTCCTGTTCCGGGCATGGTGATGAAACATTATGCCGCCGGTGAGCCGGCTCCCGCGTGGTGGCAGGAAGCCGCCGATCATTACGCGAACGCGATGAGCGAAATGTATCGCGCCCATGACCGGGCGAATCCCGCGGGCCGCAAATTGCTGTATGGGCTGGCCCGCCGTTATGAATTCGGATTCGAGTACATGAATGCCATGCAGGCCGTGCGCGCGGCGGCGGTGGCCCGCGAAAAGCACGACGCGGGAACTCAACTGGCCAAGCTCGAAGCGGCCTCCGAATCGCTCTACAACGGCCTGACCGCTCTGTCGACCGTGGCCGCGAACGAACCCAGCTATCAGGGAGTGATCGCCGTCGTCACGGAATACGGCTATCGCCCCCTGCTCCGCGAAATCGAAAAGCTTCAAGACGCCCCTTAACAGCGCGTCACCACGGCGTTGATTGAACAGGAATTCGCATGACCGAGCCTCTCGTTTTTTTAAACGGCAAAATGCTGCCGGCCTCGCAGGCGAAATTAAATATCTTCGATCTCGGCATCGTCCTCGGGGCGACCGTCACGGAAATGACGCGCACTTTTCGCAAGCAGCCGTATCGCGTGGAAGACCACGTCGACCGGCTTTTTCGCTCGCTCCGTTACACGCGGATGGAAATTGGTCTGACGCGCGACCAGGTCCTTTCCGCCACACGCGAACTGATCGCCCACAACACTTCGCTCATTCCCGACGACGAAGAGATCGGGGTCGTCCATTTCGTCACGCCGGGCGAGCAGCCGATGTACGCCGGCGCCGCCGCCGGCACGGCCCGCACCACGCCGACAGTCTGCATTCATTCGTTTCCGCTGCCGTTCGAGTTCTGGGCATCGAAACTCGACACCGGCGTGCACGTCGTCACGCCGTCGATCCGCCATGTCCCGCCGCAATGCTACGACCCGAAAATGAAATACCGCAGCCGGATGCACTACTACCTGGCCGACAAGGAAGCCCAGGTCGGCGACCCCGCCGCCATCGCGCTGCTGCTCGATCTCGACGGCAACGTCACGGAAACGAGCGGCGCGAATTTCCTGATGGTCGAGCAGGGAAAAATCATCTCCCCGACGCTCCGCAACACACTTCCGGGCATCAGCAGAGCCACGGTGATCGACCTCGCCGCAAAACTGGGCATCCCCTTCATCGAACGCGATATTCAAGTCTTCAACGTCGTCAATGCCGACGAAGCGTTCCTCTCCTCAACACCCTACTGCCTGCTCCCCGTGACGAAAATCAACGGCGTCACAATTGCCGATGGCAAACCCGGCCCCATTCTCAAAAAACTGCAATCTGCTTGGAGCGACCTCGTGGGCCTCGACATTCCAAAACAGATTCGCGAAGTCGCCGCCCACCGGACGTCAAAAAAATAAGCAGTTGATCGTCCGGTAGAACCGGTTCCACAAAACGATGTTACACTTCAAGCAAGGCAAGTCGTATGTTTGGTTGTGGTTGATTTTTGGCGGCGTATTCTTAGGGCCAGGCATTCTCTGCATTACACTTGGCAGTATTCCGTGGAGTGTTCTCACGATGCCAGTGTGTTTGGCGTATTTGCTGACGTGCGAATTGAGGTCGGGCATTGCCCTCGATAGCTGGTGGCGGGCATCTTATCCGAGAGGAACTTGGCAATATCGGGCGCTCATTGCCTGGCATGCCGCTGCGGCTGTGCTCTTTCTGGCCTTTTTGCTGTTCATGATTCATCTGTGGCATCAGGAGATTTCAGTGAAACGATTGCTTAACCCGCCGGGTGACTGGTCTGTAGGCTTGGCGAAGTGAGATCGTTGGCATCACTCTTACGAGTGAACTTCAGGGGCTTGACGCTTGACGAGCGGGGGGCGTGAGCCCCTTGATTGTGCTGGCAAAGTGAGATGACACCGCATTCAGGGGGCTCACGCCCCCCGCTCGGATGAATTCGTCAGCGTCAACGGATCGTTTCCCAACGCCCCGATTCCAGGCTCGTCAGGGCCGCCAGATTGACCTTCAGGGTCTGCACGCCTTCCGCCAGCGAGCAGGCCGGATCGGCTTTTGCTTCGACCACGTCCAGAATCTGGTTCGCCTGGGCGATGAACATCGTGTCCCGCTCCAGCGGCGGGAACACTTCGTCGTGCCAGGCGCTCCCTGGTTCGGTCATCCAACGCCAGCGGTGTTCATGGCTCTCGAACCGGCAGGTCCCTCGTTCGCAAACGACGGTGATCGTGCTTTCGTTCGGGGCCTGGTACTGGTTAAGCGAGTAATTCGCGAGCACGTTTCCATGCCGGGCCAGCACGTGCACGGTGTCTTCGACTTGGACGCCTTCGAGCACCTGATGCGCCGCGTCGCAGACGAGGCGGTCCATCGGGCCCACCAGCCATTCCCCGGCGTTGAAGATGTGCGTGATGGCGTCCTGAATCGCGCCGCCGCCGGTCTCACGTTTCGTGTAATAAATGTGGCGATAGGCTGGTCGATACGTCGGGAAATGCTGTCCGCCGACGGCGATCAATTCCACCGGTTGGCCGAACCGTCCCGACTGAATCGCCTGCCGCATCGCCGTCAAAATTGGATGCGCGCGATAGACATACGCGATCCCCGCCCGCACGTTTCGCCGTGCGACCGCCGCGAGCAGTTCGGGAATCCCTTCCAGCGAGATGCTCAGCGGCTTCTCGATGAGCAGATGGATGCCCGCCTCCGCCAGCCGCGTCGCCATCGGCACATGGAATTGCGCCGGCGTGCAAATCACCGCCAAATCCGGCAGCTGATCGAGTGCATCGTCGATGGACTCCAGCGGCTTCGCTGAGGGATACCGCTCGGCGATTGTCTGGCGCAGCGAATCGTTCACCTCGACGAATTCAACCTCGGCTCGCCCGGTCGTCAGGAAACACCGCAGATGTCGTTCGCCGATCGACCCCGTCCCGATGACCAACAACCGGTGCTTGCGATTCATGGCGAGTATTCAATCCAAAGAGATGCCCTGGGACTTCTTCTGCGAAGGGCGCCAAAAGGCTGATCGGCCCCCTCACCCTAGCCCTCTCCCCCGCGACGGGGGCGAGGGGACCAGACTTGTGCCGTTTGGGTCAAAGCAATTCCTCGGCTCGTTTTTGCGGTTTTTGGTGCTTTTTGTGGCCAATCGTCTTTCACTTCAAGCGATTGTCAAACGTAAAACCCACGGGGCCGAACTTGCGCTGTGTTTCTTCCATCCCCTGCTTCACCATCACGATGTCGCAGCCGTGGGCCAGGAATCGAGCGCCCATGCCGAGCAGTTTGTTCGTCAGCTCCATGGACCAGCTCGGCATTCCCCAATGCTTGCCCGCTTTTTTTGCCGCATCGGCGACGGTCTGCATCGCCTGCTGCACTTTGGGATGATCGAAGTTTCCCGGCACACCGGACAGAATCGAAAAATCGCTCGGGCCGAAGAAGATCACATCGACGCCGGGAACGCTGGCGATTTCATACGCCTGGTCGACCGCCGATTGATCTTCCAGTTGAATGACCACGAATGTCTCGTCATTAGCCTTTTGAATGTATTCGGTCGTCGGCAGGCTGCAATAGGGCATATCGGCATTGCCGCCGTCGAAACCACGCTGCCCGAGCGGCGCGAATTTCGCCCATTGCACGACTTCCTTTGCCTCGGCGGCGCTCGAACAGCGCGGATACATGATTCCCTGCGCTCCGGCTTCGAGCATGCGGCCCATTCGCATGAATTCCCCTTTGGCCGGCCGGACCATGACGTCCGAGCTGCCGACCCGTGCGGCCCGCAACAGCGTCGCCGCCGTTTCCAGCGAGGTGGGATGATGCTCCATGTCGAGCCAGATGCCGTCGAACCCCATTAGCGACACCATCTCGAACACCTGCGGATCGAGAAAATGGAGTGCTGTCATCAGCACCGGCTCGTTGTTTCGCAGCTTGGCTTTCACCCGGCTCGTTCGCATCAGTCGACTTTCCTAATAGATTCCGCCTGGTCATTCCAATGGCAATGAATTCGCAGTTTCCAGAATCGCGCCCAGGCATTCACCTTGGTCGACCCGCGAGAACGTATGCAAGAGCAGCACGATTCCCGCGTGCGGCGCGCGTACCGGCCGCTGATCATCCCCGAGCACGTTGCTGACGGAGCCGATGATCTGATCTTTCTCGACCCGTTCGCCCAACTCCACCAGCGGTGAGAAAAACCCCTCCATCGGCGATGGCAGGTTCACCTGCAGGTGTCCCGAACTCGGACGGTCGTCCTCCACCACCAGTGGCGGCGTCGGCGGATCGAACACCGGCCGCTGAATCATTCCGAACAGGGCCAGCACATTGAGGCACCCATTGAAGTACGCATCGACTCCGTCCTCATCACAGCCCCCACCGCCATGATACTCCGTATAAATGGCGGGAATGTTCGCATCCCGCGCCACCGACAGCGACCTCCCATTGAGCCGATAGTCGGTCCCCCAGATCACCGGCAGATTCATGGCGCGCGCCATCTTCCGCTGCCAATCGAGCACGGCCGGGTCAGTGTGCAGCATGTAGCCGCTAAGCGGCATCGCTTTCAACCGCGTGCCGCCGGTGTGCAGGTCGATGTAGAAGTCGGCGGTTTGAATCAAGTCCGAGAGCGCCCGGGCCGTCTGCTCGGTGATGCTCCCGTCTGCGCGTCCCGGACAGGTTCGAGCGAGATCGAGGCCGTCCTCGGCGATGCGCGCTCCCCGCCGAAAGGCCGCTTCGTTGACAACCGGCACCAGCGTAACGGTTCCCGTCACCGAAAACTCTTCCAGCCGGCCTGCCAGCAGCCGCAGCGCCTCCATCGGCTCGAATTCATCGCCGTGCACGCCGCCCGTAATCAATACATGAGGCTTCGGTTTGGAACCGACGAACTTTCGCTGCTGCAAAACGACCACGGCCGCTCCCTCGCCGAACTCGGTTAGCTTGGTTCCACCAGATCCAGAATCTCGCGCACTTTGGCGTCTTCCCACGGCTGGTCTGCCATCCCCAGCGGCGCGCGCGGCGCACCGATGTCGAGATCGTATTTCCGCTGCATCGCGGCCCGCAGGAAACTCCAAATCGATCCGCTTTCGAGCACGCGGGCGATGGCCAGCTGAAACCGCAGCATGAACTTGGACGCGACGTCGACTTTCCCGTCGACCATGGCCTGCCGAGCCTTTTGGCAGACCGGACCCCAGAGGTTATAAAACGTCCCGATCGCTCCGACCGAACCGGAAATGACCGCGTGGCATAGCACTTCATCCGCCCCGCTGAACAACAGCAGCTTCCCTTCGGTCAGGCTTTGAATCAGTCCGAACGTGTAGACATTCAGATCAGTGACTTTCATTCCCACCAGGTTGGGAACCGTTTTGAGTTGCGTGGCATAGCGCTGCGGCGTAATCGGTGCAGAACTGGTGACGTAGAGATGATACGCGAAGAACGGCAAGTTGGTGGCCGCGCCGATCCGACGATAATGTTCAAAAATCACCGGTTCGGAATGGGCATAGTAAATCGGAGCGACCGACGACACCGCGTCCGCCCCGCTCGCTGCCGCCCGTTTGGCCAGTTGGATCGCTTCTTCCGTAGACACTCCGCCGATGTGGGCCATGATCGGAATGCGCCCGGCGGCCGTCTTCACCACGCAATCGACGATGGACGCCCGTTCTTCGAACGACAACAACGGCCACTGTCCGGTGGAACCGGTGGTGTAAATCCCGTCCAGACCCTGCTTGACGTACAGTTCGACCATTCGTTCCAGCACGGCGAAATTCGGTTTGCCGTCGGCGGTCATCGGCGTCAACAGCGCGGGCCACAACCCCTGAAATTTCTGGTTCATGACAGTTTTCTCGTGGAGAAGGAATGAAATGATCGGGCAGGTGAAATCATCGGCGGAGGATGTCGTTGCTGGCAAAGTCTGCGGTCAGGCGCTGAATTCGACGAGTGTAACACTGCCAAGCTGGCGTTGTCCAATTCGCGTGGAATTCGTTTCCTCATTTGCCGGAATTGACTTTTACCGAGTCATGTTGGAATCTGTACCGGTCGCTGAACCTGAATCGCCAGCCGAGGAATGCTCCAATGATTCGACTCGTCGTTTGTCTTCTGATCGTCGCTTGTTGTCAGATTTCTTCAGCCGCGGAGCGGACATTCAAGAAGCAACAACTCAGCGACAAATTCTTTGCCGAAGGAGCCTGCTTTGGCGACATCAACCACGACGGCAAGCCGGACGTCGTCGCCGGCCCGTTCTGGTTCGCCGGGCCCGATTTCACCGAGCAGCACGCGTTTTATCCTCCCGTCGCTTTCGATCCGCTCGGCTACTCCGACAATTTCTCGTCATTCACCCACGACATCAACGGCGATGGCTGGACCGACATCCTGGTCATCCCGTTCCCCGGCAAAGAGGGCTATTGGTTCGCCAATCCGCAAGGAAAAGACGGCAATTGGGACAAGCACGTTTATCTCGCCGTGGTCGACAACGAATCGCCGACGTTCACGGACATTACGGGCGACGGGAAGCCGGAAGTCATCTGCTCAACCGACGGCTATTTCGGCTATGCGGCGCCGGGAGTCGATCCGACTCAACCCTGGACGTTTCACCGGGTTTCCGATCAATCCGCCGGCGGCAAATTTACGCACGGTCTTGGCGTCGGCGACGTGAATGGCGACGGCCGGAAAGATCTCCTGGAAAAAAATGGCTGGTGGGAGCAGCCCGCCAGCCTGGCCGGCGACCCCGTGTGGAAGAAGCATGCGTTCCCGTTCTCGGAAGGAGGCGGTGCGCACATGTATGCCGAGGATTTGAACGGCGACGGACGCAACGACGTCATCACGTCATTGCAAGCGCACGGATATGGGCTGGTCTGGTATGAGCAATTGCCCGGCGACGGAGAACCGAAGTTCAAACCGCATTTGATTACCGGTACGACCCCGGAGGACAACGAGACCGGCCTCAAGTTCTCGCAGCTGCATGCCATCGACTTCGTCGACATGGACGGTGATGGTTTGAAGGACATTGTGACCGGCAAGCGGTGGTGGGCTCACGGTCCCAAGGGCGATCCCGAACCGAATGAAGCTGCCGTGCTCTATTGGTTCCAGCGCGTTCCCGGACCTGACCAGACCGTTTCATGGAAGGCCCACCAGATCGACAATGACTCTGGTGTCAGCACGCAAGTCATGGCTGGCGATGTCACCGGCGACAAACTTCCCGACGTCATTGTCGGCAACAAAAAAGGCATCTTCGTCCACCGGCAAGTGGCGAAGTAAAGGATTGCTGCCCCTCGCGGGAAACCAGCGCGGAATGTGTCCTCAAGGCCCGGCGTCTGTAACGCCGGGGCCGAGGAACAGAGCAAACGATCTCTCTTACGCGCTGGCCCGCAGTTCGCCCGACGATTCCTCGGGGGCGATTCGTTGCAGCAATTCTTCCAATTGCCGGCTCACGCGGCCTTGAGATTCGCACAACTGCGACGACGACTCGATCAGCACCGATTCCTGGGCGGCCAGGGCCTGCGTGCGCGCTTCGAGCGTTTCCGACAGTTCGCGAACGTGCGCGATTAATTCATCAAATCGTTCGTCGGAAATCGCGGCCACCTGCGCGGCCGGCAATGTGTGCGGAGCGAGGATCGCTTCCTGCTCGGCCACGTCGCGCACCGCTGACATCAAGGCTTGCCAGCCAAAGTGCCGGCGATGCTCAAAATGGCGAGTCTCGGCCTCTTCCCGTTCAATTCGGTCGCACAATTCTTCCGCGGTCAGGTCCGACAAGTCATCGGCAGTTCGTGTCCCCTGGACGACCGGAAGGCTGTTGCGCCGGGACGATCGTTCGCCGATCTGCACCGTCGCGCGAACACCGTCGAATTGCAATTGATCGCCATCGCGCAGCGCACGGCGACGATAAGTGTGGCCGTCGACCGAAACCGTTCCCTCATCGACGGCTTCAATCCAGACCGTTTGATTCTGCACCCGCAAGATACTATGCAGACCCGGTGATTCCTGGTTCTTCAATCGCAGATGGCACTGGTCGCCGGTTCCAATCAGAAAGTCCTGCTGGTCAATCAACACCAGCCGAGGTTTAGCGCCGTCGGCGATAATCCGCAACGCCACCGTCAACGGCGATTGTTCCTCGTCAGCTCTTGAAATGCCGGGAGCGGAATCTTGCATGTTCAATCCTTTGCTCTCGCTGGTTCCCGGAGGAAATGTCGCTGGTCGACGCCTGCCTCGTCATGGCAGGTCCGGGTGACGGTCTCAGCAGGCGTTCATCGCTTCCGAACCGAACGTTCTCAAAGCCTCTTTCCTACTGTTTCGACCGCCCGATTCCCGGGGCATGAATCAAACAAACCGGCAAAGACGGCCGGACGATCAAATGGGCGGAATGCCAAGGCTTGGCACGCCGAGACTGCTTGGCCATGCGGCGAAATTTGCGGATTGCGGCGTCCTAGCAATCTGGGCCGACTCTGCGGTCAATGGGGTCGGCGCAGCCAACGAAGATTCTTTCGCAGGCATCCAAGCCCTGCCATCGTCTGTCGGCCAAGGAGTTTTAATTCCTCGACAGCACCCGGCGGCGTGGCGGTTGAAACCAGGTTGCTTGCTCGTAGTCGTACAACCTGGGATCATGACGAGCATCACAAGCGAGGGAATTCTCATGCCCATCCGAGCGTGTTCTCTGGTCGGTTGCTCAGTGATGCTGGTGATGTCCAGTCTCCTGGTCGACGTTGCCGCTCAAACGGTTCCCTTTCGGCGAATTCCCGGAATGACGCTCAAAACCGAGAGTTTCCGCACCGACCCCGGGTGGGAGGGCATCAATCATCGTGCGGCGCGTAACCAACCCCCACGCACGATTCGCCAGGATTTCGGTTTCAGCCCCGACACCCATCATGCGGGCGGCCGCTCGCCCGGAGAGTTGGGAGGCTTTGTTTCCCCCGCCGGAGAAGCGGCATTTTACGCAAAAGAAATCGCTTCGAAGGGCCTTGATCAACCGTTGTCCGCGTCTGGAACGCTGTTCCTCGACGAGGGCGGAACGAACCTGCTCCTCGGCTTCTTCAATGCGGAAACCGTGAAGGAATGGCGCACTCCCAGCAGCATCGCAATTCGATTGAACGGCCGCGGCGACAAGTTCTTCGCTTATGTCGAATATTGCACCGCGAAATGGCGGGCCGGCGGTGACACCACTCCCTTCCCTTCTGTCACCGATCCGAACACCGGCCGCTGGAGCCTGATTGGTTTCCCGATCAGGACCAGCCTCAACTGGTCTCTCCATTATGATCCGAAAGGCAATGACGGGCGTGGAGTCGTCACCGCCATCATCGGCGATGCCCGGGCTGTCTGTCTGCTCGACGAATCACATCAATCCGACGGCGCCACGTTCAATCGCTTCGGCATTCTCAACGTCGTCAAGAGCGCTGATTCCGGCTCCAAAATCTGGCTGGACGACATTGTGATCAACGGCGCTGCTACCGAAGAATTCTCCGCCGATCCGCAGTGGGACGGTCGAAACAACCGCCGGACGTATCCCTCCCGGCTCGTCCGGCCCTGGTTCGATTTCGGCTTCAGTGCCACACATTTTTCCGGAGGCACAGAAACCGGTGAACTGGGCGGGGTCATCTATCGAGGCGATTGCCGCGATCCCGAAAAAATGGCCAGCTACGGAGATCGAGTGGGACCGCTCTCCCTCGAAAAGCCGTTGAAAGCCGCAGGCAAGCTCGCCATGACGCGCGGCGTCACCGACAGCACGGTCTTGTTCGGATTTTACAACTCCGTCGACAGCCTGAGGTCCAACAATTCGCAAAGCGACAGCGTCCCGGAAAGCGTTCTCGGCATTCATGTGGAAGGGCCGTCCAGCGACGGCTTTCATGTGTATCCGGTTTTGCGGTCGAAAAATGCGGGGGGAGCCGTGGCACCTCTGAGAGAATTCCCGTTCATCCAGCCGGATGGAAAAAGCCACGACTGGGGTTTGGACTATGACCCTGCGGCCGAGGAGGGCCGCGGACGCATCACCGTTTCGCTGGACGGGCAAGCGAAATCCTGGACCCTGCCGGTGGGCTTAAAGACTCAGGCCACGGCGTTCGACCGGTTCGGGATTGTCACCTCCTGGATCGATGGCAACGGCCAGGAAATTTATTGGGACGATGTGACCTATACGCAATCACAAGACTGAAATCCCGGAAACGTTTATGATGACGCGGTGATTCATCCCTCTCGGCCTGATGATTCTTTCGTACAAGGGACGGCAACAACATGCAGCTGCGGATACTTTCACTCGTCAGAATCGTGTTACTGGTCGTTGTCGCCGTCAATGCCGTGGGGCCCGCTGAAGGCGCGCTGCGAGCCGGGGCCGCGCGCCTCAGCATCGTGCCGCCGTTTCCCACTCAGATGGGTGGCTTTTTTGATCGCCAGCAGAATTTCGAAGGGGTGCACGACGAGATTTTCGCCCGCGCGCTCGTGTTGGAGAACAACGGCACGAAGCTGGTCCTGATCGGCTCGGATCTGATGTCGGTTGACGCCGATCTCGTGCGGCTGGCACGCGCAGGGATTCAGCAAGGCGCGGGAATTCCCGCCGCGAACATTCTGATTTGTTGCACGCACAACCATTCGGCCCCGTCGTTTTATCAGAAGACGGAACTCGGCCAGGACGATCAGGAGCCCTCGCTGAAGCGGTTCCTCGCGAAGCAGTTCATCGAGGCCGCGCTCACCGCGAACCGGTCCCTGGCGCCGGCCAAATTGGGGTTCGCAGCCGGTCGACTGGAAGGTGCCACGCGAAACCGACAGCAGAAAAACGACCTCATCGACCCCCAGGTCGGCGTTCTGCGCGTCGAGGAATTGGACTCGCGCCAGACGATTGCCACCTTGTTCAATTTCACGGGCCACCCCGTCATCATCGGTTCCGAAAATCTTTTGCTTTCCGGCGAATATCCCGGAGCCGCCTCACGTGCGGTCGAAAATCTGCTCGGCGGGGTGGCGATCTTCACGCAAGGCGCCTGCGGCGACATCACTGTTAATCGCAGCGGCGATCCGTTCCAGGAAATCGAACGGCTGGGACGGACGGTTGCCGGCGAAGTCATCAAAACGAGCGGCTTCGTCACATTTACAGACGATCCGATCCTGAAAACCGCGACGCAGACAATTCCGCTCCGGGCCCGAGAGATTCCCAGCCTCAGCGATGCGCAGGCGGAACAGGAGCGGGGAAAGCGGGCGCTCGAATCTGCGCAGCAAAAACAGTCGCCTGCTTCGGTCATTCAACTCCTGGAAGACAAGAATCGCGTCCTGTCTGTGGCGGTCCTGAAAGCCCAGGCGATCGCCGAAAATCCGTCGAAAAAAGAGACCGAATTGACGGCCGACGTGCAGGTCCTGCAAATCGGCCCGGCGATCTATGCGGCCATTCCCGGCGAACTCTTCGTCGAATACGCGCTCGAGATCCGTTCACGCGTCAAACAGGAGACCGGTCATCCATTTTGCCTGATTGGTTATGCCAATGGGTACCTGGGATACATCGTCACGCCGCGCGCGATGGAAACCGGCGGCTACGAAGCGTCTGTCACTCGTCTGGAAGTCCTCGCAGGCCGAACTCTCACGGAAGGCGCGATGGATCTCGTACGCCAACTGGAACAGAAATAACAGCCGCAATTCAGGCGATGGACAGCAACCGCGCTCCAAGGCCTCAACCGGCAGCGGGTTCAGTCACCGCCAATCCCTCTTTACCGACGCGAGCGCAGAAGTCCCCCAGTGACTCCCCGTTCGTTCGTTGAGCCTGGAACTGATTGAGCACCGGTACCAGAGAGGGAACGAGTTCTTCCAGCGGCACCATGTCTTTGAAATTAAATGCCAACCGGGTTCCCTGCACGTTGCCGCCCAGGAAAATCGTGTACTTGTTCAGCGTCTTGCCTACAAAACCAATGTCCGGCGTGTAAGGCCGCGCACAGCCGTTCGGGCAACCCGTCATGTGGACGGCGACTTGTTCCTGAGGAATCCCCAACCGGGCTAGCTCCACTTCCAGCTGATCGATCACGCCAGGCAGCACTCGCTCCGATTCCGTGATCGACAACATGCACGTCGGAAACGCCGGGCAGGCGATCGAGAGCCGCCGGACCATCGTCAATTCATGATCCTGCTTGATGCCATGCTCGGCGAGCATTCCATTGATCTCGTGTTTGTCCTTTGGATCAATATCGCAGAGAATCACCGATTGCAGCGCCGTCAGTCGCGCCGGCAGGTCATACTTTTGCAGAATTTTCCGCAAGCCGGTTTTGATTCGGAGGTCGCCCTCGTCCTTGATGCGGCCGGTTTCGATGTTGATTCCCAGGAACAGCTTCCCGTCTCCCTGTTCATACCAGCCGATATGATCGGGTGACGCCGTGACGTCCGCGGCATGCGGTGCGGCGAGCGGTTTTCCGTAGTATTCTTCGACCTTCGCCTTGAATTTCTCGACGCCCCAATCATGGATCAGGTACTTGAGCCGCGCCCGCTTGCGGTCTTCGCGGTTGCCGAAATCGCGCTGCACCTTCACGACCGCCTCGGCGACCGCAATCACTTCCTCCGGCGCAATGAACGCCATTTTCTCGGCCAACGCTACGAAGGTTTTTGCCGCGCTCGGCGTCACGCCCATCCCGCCGCCGACCAGCACGTTATAGCCGATCAGTTTGTCGTTCTCGACAATCGCCAGAAACCCGAGGTCCTGGGTGTAGACGTCGATGCAGTTATCGTCCGTCAATGCCAAGCCGATTTTGAACTTTCGCGGCAGATACAGCCGCGCCGTAGATCGGCTCCTCGACCGGCTTCCACTCGGCGACGTTGACCGATTCCCCGCTGTCGTCGGTCAGCCAGATTTCATGATACGCCGTGGTCCGCGGCTTCAGATGCTCCGCGAGCTTGTCCGCCAAGTCCTGCATCTGGTCGCGAATCGGGTTGTTCTTGAACGGCGCCGGGCAGGACATCACGTTGCGCTTCACGTCGCCGCAGGCAGCCAGCGTCGTGAGCAGCGAGTCGTTGATCCCCTTCACCGCCGCCTTGAGGTTCGTCTTGATCACGCCGTGCAGTTGAAAGCCCTGCCGGGTGGTGACTCGCAGCGTTCCGTTACCGTATTTTTCACACAGATCGAGGTGATCGAGAAACTGTTTCGCCGTCAATTTGCCGCCGGGAATCGCCGTCCGCACCATGAACATATAGTGCTTCTGCTTCTGCCCGTCGGCCGATTTGATCTTTCGCGCGTCCTTGTCTTCTTCCTGATAGACCCCATGCGGTTTCAGCAGTTGCTCCGAGTCGGCACAAAAATGATCGACGTCGGAACGAAGCTCCTCGCCCAGAATGCGCGCAGCTGACGGCTATTTTCCTTGAGGATTTCGATCTTGCTGAGTTTCAACTCGTCGGCCATCGAAAACAGCTCCATTCGGCATCGGTGAACGCTGCGAATTCGCAAACGTGTTGGGAGTACGCATTATAGGCGAGGCGGTGAACGCTGCGTAGGCCGGAATCCCCGCCTTTCGAGAGGTTCTCATTCTCGATAAAATGTCAATTTACCGGGTTTGCCGAGACTTCGAGGCGAACCTTTTTCCCGGGCGAGTCTCGCTGTTCGGAGTCGCCAAAGGATTATGAGTCCTCTGCTGTAAAACGATCCCATGCCAGGCAATTCCTTCGGTCAAGCTCAGCGTCACCACCGCCGGCGAAAGTCACGGTCCAGGCAACGTCGTCATCATCGACGGCGTCCCCTCCGGCATCCCGCTTGCGGTGGATGATTTGATCGTCGATCTGAATCGCCGCCGGCCCGGTCAAAGTTCCATCACCACCCAAGCGCGACGAAGCCGACACCCCCGAAATTCTCTCCGGCGTTTTCGAAGGCCGCACCACCGGCACCAGCCTGGCCATTCTCATCCGCAACCAGGACCAGCGGAGCAAAAGATTACAGCGACATCAAGCATCTTTACCGTCCCGGCCATGCCGACTACAGCTTCGACGCCAAATACGGCTTCCGCGATTACCGCGGCGGCGGCCGCTCCAGCCGCCCGGGAGACCACCGTTCGCGCCGCCGCCGGCGTCGTCGCCAAGAAAATCCTCGCCGAAGCCTTCGGCGGAAAATCGTCGGTTATGTCACCCAGGTCGGTTCGATCAAGGCGAACGTCCCCGATCCCACCGCGGTCACCTTAGACCAGGTCGAAAAGCTCCCCAATGGCGAGCCGAACATCGTTCGCTGTCCCGATGCAGCCGTCGCCGCGCAGATGGTGGCGCTCATTGAAGACCTCCGTAAACAGGGAGACTCGATCGGCGGCATGGCCGAAATCGTGGCGACGAATATCCCCGCCGGCCTGGGCGAACCCGTCTTCGACAAGCTCAAAGCCGACCTCGCCAAGGCCCTCTTCAGCTTGCCCGCCGTGTTGGGCGTCGAATACGGTATAGGCTTCGGTTGTGTCACGATGCGCGGCAGCGAACACAACGACCATTTTGTGAAGGCCCCCGCCGCGGTAGCCAGTCCCCCAACCTCCGTTGTGGCCGGTCTCCCGACCGAGCCACCCTCCCCGACCGCAGGTCTCCCAGCCGTCCATTCGATCACCACCGACACCAACCGCCATGGCGGCATGCTGGGCGGAATCTCGACGGGCCTGCCGATCATCCTGCGGGCCGCCGTGAAACCGACAAGCAGTTTGCCCATCGAGCAGCCCACGGTCACGCAATCCGGCGAACCCGCCACGATCCGTACCAAAGGCCGTCACGATCCCTGCCTGCTGCCCCGCTTTGTCCCCATGGCCGAAGCGATGGTTGCCATTGTCCTGGCCGACCATTGGCTCCGCTGGCGTGGTCAACGCCCCTGATGCGTCGCCCCGGCCCGTGTTCCCCGCCTTTTGCCTCTGCATCTGAACGAGGTGCCAAAGACGCATTGAACGGCCCCCTCGCCCCCGTTTCCCGGGGAGAGGTCGGGGTGAGGGGCGAGCGTTTCACGGACCTCAAAATCCCCTCGTCCTCGTCCATTTCAACCCCCTTTCACCGCCGGAACTTCCACGATGCAACGCCGTACCTTCTTGCAGACGATGGCCCTGTCGAGCCTTCCCCTTCTCGGACACTCCCTTCCAGGCCGCGCCTGGGCCGACGAAAAAGAGCATCGCTTCGGCGATCTCCTCATTCGCCCGCGATCGACCGACCGCTTCGAACTGATCTTCACCCCCTCCCAGCCACGCCCCATTCGGCTGCTGCAAGTCACCGACACCCATTTCCATCCCGGCGACGAAGGCAATCGCGCCACCGAAAAAATGCTGCGCGGCATCGTCGAACGCGAGCAGCCTGACCTCATCATTCACACCGGCGACTTCGTCAACAACGACTCCGCCAAGCCCGTCGAGTGGACCGGCATGGACATCATGAACGGCCTCAAACGCCCCTGGGCTCTCTGCTTCGGCAATCATGATTACCCCGTGAAAAACGCCGAAGGCTCGCTTCCGCTCGACGACATTCGCCAGAAAATGGAACAAGGCTTCCAGGGCTTCATCGACGCCCCCACCGGCCGGCATTACTGCTACCGCTACGACCTTCTCGACAAAGATAACGCCCCGCCCCGTGCGTCCCTCTTCTTCTTTCAGGTTGGCTACGCCCAGGGAGACCGCAGAATTTCCGATCCCCAACTGGAATGGTTCCGCAACCAGATGAAACAAGACGCCGAACGGCAGATCGATTCTCCGATCACCGTTTTCGTCCACATTCCGCTGCGCGAGTACCGCGACTTATACGAATCGGGTCGGGCGGACGGGAAAAAAGCGGAAGACGTCTGCTTCGACAGTGACGAAGGCCAGTCGTTCAAAGATTTTCATGCCTCCCGCCGCGTCGTCGGCGTCTTCTGCGGACACGACCACGTCAACAACTACCACGGCGACTGGCAAGGCATCGACCTCGTCTACGGCCGCAACAGCGGTTGGGGCGCCTACGGCCCCAAAGACTGGCAACGCGGCGGCCGGCTGATCACCCTTGACCTGCAAAATGCCGAAACCAAAACCGTGCACACCGAAGTCTTCTAAACCGTCGTCAATTAGCCGCGACGCGACGGGCTTCCGAGCGGAGCGTGCCTTTCACATGAACGCTCATTTTGTCGAGATCGCCGCAATCCAGGATTCGCTCGAAGCGGCGATCGTAGAGGTCTCGTTGAAGCGACGCAAGGTGTTGTTCAGAATTTGGGAGAACACCGACACTTTATTCGATGGCCTGTTCGTCAAAAGCAGAGGGTGGGTACGATACTCGCCCCCCGAAGAATGTCGCGAAATATCGTTGCCACGATACTGGATTATCGTGAATCTCTCCGCAAATAAAATCCCTCCGGTGGCCGTTGGCTGGACTGAGGCTTGGCGAAGGAAGCCCCGGTCGAGCGATTCACGGACTCTGCCTTGGCCATCAACGCCCCTCCTCCAGCCAGTCCCCAGGAACCGGGTCCGGTTTCCAAACGATTCGGGAATCGGTCTTCAAACCACCCTGCGCTCGATCCATTTCAATTTTGGCCTGGGTGACCAGCCCCCGGCGCACCGGATTGAGATGGATGTAGTCGATCATCGCTCGTAACGCGGTTCGATAATATTTCGATCGGCGTCGTCCCGGTTGCCAGAAATGGTGTTCCAATTTTTTTCCACGCTGAACTCGCAGCCGGGGCAACCATTCAGAGCTTGGGCCCTGAGAAATTTCATGGCCTCGCGACTCACTGGCTCTTTGAATCGTTTGAGGGAATTCGGACTCGTTGTACACGGCCGCGCGCATAGACAATCAGATGGATGTGTTCCGGCATGAGGACATACGCCCAGACCGCGTAGTTGAGTTCCTGGCGAGCGGTATCGACGTACCCGCCAGCCATTGGCAACTGCGGTCCTTGGACAGGAGCGGAAAGCGGCCAAAGCACGAACAGGTGAGTTCATACGGCCGGGATCGTGATAACCTCGCGGACGATGCGTGCGCGTGCGATGATCCATGAGACGATCCTTGATCAATTCGATACCATGAATCGTCAAGAAGTGTGATTCGAGGTAGGATCAGTCCAGTGCGCCGTTGACCGGGGCTTCTGCAGAGCCTCAGTCCAGCCACCGGCCACCCGACCGACGTCGGCATCTGGCGTCATCTTTGGGCGACAGCAACATTTTATGCCTGGCACCTTGGCCAGGTTGGTCTTAGATTTTGGCGTGTATGGTAAATGAGCAGGGTTCATTGTGCCAAAACTGCTAGTCATATTAGCGTTAATGTGCGGCATTTCCATTGCCATGCTTTTCTTTTGATGTGACAATGGGACTTCCTCCTCTGTGCAGGCCTTTGCAATGACAAATCTATCTCAGCCAGTACAAGATAACATCATGGATCGCATATCGAGATGGATTGGGCAGGTCACTCCAGGCTGCAAGTGCTGGATTACAGCCGCGGCACCCTATTAACGTCACTATTCTCATGGGAATCTTGGGATGCATCTGCGGATGGGTGACATTTGCACCATTACCCGCTTTTCCGCGTCTTGAATAGTGAGGATATCAACGATCCTTGCTTTTTTGTTTTTTTCAATACTCATATTGCAATGGGACTGATGGTCTTAATGCCGATTTCATTTGGTGCGGACGACGGACGTTATGGTCACTGGTAGCCAATCTCGCTGCTTCTGCTGTGATCTACGAAGGAGGACTATTAGCATGTTGTTTTACCGGATCGCAAATTTTCAGTTTTCAGGGGCCATATCATTTCCTTTAGTTATAGGAACGTCGGTCATTACTCTCGGTTTATTTTGTTGGTCATTTCTTCTCTCCGAAGGCGGAGGGCGCGATTCAACTAATTGTAATGACGATTGGCAGTGGAATGATCACAGCGGCTCTGATATGGGTTGTTAAACAATATAACAAACTGTCTGGCATGCTATCGATGAACGAAGACACAATGTTTCTTGTGCTAAATAAACACTCCACCTCACCGGAGTGAGCATCAAGGGCTTTGGCGAAGGTGTTTCGCATGTCGAGGTAGTGATTGTGGCTGGCTTCGAACCAGTCGTAGGCTTGGCCGATCAGTTCTTCCAGCGTCTGGCAGTTGTGGTTGCGGGTGATGGTTTCTTGCAGATGCCACCACACGCTCGATGGGATTCGTCTCGTGCCATAGGCCGGCAGGAAGTGAGCGCGATCCGGTGGCCCCACTGCTGGAGGTGTACCGCGAACGGCCCGGCTCTTGTGAAAGGCAGCGTTGTCGCAGATCACATGGACCTTCTTCCAGCCCCGCAAACGGCGGCGCAGGTCGTCCAGATGGCGAGAAACATCGCCGTATTGCGGCCTTCCGGCGGGCTGACCAGCAACGTCCCGGTGCCCCACACCAGCGACCTGGCGACATGGCACTTGCGGTTGTTGCCGGGCGTCGTGACGAGAGCTTGTTCCCCCTTCGGCATCCACATCGAACCGATCTTGGGATTCAGATGCACGTCGACTTCGTCTTGAAACACGGCGACTTCATCGGCCGGCAGCCTGCTCAACAATCTCTGGAATCCGCCGGAGTTTCTGGGTGAATTGCGGATCGGGCCGACGACCGGTCGCGGACGACGCCACACGAATCCCAACCGCTTCAGTCCCCGCCGGATCGTTTCCCCGCTCAACCGCAGTCCTGTTTCCCACGCCAACAGGTTGGCCAGAATCTCACACGACCAGCGGCTGCGAAAATAGCCGAAGTCTTGCGGCGTGTGCTCCGTCAACCAGCGTTTGACTGTGGCCAGCCGCCGGGCACCGGCGAAGGCTTCGTCGCCCGCCGAGCACCGCCGCCAGCCGCCACCCGAGGCAAAACAACGCACCGTTTCGGCGACGAGATCGGTGCTGCAAAAGAGTGCTGTTTGAATCTGCTGCCAGGTCCATCCGTCCGCTCGCAGAAGCACGACGCGCCCGCCGAGCGGTTCGCACATCCATCCCAGAACGGTACGCTTGCAACAACACCTTGCGTTCCTCAACCGTGAGGGGAGATACTGCCATCCATGGCTTGGCCTCTCGGGGAAAGTGTTTTGCATCACACCACCCACCCTAAGCCAGGCCTGTTTTCTTTCCAACGCCAACTTCTCCACGCACTCCGATCTGACGAGGGGTTATTTAGCTGCATAGCTCAGTGCGGTCTACGATTCTTTTCAGGCCATCGGCTGTGGAATGGCAATTTGGGAGTGCAAGACAAATGGCATTTCGCTGGGTGCCACTTTATGCCGTTAACCCTGATTTGAGCCGGGTGCCGACCTCGCCGCCGGGTGGCCGGTGGCTGGACTGAGGCTCTGCGAAGGAAGCCCCGGTCGAATGCGCACCGGGCTCTGAATCGCTCTTCAGCACTTCTCGTTCGACGGAACAACGCCTGAAAGTCCACGCACCCACCGGGGGTTCGCCCAAAGCGGCTCCAGCGACCGGCCACCCGGTCCGCACTGATCCGGCTTCATGATTGGGCCCGGAGCACCCCTAACGCTGCCAATTTCTCCCGGCACTCGTCGCGTTCCCGGCTGCGCGTCAATTCGCGCCACGTCTCATCCTGCACGGCGAGGAAATCGTCCTCAGAATACGGCGGCGCCGTCTTCTTCGCGGCTCCGCGCTCCATCAGCCGTTGCAGCACGCCGCGTTCGAGCCGGCTGAAGAATGTGCTTTCCATCCGGTAATCGACGAACGCCTCCCAGACGATCGGAAAGAGCGGCTGCACGATGTTCCGGCCGATGGCTTCCGCATACAGCCGGATTTCCTCCTGGGCATGCGAGTCCATCCTCAGCGCGAGGAAGTGCAGCAGGTTGTGCAGATCGACTTTCCAATAGGCTTCCGTGTACGTTGCCAGCGGCAGGTCTTTCCGGGCCTGTTCCCGCGCGACCCCCGCCCGTGTATACAACCGGCTTCATACACTCTGCCGGGCCATCGTATGGAGTTGCCGTTCGTCTTCAGTCAACTGCTGGCCCAATTCCGCGGGCAGCAGGTTGCCGCTCCCCTGCCGATTTTGTGTCGCCTGCGTCCGCCAAGCGTCGGCGGAGGTAGTTTGAGCTGACAGGCCGATGGCGACCGAATACCGGGTGCTGTACTCGTTGACATTCGCCGTCCGATGCCGGATCCACTGCCGCCAGCAATCCATCGGAACTCGAACCAGGATTTTGATTTCCGCCATTTCAAATGGCGTGGAATGCCGGTGTCGCATCAGGTAGCGGATCAGTGTCCGGTCATCGGAGACTTTTCTCGTCCCCTCGCCATAACTGACCCGGGCCGCCTGGACCACGGCTTGGTCGTTCCCCATCACATCGACCAGGCAGACGAAACCATCATCCAGGACGGGGAATTTTTTCCACTTCAAGGCGTCCAGGGTGTCATTCGTGTGGGGCATGGATTCAGGCTTTCAGAATTCGCAAGCCAGGCCCGTCAGGCAAGGCTCATGTTGTAAGTTATTCGAATGAATTGTCTTACGAAAAACCCTTTTTCTTGATTTTCCGTTCGGAATCAAGTCGGCTCTGGATTTCTCCCAATGAATCTGACATTGTGAGATTTCTGGAGACAAAATCCACTCCGACGGGCGTCTTCCTTTTCAGACGACGTCCCTGTCTTGATCCCAGTCGGGTAAGAATGAATACACTGGACACTCCCCAGTGGCTCGAACGCATCGGTGGCCTGGCCAGCCAACTGGTGGAAGGGGATTTGTCCGCGCTGGGGCCGTTATTTGACCTGATCGGGCCGCGACTGGTGCGTTACGCCTCCGCGCTGCTCCGAAATGATTCTGATGCCGAGGATGTCGTTCAGACAGCGATTGTTCGATTGGCGCGGCATCCGGAATCGTTGGCGGCGGCACGCATGCCCTGGGCCTATTGCCTGCAAGTGGTTCGAAATGAAGCCATGCGGTTGCTCTCGAAACGACGACAGACGGTCATGTTGCCCGAGCAATCCCTGGCGTCGCCGTTCCGGAGTTGGTCGATTGAAGAGGAAGAAACTCGGCAACAGGTGTTGCGCGCAGTTCGTCGTCTTCCCGACGAACAAGGTGAAGTGGTGATCTTGAAAGTCTGGGAGAACCTGACGTTCCTGGAAATCGCCGCCGTGACGGGCGAATCGCCCAACACGGTCGCCAGTCGCTACCGGTATGCCCTGGAAAAGCTCGAACGATCGCTGGAGTCTTTGGCGGAGGAGGTGTGCGATGTCTCAGCGCGACGCTGACGCACAGATCCTGGAGCAATTTCTGCGGACGATGGCTCCGCCGGCTGCTTTGACGTCCGCTTATCGCCAGCGAGTGGTGCTCGCTTCCGTTGACGCCCGCGCCCGGATTTTGCAACGCCGTCGTTCACGCCGCACGCTGGCCGCCTGCGCGCTCTGTCTGACCCTGATCGCCGGTCCGATCTGCCTGGGACTTTTCTCGGTTGCCTATTCACCCTCGGTCGTAGCGGATAAAGCCGCGGAGTCACTCCCGTCGGTAGGAGTCACCGTCAAGCCGACCGTGGACGGCTTTGAATCGGCCTTGATTCAATCCCAGTGGTCGATGCGCGTCCAAACTTGGGCCTCCGCACAAACTGCCGCCGCTCCCTAACTCAGGCAGCGAGTAGTAACAAACCGTCGATAGCCGCCCCGTTGGCGAATCCGGATTTGTCTTCTTTCGTCCTCGGCCGAGTGGAATTTTGTTGCTCGACCGGCGAGAATCGTGCCCGCTCCGCGATTCGTCTTTTCAACCGGCATCCCGTTCGGGCCGCTATGATCCAAGTGTCCGAGCTGACAAAGCAGTTCGCCGTCGGGGAATCCCCGCTCGTCGCGGTCGACCATCTCTCGTTCGCCGTCCGGGCGGGTGAAGTTTACGGCCTGTTGGGACCGAACGGCGCGGGCAAAACCACCACGCTGCGAATGATCATGGGTTTGCTGCTTCCGACCTCGGGGGAAGTTCAGGTCAACGGTGTCGCCGTCACTCAACATCCGGCGGAGGTCAAACGCCGCATCGGGCTGGTTTCCGCCAGCGCGGGGCTTTATCAATGGCTTTCCCCGCGGGAAACCTTGCTCTATTTCGCGGACTTATACGGCATGGACTCCGCATTGGCCCGGTCCCGCGTCGTCGAATTGAGCCGGTTGCTCGATTTCGAGCGATTCCTCGACCAGCGGTCCGGCACGCTCAGCACGGGTCAAAAACAGCGCATCACTTTGGCGCGCGCCTTGATGCACGACCCGCCCATCATGCTGCTCGATGAACCGACCCGCGGGCTCGATGTCGTCGGCACGCATGTCGTCTTTGAATATATCGAGCATCTGCGCGCGGTTGGCAAAGCGGTTGTCTTGTGCACTCATCGCCTGGAGGAGGCGGCCCACGTTTGTGACCGCATGGGTCTGTTGCATCGAGGCCGGCTGCGCCACGAAGGGTCGTTTTCGGAACTCCGCCAGGTCACTGCGCAGGACACGCTGTATGAGATGTTTATTCAACTGCTGGGCGATGCGCCGGCGCTGAACGGGGGAAGCCATGGCGGCTGAATCCGTCCCGCCGCCATCCTTCCGGTCCGTTCGCTGGGGGCGATTGGCCCAGAAAGAACTGCGGGAAATCCTGCGCGATCGCCGGACGGTCATCACGCTGGTCCTGATGCCGATCCTCGTATATCCCCTGATCGGCATCACGTTTCAGAAGTTTCTGGCGGGCCAATTGACCAATCGCCCGCGGATCGAATATCACCTCGGTTTTCGCACCGAGAACGAGGCCCGCCGCATGGCCTCGCTGTTGCTCGAAGCCCGTGATTTTTTGCATGCCGAGCCAAGGGCAGATGAAACTCCGCCGGAGGAACCGGCGGGGACGGAAGACGATCCGCTCTGGCAATTTCAAGTCCTTCCCGGCCCAGCCGACGACGAGGCCTTTCAAGCGCTGGTGCAGGACCGTCAGGTGGACGTGGCGATTCAAATTCATCAAGACCGCGATGACTCAATTTCCCTGGAGCTGTTGACCGACGAAAAGTCGAGAGTCAGCCAGGAGGCTCGCCGATTTCTGGAAAACCAGCTGATCCGGTTGAACGACGCCTGGCTGCGGCGCGAACTTCGCCGCTTTGAACCCCGCGCCGACGCCGGGTTTCATTGGCATGTTCGTTCCCTGTCGACGGGAACCGGCGCATCGTTTTCGCTCTCGACGCTGGTCCCCTTGATTCTCATCCTGATGACCGTCACCGGTGCGGTCTACCCCGCGATCGACCTGACCGCGGGGGAACGCGAACGCGGCACCATGGAAGCCCTGATCTGCGCACCGGTTTCCGCCCGGCAGGTGTTGATCGCCAAGTACCTCGCCGTGCTCACCGTTGCCCTTTTGACCGCCGTCGTCAATCTCCTGGCGATGACGATGACCGCATACATCACGGGACTGGAATCGTTGTTGTTCGGGCGCGACGGCCTGTCCGCGGGGCTGGTCGTCAAGGTCTTCGGCGTCCTGGTGGTGTTCGCCGGGTTCTTCAGTGCCGTCTTGCTGACCGTCACCAGTTTTGCCCGCAGCTTCAAAGAGGCCCAGGCCTACCTGATTCCCGTCATGCTGATTTCGCTGGCTCCTGGCGTCCTGGCACTCATGCCTGGATTGGAGATGACAGTCGGCATGGCTCTCGTGCCGCTGGCCAACATCGTCCTGTTGACCCGAGATCTGTTCGAGATCCGCGTGGTTCCCGGGTTGGCGATTCTGGCTTTGGTCTCGACGTTCGTTTATGCCGTTGCCGCGCTGACGCTGGCCGCGAAAGTCTTCGGGACCGATGCCGTCCTCTATGGCAGCACCGGCAGCTGGTCGGATTTGTGGCATCGGCCTGATCGGGCCGGTTCTCAACCCACACCAGGCCAGGCCTGGGGCTGCCTGGTCGTCGTACTGCCCGTGTTTCTTTTGTTGGGAAGCTGGATCAAAGGGTGGGTGGAAACATCAATCACGGCGTGGTTGATCGCCCAGATCGTGGTTACGTTTTTTGTCTTCGTCGCGATTCCCGCCATCAGTGCGCAGTGGCAACGGATTCCCCTCGCCTCCGCCTTCCTTTGCCGATCCGCACCCGCCCTGTCGTTTTTCGCGGCCGCCGTGGCCGGCTTATCGCTGTGGCCGTTCGCCTATGAAGCGTTGATTTCCGCCTTGCCCCAGGAACGGATCCAACAACTGATGCGGCAATTTGCCGAGGTTCAAACCCGCATCGCGGCGATTCCTTATCCCGTCACGTTGATTGTCTTCGCCGTCGCGCCCGCATTGACGGAAGAGCTGTTTTTCCGCGGGTATTTTCTCCAGGGATTGTACCGCGGACTCGGGCGCTGGCCCGCAATTCTCGTCAGCGCCGGCGTGTTCGGACTCTTCCACGTGTTTGTCCAGGGACTCAGCTTCGAACGCTTCATTCCGTCCACCATCCTCGGCATCTGCCTGGGATGGGTGTGTGTCCGCACCGGCAGCGTCTGGCCCGGCATTCTGTTGCATGTCTTGCACAACGGATTTCTCTTGACGCTCTCGCAGTTTGAAGACCGCCTCCAGCAACTCGGCATCGGCACGGAACGGCAAACGCATCTGCCTGCGTGGCTGCTCGTCCTCGCTGCGGTGTCGGCGCTGGCCGCTTGGGGGCTGATGATTTTCGCCACGTCGGCCCGTTTTCAGCGCCAAGACCCAAGAATCCGCGTAGAATCGGGCGCGGGGTGATACTTGTCCGTTCGGGGTTCAACCCAGCCCCGCAAATGTCTCGTGTGGCTGCCGATCAAATTCGCTGTTGCCTCCAAGGATAAATTTTTCGTGACATCGCCTTACGATGCCCTGTTGATCGTTTCTTTCGGCGGCCCGGAAAAACCGGACGATGTGATCCCCTTCTTGGAAAACGTCGTTCGCGGTCGCCCCATTCCGCGAGAGCGGCTGCTCGAAGTCGCCGAGCATTACTACCATTTCGGCGGAGTCAGCCCGATCAATCAGCACGTTCGCGAACTGATCGCCGCACTCCGGATCGAACTTGATGCGCACGGCATCGCCCTTCCCATCTATTGGGGCAATCGCAACTGGCATCCGCTGTTGCCGGACACGCTGGGCGAGATGGCTCAGCAGGGAATCCGCCGCGCGCTGGCGTTTGTCACCTCGGCCTATAGCTCCTATTCCGGCTGCCGGCAATATCGTGAGAATCTCGAAGAGGCCCGGCGCCAGGTCGGACCCTCGGCCCCGTCGATCGACAAGCTCAGGGTGTTTTTTAATCATCCGGAATTCATCGCCGCGAATCTCGACCGGCTTCGCGCCGCCTGGGAGCAACTTCCTCCCGGACGGCAGGCCACGGCCCATCTTGCTTTCACGGCTCACAGCATTCCCCGATCGATGGCCGACACTTGTCGGTATGTCGAGCAACTCACCGAAACGTGCCGGCTGCTCGCTGAGCAAATCCCTCATCTCGGAAATCGCTGGCAACTCGTCTATCAAAGTCGCAGCGGTCGCCCGCAAGATCCCTGGCTCGAACCCGATATCGGCGACCATCTGCGCCGTTTGCATTCCCTCGGGGTCGCCGACGCGGTCGTCGCGCCGATCGGCTTTCTTTCCGATCACATCGAAGTGCTCTACGACCTGGATGATGAAGCGCAGCGCATTGCCCGCGAAATCGGTCTGAACATGGTCCGTGCCGGTACCGTTGGCTCCCATCCGCGCTTCGTCGCCATGATTCGCGAACTGATCGAAGAACGTTTGGCAGGCGCCGAACAACGTTGCCTGGGAAAATTCGGCCCCAGTCACGACGTCTGCCCCGTAGACTGCTGCCCCGCCCCGATGCGGCCGAGTCGCTGACTTCGGCGCCGCGAAACCCGGCATCCGCGACTCCGAGGTCCTGCCGAAGTCCGCCAACGATTTACAGATGCCTGCTGGTTCGGCACCTGCCGGCTTTAAGAAAGCTCGGGACGTCTCAACGGCATGCGAGGGATGCTGTTCAAACGACCGCCACCGCCGGTTCCGAGACGACGCGTGGTTCCGCTGTCCGGCCCCACAACTCATGAATCGGCGACTGCGAGATGAGCGGGACTTGCTCTTTGCCGACCGTCAGCTGCAACCGGGACGCATCAATCCCGAAGTGGCTCAGGATGGTCGAGGGAATCTCGCTCAACTCAATCGGACGATCGCTGGGAAATGACGCGGTCGCATCGCTCGCACCGATCACCTGGCCTCCCGGCACGCCGCCGCCGGCCGCCAGCGCCGACCAGCATTTCGTCCAGTGGTCGCGACCCCCGCGGGCGTTGATCCGCGGCGACCGTCCCATTTCTCCCGCAGCCACCACGAGCGTATCGTCCAATAAACCTCGCTGCGACAAATCATCCAGCAGTCCCGACATCGCGCGATCGAACGACGGGCACAGCCGATCACGGCAATCGGCGATCGTCGCCGGGCCGCAGTTCACGTCGCCATGGGCATCCCAAGTGAGTTGCGCGCCCAATTGGTCATGCAGGTTGACCGTCACGCAACGAACCCCCTGCTCCACGAGAATTCGGGATTGCAGCAACAGCTCGCCGTATCGTGACGCTCCGTACATTCGACGAACCGTTTCCGATTCGCGCGCCACCGCCTGAGATAATTTGGGGCCCAGCGATTCGTCAAAACCGGCGGCTTCCTGGCCCAGATAGGCGCTCACCCCGGTGTTTTCCAGAATTCGCGGGACAATCACCGATGTCGGCACGGAGCCACGATCGGCATATCCTTCCGTCAGTACATTTCCAAACGAGGGAAATCGCACGCCTTTCCAAGTCAATTGACCGGTCTGCAACAGTTGCAGGCCCGTCTCATGAATCGGCGCCGCCTGGTGATAGATCGAACGCAGCAGCGTGAATCGCTGGGCCCGCTGTGCCAGCTGCGGCAATGTTTCGTTGAGAAAAACTCCCGGGACTGCCGTTTCAATCGCCCCCAGCGTCCCGCGAATGTCAGCCGGCGCATTCGGCTTCGGATCGAAGGTTTCCAGTTGGCTGGCGCCCCCCGTCATCAGGACCAGAATGCAATGCCGGCTCGTAGAGCCGCGCAGCATCTCGCCCCAGACCGCGGGGTCGGTCAACGAGAGCCCGACGACGCCCAGTCCGCCGGCACGCAGAAACTTGCGTCGAGAAACGATGTCTTCCACGCGTTCCGAGTTCGGCTCCGCCGATGCCATGCTCCGTCCTCGTAAGAGTCGTGACCACCAAGCGTTACTCATATCACTTTACCACTCTGGCGTCGGGAACGGAAAGGAAAACTCCGGTTTCTTTCACTCATCGGCCGGTCGACCGGCTTCAGCGTCGCCGTTCAACGGTCCCGCTGACATTTCCGACTCCAGACTGTCCAGGAGTGTCGATTGTTCGTATCTTGAGCGATCATTGATTTTGACTGAGTTCCCCCGGAGTCACGGGGAACGTATGGAGTGCCATCACTTCGATTCCCGCACCATGATCCTCGACCTTTTCAAACTTGACGGTCGTGTCGCTTTCGTCACCGGTGCGGGACGCGGCTTAGGTCAGGCCATGGCGGTCGGCCTCGCCCAGGCCGGGGCAGACATCGCCACCATTACCCGCTCGGCGGATTGTCACGATACGGAGGAACGGGTTCGGGAAGCCGGTCGCCGCTTCTGGGCTTTTTCGGGCGACTTAGCCAACCCTGCCGAGCGTGTCGGTTTGATCGATCGCGTCATTGAGCAGGCCGGACGGCTCGATATCCTGGTGAACAATGCGGGCATCTCCGGCCGCTATCCTCCTGAAGATTATCCGTTCGAACAGTTTCGCGAGGTGCTCGAAGTCCACCTCTTCGCCGCCTTCGATCTCTCGCAGCAAGCCGCCAGACACATGCTGCAGCGCGGCCGGGGAAAAATCATCAACATCGGCTCGGTGATGACCTACGAAGGTGGCTTGAACATCCCCGCCTACGCCGCCGCCAAACACGGCATCGCCGGACTTACCAAATCCCTGGCGAATTCCTGGAGTCAGCGCGGCATTAATGTGAACTGTATCTGCCCAGGATATTTCGAAACGCCGCTGGCCGACATTCTTCAGGACGACCCGGTCCGCGGACCGCAATTGGCCGATCGCATGCCCGTCGGCCGTTGGGGCGATCCCGATGAACTTGCCGGCACCTGCGTCTTTCTCGCTTCCGACGCATCAAATTATATGCACGGGAGTTGCGTCGTGATCGACGGCGGTTGGCTCAGCCGCTGAAGTGGAAACTCCCGCGGTCTCGCTCGGGGACTGACACCCTTCTTCGTCCCATCGGCGATGCATGACTTTTCCGCATTTAACTCCTGCAAACGATTCGTTATACTCGCCCCAGACGGATCCGGATTTCCATGCCGGCTCTCCTTCCTGCCTGGTGGTGTAATGGTAGCACGAGTGACTCTGGATCACTTAGTTCAGGTTCGAGTCCTGACCGGGCAATAGCGCAAATCCTTTATTCCTATTGGATTGTGTTCTCGGCGCACGGGAAGCCGCTTCCCGACGCGCCTCCGCATCGCGCTGTTCTGTTACAAATCTCTTTCGCTACTGCCGATTCCAGTCCGTCGACTGCAACTCTGCGGAGAGTCAGACGCGCGGGCGGGGATTCGGTCAGGGTTGCCGGTCGTCTTCACCTGCCAGATGTCTGGCCAACGCTTTTCGCGGTTTGATCTGGTCCCTGCCGGTGCCGCACGCATTTATTTGGAGGTAACTTCCGCAGGCTACTGTGCTGGGGCACGGCGCGGCGGAGGCCGTTTGCTAGGCTTAAATCTGTCACTGCGAGCGATGGCCGCTGGCAGCCCCCCGTCGGAATGGAGAACAGCGATGCAGGCACAGTGGCAACCGAATCCCTCAGGCGTCAGCGATTACGACGGTCCCAGCTTTCGGAGAGGCGGTTATCTGGCCGCTTCCCGGAAGCGAGAACGGGAACTGCTTTGGCATGTCTTCCGAATTCGCGACAACGATTCGGTTGAGCAACTGCCAGGAGAATTCACGCAACCATGGAACGCCGCGGAAAGCGTCGAGTTTCCGCGGGACTGGGCGGACCAGACCATCGCGGAAGCCGGCGGCGAAAAATCTGCGTGAACGGGGGCGGAACAAGCAGTCCCCGTTACGCGGCTCGTCTGGCCGGCGCTGCGGGTTGCCTGCCCTCGACCTCTTCCGAGATTCTCGCCAGGCGAATGGTCGACGACGCCACTGGGATCTGACCTTCGGCAAATTGAAAGATGAATCGCCAATAGAAACCCAGTGCGCACAGCACGGCCAGATGCCAGAGTTCGTGGGGCCCGACGACTCCGGGCACGAGAATCGGTCGATTCGCCGCTAACATCGCCGCTCCCAGGGTGTAGGTCACCCCGGACAATACCCCGTTGCGAATGAACCTCCATCCGTACCGTTGCCAGAGGACGGCGGTGGTGATCGCAGTGCCCCACCCCAGGACGACAAAAATGGCGATTCCGCTCCGGGTCGTGACCAAATCACCGTATTCCCAGCGAAAAGCGATTCCGCAGAACGCCATGATCCAGGCAATCGCTAACGGTACCCACCGCTGGGCTCCCTGAAATAAAATGATATGAACCGGTGTCAGCGAACCCGCGATCATCAGAAAAATCGCCGAGACATCCACCAGGTGCATCGTGTTTCTGAGGTGGCCCGGAGGGCTCATGTGGTACAGGCTGCTCAGAATCAGGAGCTGCACGGTGCAAATCGACATGACGGTCAGGCCTGCCGTGTGCAGCCCGTTCCCTTTGCTGCGTCGAATGACCACCACCGCCAGGCTCAAAAAGACGGCGGCGCCCAACAGGTGACTGACGGCGCTGACCGGTTCATGACAGCCAGGCAATGAGATCGGCTTCATCGACGAAATCCCGTATCCGCGATTCGGGGGAACCAAGAAATACGGTACTCGGAGGAAGGTTCGCCGTTGCGGTGCGGGAGTATAATCAAAACGGATTTTGGCGAAAGGGCAGTCTGAGCGAACTTGCTGATCCGGCTCGCTTCAGGCTGCGCTGAGTCGCGATCGGGAACGTTGCCAGGAATCGCCACACCCGGGACACCGCTCCGGCGACAGCTACGCGGTAGGCATTGGAATCGGCCGCTGCGTTAAGTTTTGCGGATTCCGCGCAAATGCTGAGAAATCATGTTCATCAGCTCTTCTCCGGTGCTCCCCAGGAATGCCAATGACGTGAAGGAAATCAGACGTGAGCGATCGCTTTCGCGATGGAAGCTTATTTGACGTTCCTCGCCCAGACCGGCCCCTTCACAAATTCGCACGTCGGCATACCCCGCGCCGACAAACACCGAATTGAGCCGAGCGCTCAGTCGTTCCAGTTTTTCCTCTTCAGCGGGATAAAGGCGATATCCGCGGATCAACTGATTCGGCAAATGTGACATTAGAAAGACCTGAACCGAAACGATGACAGTAGACAGTTGCTATAGGAAACTGACTCTCGGCTGTTCCAAACCCTGAGATTTCCGGACTGATACCCATTATACGCGCGAGCGTGGAGAAGCTTGGATTCTTGGTATTCTGCGGGGGAGCCTGATTCATCAGTTTTTACGCATGTGAACATTTTGGCGATTTCGGCAAAAAAGGCAAAAAAAACGGAGGTGGTCGTTGACGGAACATTACGAGATTTTTACAGTGTGCGTTAACTATGGTTGTAAGGATGGCAACAAAAGTTCCTTTTCACACGGAGGACATATAACGTGCATAAGAAGTTGTTCGTTGCGGCCGCTTGTGCGGTTTCCCTGCTGAGTGCTGCAAACCTCCAAGCCGAATTCGTGCTCACCACGACATCGGCCACGGGACAGGTTTACAACGGTAGCGACGTTAATGCCCAGCTGGCTTGGGTCAGCTCGGTGGGTGTTCCTCCCACCCCCGATACGGTGATCGTCACCACGAACACGCGAGCCGACTCTGCCGCGGGTTATGCGACGATTACCGCGTCGAACCCGGAAGCTGAACTCAAAACGGTCACGTTCACTCCGACGGACGGAAACCTGTACGACGCATTCTCCTTCAGCGGAATTTTGAATCAGAGTGCCGGCGGAACGGTGTACATCAGCGTTCAGGACAATCAAGGCAACGCTCCGCAGACGTTTGTCGTGACCGGACTCGGTGCCGGTGTCGATATCGGTACTCTCGGAATTGTCGCCGTGTCCGGTAGTGGTGAAACCATCAAGTCGGTTTCAGTCACGAGCAGCTGGGCTCTCGAGAGCCAGAATAATTTTGGCACGCTCAGCGCCGTCCCTGCTCCTCCGGCATTCGCGATCATGGGCGTTGGCGCTCTGACCGCCGGATTTTTCTTCCGTCGTCAAAAGAAGACGGTTGTTACGCCTGCGTAAGGTGACCGGCTTTAACCGCCGTGTGATCTCCACCCGGTTGAGGAATTTCCTCGACCGGGTTTTTTGTTTGAACAGCTCAAACTTTGGGCCTGATTCAGCAATGCTTCTCGAAGTCCCGTGCGGGGCATAACCTGCTGAGGCTCCCGCTGCCGGTTACGGCTGGGCAGCTGGAAGCACTTCTCCAAGAACGGCCGAGAGCTTTTCTGTCGCCGATTCTCCCCTTTGCGCGCCCCATGAACCCAGCAGGCAGGGCGGCCCACTCCTTTTCCGATCCTGTCACGCGAAATCCAGGGAAGATTTCGCGTTCGATTCGCGGGGAGATGGGAAATTTAAGAGTTATGGGGATGGCCTTGCCAGCCATGCCAACGAGAAAGCCGTTCTGATTCTCGATTCGCGAAGGACCTCTGCCAACGATCAAACCCTTGGCGCGGTAGCCGGTCCAAAGCAGCTCTGATTTATTGATCATCGATGGCGAGATCACTCAAGCCCGCGGAATTTTCCGTCTTTGAGGACCTTGTTCGTCGGGATTCTGAGTTTTGAAGCATCGGTACAGACCGCAGAGTTCTCGCGATCGAGTGACTTCGCCAGTTCTGGGGAATCTACAGGACAGAACGAGGCCTGATTGCAAAAACTGCGCTCTCTGACGCGTTAACTCCTCACGCAGTACAGTCAGATTTTTTTTGCGTCGATCTTGAGAAGGATGGGATTCAGGACTTTCTCAGAAATTTCCATCCGGGCCAGATCACGTCGATTTGCATCAGGAACGCTGTCGCCGTGATTGCTTGTGCAGAGCGCGCCAATGCTCACCGTCGCCGCCGTCTGGATTTTGCTGATCTTGATCAGCCTGATTTTCTTTCTCGGCTTGGCCCGGGCAGCCGACCGAGCCGACGAGCACGCCTTTCGATCGCACCTCGACTGTCACCAGCACCAAGACGACTTTAATCTCGTTTCCCAAGATTTCCTGACGTTGGATCGGCTTCCCTTCGCTGCCCGAGAGATTGACTCGCCAGCAGAGACCGACCTGGCGCTGCATCAACCCTCGGAATCGCGCGGAGATGTCTGGCCGACGGAAAAGCCGGAGATCAGCCCTTCCCGAGACTTAAGCCCGGTTGATTCCACTTCCAGGGACCGCCCACGGACCTGATCGCCGCACGCCTGGCTTGCTCTGGGGATCCGCGACGTGACTCGCAGCGACGGGTGAGTTTCCCGTGGACTGGAGTGACCCGCGCCCTGGCGACAGGCGGAATTGCGATCGCGAACGGCGAGATCCGACGTCGTTATCGAGCGCGCAAGATACCACAGCCAGGCGATCTTCAGGTTGTCCGGGCACGCTGGATCGCCATGGCGCCCGAAGTCGGCGCGGTCCATGACAACCGCTCATGTTCCGCCAGGATCGCATCAATCCGAGCGACGGCGAAGGCTGGAAAAGGCGCCGTGCGGCGGACCGTCAGATCGGCATGTGCATGAATGCATTCAAAGACGGACGAAACGATCCCGCGAGTTTCATTCACCAGGAACATCAGATAATGCAGCAGTTTTTCATTCCGGGAGACAAACCGCATCCGGACCGAAATTGTCTCGCCGATGAGCACTTCGGACACATACCAGAGGTGATGCTCCAGATCGAAGCCTCCCTTGCCGTTCGCCGTTAAATACTCCGGCGTCAGACCCAGGCGTGGATAGAGCGCGTCCCCTGCATCGTCGTAAATTTGCAGATACCGTCGCACGTTCATATGGCCGTTGCGGTCTTCGAATTCCGGGGGAATCGTCGCCTGGTAAATGACCGGCAGCGCAGACAGTTGGTCAACGGAAATCGGCGCCAATCGCATACGGAGATCTCCCGCGGATGATCGAAAAGCTGACGGCCTCGTGTTTTTCGGTGATCGCAAAATCGACTTGCTTCGCTCGCCGCTAACAGCTATCGTGTCCTGCGTTCCTGGTCTGGGAACTTAATTCGAAGTGAAAACGTCCTACCTGCGAGCAGGTGGGGCGTTTTTTTTCGCGCGCTGTTCTAAGGAAAGGGTACTCATGTCGAAACCACGCCATTGCGAGATCTGCAAACAGCCCATTGAGCCCGATCGAGCGGAAGGTTATCCCGAAACCCGGCTCTGTGCCAAGCACGGGGCCGCCATTCGCCAGTACGGCGGCGAATTTCTCCTCACCGCCAGCCAGGAACGAACCTCGAAAAGCGGCAGCCTCAAAATTAACTATGGAGGCATCGAAACGCAAAGCGTGAGAAACTACGAAGCCATCGCCCGGCTCAAAGACGACTACGCAGACTCGCAGCAATGACCTGACGAGCCGGTCCCGACCCTGGCACATGGGTTGATCCGTGACATCGGCGGAGTAACTTGCATACGATGGCAGGGCAGCCTGACCGATTTCGTGGACTCGAAGCCTGAAAGATTGTAGACATGGCCGAACCCGTCATCCTGGAGGCGGTGCGAACTCCCTTCGGTCGCCGACAAGGCGCCTTCCGCGAAATCCGCCCGGATCGCTTGCTGGCTCACGCATTGCAAGGGCTGGTGGCGCGCGCCGGGATCGATGCCGCCAACATCGAGGATGTCGTCACCGGTTGCGTCACGCAGGCTGGCGAGCAAGGCGCCAACATTGGACGGCTGGGCGTGCTGCTGGCAGGTCTCCCCGTTGAAGTCCCGGCCGTCACGTTGAATCGCATGTGCGGATCGAGCCAGCAGGCGATTCATTTCGCAGCCCAGGAAATCGCCGCCGGCGATGCGGACTATGCCGTCGGCGCCGGCGTCGAATCGATGACGCGCGTGCCGATGTTTTGCGACATCGGCGGCGGATTTGAAACATTGAATCCCGAATTGCTGAGTCTCCAGAATTTGATTCATCAGGGGGAAAGCGCCGAACGGATCGCGACCAAATGGAACATTTCTCGTGACGAACTCGATGCCTTCAGCGCGGACAGCCATCGCAAGGCGCAAACTGCGGCGGAATCGCTGTTCAATCGCGAGATTATGCCGCTCGACGGACTTGCTGCGGATGGCAAGCCGAAGAATGTCGCGCGGGACGAGGGAATTCGATTCCCCGTCGACAGAGACAAAATGCGGGCCTTGAAAACCGTGTTTCGTCCCGACGGCAACGGAGTGGTGACGGCGGCGAACTCCAGCCAAGTGTCGGACGGCGCCGCGGCCGTATTGCTCGGAGACCGTGCTCGCGCACAGGCGGATGGGTTTCGACCTCGAGCCCGGTTTTTAGCGCGGGTTGCCGTGGGGGATGATCCGACCCTGCAACTGACTGGCGTCATGCCCGCGACGAAAAAGGCGTTGGCCAAAGCAAAGATGATCCTGGACGACATCGACTGGATCGAAATCAACGAAGCGTTCGGTACCGT
Organism: Planctomycetaceae bacterium; assembly: GCA_046349715.1. Classification (GTDB taxonomy): domain Bacteria; phylum Planctomycetota; class Planctomycetia; order Planctomycetales; family Planctomycetaceae; genus CAZDGB01. The sequence continues at coordinate 12,256 of JAXMBR010000002.1, read as the reverse complement.
GGTCCTGTCGTGGGCTCGCGAACTCCGACCGCGGATGGAGCGAGTGAATCCGTGGGGGGGAGCTATCGCTCACGGGCATCCGCTCGGAGCCACCGGCGCCGGCTTGATGGCCAAAATGCTGTACGGCTTGGAAGCCACCGGCGGCGCCACCGGTCTCCAGGTGATGTGCATCGGCCACGGAATGGCGACCGCCACCATCATCGAACGGCTTTGAACGTCATCGTCGTTGTCGCTCACTCGGCGGCGATACGCCAAGGGGAGATTTCACATGGATATTACCAATCGTGTCTTCTTGATCACCGGCGGGGGCTCCGGGCTCGGCGCTGCCTGTGCGCGAAGAATCATCGAGCGAGGCGGCCGCGTGGCCATCGCCGATCTCTCGGAAACGTCCGGCCGAACTCTGGCCGATGAACTCGGAGCACAAGCGTGTTTTGCAAGGACGGACGTCGCCAGTGAAGCGGATGTTCAAAACATCATCGAGCAGGCCATCCGTGAATTCGGCGGACTGCACGGCGTCGTCAACTGCGCAGGAATTGCGACCGGAGAACTCGTCGCCGGCAAGCAAGGGCCGCACAAGCTGGAAACGTTCTCGCGAGTTATCCAGGTCAATTTGATTGGCACATTCAACGTCATCCGATTGGCTGCCGCCGTGATGACCAGGAACTCGCCGAATCCGGCGGGCGAACGGGGCGTGATCGTCAACACCGCTTCCGTGGCGGCATTCGACGGACAGATCGGCCAGGCGGCGTATTCCGCTTCCAAAGGCGGCATCGTCGGGATGACCCTGCCGATCGCCCGTGAACTGGCCCGTTATGGCGTCCGGGTGATGACGATTGCCCCGGGAATTTTCGAAACGCCGCTGTTGGCCGGCCTGCCCGCAGAGGTTCGCAAATCACTCGGGGAGCAGGTTCCGTTTCCGCAGCGGTTGGGCCGGCCGGACGAATTCGCGGCTCTCGTGGAGCACATCATTGAGAATGAAATGCTGAACGGGGAAACCATCCGTCTCGACGGCGCCATCCGCATGGCCCCCCGTTAATTCCCGTTTCTGGTTCGCGTCGCACCCGCGGATTTCATTGCCGAAGCAGCGTCGTGGCGCCGGTCAGCGTCACCATGGTGCGATAATTCGGCCCTAACATGTAAGTGCGCGAATCGCTGTGATTGGCCTCGACCACCACCACGCGCGGAGTCCCTGACTGCGCGGCCAACGGAGTCAATGGAAAAGTGACCAGCGTCTTGCCGGGAGGAATCGTCACGGTGGTCGGCAACACCTGGTAATCTGTCCCGGCGACGGCATTGCCCCGGACGATCAGCGGGACTGAGATCGGCTTGGACTGCACGGTGCTGATCGCCACCACAATCGTGGCGGGGCTGGAACTGGACGCCGTGGTTGACGTCGTGTTCAGTGTGACGACCGGCGTGGGCGTGGAGGTGAAGGTCACGTTGCTCACCGATCCTTCACTGTCATATTGGAAATCGGCCGGTTTGCCGACGGCTCGGCTCAAGTATTTGAAATCGCTGAAAAACACGCCTTGAATCGTCGCACTGCTGCTCGGCGCATTCAGGCTCACCCAACCGGGGGCGAGGCAGATCAGGCCCTCAAAAGTCACGTTCTTGATGCTGCCCTTCTTCTGTCCGGCGTAATAGTCGTTCCATTGCGTGATCATGTAAATCAGATTCTGCGACAGGGATTCCACGCGGAGATTCCGGTAGCGGATGTCCGAAATCGTGCCGCCCGCATAGATCGGCAGCGCCGCCTCATTGGCCGATTTTTGACAGCTTTGAACCAAATCCAGATTTTCGATGGTGACATTTCGGGTGTTGGCCCCGATCCACGGGCCGAATCGCACGCAGGCGCCGGAGTTGCTGTTGAACATCACGCAGTTCTTGATCGTCGTTCCCAGGTCAAGATTGTCCTGGGTCGTGGAGTATCCCACGCAGTCATCCGAGGTGAGAAACACGCAGTCGTCAATGATCATCCGCTGCGCGTTGTGCGGATCAATCCCGTCTCGGTTGGCATACGCGTCATCGGAAATGATCGCCAGATTTCGCAGGCTCCAGTTGTAGGTGTCGAAAATGATCGCGGTCCACACCGGCGGATTGCGAATCGTCACCCCTTCGATCACCACGTCTTTCGTCGTGGTGCCGCTGTCGTTGGAAATCAGCGTCCGGCCCTGCTCGTTACCGTTCACGGCGGTCCGTAACCGGTACCCGTCGCCGTCGATCACCCCTCGGCCGCGCAAGACCGCGCCGTCGGCGCCGCTGAAGTTGATTTGAGAATTGTAATTGTTCGCGCCCAGCGCCTTCAGCGCCGCTCCGGCGGCCAGGTAGACCGTCGTGTTCGCCTTCAGGTCCAGGTCGCTGAACGCGTAGATCCCGCGGGGAATGTACAACGTCCCCCCCGCCGGCAACTTGTTGATCGCGGCTTGTAATGCGGACGTGACGTCGCGGGTCCCGCTGGTGTCCACCCCGCTGAGCGTCGTCACTCCCGAGGTGCCGGGAACGACCGGAGAGTCCTCGGGGGCTTCCGCACTGAGACACAATCGCTCCCCGCGTTGATTTGCGGGGTGCACGATTAACTTCCGGGGCTTGGTCAACGTGAGTCGCAGCGTACTGCCGCTGATCGTTGCGCCGAGATTGGCGGCCAGCGGACTCAACCTGTACGACGAACTTGCCCCCTTCACCGTAATGGTGATCGTCGCCGTTCCCGTGAACGCGAATCGCGCATAGCTCGAGTCGCGGGAATTCCAGACCGGTACATCGACCCCGTTGACGGACACCGTGTATGTCGGGCTGACCGGGTCACCCGGAGGCAAGATCGTCGGCGTCACCGTACTCACCGTATCCGCAGCCTTCGACAACCCGCACGATGTCGCGGACAGAAGACTGAGGCTGAGCACGAACAACAGGCGAACAGCGTCGAGGGATTTCATTTCGGGCTCCTGAGGGGAAGTAATTTTCTTCGCGCGAATCCCTTCATATTCCATGAGATGAATCGGGGATCACGCGCATCGCAGCCCGCGAGAAGCACCTAGATTAGCCATTTTCTTCTGCTAAGTCCCCCCAGATTACCCTCTCTCCACGCAAAAATTCTAAAATTCTCGTCATTTTTCTTTCCTAACCCCCCTAATCGGAACAGCGGGACAGCCCCAGTCTCATTCCCGGGATAGCCACCGCCGCCGATCTTAAGGTCTGGACCCTCCTGAGATTCGCCATAATTCGCAGCAGCGCAAGGACTCGTCTCAGAGTTGAAACTGCCGTTGCATTTTCGGTCTAATCGCTCTGGACATTTCCGGCATCGCCGTCCGGTGATGCTGAGTCCGGCATTCCGTTCTTTCCTTGCTGCGCCGCGTAATCGATCGGGAGACGCTTCATCATGGATCGCATTCTGAGCCCTTTCGTCATCGCTGTCTGCCTCCTGAGCGCCACCGGACAAGGAATCGCCGCCGACGCGAAGTCGCTCGCCGGGTCCGTCACGATTCATCGCGACGAATGGGGAGTGCCGCACGTCTATGGGCCGACCGATGCGGCCTGCGCGTTTGGACTCGCGTACGCACAAGCCGAAGATTTCTTCTGGCAGATCGAAGACACCTATCTCCAGGCGATCGGCCGGTATGCAGAAGTCGTCGGCCAACCCGGTTTGCCTTCCGACGTCCTGATGCGGCTGTTTGAAGTGCCGCAACGCAGCCGGGACGATCTCGCCCGTATCGACCCCGCCTTGAAGGCCATCGCCGAAGCGTATGTCAGCGGATTGAATTACTACCTGGAGCAGCATCCCGACGTCAAACCCCGGCTGATCACCCGCTTTGAACCATGGCACGTGCTGGCTTTCGACCGGTTCGCCATCCTGTCCTTCATCTATGGCAAATCCCACGCCCCACGCCCCGTTCCCCAGGAGCACGAGGAAAAAATCGCCAAAGTGATCGGCTCGAACCAATGGGCGATCGGTCCGGAACGTACCAAAGATCACACCGCCATGCTCTTTGCCAATCCGCATCAGCCCTGGTACGGGCCGGCTCAGTTCTATGAAGCCCATATCGACAGCGGCGAGGGCCTCCATTTCTCCGGATCCTGTTTTTTCGGCAGCCCGGTGCTGACCATGGGCCACAACGATTTCCTGGGCTGGTCCCATACCGTCAATGAACCCGACATCGCCGATGTCTATCGCGAGACCTTCGATGATCCGAAAAATCCGTTGAATTACCGCTATGGCGATGGCTACCGCGCGGCTGTCGAATGGAAAGACACCATCAAGATCAACGGTTCCCCGGACAAACCATACGTCTTTCGCAAAACGCACCATGGCCCCGTCGTCGCCACGGAAAAAGACGGCCGGGCCCTCACCGTCAAGTTCGCCCGCCTGTTCGACGGCTCGCGCATTGAACAGGCGCTCCGCATGGCCAAGGCGAAAAATGTGCTCGAATTCAAAGCGGCCATGTCCCTTCGCAATCTCCCCATGTTCAACACCATGTACGCCGATCGCGCGGGCAACATCCTGTACCTCTATTACGGCTCCGTCCCCGTGCGCGATCCGCAATTCGACTGGACCAAACCCGTCGACGGCAGCAATCCCCACACGGAATGGAAAGGCCTCCATCCCCTCGATGACCTGCCGCAGGTCTTGAATCCCCCCAGCCAGTACCTTCAAAACTGCAACTCCACGCCGTTCACCACCACCGACGACGGCAACCCATCCCTCAAGGATTTTCCCGAATACATGGCGGAAGACCGTTACGACGACAAACGCCGTGCCAAAATCTCGCGACAACTCCTCCGCAATCTCCACGACGTCACCTTCGACGACTGGCAACAGCTCGCCTTCGACACCACGCTCTATTGGCCCCAGGCCGAACTGCCCCGTTACAGCCAGGAGTTGAAAAAACTCCGCGAAACCAATCCCCAGCTGGCCGACCGCTGCGAACCGTATTTGAATCATCTTCTCGACTGGGACTGCCGCGTCACCGGAGACTGCACTCAGGCCCTCTTGTGCGCTGAGTGGTATACGGAGCTCTATGGAGACAATTACCCTGCCGAGCATCTCAAGTCCGAGTACTGGCACGACTGGGGGAAGCGCTTTGAAGCGCTGGTTCGCACTGCGGAGAAGCTCCACAACCTCCACGGCGATTGGAAGGTCCCCTGGGGCAAAGTCACGCGCATCCAGCGGCAACCCAATGCACCGACCTACGAAGCGGCCGCGCAGATGTTCCGCGACCAGCTGCCCAGTTACCCGCTCGTCGGAGCTCCTGGGCCGCTGGGCGTCGCGTTCACGCTTTATTACACGCCCAGCATCCCGCAGCGCAAGCAGCGCTTCGGCGTCGTCGGCGGGTCGTTCATGGGCGTCTATGAATTCACGCCGGAGCGCGTCAAATCGGCCACCCTGCTCCAATACGGCGAAAGCGGAGACCCGAAATCGCCTCATTATTTCGATCAGGCCAAGCTTTTTTCCGAGGGAAAGCTGAAACCTGCCTGGTTCTATCGGGACGAAGTCGAGGCCCACACCGTTCGAAAATATCATCCGGGTGAGTGATCGAACGATCGTCCATGGGCGACCGGAGGCTCACTTGCTGATCAAAAAACCGATGCTGCCGGAGAATTTCGCGTGATTTGAGTAGAGCGCTCCCGTTATTCTGGAACAGATCTCCGATCGAGTTAAGGTCCCCTCCGGGCGTGCGCGCCGCCCGGATTCTCTCTGCGAGAGTCGTCTGATGCTGCGCACTTTCCCCTGCCTCGCTGTTCTGGTTGTCCATGCGCTTGCGTGCTCGGCGCCAGCCGACGAGTTCCCCGGACGCAATCCTCGCGTCATCTTCATCGTCGATGACAACTGCCCCCGCTGTGAGGAAGAACTTGTCCGCCTTAAAAAGGACGCGGGAGTCTTTAGTTCGCTTCGCGCCAGTGGCTGGAAGATCGGCGATCAGGCGAACGATCACATCCAAATCATCAGCCGGAAAGCGCTGGCTGATTTGAACGCCGGTTGGGAACTGCGGGAGTACCCCGCCGTGGCCTGCATCGAGAACGGGGAAATCGTTCGTTCCTTCCAGGATGGATGCACCACCCCGCTTGACGTTTGGACCTTTGGATTTCTCTTGAAAGGTAAAGACGAACGGCCCAAGGAATCCGTTCCCGAGGCGGTCCGCGTCAAGTCCACCGGCAGCTATCCGTTGCGCGGGAATCATTGGTCGGTCGATGGCGACTTCCATCCTTCGACTCAAAAACTGATCGGCCATTTGCGCGGCCCCAATCACGCACAGCAGATCGCCGGTCGCTATGCGATCGAGGCCTGGTCCTATGAGGAACTTCGGTCACTGCATGATGATTTGCACGAACGAGAAATGGCGAGCGGAACGGCCCCCGCGTTCGCAAATTCGTCCCCTGCGCGCTCCGGCGGCTTCCAGTTTCGCGCCGATCATAAAGCCCTCGGTCGCTGAACGGTTGACGGGCAGGTCCATGACGGAGCTTTCCTCCTGAGAAGGTTGGAAAATCCTCGGGCCGATTCGACGGCTACCCATTACTCCGACAGTTCCGCCTGTAACGGCAAGCCCCCCGCCAGACTCCAAATCCCCTGCTGAAAGATTCATCGCTGTCGGGGACGCAATCCGATCTTTCCCCTGTCGAATCCATCTGACGATTCCCGCACGCCCCGGCCTCTTGGCCCGGCGGTCGCGATGTTCTTTCCCTGTACGGATTGTAGGGATTTTGCCATGGAACTGGCTCAGCTTAACGAAGTCGAACAACTCATCCTGGAATCGCTGCACGAGTTCGGCCCCCTCGAACTCTCCACCCGCAGCCTGCCCACCATCGCGGCCTCGCTGGGGACCAACGGCAAGAAACTCTCCCTCGCGAAAAGCAAGCTCCTCCGGGGCGGATTCATTTCCGAAGAGGACCACGGCAAGGGCGATTCGGTCTTGCACATCACCACCGCCGGCAAGGCCCTGTTCTCGCCCCAACCGGTAATCCCCGCCACGCTGGCCCCGGCCGTCACCATCGCGGCCAAGTCCGAACCGGTGATTGTCCCGATGCCCGCCAAGCCGGCCCGTGCCTGGTGGCAATTCTGGAAAGCCGGCTGATCAGGCCTCATGGCTGTAACGGCTGCTGTGACATCGGTTTAGCCAGTGGGATTCGGATCAACCAGGGACAAGACAGATCCCACCAGTTCCAACCGGCCGACCACCAGAAAAACCGTCCACGCTTCGACCAGTCTCTCCAGAACTGACTTTGACACTCGAACTCTGCGATTTCGCCGGGTTCGAGTGTCACTGTTTCCACGCGGCTGCGATTGCCGACGTTCTTGATCGATAGCGTGTGCGCTCCCGGCGTCACACAAAGCATGAGGGGCTCGCTGCCGGCCACGGATGCCACTTCCGTTCCGTCCACGAGCACCTGGAACGGCCCGAAGCCGCAGCGAAACCGACGAATCGCAATCCGTGCGGATCGTTCCATGACGCCTCCGCGATTCCAAGCCGGCTGGGCCGAATTCGTCAGCCGTAAAACGCGGAATGAAGTTGATGGCTGATGTACCAGATCGCGGCGATGATTCCCAAGACAAAGACCGCCAGCAACGTCACTTTCCAGACGAGTTTCTCGTCCATGGCCCGCATCCCGTCGTCAGTTTTCCTTGAAGAATACCCGCCGTCCACGACGCCGGGTTCCCCATAGCATACCAACTCGGACGCGGAACGTGTGACAGAAATTCCGAGACGAAACAAACTCGAAGAGGCTCCCAGGCAACGCCCCGCACCCTTCCTCCGGCTCCGGTTCCACTGTTCCGTCCTCAACCCTTGACCCTTTCACGATTGCGTCCACTTCACGGCATCCCAGCACGCCTTGAGCCATCGTTGCTCAGGCGGCGCAAGTGCCACCCCGTCCGCTTTGCCGTTGACGACGGGTCGGATTTCGTTCCAACCCAGATCGCCGCCGCGCAGCTCTGCATCACCCGATTCGCGATTGCAGGTGAACACCCATTGCTCGCCGTAGCTGTTTTCGAAATACCCGATGTACAGCTTCGGGTCTTCGCTGGTGATGATCGGCGGGTCGCCGCTGTCCGCGAAGTGATAGTTATGAACGCTAAGCAACGGTTCTGATGACACGGCTCGATCCTCCTTGCCGAGAGCGCTGGCCTGATCCGACGGGCTGCCGATAGTCTCCTGCTGGAAGACGAGACTGTCAATCTCTGTTTTCTCGCCCACACCGGAGTCACCGTCATGTCGACCGGATTCCCCCAGTCCCTCCGGCTCAGCCGACGTGGCGAAGAACCCCGCAGGCAGCACAGAAAACAACCCTGAGAGATCGCCCGCGATCGCTTTCAGTCCCCTCGCCACCGTTTCGGGGAAAGGGCCAGGGACAGGGGGGCGATGCACCTTGCGGCGGAGTGCGCCACCTACTCCACGTACAAAAACTCGTTCGAGTTCAATAACATCCGGCACGCATTCGCCAATCCGTGCTGCTCGGCGTACGGCAGAAACAACTCTAAATCCTCCGGCGTCGGCTCGCGCAACAAGGCCATCTGATAAAGCCGGGAGAACTGCTGATTCCGGTCCGAGGTCGTGCTCTCCAATCGAGCCGCCAAGTGATCGCACAGCCGGATCAATGTCCGATCATGCAGCATGGCCAGCGCCTGCAGCGCCGTCACCGATTCATTGCGCACCGGGGCCAATTGTGATGCGTCCGGGCAGTCGAGCGCCTCGTGGAACGGATCAGGCAGCGTCCGGAACAGGAAGCGGTACACCGCTCGACGCGACTGCTCGGGACGATCAGGATCAAAATCCAGATAATCGACGGTCGGCGTCACCTGCACTCCCGGCGACTCGACAAACTGCCTCGCCGACGGTCCCCCCATCCGATCATCCAGTCGATCGGCGAACAACAGCACCGCGTCCCGGATCGATTCCGCCTCCAATCGCCGCCGGTGCTGACGACCCAGCCAACGATTGTCCGCATCCCTCACCGCCAGGTCCGCGCGCTGTTCCGACACTTGCAGATAGGCGGCGCTGATCGCCAGTCGCCGATGCAACCGCTTCAGCGACCCGCCGTGGTCGCGGAAGTCCCGCGCCAGCCAATCGAGCAGCGCCGGATGCGTCGGGTCGTTGGCCATCGCGCCGAAATCATTCGGAGTGTCGACCAACCCCCGGCCAAAATGATAATGCCATATCCGATTGACGATCGACCGCCAGACGATGACGTTCTCCGCATCGCTCAGCCAACGGGCCAGCGCGGCCCGGCGCTCCCCTTCTCGGTCGGCATGCTCCAGGGCAAATCGAGCCTGCAATTTCGGCACGCAGTTCAAGGCCCCGGGGTGCGCCTCCGCGTCCGGTTGGCGAATGTCGCCCCGTTTCAAGACGTGAATCGGTCGCGGCGTCGCCGCCGGACGCAATCCTCCCGCTGCCTGAAATTCCCGGCTCGCCGTATAGATCATCTGCTGCGCCGGCAGACTGTCCAGCGATTGCTTCAATTCCTCACGGCGGACAAATCGCCCCAGCGCGGCGCGTTGCGATTCGGTTCGTTGCGCGACAGGGATCGCGATGAGGGCCGCGATATCCGCCGGCAATGACACGGCATCCGCGGGCAGCGGCGGTTCCTGCGACGTAAACGAAATCCGCGGCCGTCCGATCAGATGCCCGCTTCCGTGCAGTTGATCCAATTCCACCAAGACGTCCGTGGTTGCGGTCAATGAGATCGGTCGCTCAAATTCAAAGATCGCGACATGCGGCTTCCCGATCGCTGGATGCACTCCCCACGCCGTATCCGGTTTTCCGTCGATCGCATGCTGAATCGTCCACCCCGACTGATCGAAATCGGCCCGGGCGTTCTTCAGCGTGATGGTCTGCGTCAGCTCCGGCTGTTCCGCCGCCACGAGCGCTACCCGAATCTCGCTGAGATGCAGGTTCCCATTGCTCTGCCGTCCCGGCCCTCCCTGAAACAAGGATTCATCGGTCAACGTTTCCAACCGCAGGCCAGCGATCAAAGGCAGGTCGGGGCGAAAGGTCAGGCGGTACGTGTCCTTGTCCGGCTTCGCTCCCCCGCTCAATACAGAGCCATTCCCCTGTACCGTCAGTGTCGATCCTTGCGTCGATTCCGCGCGCACCGGCGTGGCAATCTGCCAATGCTGCGACGATTTCGCGATCCGACTTTCCCACGCCGCGACGCGAAGTTGTCTGTCACCAGCGAGGAATTCCCGTTCCGGCCGTTGTTCAAGCGTCTCCAGTTCCCGCTTCCCGTCTTGGCGTTGTTGGCCGACTCTGGGATCGAAATCAAACGCCCGATCCGCCCTGTCCACGCCGGAAAACACCGCTTGCAAACTGTAATAATCGTCCTGCGAGATCGGGTCGAATTTGTGGTCGTGACACCGCGCGCAATGCACCGTCAGACTTACGAACGATCCCATCGTGGTCGTGATCATGTCGTCGCGGTCGATGTACTGCGCGATCCGCCGATCGTCCGTATCGTCTTGAATGCTCATCAGCGAGCTTTCGTCCCACGGCCCCGACGCCAGAAATCCGGTCGCGATCAGACTCCACGGATCATCGGGAAACAACACATCGCCGGCGACCTGGTCCTGCACGAACCGGGCATACGGCCGGTCCTCATTGAAGGCCCGAACCAGATAATCTCGATAAGGCCACGCATTGGGCCGCGGTCGATCCTGGTCGTGCCCGTGCGTTTCCGCAAAATGTGCCACGTCCATCCAATGCCGGGCCCACCGTTCGCCAAGATGAGGACTTGCCAACAATCGGTCGACCAGTCGTTCGACGGCATCCGGGTTCGGGTCGCTCCGAAAATCGTCCCATTCCTCCGGTGTGGGGGGGAGCCCCAGCAAATCAAATGTCAGCCGGCGAAGCTGCACGCGGCGGTCCGCCAAGCGGGACGGCTGCGCCTGATGTTTCTGCAATTCTTCCAGCACAAACGCATCGACCGGCCCCCGAGCCCAAGCGCCTTCGTTCGTTGGGACGGAAATGGGAAGCAAGGGTCGGAACGGCCACGACAGATTACTGTCATCTTCCGCGGCCTCTTGAGCCGTTATCGCTGCCGTGCACATCACACCAATCCCCGTCAGCGCGACGAAGATCAGGAGACGAAAATCGGCGAACATCCTGGGCATCTCATTGCACGGCCAAAAAATGCGATTGTCAATCCACGCATCAACGATAGTTTAACAGACTGTCCGCCTGTAAAGGTATGAGGAGCATGTTGAGGCGGCGAAAACCGCCGAAAATCCCCAGCCGGCGGGGAAAATCGTCCGCCGACGCTGTCGCCCGCCCCAAACTTGTCTTGTGGCCGCCGTTCTGGGCTGCTACACCACCCGGCAAAGCTTGAACCGCCGTGTTCTTTGACTGGGAAAACGACATGCGCTGGCCGATCGCCGCCGTACTCTGTTGTGGTCTCGTCGGTTGCATCAATGCCGGCAATCGCCCCCTGGGGACGATCTCCCACTTGGACACCGTGCCCGAACCAGGGGAATGGTGCCGTGTGACGCTGCCCGAATCTCGCTCCGGCGTATTTACGACCAACCGCACAACGCTCACCGGCCGGGTGGAGTCCATGAACGACACGGAAATCACCTTGAGCGATGTCGTCGTTGAAGGACGATCCAAGCAATCGGTTCCCGGACTGAGCCGCGTCCCTTACGTTCGCCGTGTGTTTACCAACACCGGAGCCGGCGTCGCCGCTGTCGGTGATCGCACCTTGGCCACCGAGGAAATTGAACGGCTCGACGTCATCACCAAGGCGGAAGCCCGTCGCTCCGCCTCGCAGTTGATGGCCCGCGAATTGGTCGCCGCCGTCATTCCCGGCCCGCTGTGATCCCGCGACGCGGAAATGGCTGGCGAGGCGGATGCTCAGAGTTCCATTTTCGCCGCATAAATCCGCTGGCGGTCGCCGCGCCGGTAGAAATCGTCCAGGGTCGCTCCGATGTCCTGCTCGATGAACTGATTGAACCGTTGGGTCTGGTTCACGCGAATCCGCACCCGACGCGTCAGATCGACTTGTTCCGGATCGATCCAGATCGTGTGCCGTTTGGACGGGGAACTGATCGAAATGATGTTCCCGATCTCGCCTCCCGGATTGATCTGGCCTTGAATTTTCATCAGCCGGATCGGTTCGTTCGAGCCTTGCGGCTGCGGCAGCACCACGCTTCGCGGCAAGTCATCGGCCGACATCCAGTAGAACTGGTGATCGCACTGCCGCAACGATTCATATTTCATGACCTTCGGCGGCGGCTGGCGACGATGCAGCGCCATCCAATCGAAGATTCGCGGCTGTTCCTCGG
>JAXMBR010000001.1:0-256421 GCA_046349715.1 Planctomycetaceae bacterium | reverse complement strand
AGGCCGTCCATTTGGCCGCAAAATAATCGGCGTAATCCGGACTGCTCAACAAGTCTTCAATGACCTGCTCCCGCTTCTTGGGATCCGTGCTGGCCGAAAAGGAGCGAGCTTCGTCTGCTGTCGGCAGTCTTCCGGCGATGTCCAGCGAAACGCGGCGCAGGAAGATGGCGTCATCGCAGACCGCAGACGCGGGGATCCCGAGTTCCTGCAAATTGGCGAAGACGTGTTCATCGACAAAATTGCGAACGGGCGGCCACGAGTCCGCCGTCGCACCCAGCGGCACGGCTGCACTGAAAACAGCGTTGCGGCCCTGGTAACGGACCATGACCGAGAACTTGCCGGAGAGGTTCTGAACCTTCACGAGCCCGTGTTCGCTGACCTCGGCCATTGCGCGATCGTTCGACTCGAATAGCGCCAGGCTGGTGACATCTCGCATGCTGCCGTCGGAATAGCGGGCCATCGCCTGCAATTGCTGTTCGCCTTGCTGCGCGACGATTCCCCGAGAAGGTAGCACTTCAAATCCGATCAGGTGCGGAGATTCCGCGGCGTCATAGCGTGCGCCCTGCCGGATCCAATCGAGCAGGACGCTGAAGCTTTCCGAGTCGGGATCGAGGCGCGCCCCTCCCCCATGGGGCATCCGCCCAGAGGCCTTCAAGAGAAGCAAGCTGCGATCCGGGGCACCCAGGAACAAACGCCTGCTCCGTCCTTCCTTGACCAGGTGTTCGTAGTCGTCTTGTGGTTCAAAGCCCAGCAGGGACAATTGGAACCCGTTTTGACCGCCACCCGCTTTTGCGTGACAAACCCCGGCATTGCAGCCGGCCTTCGTCAGCACCGGGACAACGTCGTTCACAAAACTGACGGGCCTTTCTCCGGCCGACGAGCGATGCACCACGACTCCGGTGAGAACCACACAGAGGAGCGAGACTGGGAAAGAAAAGCGAATCTCTGTCCAAGAAGACATCTCGGGATGGTTCATTGGAGATCTATCTCGCTGAGGCGGGTTGACTCGGTGCACTCGTCAAGAATGCAACAGCCTGATCACTGGCAGGGGTCTGGCGGGGACGGTGGAGTATACCATCCTGCCGACACGGAAGTCAGCCCGAGTTGAAAGTTATTGCGGTTGCGAATGGCTCGTCTCAGGTTCGCGAGACCGAGGTCTCGAAGGGACTAGGCAGGCGTCGCTGCCCCACAGAAGTACTCTCTTCCCGGCCAGACGACGCACTTCGCAAGCCGGCGAAAGTCCAATTCGCCGGATCGACAACAAAGTCGCGATCAACTTGCCGAGGCGCACTTCCGTTCAGAGGTCCGGGAGTTGATAGACCCTGTTCGGCGCAAGCGTCACTGGCGTGAGACGTCGGCGCGGATACAAGTCGCCGGAAGTCGCCAATAGACCAGCGCCCAGGCAATTCCCAAGAGGCTGATGGCGAGCAGAAAGCTTGCCTGATGGCCATCACGGTCTGACAACGCTCCATAGATCCACGGCACGATGCCGATCGCGACGGTGAGCATGTTGGTTAACGCGGAATTCTCGCGAATGCGTTCCGGAGCCGAGCAGCCAACGATGTAATTCAAATAATAGACGTAAAACAGTTCTCCCGCCCCCAATAGCCCAAAGCTGAACAGGTACCATGGCCCCGGTATCAGCAGCGCCCAGGTCACTCCCGCCAGACACAGGCCCGTGGTCGCCAGCAATGCCGACTTGGCTTGCCAGCGCGTCGCTATCCAGCCGAGTGCGAAGCCGGCGATACATTTGCAGCTGAACCTCAAAGCCAGTTGTACGCCGGCATAGTCTTCGGGAGACCGCCCCAGCGCCTCTTCAGCATACAGCGACACGTTGTTCAAAATCATGATGCCGCTATGAGTCAGCAAAAACCCGACGGCGGCGACGGCAATGATCGAATTCAAAAAATACGCGCGCAACCCCTGAAAAACCGCTGGGAAGCTGACGGCTGTCGAGGTGTGCGCCGCGGTGGGAACGCGAATGAACAGGACCAGCGCCGCCGACAGCCACATCGCCACGCACGTCGCTCCGAATAAGACTGCGTAATTCCAAGGTTGACGGAGTGGCGTCATGTGCACCAGGCCGATGAAATCGCCGTTCAGCACCAACTGCGTGGCGCAGGATCCCGCGACGGCGAACAACGGACCGATTCCAAAAGTCCAGCCAAGAATACGGGAACGATACTTCTCTGACATCCCGCGCCCGATGAGTTCCCACAGACACATGTCCTGCACGCCGGCAGTGACACCAATGATCGCCGGATGCAAAATCAGCGCGGGAATCCACCACGTTCTCGGTGCCGTGACAAACAAGAGCGCCACGAACGCGCCGGCGGCCCCTTTAATGATCAAGGAACCCGACAGAAAGGGACGCAACAGCCGCGGCGAAGGCCACAGCCAGGCGATGAGCATCGGCAACGGGGTGACATAGTGATACACGGCTTCCGGCAGATTGGCGACGGCATGGCTGGCCTCCAGCGAGTTCAGAATGGCGGCGTGCAGCAATCCGACGTAGGTCACCGGCGCGATGAGAAATGTCAGGCAGTTGCAGGCCAGAAATACCAGGCCGTTCCGCCGTTCCAGCGCGGAGGAAATCTCGGCTTCCTGTTCGGGGGCGCCGGCGCTCATCGGGCGAACCAGCGCAGCGGAAGGCGTTGTTCCTGATCGCTGAATGTCAGCGACCGCGGATCGAGGGACCGATAGACGACACGGCCGTCGGTGCGGGCCACGCACCAGCCGCAATCCCAGTTTCCCGGACCATATTTCAATGGAATCGCGGGTTGGACCCGCACGAGCGGATTGGTCCCGGCGATGAAAACCCGGCTCGCCGTGTAGTAATAACAGGAGCCCGCCTGCACAAAGACTTCGTGATCAAGCGACGCATCGCCGTCGGTTGGGAGATCCCGGGCGAGATGACGAATCGCCACTTTGATCTGGGCCCCTTGGCTGAAACAACGGGCCAAGTTTTCCACGGAGCCGGTCAGAACGGCGCCGTGTTCATCATGGGACAAAACTTCGTGCCAGTCATCCCGGACGAAGAAGTCGAAAACATCGAAATCGTAAATGAAATTGTGGCAAGGAGCATTGGTCTCCGCATCCCATTCATCGTGCTGACGGTAGCGCGGATAGTCGGAGAAGGGACGCGGGTCGATTAACGGCAGTTTGGCGCCGTCGAGATAAGGCCGGGCGATTCCCTGCTCTCCATCCTGGTTATAAAGAAAAAACGACATCGACGGCCGCGGTCCGAACCGATCGGGCAAACTGACAGGTTGGCGCAGCGTCATAATGCCCGCGACCCAGCGCTTGTCCAGTCGATAAACCGTCTGGAAATCGCAGACTTCGCGAATCAATTCCGTGTCGGTCGACTCAGGATCGATATGCTCGTTGTAACGGAACTCGGTCAGAATCCGTAGGTCGGCGCCACGCGAGATCGCCGCATTGAGTTCGTCCGCGCTGCCGCGTTGCACTTTCCGATCCGAGTCCAACGTCAGCGCGCTGTGCCATCCTCGGGAGGAGGAATCCTGGGCTTTGTCCATCAATCAAATCTTTCGAGAAGTTCGGGTCCTGAGCGTTCGATGTCACGGAACGGGAGATTTGACAATCCCCAGGTCCAACCCGACCACCCGCATGGTATTGTCGCGGCGTTCCTGCGGCGTCGCGTACTGGTGGCTGCCGTTGTAAATCTGCACGATATTCCAGCCTTCGCGAATGTCGGCCGCTGGCAACCGAAATTCCACCGCGCGATGCTCCGGCAAATGATGGGTGAAATTCCCGGCGGGATAGATCAGTTGATCCGTTTCCCGACAATCATAAACCGGATAGCCCCCGTTGAAGCTCACTCCCAGCTCAGGCACGACATCGGTTCGATCCACGATCACTTGCACCACCAGTTCCAGGCCGGCGTCAGTCGGTTCGCGGCACATGGACAGACGAAACGACTTCGAAGTCGTCGGCTCGATGTTCGCCGGAAGTTGCTGGGCCCATTCCCAATTCTGAATCCGCCAGCCCGAGCGATCGAACTGCAGCGTGTACTGTTTGGGAAGTCCTCGAAGCGACTCCAGGTCCGCCAGAGTTTTCAGGGCGGGATACTGCGCCTGGTGTTCATATCCGAACGGATTAAAAATCCTCGCATCGGCGGCAAAAAAGTTATAGGTTTCGATGCCGTCGACTCCCAGGACCAGTTTCCCAGCGGCGTTGCCGCGCAACAGTTCCGCGCTGGACGAATGAAAGCGATATCCCTTCTTGCCGGTACCGGGTTCGATTACGTTCATCCAATTCGCGGCGGCCTCGGTGACTCCGTAGATTTTGACATCGGGACCAAGTTCGCGCCGCAATTCGTCATAGGGCACATCCCAGGTCGACTGCCAGATATTGCTGACGTTGACGAAATCGACGATGCCGCGTTTCACCAGCGTGGGGACGTCGATGCCCACCGCCCGCAATCGCTCCAATTGAATCGGCACGCGCAATCCCAACGGATAGGGCTTACCTGTGCGCGCGGCTTTTGCCTCACACAGCGACCGGATTTCACCGTGCCACTGCGTCATCATTTCAATCTGTTCGGGAGACGCCGGGGCGTCGAGACAATACGGCGTCCGCAGCCAATCGAGTTCTAAACCTTCAAAATCATAGTCTTCGACCAGTTCGCGGGTCATCAACAGCAGATAGTCACGCACTTCCTGGTGTGCGAAATTGAGCGATTGGTCCTTGGGATTGATCGGATCCTGCGGATTCGGCTGCCGCCCGCTGAGACGAAAGCGGGGATCGCGCTGCAAGGCGCAGTTCAAATAACTGCCGTCCCAGTTGTATTGGCCGTGCATATCGTTCATGCGCACCGAAAGCCAGGGAGAAATGCCGCGGCGACGACACGCCCGGCTGACCTCTTCCACCCAGTTCACCCCGGCTTCTTCCAGATCAAGAAAACGATTCAGGCAGATGAGTTCCTCTCGGAGCGTCTCTTCCGCCCGCTGCTTGTCCCAATCCAGCCGAATGTTGCCGCGGACAAAGTCCCAATCGTCGCGCTTGTAACCCGTCAGATGATTCGGAGTCCGTCGGCTGGGATAATACGGCAATTGAGCGTTCGCGTTGCAAAGATAAGTGTCGACGCCGCTGTCAGCGAGCAGATCGATGAAACGATGGATGGGTTCTTTGGTAAACTTTGCGTCCGGTGCGCCGATGTAGAAATCATCGGCGATCAAAAAATCGCAATCCCCGTTGTAAAGCACGCGGTGCCGCCGCAGTTCGCGCAGCGCGGCATCATTTTTTCTCCTGTCGGGGGCAGGCTCGTCACCAGACGAATTCTGGCCGCTCCCGTGAGTGGTCAAGAGCGCCGCTGCCCAGAGAACGATCAATCTTGCTCGGCGGTTCATCACGCAAAGTTCCTGGAAAGGAATATGTTGAAAGTCTGAAGAGAGTCGATAGATTCTGTTGAGAATTTCGCTCGTCGTTTCGTAGAGCATGGCAAAAGCGACGCCGAGTCATCACGATGTCGCCTCAAACTTCCGCCCCGTGATTCAGGACAGCTCTCATGAACAACTCGCCGGCTTCCCGCATTTCTGACCTGATCGCCCGACAGCAAGCCGGATTTTCGCTCGATCAGCCGTTCTATACCGAGGCCGAGATTTTCGCGTGGGAAAAGCGGACTCTGTTTCAGCGATGCTGGTGGTTCGCCGGTCATGCGTCGCGCATTCCGGCACCGGGTGATTATTTTCTGTACTCGATTGCCGGCGAATCGATCATCCTCGTCCGCGGACGGCAAGGAGAGATTCATGCCCTCTACAACGTGTGCCGTCATCGGGGATCGTTGGTCTGCCTGGAGCGCGAAGGCCACGTCAAGAGTTTTGTCTGTCCCTATCATGCCTGGACGTATGCGCCGGACGGCGAACTGCTGGCGGCGCGGACCATGCCGCCTGATTTTGAGAAAACGCTGTACGGTCTGCACCGTTGCCGGGTCGAAGTCGTGGAAGGGTTGATCTACATCAGTCTGGGAGAGACTCCTGACGATTTTGCTCCGGTTGCCGCGGAAGGGCGAAAATATCTGGCGGATCACGGCCTGTCGCGCGCCAAAATCGCCTACCGCGAAGCGTGGCCGGTGCAGGCGAACTGGAAGCTGATGTGGGAGAATTTCGCGGAATGCTATCACTGCGATCACACCCATCCCGAGTATTGTTCGGTGATGGATGATGCTGTCGCCAATAGCACCGGTTCGTCCCATGCGAAACGAACGTTTGAGGAGTTTACTCAGCTCTGGAGAGAGGAATGCGTGCGGCAGGGCCGGCTGACCGATTCGCAGCCCACCGACCGGAATAAGCCCTATGGCGGGCGGCGACACCCGATCAAACCGGGTTTTCAAACCCAAAGCGCCGATGGTCGACCTGTTGCGCCGCTGATGGGCAATCTCGCCGAGTACGACGGCGGCATTACGACGTTCAGCTTCTATCCCATGCATTACGCCGTGGCCTCCTGCGATCATGCCGTGGCGTTTCGATTCACGCCCATCGATGCCCTGCACAGCGAGGTCGAGGTTTCGTGGTTGGTGGACGAGCACGCCGTGGAAGGGGTCGATTACCACGTCGAACCGCTGATTTGGATGTGGCGGCAAACGACGATTCAGGACAAAAAAATCGTCGACGACAATCAAGCGGGGGTGAATTCGAGCCGCTATCGACCCGGCCCTTACGCCGCTTGCGAACAAGGCGTGCTGCGGTTTCTGGACTGGTATCAGACGGAGTTCAGCGCAGCGCTGGCGACAGCCACGGCGGGTCCGGCCGTTTGAATGTCCAGGATTCATGAGCAGGCATCGCAACATGCGGTCAGCAGATTCCGGGAGGAGTTACGGGGGAGTGGCTTCGTTGTTCTGCATGAGCCGGTCCAGCTCAGCCTTCGCCGCGGCGTGTTGGGGATCGCGGCGAACCGCTTCTTTCAATTCTGCAACAGCGTCGGCTTCTTTCCCCAACTGACTCAACGCCTGAGCCAGATTGAAATGAACGTCCGCCGGAGACGGGTCGATCCGGATTGCAAATCGGAAATGGGAAACAGCGCGCAGCCATTGGTGCTGTGCGGCCAGCGCCTGGCCCAATAACACATGCGTCTCCGCTCGGTCCGGCTGGTCGGCGAGCAGGCGTTCCAGCAGCGGGATCGCCTCTGAAACCTGCTGCAATTGCAGCAAGGCCTTTGCCGTCAGCAGTCGAGCCTCCAGATACTCCGGCACCTTGTCGAGCACGGCGGACAACGTGCGGATCGCTTCTTCAGGCTCTTTGTTTGCCAGGAATCGCCTGGCTTCGGCCACCTGTTCATGCAGGTCGTTGTAGAGCGGAATCATGTCTTTGACGTCCGGCAACAGTTCCCCTTGTGCCGTTTCAAAAGAGGGGCGGCTACTCACTCCGGCATAGCCCAGGCTTTCCAATTTCCTCCGCTCTTTGCTCGTCAGTTGCACTTCGGAGGTGCTCACCGCGCGGCGCGACATCTGTTGTTGCAAGGAATGCAACGCGTCCGCCAATTCCTGGCGTCGCTCCGGCTGTTCGGCGGCCAGGTCGTGCAATTCCTGCGGATCTTGAGCGAGATCATAGAGTTCCGGGCGCGATGTTTCGATATATTTCCAGCGATCATTCACCACGGCGCGCAGCGGCGCCCATCCGCTGAACTCAAAGGGCGCGTCGGTCCCCGCATAACATGACTGTGTCGCAATTGATCTGCCCGACAATGTCGCCCGCAGGCTCCGCCCGCAAGTCGGTGATGATTGTTTGATGTTCAGACAATCGAGAACTGTCGGCATCAGATCGACCAGTGAAACCAGCTGTGGAACCTGATGACCGCGCTGCACGAACGTTGGACCGGCGACGATTAACGGCACCCGGATCGTCGAGTCATAGAGCAGATATCCGTGCTCGCGCTCGGCATGCTCCATGAGGCCTTCTCCATGATCGCCGACTAGGACGAGGATGGTTCGTTCGGCCATTTTTTCGTTCTGAAGAAATTGCTGAAGCTCCGCCACTTGCCGATCGACATAGGCGATCCCCGCGTCGTAGGGTCGCTCTCGAAATTGATCTCCAAACAACCTTTCCCGCGTGTCGTAGTGCGATTCCGGATCCGCATGCGCGTCGTATAAATGGATCCAGCAGAAGAACGGCCGTGAGTTCCGCCCCCGCAGCCAGTCGATCGCACTGGACATCACGGCTGCGCCGTCTCGACGCGGATAACGGCTCGGCTCGGGAACCTCGGTCCAGACAGGTTCGTCGTCGTAGCGTTGAAACCCCCGCTTGAGGCCGAATTTCGAGTTGAGAACGTAAGACGCTACGAACGCCGCGGTATCGTACCCGCGTTTCTGAAGGATTTCCGACAGCACCGGTATGGCATTGCCCAAGCGTCCACGTCCATTGAGAAATAAACCGTGCACCGGCGGATTGCAGCCCGTCAGGAGCGAGGCGTGGGCGGGAAGCGTCAATGGAACCGGTGTATACGCTCGCTGAAAGAGTACGCCCTGCTGCGCCAACTCATCGATCGCGGGAGTCTCGGCGAAAGCACATCCGTAACACCCAAGATGATCCGAACGCACGGTGTCGAGCGTCAAAAAAATCACGTTCAGCCGGGGACGGGGCCGTAAATAGAGCGCCAGCACCATGGCCAGGAGCGTGAACCCCAGGGCGATCACCGGCAGCCGACGTGAAAAGATCAACCGCATGAAACAAAACTCGCTTCCACGAACATCCTCAGAAGTTTTTGCGGGACATTAGCTTCCCTTAGCCTGAACGACGGCTTCCAAAAGTTCCCGGGCGCGGCGATCGTTGGGGCGAAGACGCAGCGCCTCGCGAATCGCCTCGAGCGCCTCGTCTCCTCGGTGATGTTGCACTAGAATCGCCGCCAGATGATATCTTGCGTCAAAACTGGCGGGATCCAGTTCACACGCTTTCTGCGCCTGGGCGACCGCTTCGCCGATGCGACCCTGGTTGGAAAGCGCGCTGGCCAGATTCAGTCGCGCGAGCGTATGGTTCGGATGAAATTTGAGGACCGTCTCGTAACAGGCCATCGCCTCGATTCCGCGGCCGGTCCGGGCCAGCAGTCGGCCCATCTGCATGTGCGCTTCGATGAGAGTCGCGTCGCAGCGGATCGCTTCCTTCAATTCCCAATGGGCCTCTGCAACTTTGCCCAGTCGCAGCAGAACCTGAGCCAGATCGAGGTGACATTGCGCGAATTCTGGATCAATCGCCAGCGCGCGCAAATAAAACGATACCGCTTCCTCATTCCGGTCCTGTATCGCCAGCGCGCTGCCTAGCCGGGACAGCAGAAAAGCATCGTCCGGCCGCTGCGCGAGAGCTGTTTCGTAGGCAGTCTGGGCTTCAGAATAGTTCATTTGCATCATCATGGCATCGCCGAGCAGCATGCGAGCCGATGCATATTGCGGCCGTTGATTGAGAATCTGCTCAACGATGCCGACCGTTTGGTCCAATTTTCCCTGGCCGAATAATTGCTTGGCGTGCTCCAGTTGGCTGTGATAGGGCATCATCTCCTTGACGTCGGCCAGTTGATGCTCAGCGACAGAGGCGTCGGCGGATGCGGGGCGAGACGCGTATCCGAGGCTTTCCAGCGTTCTTTGTTCTTGTGCCGACAACGTGACGCCGACGGCATCACGGGATGCCATCCCACGTTTCGCCTCCCGCAATATCTCCTCCAATTCCGCGACCTCTCGGGGTTGTTCTGCGATCACATTCTTCGATTCGCGCGGATCAATTGATAAATCGTACAATTCCGGTTGAATCGTGTGGATGTATTTCCAACGCTCCGTCACCAGGCCATGCACGGGGGCCCAGCCTTCCAGCAAGAGGGGCGCTTCCGAAGCGACAACACAAGGTCGTTCAGCGATCGACGCTCCCGTGAATGCCGATTTGATGGTTTGGCCGCTGACTGCTTGACGCAGGGGAATGCCGGCGCAGTCCAGGATCGTAGGGTAAATATCAACCAACGAAACCGGGGATGTGACGCGATGGCCGGCCTTGATTGTCGAAAGCCCGGCGAACACCAGCGGCACGCGCATCGTGGAGTCATAGATCTGCAAGCCATGCGTGTCCTCCTGGTGATCCATCAGCCCCTCGCCGTGATCGCCCGCCACGATGATCAACGTCGGCCGTTGTCGCTTGCCCCGCTCCACAGAGTCAACCAGTTTCTGCAATTGAAGATCCGCAAACGCGACTCCGGCGTCATATGGTTGATCCGTGAACGCATCGCCGAAAACCGTCGGACGCGGATCATAGGCGGCGTGCGCATCAAACAGATGAATCCAGCAAAAAAATGGGCGATTCTCGCGCCGAGCCAGCCAACTCAGGGCCGATTCAACCACCTGATCGCCGCTTCTTCGGCGATGAGACGAATCGTGAGCGGGTCCGGAAGTCGACAAGTCGTCGTCGTACGTGTCGAATCCGCGTTCGAGTCCGAACTTGGAGTCCAGCACGAACGACGCCACAAACGCGCCGGTGTCATAGCCGGCGGCTCGTAACGACTCCGCCAGCACCGGAATACGTTCTCCCAACCGCCCGCGGCCATTGATGAGCAGCCCATGCTCGGGCGGATACAGCCCCGTGAACAGCGAGGAATGAGCCGGCAAGGTGAGCGGCACGGGAGTATAGGCTCGCTCGAAGAGGACGCCGCGTTCGGCCAAAGCGTCGAGCGCCGGTGTGCGCGCGGAACGATGGCCATAACAGCCGATGCGATCAGCTCGGGTGGTGTCGAGCGTGACGAGAAGAATATCGATGCGGTTGCGCGATGAATCTCGAAAATAAATCGCGAGCACCGACCCGAAGAGCAACACGAGCCCGCTCGCCAGCGCCATCCATCGCCACGACCTCCGCATCTATCACCTCGATCACGCGCAACCCCGGACGCGCAGTGCCGTGGAAAATCGAACCCCTGATTATCGCGAATTTCCCGCCTTCGCACCGGTGATTTCGCCGATGGCCTGAAAGAACTGACGCTTCCGATCGCTGGAGATGCTCCAGTCGACGGGAACGCTTTGAAAACCATTCGGAAACGGTTCTCCCTTCAGGCGAAAATCGAAGTATCCCCAGGAAGCGTATTCGCCGACCGCACGAACGAGGTTGTTGTCGGGCTGATCGAAACCGAAATGATCGTCTTCATTGAACAGAATCGGCATCGGCCGATCGCCGGCAACCTGCCGGGTTTCCCGCACCATGTCGGTGATGACTGCGGGGTCATTGACGCCGTTGCCGTGCAACAGCAGAAAATCGGCCGCACGAACGACATTCTCTCGCGGAATCGATCGCCCGCCGTAGCTGGTGCTGACCAGGAGTCGGCGCCCGTCTCGCTGAATCGATTTGACCCGTTCGATCAATTCATGCACCCGATCCGGTTTCAATATCGGATGATCGTACTTCACGTTGCATTCGTTGTTCACTTCGATGAGCACGTTCCGATATCCCTGGTCCAACACCCAGCTCACGGCATTGTCCGTGGCTGCGACCACCGCCGCTTCATCGTGAAGTCGTTCGTCCTGTCCAAAATAAAACAGGCCGAGTAAGACGACCATGCCGAGTTCGTCGGCACGATCCAGGACCAGTTTCAGCCTGGTCATGTAATCCGGACGAAGCGCGCCATCGTCCGTAAATGCAGAATTGATCCATGGCTGTTTGGAAGAATATCCCTGCGGACTGCCACCCTGTAAATTCAAGGTGATCGCCAGCAAACCATAAGACCTCCATTCGGGCATCGCTGCCAGGAATTCCCGCGTATTGCGGTCTGGGTCCCATTGCTGCGTGTCAGGATACGCCCAGCGGGAACGTGTTTCCGGGTTCAAGTCATCAAAAATCGCCTGGACCATCCGCGAATTGAACAGCAAACCTTCGATCTTTTTTTCGTTCCAGCGTCTGCCCGCGTACGTCGGTCGGCCGTTGATCTGAAACTGTTCGCCTTGAATGCTCACCGAGGTCTGGCGTTCCGGCTCCGCCGCAATTAGCGGCAGAGAGAACACCAGCATCAGGCAAATCGAAACGTGACTCAGTCGTTGCATCAACCCACCTTCTTCAAACGCCATAACATCGTCGCTCTCTGCGGACAGGCTCAACCGGGAAAATTCGCCCAAGGGACGCCTTCCACGGCAAAAGCGCGGCACGGAGCGCCGTCGCCTCCTTCGATCTTCAGCGGCATCGCACAGAACAACACCCGCTCCTCCTGCAAGGCGGATAGATTCGCCAAACCTTCCACCACGATCACTTGGTTGCCCAGCAGAATCTGATGAATCATCGTGACTTCTTCGTGGCTGTTCACCGATGCCACCGAAGGCGTTTCCACTCCCAGCATACGGACCCGCCGCTCGACGCACCATTCAGCCAGTTCCCGGCTGACGCGCGGCATTCTGTCCCGATATTGCTCCGGATCTCGCAGGGCATGTTTGCTCCACCCGGTGCGAAGCAACAGGCCTTCCTGGCCAGTCACCCGGTCCGCCGTCGCTCCCAGATGTG
This sequence comes from Planctomycetaceae bacterium, assembly GCA_046349715.1. Taxonomy (GTDB): domain Bacteria; phylum Planctomycetota; class Planctomycetia; order Planctomycetales; family Planctomycetaceae; genus CAZDGB01. The sequence continues at coordinate 243,954 of JAXMBR010000001.1, read as the reverse complement.
ATACGGTGATCAATTCACTCGGTTCGATTTTCGGCAGATCGACGACCCACGCCGGAGCCACAAATCGATCCAGCGGAATCGCCTCGATCGTCACGTCCGCGACGCCGAAATGCATCGGGGCGTCGACGTGCGTGCCGCTGTGCGAATACAAGTGCAGCATGCGGCTGTTCCAGCCGTGCTCATTAATGGTATGCAACTTCTCGAATTCGACGCCTCGCATGCCGGAACGAAGCGTCAAAGTCAGGTCAACTACGTGCATCATCGACGCCTTGGAATTCTCTTGATCGATGGTCGATTCAGGGCGAACAACGACGCTATCTAACACCCCGTGGCTCCTGCGGACTCGGCCGATTTGATAAATGTTCCTTAAACCAGCGCAACATCTCCGGACGAATCGTTTTCTCTTTTCGTCCCGGACTGAAACCGTGGCCGCCGCCTTCGGCGACGAACAGCCGCGCCGGCACGCCGGCGCGTTCGCACGCCGCCAGCATATTGCGGCTATGCTCGATCGGCACCACCGTGTCTTTGTCCCCGTGCAGCATCAACACGGGCGCGTCGTCGGAGGTGACGTGCAGCAGCGGCGAAACGTCGTCTTCCAGTGCCGCATCAAAGGTCAATGGCTCTTTCAGCCCTTCGATCTCCGCAATTCCTCGCGGAGGATGGGTCGTCCAACCACGCAAATCAGTGGGCGGACAGATGGCCGCTCCGGTCGCCACTCGGCTGCTGAAGCGAAGCAACGGGTCTGTTGCGGACGGGTCGCCGTCGTCGCCGGTGGTGGTCAACATCAGCGTCAAATGGCCCCCGGCGCTTTCTCCGCAGACTCCCAAGCGGCTCGCGTCGATTCCCAATGCCGTTTCCTCTTTATGAATAAATCGGATGCAGCGCCGGACGTCGTCCAGGGCCTCGGGGACGGTATATTTCGGCGCGCTGCCATGGCGTACGATCCCGACGGTGAATCCGTGATCGAGAAACAATCTCCAATCGGGAATCGCCTCCTGCGGATCGGTCCAGGCCGAATACCATGCTCCGCTCCGTAAAAACAGAATCGTGGCCCCGTTCGGCTGAGGGGGAACCAGCAGGTCCATCGTCAACGCCATGCCGTCTTTATGGTCATAAACCACGTCGGCGCGGATCGTGACGTTCTCGTCGGCAATCAGGGACGTCGACGACAGCATCATTCCAGCGGTGATCGCAAGCGATAAACACAATCTCATGGTCGAACTCTCTGAACACCTTTGCAGACAGCCGCGATTGACTCGGACCGCTTTCAGCGACTGGTTTTTGCCGTTTTCTTACCTTGCAATTTCGGTGGTTCCCCTTCCAACATGAGTTCAATCTGGGTATTGGATCCGTCCGCAGTGACATCCACTTCCAAGGGTGAGTTGCGCATGTCGGAATACTTGGTCGGCAGCAAATGTTCCACGACGAGGTTGTTCGCGACCATGTACGCAATGATGTCTCGTTGCCGGTACGGCGCCGGCAACGGATTGGGAATGTCCAGGTCTTCCAAATTCGATTTCTGCACGGTGACCCGGTAATGTCCGGGCAAGGCGCCGATTTGATCGCCGGTTTTCAGCGTAAACACGCCGTTCTCATCGGTCCGTGCGATCGCGGGAGCAGCCGGCTCTCCCTTTTTCGTTTTATCGTCACGAATGAAGCAAACTTCGGCTTTGTCGACCGGCATGCCGTTCCAGGTCACGACCCCCTCAACAGGGACGACCTTCATCCCGCCACAACCCGCGGCTGCGGCGAGTGCCATGATTGCCATGCATGCCCAACAGTGCCTCGTCCCAAGCATCGTGATGTCTTCCCCAACTGACGAACGACTAAACGGGATCGGCCGAGAAACGATAGCTGTAGAGAATCGCTCCCGGCAGTTCGAAGTTTAAGACCACTGGCTTGCCTTGCAGTTCCGACAGGCCATCCTTACCGGACCAGGAAATCGGCGTGTAGACGCGGTTGAAATCAATCTGCGCCCGGCAATTCTCCAACTCGTATCCTGGAATGGGGGAACCGTCCGGCCAGGTCAGTGCGACGCGCGGAGGATCTTCGGAGGAATCCCAATCGAGCACCTCCACGTTGATTGCCAAATGGCGCTCCGAAACCGTGACGGGTTTGGTGGTCAACTTTCCGTTCGGTCCTCGCCAGCAGGCCATGCCGGCGAAGCGGTCCACCGGAATCGTGGCGACTCCGATCGCCATCGGAATCCCTCGATTCGCATTCACCCGAATTCCCGAACCCGTGTAATAGATATACAGCGTATCGCCGATGCGGAGCGGAGGATTGTGCGTCGGGTAAATCAGGCAACGATCGAATGAGCCGTCCGGCCCGATATCAAGGAACGGCGTTCCGGGAGCGACTCGACTCCAATTCTCGGGTTCGTCGTCACGATTGCAGACCAATTCGCAGGTGGCGCCAAACCCCGCATTCGGCCATTTCTCCAGCAGGCCCAGATTCAGATTCCCGTAATTGAACGGAGTGAAGCCGCCGTGCCAATGAAAGGTCTTGCCAAAGTCGCTGTCGGGGCCGTTTTCAAACATCACCACGGAATCTGACCAATTCACCAAGTCGCGACTTGTTCGCAGAGCGGGACTGGGTTTGCCTCCGCCCTTCGGAGTGCCGCGCTCGTTCAGCCACCACTTTTGTCCGCGGTCGTCCCGCATCACCACCATGTAATCGCCGCTGGCTCCGCGACTGACGCGGCGGGGGCGCCGCGTCCAATGAATCCCGTCCGGGCTGGTGTCTATATATTGCCCGAACACGCGCGACGCCTGCTGTGACTCTTCCGGCGTGACGCCCGAATAGATCTCCAGCATATACTGCCGCCACATGCGATGGTCCTGCATGTTGGCGATGAGTTTGTATCGCTTCTGCGGATCGGGTTCGCCGTCGTCACGGATCACCGTCGATCCGTCCATGTTATTGACCACGCCGATCTGGGCGCCGTCTTGATCGAAAGCCGGCAAACCGAACCCTTGTCGAGCCAGGTCGAGTTCGACGAGATTCTTTCCGTCCGGCGAAAACGTATAGAACAGGTTGTTCTTTTTGCTGCCTCGGAACTCCACGACGCCGAGGTCCGGCTTCTCCCAGTGAATGCCGTCTCGACTTTCCGCATAGGCGTAGCCCCCCCGGTCGCGGAATTCGGCGCGGCGGTCTCCCGTCACGCCGAAATGTTCCGTGTTCATGCTGAAATACCACATTCTCAGCAAGCCGTCCGGCTCTTGGACCACACTGCCCCATGCCTGAGCCCGGTCGCCTTCCCAGGGGCGATCCGCGACAACGACCGGCTCGGAGCGTTTCTTCGGCTTGTTGATGACCCGCAGCAGACCTTCTGAACGCTCGATCTCGGCATCATCGACGAACAAATGCAAATGAGGGTCGTTCAAACTACGACCCGACGATGGGTGGGAGCCGATCGACGCGTTCTGGGCCGCCGCTGCGGCGGTCGTCTGGCCGCACCAGGACAACATTTCAGCGCCGGCCAAGGCCAACATCGAGTGATTGAGAAATTCGCGCCGGCTGGTGTGCATCTTCCATTGACCTGCAAGTACGCCTGAGCGTCTGCGCGGCAACCTTGAGGGGAGACGCGCAGACACTCACAAGGCGATGAGACGGCTTCCGGAAATTCTCCAGATCAACAAGCCGGGTGAGAAGTTCCCCCGGTCACAGCTTAAAATTCACCCACGACGTTGCCGTCGGCCCGATCTCCCAGATACTGGAGAGTCAGCAGATTCATACTCTGGTTGAAGAACCGCACTGAGCCGTCCCACATCAGGATTGTGGCTCCGCCCGAGTGCTTCGATTTGATCCCCATGGATGTGAAATTGAACGTCGTGGTGTCGCAGGGGTTGCCCGCCGCATGGGGAGGGCAGGTGTCGAAGTTGATCGGAATGTTGGTGAAACAGGAAACCGCATTGCGGGCCGTGGACCACATGTCCCAGCCGCTGCCGTTGGCCATGCTGCATTCCGGCAGAATTTCGGCCAGCGAAATCACGTTCGAAGTGCCGTCCGTGATCTCGGCGATGCGGGCGCCGTAGATTCTCGCGCCGATCGCGGATGCGCAGGTGGACGACCCGTTGCAATCCCCATAATTGTCGACGCCCTGAATGCCCGTATCGAATTGCAGGCAAGATCCGAAGCCGGTATAGCGCTGCGTGCCGCGCGAGGCCGCGTAGTTGGTCACGGCATAGGGTCCATAGGACGGATACAGTGGATCAATCGGGTTCGCAGGGTACGGATCGCTGGGACACTTGGCGTAGGGAACGGTCTTGGCCGCCAGAAAAGTCGTGGTCCCCGGCAGCACGTATTGGTACGGCCATTGATTCAGGGTCCCGGCCAGGTCCAGCTGATTATACAGGTTCGCCTGATCCAAATAGGGCAACACATACGCCTGCCAGCTCAGCTTGTTGCTCGGGCCGCTGGTGTTGTTGCCGCCCGGGGGAAAAATATTGTGTGTCTCATGGTAGTTGTGGAGCGCCAGTCCGTACTGCTTCAGGTTGTTGCGGCACTGAGTTCGCCGAGCGGCCTCGCGCGCCTGCTGAACAGCTGGCAGCAACAGGGCGATCAGAATGGCGATGATGGCGATCACCACCAGCAATTCAATCAACGTAAAACCTCCGAACCTGGCTCGACGTGAACGCATGTCAGACTCCTTGAGAAAACCGAGAGAGATGAATTCCAGACACGACCGGCAGACAACGGCGTCGACCATCGATTGGCGTTCGACTTGTACAACAGGGCGGCAGGAACGACAGCTTCATCAGCACAAACTGATGATCGACGTGTACCAGAGTAGACTGCGACCCCGGGGCGGCCAATGGACAAATGCGCAAAAAATTTGCGCTTTTGCGCACACCGCCGGCCGGCTATGATCCAGCATCATGAAAAAATCCCAGCGAATCGTGCTCGTCTTCGACTGCGACCTGGCCTATCCGCGCGGCGTGCTGCGCGGCATCAAACAGTTTGCCCAGACCAAACCGCATTGGGTGCTGGTCCTCCACGAATCGACGGGCGCCACACGTTCCGTCCTGAAAAGCATCCGCTGCGACGCCTTGATCGCGAATGTCAGCCACGAGGGCCTGCTGACCGTCCTCAAGTCGTTGCATAAGCCTGTGGTCAACGTCAGTCCTGTCCTGCCGCAGGCCAATTTTCCCCGGGTCATGGTCAATCATCGCCAGATTGGAGAACTGGCGTTTCATCATCTCCACGATTGCGGATTAAGGCACTTCGCATTCGTCGGCCATCCCCGGCATCTCTATTCCACTGAGCGGGAAGCCGGGTTTCGGGAAGCTCTCGGCAGATTCCCCTACTCATACGCTCGCTACTATGAACGCCCCACCACATCCTATCGGCACCGGGCTCATCTGCTGGCGCTGCAACCGGCGTTTCAGCGCTGGCTGCGCAGCCTGCCACGACCGGTCGGGGTGTTCGCTTGTCACGACGTCTGGGGCGTGCAACTGCTCAATGCCTGCCAGTTGACGGGGCTGCGCATTCCGGATGAAGTCGCCGTCGTCGGTGTCGATAACGACGACCTGCTTTGCGAACTTGCGCGACCTTCCTTGTCCAGCATCATCGTGCCTGCGGAACAGGTTGGATATGAAGCGGCCAAGCTGCTGGAATCGCTGCTCCAGCGAGACGTCAAACCGAAATCGGCCCATCTGATACCCGCCGGCGGAGTCGTGGTCCGGCAATCGTCCGATATCCTCGCGGGCGGAGACCCCGACGTCACCGCCGCGGTCCGCATGATCCGTGATCGCGGCATGACCTGCCAGCAGGTGACGGATGTATTGAACCGTATCCCCGCCTCACGAAGATCTTTGGAAAAGCGTTTTCACGCCACCCTCAAGCGCGGAATCGGCGCGGAAATCCGTCGCGTCCGACTGGAACGCGCCCGCGACCTGCTGGCCAACACGGCTCTTTCCATCGCGGACGTCGCCGAGCAGGCCGGCTATTCCAGCATGCACTATCTGGCCCGATCGTTTCGCCGCGAAACCGGCCAGACGCCCAGTGAATTCCGTGCCCAATTTCGAGCTCGCATTCAAACGTCGCTCACCGATCAGACCGTCGGGAAATGACGCCACGAGGGTGAGGTCTACAACGCCGCCGCCACGGCCTCCGCGACCTCCGACGTGCCGGCCGTCCCCCCCAGATCTCTCGTCAGGCAACGCTTTTCTGACAGCACTGCCGCCACTCCTTTTTCAATCCGCTGTGCGGCGGACCGCGCCGCCGGATCCTGGTGTCGCTCCCCGAGCCAGTCGAACATCATGGCAGCGGACAAAATCATCGCCAGCGGATTCGCGAGATTCTTTCCCGCCAACTGCGGCGCGGAGCCATGCGAAGGCTGGAACAACGCATGCTGATCTCCCACTTCCGCGGACGGCGCCAACCCCAGACCACCAACAATGCCCGCACCCAGGTCCGATAAAATATCACCGAACTGATTTTCCATCACCAACACGTCATAAGCGGAAGGATTCTGCACCATGTAAAGACTCATGGCATCGACATAGGTCGCTTCGGCTTGAACCTCCGGAAATTCCTGGGCGACTTCAAAAAACACCTTGCGAAAAAATGCAAAGCTCCGGAATACGTTTGCCTTGTCGACACACGTCACGATTCGCTTGCCGTCGCTCGGCCGACCTTGACGCCGTTTCGCCAACCGGAATGCATAATCCACGACTCGGCGCGTACCTTCCCGCGTGATCACCAGCGTGTCCGTGGCGACCGTATCTCCCACGCACGTGCCGCCGCCGTACGAAGCGAACAATCCCTCGAGATTCTCGCGCAGAATCACGAAATCGATGCCCCTCTCAGCGGTTCGCAGCGGACTCTCCACGCCGGGATACAGCTTCACCGGGCGAACTGCCGAATGGAGCTGAAGCGCCCGGCGCAATCCCACCATCATTTCCGGCTGCACTTCCGTCCCGTCTTTCTGACGCACGTCCGGCAAGCCAATCGCGGCCAGCAGCACAGCATCTGCGGCCAGGCATTTTTGCAGAACGGACTCCGGCAGCGCGCATCCGGTCCGTCGAAAATTCTCGGCCCCAGCTTCATACGACGTCACTTGCAGTCGCAGTTCAGGCACAACCTGTTGCAATCGGTCGATCACTCGCAGCGCCGCTGCTGCGACTTCCGGTCCGATCCCGTCTCCCGGCAACACGGCGATCTCGTATTCTCGCATGATAGATGCTCCTGACGGCGACGATTTATCGCCGGTTGGTTGTTCGCGAAGAAAAAACGCGAACATCCTAGTCGACGCATTCCACCGGACGCAATGGCCGGTTCTCCGCCGCCGAGCGATAGACGGCCTCTTGGACGGCCAGCGTTCGCAGATAATCACGGCCGTTCGTCTCGAATGGTTGTCCCGCCGACAACTGTTCCAGAAAATGTCGTTGCGTCAAATAAACGCAGTCTCCGGCGAACCCGCGGCGCTCAAATTGATAGTCATGCGATCGCTCGCTTTCTCCCAGCGGTTGAAGCGTGATGCCGCCGTCTTCCTGAAGCCGCAAGCTGCCGCCGTCCCCTTCCATCAATAGCTGTCCGAACGTCAGCCGCGCATTGCCGGCTGTTCCCTCGTTGAAGCGGTTGGCGTCCCAAACGCCGATGGCCCCGGACTGAAATCGAAAGGTCAATAGCGCCGCGTCTTCCCCCCGAATTACCGGGTTTAATTGCCGCAAGATGGCATACACCTCGTCAATGTCGCCGGCGAGATACCGGAACGTGTCGATGAAATGCACCCCCGTCTCATACACCAATAACCGTGGCATTTCGCGAAAGTACGGCTGACGGGCCAAATACGCGTCCGGTCCCCAACCGTCTCCCGGGCGAGATCGAAACGACAACGTGTGCAATCGCTGGCCGATCGCTCCTGCGTCCCATAACCGCTTGATTTCCCGATACCACGGCTGAAAACGGAAGTTTTCATGCACCATCAGCGGCACGCCCGCCTGCTCCGCCATCTCGACGATCGCTCGCGCCGTCGCGAAATCGGGAGCCAGCGGCTTCTGGCAGATGACGGGAATCCCCCGCTCTACGGCCGCACGAACCAGCGCCTGATGCGTATCCGGCCGCGTGATGATGTCGACGAAATCCGGTCGAAGTTCTGTGAGCGCTTGCTCCACCGATCCATACGCCCGCGGGATCTGAAACTCGTCGGCCCGACTTTGCGCCTGCTCCAGGTTCACATCGCACATGCCGACGATTTCGGCGTCCGGCAGACGTTTCCAGGCGTCGAGATGAAACTGGCTGAAATAGCCGGCGCCGATACAGAGCCCGCGAAACCGTTTCATGAATCATCCAGGATCACTTAAGGGGCGAGTCCTCGACTGCCGACACCAATAGTTTCAACACCTGGTTGATTTTGGAAGCCTCTTCCCCGGCTTTCAAATCGTTCCAATCTCCCGCTGCGCAAACCAGCATCAACCCCAGGCTGGGAATGATCGCCGTGTTGTTGCCCCCAAATCCGATCGACATCACCGTGTCGGCCGGCGCATCCGGCCAGGTTCGCACTTCCGGGTGGTCACGTCCTGTTTCATTGAACCACCAATTGAATCCATAAATGCCGGCGCCGCATTTCGCGAAATGGTCAGAACCGCCCCCAAACGAATCAATTTTCAGGTAGTCGTCGGTCTGGGCTGGCATCGTCAGCGGCAAATCTTTCGGCACTTGCGGTCGCATATTGTCGTCAAAATAATGCCGTGGCAAAACCTGACGACCATTCCATGCGCCGCGATTGTGCCAGAACCACGCGATGCGGGCAAAGTCTCGCACGGACGCGGAAATGCGGCGCCGTTTGTTGAACTTGAGCCCATCTTCCAGTCCCAGCGCGCCGAACCGCTTCGGATCTTCCGTGGCCTGTTTCGGATCTGCTTGGAAGACGCGGTCAAACAACGTCTTCTGATACAGCTGAATCGCAAAGTCATTATACGCCCACGCGGCTCCGGGCGGCTCCGGCCGCGCGTATCCGCTGATCATCGCTCCCAAATGACGAAACGTCATGGGACGATCTTTTTCGGACAATTCCCAGCCGAAATCCGCCACCCGCTGGTCGACGCTCGTCACCAGGCCTTCCTCAATGGCGAAGAACAACAGCACGCTGAACACCGGCTTGGCCGAAGAAAACCAATCGGCGACCTGCGACTGGTCTCCCCACTGGCTCGCCACATAGCCATCGCGGACCACGCAGCCCCGGCCTCCTAACTTCATCGCCAACTCGTCCAATCGACCGGCGTTGAGATGCAGCTCCCGCGGGCTCCGGGCCTCCCAACTTTTGCCGGGAAACACGACCGAGGCGCGCCGACTAAATTCGGAACCGCTCTTTTCCGAGGAGGTTGTCTTCGGCTCATCACCAGCCGCGGCGGACCAGGCAACGATGATCACCACAGCCGTATAACGCAATCGTCGATAGCTGTTCATCATCATCTCTGGAAAATTCCCGCGAGTGGTGCTGATCCAAACCGCGTTTCGATTTGATCAGCAACCAGGCGAATTTGCCAGTGGGCGCAAATCACCACAGAGAAACTCGCAGCCTCTGGGGAGTGATCACTTCTCCGGCGGAGGAAATGATCCCGAAGCGCCATAGTTGGAAAGGTTATGCAGCGGATTGCGTGTTGGATGGTACAACGTTCCCGACAGCGGCGCGTCGGATTGTGTATAGACCCACATTTCAAATGGATCCCATACGATCAATTCGTCCCGGCAGTCCCCCGTCACATCGAGCGCCTGATAACACATGTCCGGATGCCCATCCTGTGGAAATTGGACGACGCGGCGTCCCCAGCCATCGTAGAGCCCTCCCAACTCGGGATTTGGAGACAGGCACCAGAACTCCTCGTCGCGCCCGGTCCAGTTCACCGGCAGGCACAGGCTGCCATGGTTGGCGGGTTCGCAATCGTGATAAAGGTCCCCCTCCGCATCATAAAAATGTGCGATCCCCTGATTCCCCCAGTAATTGAACACCAGCATTTCCAATCCCGGCAGGTCCGATCGAAAATTCGCCACCGTCAGATTCTGCGCATGACCGATTCGATGGCGCTTAAGAATTTTTCCTTCGAGATCGGCAATGTAGAATCCCTCATCGCTCGCCGCGCAGAGTACGCGAACATTGCCCGGCTTTTCCGGATGAAGATCGCACGCAATCACCGCGTCGGTGTGGTCTTTGAATTGAGAATCCAGCGACCAGCGCTGCGTTCCATCAGGACTGTATAGCGAATGCCCGATGAACAGTTCATCCCTGCCGTCCCCATCGATGTCGCGCGCGTACGGGTAATGCCCCGTCGAACACGATCCATGCCACAGCGTCTCCAGTTGAGGGCTTAAAATCCAAAAGTTCGTATAACGATCTTTCAACAACAGGTGATCGGCCCGGCCGCGATCGCGCAAATCCGCGAAGAACAACGAATCCCCCAGAATCCGCGGAAACTTCTGTGGGTTTTTCGGCGTGACGATCGCTTGAGGCGTCGGCGTTTCCCGGAGAGTTTTTCCCGTCGCCCCCTCGGCCACGATCAATTGTTGATTCATGGCATAGACCACTTCCTGCCGACCATCTCCGTCGAGATCATGAATTTGAAACGCCACGTCATTCGTCAAATGGTCTTTCCAGGCATCGGGTTCGCCGATCTGCCAGAGAATCTTGCCGTCAAACGTCATCGCAGTCAGGCAACTCAATTCGCTGAATCGATCCTTGGGCCCATGATGGACCATCTGGCCGATCAGCGCGTCAATCTGCCCGTCGCCGTCGAGGTCCCCGAACCGCACATTGCGACCGACGCCGAACTCGCCCAGCGAGGCCTTTTTCCAGACTTTCATGGTCGGGTTCGCGGCTTGGAGCTTTGATTCCGTCGCAGCGCGTTCTTCCAGTCGCGCATCCAGCTGACGCTTTTCTTCCGGCGTGACTGTCACTGTCGCCGACGAGAATCGCGTTGGAATATCCGCCGTCAGCCCGATCCGGCCTTCCGCAAATGTCTCATCGTGCACTTCGGCGACGACCGTTCCGTTGATCGTCGTGACGATTCGCGAACCGTTCACTTCCACAACAGCGTCCAGGTCTTGATCGGGCCTCCAGGAGAGTTCTTGCCTGGCCAACACTTTCTCGAAGGGTTTGCGAAACTCCAATTCGTCTTGAACCAGCAGCAATATCGCCTCGTCTCCTTGGACGCCGAAAAAGTAATAGCAGCGATCGTTGCGGACTCGAAACATCACGCCGCTGCGGCGCTCTTTTGACTGCGGGGCAAATTGGACGGCGAGCCGGTAATTCCTCCACAACGGATCGCCCGCCGTCACCATCGGATGAATGTGCTTGTCGGCGCCTGCGGTATAGGTCTGCCACAACGTATGCCGTCCCTGATGTTCGATCACCTTCCAGGCGCGTTGCGAACCGATGGTGGATGTATAGGCCGTGATGTTCCACGGGCCTTTAGGCCCCGACTCCGGTAAAAAATGATATTCCGCGCGGGCCCATAGCACTTTGCTCAACGGCCCCGAAGGCAACTGATCGAATTCGTCTTTAAGGATCGTCACCTCCGCCGACCACGCCGGCGCGACGCTCAAACAGCCGATCAAACCCATCAACCCGCCGATCGTGCGAAGCATGTGATACAGCCCTGATCATTCAGAAGACGGAATTCGACACTTTGCCGAACCATGCGGCGATTGCGCGACACAAGCTGCCGATCATAGGCCCGGGGACGATTCAGATTCCAGGGAAGGCAACCGTTGGACGAGATGTCTGTCCGCTGGATTCGTGGAGCGTCAGCGATTCGCCAGCGGAATTCCCCGTTACATATTGGTCTTGGCGTCGCCGGCATCGCCCAGCGCGGCGTTCAAGGATTGATTCAGCGCGCCGTCGTAACGGTGATCCTGCGAATAGATGCGAAAGATCACAAAACTGACCGGCAGCGCGCGAAACAGATCATCGTCGTGCAATTCTTGAACGCTGCCCGTGGAAGCGTCCAGCAGAAAATTCTGCCCGCTGCTGGGGAGCCGCCCGCTCGGCCGATGATAGTGCCGAGCCACGTCGAACTTGAGCGGAATCTCACGAATGTCCGTAGGAAGTCGCTCGCGAATTCGCCGGATGACCAGGTCCGGTTCGGAAAAAATCGTGGTCCGCTCCGACGTTGCCGAGTGAAAATTCAATGTCCGCTCGCACGCCATCTTCCATTGTACCCGCCGCGAGAGAATCTGTTGCCAGCGTTCTCCGAGCGCCTTCAGTTCGGGTTGCCGCTCGTCGGCCCAGCGCTGCACGTCGACGAGAAACGACGATTCAGTCAACCGGCGGTATTCCCCCAGTTTATCGAGCGGGTTTCCCGTAAAGAGATGCTGCATCGTGTCTGCAAACACATCCTCCAGCGCCAGGTCCATGGCCCGGACGGTCCGGTGAAAGTAGACCGTCCGAAACAAGTTGGCGCGGGTCTCGATGAAGTTGATCAGCGTTGGCAGGCCGCGCGGGTGGATCGTCAAGCCCTGCGGCGTGAAGAACGTATAGTGCAGGATGCGCGACAGATCGAAGGCCTTGGTATTGATTCCCGTCATGTAGGCGTCGCGAAGGACGAAATCCATGTTGTCGACGGTATAGATGCCGCTGAACAGCGACCGGAGTTTCTTCAGCCAGTCGGGATGCCCTTCCGTGTCGTCGCGCCGGGGCCGCTGAATGAGCCACGCGATCTGGTGCGGGTCGATTTCCTCCAGCGGTTGCAGCACGCCATTCGGATTCCGCCGGATGCGCCGCAACAAGTCTCCCAATTCGTGTTCGATGATCACGCTGCCGATCGTTTCATGCGTGATGCCGAACTGATCGAGGTAATGGTCGTCAAAAAAATGACCAAACGGGCCGTGCCCCACGTCGTGGAGGAGCGCCGCCATTCGCAACAGCGACTCGACGTACGCCCGCGACGGCACGTTCCGGCACGCTTCGCTCAGCGATTCGTACCAATGCTGCGCCGCCTGGGTCGCCAGGTGCATCGCGCCGAGCACATGTTGAAACCGCATATGTTCCGCCGACGGAAACACCCACCACGCCGTCTGCAACTGATGAATGCTGCGCAGCCGCTGAACCCAGGGATGATCAATGATATCCTGCTCGGCGACTTCTCCGTCCGGCAAGCCCGCCCGCGAGATGAACGGGATGTACCCGTGAATCGGATCGTGCGACAGGCTTTCATTCACAAAATCACGAACCATGGAGCCCTTTCCTTTTCCCCCAATTCTAACGATTCAAGCCCGGGATCGTTAGCGGCCCGCCTTTGGGTGGTCGAGAGACCCGCGTGCGAATTCCCAGCGGTCGGTTACTGCTTTGGTACAATATATTGATGTCGACCTCCGCGCGACTCGCCCAAGCGGCCTATGGCCTGTTGACGATTGCGCTCTCCTGGCTATTCATGCAGGCCGTGCATGAAGCAGGCCATGTCTTAGGTGCCTGGATGAGCGGCGGAAAAGTCGTCCAGGTAGTCTTGCACCCGCTGACGATTTCTCGCACTGACGTCTCGCCGAACCCAGTTCCTCTGGTGGAGATCTGGGCCGGCCCAATATTTGGTTCAGCATTCCCCGTTTCGATCTGGATGCTTTGCCATTTTTATTCAAAGCCACTCTCTAGTTGGTTTCGCTATTTTGCCGGGTTTTGCCTGGTCGCCGATGGGGCCTATTTAGGCTATGCCGTCATTGAACCAATCGGCGACGCACAGGACTTGCTGATGAGAGGAGCTTCTCTCTGGTCCCTTGGCCTTTTCGGATTGATTACTATCCCGGGCGGTCTGTTGCTCTGGCATGGTCTGGCCCCGGAATTCGGCATTGGCCCCGGCGCTCAAACCATCTCCTGGAAAGCGGCCACGACCATAGGCGGACTGTTGCTCATTGTAATTCTGGCGGAAATCGCCTGGAGCGCTGCAGAATAAGGCTTGCCCCGCGCTGACCACTGAACGCATGGAATCGCGTAAAAAAGGACGACGCGATCTTTTTTGCAGCATAAGACGATGACGATCCAACTCGGCCTCTCTGATTCAATAGCCTTCAATCTCTTAATCGGAAGCCAGTGTCATACAGAGGATGCCTGCATGTTGACCGAAATCGCCAGATTAACGCCATGAGAATCTCGGGCGATTAAACAAAGCCGAGAGTCTGACAATTGGAGCCGCGCACGTCGGCAGCCTGTCAAGCACGGCAGGAAAGAAATCGCGAGTTTTGCCTGTCGGCGCTGGGATTTGCGACAATGTTCGGCACTTTCTGCAACTCGCATTGACAGATCGGCGGGGTTGAGAGTAAATCTCCCGCCGTTCACAAACTCCCAATTCGAAATTGATTGCAACTGTCTTTCGACCGCAGAAAACAGCCCTGCGATCTCATGATGTGGAACCGATGGTTCGCATGATGACCTCGTTGCACGGTGATCTGCTTGCGTCAGACAGTGCGGACGATCTGTCCGTCTGATTCGACGATTTTCCTGTCTTCCGATCGTTTCCCAAATTTCATCACTCGCGTGCTTCTGATCCTGAGGGATCCGGGGACCGCTCCCGTTGTCGCCACATGTCGCATACCCCCCCCACCACCACGGAAGCGGGCAAGGCCCATGCCAAAGCGGCGAACGCCGACAGCGCGGCCGCGCCCCGTGGGATGCGGGGATTGCTGTCCAAAGGAAAGTTGCGACTCGGTCTGGGTTTGACGGGAGTCCTCTTGGCCGGCTGGGTGGTGGGTTGCTGGGTGACTCGTCCTGTGCAACTGGAACCGCACGACCAAGTCGCATTGGCGCTGCAACTGCTCGATAACGGCGAATATCAGCCAGCGCAGGAGATCGCCCAACAGCTGGACAAACTTGGATATCAGGAACCGGAATTCGCGGGCGCAGTGAAGTTCATCCAGGGAATGACGACATTTCACCAAGTGCAGGCTCCCCTACCCGCCGAGACCAATCACGAGTCCAATCACGAGACCGAGCACAAGACTCATGACGAGGCCGATCACGAGACCGTTGAAAAGCAACCTGCGGGATATCCCGAGGCCATCGGATTGCTGCGGGAAGCCGAAAGTCTGGGAATGGACCAGACCCGGATGGGCGAATGGTCCTATGCATTGGGCATGAGCCTGTACCGCAGCGGAGATTTCATTCGCGCGCGTCCTTTGCTGGAAGAAGCGTTGAAGTCAGAACTGGCGCATCGCCAGGAGACCGCGATGGCGCTGACGGAACTGTACGTCACCCCGGGAATTCGCAGTCCGGAATTGTTGTCCGAGGCGCGGAAGCTCACCGAAGAAATCATCGACGCTCCCGGCACCGCCGTGGAGGACCTGGACCAAGCCTGGCTGCGGCAGGGAGAGGTGTTCCTGGCCCTGTCGGAATTGGAAGAGGCTGAAGACGTCTTGGAAGAACTGTCGGAACCAGGGGCGAACTCTCCAGAAGCCCGGCTGTTGACCGCTCAACTTCACCTGGCGGAAAAAGATTACCGTTCGGCTGTCGCGCTGCTGAAGCCGATGTGCGACGACCGTCATCTTGCCGTGGAATATTCGCGGACAGCCGGCTGGCTGTTGGGATTGGCCGAAGACGAATTGTCGGCCGAGTTGCAACAACGCGCCGACCGGAACGAAACCGAAATCGACAATCATCGGGAATTGGCTCGCGACTGCTTCAAGCAAATTGCCGAGCAGTACGGCGAAACAGCCGAGGGAACGGCCTGCAATCTGCGATTGGCGCGATTGTGGCGTGAAGCGGGCAGTCATGAGAAAGCCCTCGAGTGCTACGGCGCCGCCCTGCGAATGGTCCGAGCCGATGAAGCGTACATCAACCGTTGGTTAAGCCGCGAAGAATTCCGCGATGCTGTCCTGGAAGCGTGGAATGACTGGCTGACGTCGCGGAAGCACTATTCGGAAGCGATTTCCCTGGCGGAAATGATGACGCCGCTGCTTCCGGAAGACGAAGCCTACGAGTTGGCGGCGCGCGTCCACCAGCGCTGGGCGGAAGAAATCGAAGCCGAACTGAACAACGAACGCTATTCCGTGCGGATGGCGCGACTGGACGAGCAACGTCGGCAATGGCGCATGAGCGCGGAAGCGTTCGTGCGATTGGCCGAAGTGCGGGAAAATACGGTGCAGTATCCCGACGCGCTCTGGAAAGCAGCGGACCACTTCCACCGCTGTCATGAATTCTCCCGAGCGCTCGAACTGATCAATCAGTTTATCGCGACGGAACCGGACCGGCTTATGGCGGCGGCTTTGGTCAAACGAAGCCGGATCAACCTGGATCTTGATCAGCTTGACACCGCGATCATCGACCTGCAGCAAGTCCTGACCGCCTATCCGACCGATCCCTCCGTCTTCACGGCGGCCAATCTGATCGGCGTGTGCCATTACGAGCAAAATTGCCTCGACGAGGCGGAGGCCGTCTGGCGGAACATTCTGACCTCGGAACAGCTCTCGCCGACGGCCATGGAATGGCGCGATGCCCAGCTTTCTCTGGGGCGATTGATGTTTGAAAAAGGCGAAGTGGAACGGCGAAAAGCGGTCTACGCGCAATCCGGGCAAACCTCGGAGGCTGTGAAATCGGCTTATCAAGCCGCTCAGCGACATTGGCTCGAAGCCGCTGCGCTGCTCGGCGAATACCTGATCCGAAATCAGGACGACGAACGAGCGACCGAAGCCCGCTACTATCTGGCCCGATCGTTCCAACGGCAGTCGGAATGGTTCTATCAATTGTTTCAGGTCGCCGAGACGGACAACACCCGGCTCCAATTGGAGCGGCAGCAGGACCAGGCGCTCGAGAGATCTTTGCGAGAATTCGAGATCATCTGCCACTCCCTGCAGCCGGACGCCGCCAAAGACCGGTTGGAAGACGTCTCGCGCAGACTGCTCAAGAACGCCAACTTCGAAATCCCTCACACCCTGTATCGGCTGCGTCGATACGAGCAGGCGATCGCGGAATACAACACCGCGGCCAACCGCTATCCGAACGACGCCCTCACTCTGACGGCTTACATTCAAATGGCGCAGTGTTACTACCACCTGCAAAAACCGGTCGAAGCGGGAAGCATGCTCGCGACCGCCAAGTCCATGCTCAATCAGCGGCTGTTTCCCGATTCCGCATTCGAGGTTCCTGCCACCAATTTTAATCGCGACCAATGGCAGGAATGGCTCGATCGAGCACGGCAAACCCCGTAAATCCAGCGATTCTCAGGATTCGTTCGATGGCGATGATCACCTCTCAAGAATTTTTGAACGCCTTCCGTCAACGGTCGGCGTGTTTTCGAGCCTTGTTGGAACTGTCTCAATTGCAAGCAGGACTGATTGCCGACGACAACTACTCGGACCTCACGGCGATGCTGCACCACAAGCAGCAGCTGTTGGATCATCTGAGCGATGTAACGGCAACGCAGTCCGCCGTCTGGCAGGCCTGGCCGCGCGAGCGGAACGGCCTTTCGGACGGGGATCGGCGCGCATGCGATGCGGAGCTTGCGGCAGCCGAATCCTTGGTGTCGGTGCTGATTTCTGCGGAAAAATCATGCACCGACTTATTGAGTCAGCGCAAGAACGCCACCCAGCGCGAATTGCAGGCCGTCGCGCAGGGAATCAAGGCGGAATCAGCGTACGGCCTCCTGTCCTCTCCTCCCCTGTCCCGTCTGAACTTGAACACTTGACTTGATTGCGGACTTCAAACTTTCTCTCTCCCCTCTACTATCGGAAGTCTCCATGACAGCGTCACATCCCGACGTGATCCCTTTTCCGGGACGGTTCACCGCCCCGGCGACACCCGCCGAAAATGCGGTCTTGTCACCCGTCTGCGTCGTCACCAACGACGGCCAGCTTTCGGCGAAACTGGCGCAGGACCTGCAATCGCTGGGATTGACGTGCAAAGTCGTCCCCACCGTCGATGCCGCCGTCCAGACGCTCCACCAGTACCCGTTGGACGTCTGTTTTGTCGGCCCGCTGCCCCCCGGACAAACCTCGGGCCAACTGGCCGGACAGATCAATCAACGCGGGTGGTCAACCCAGATCGCTTATGTCGATGCGTCCCACTCCATGGATCAGTTGGAGATTTCCAACGGCGCGCCGCTGCTGGAAGTCCTGCCGGCGGATTACTCGCGGGAATACCTGCAATTGCAGGTGTGCGCGATGACTCAGCGGGCGCGGCTGACCGGCGAAACGCGACGACTGCGTAAGCAATTGGCGAACCGCAACCTGCGGGAACTGGTGGGCCACAGCGCGGCGATGCAGACGCTCCGGCAACAAATTCAGCAGGCAGCCGATCAATCGGGCGGCATTCTGCTGCGGGGTGAACCCGGGACAGGCGCCGATCTGGTCGCCCAGGCGATTCACGACGCCAGCCGGCGGGCCCATCGCCCGTTCATCAAGCTGGATTGCAGCGTGATGTCGGCGGAAACGCTGGAACAGGAATTGGTCGGCGGCCTGTCGGCGGCTGGCGTGGCGACCGGACGTCTGGCCGCTGCGGACGGCGGTACGCTGATGTTCGACCAGGTGCAGTGCATGGCCCTGCCGATTCAGCGGAAACTGGCCCAATTGCTGCGCGAGCAGCGATTTGAGAACCCGGTCACGGGAGAGCGGATCCGATTTGACGTCCGCGTCATCTTCAGCACCCCAAGCGATCTGTCCGAGTTGGCCGAACGCGGCCTCTTCCGGCAGGACCTGCTCGAGGAAGGGTGCCAGATGTTGATTCATCTCCCCTCGCTGCGATCCCGCAGTGACGATCTGGGCCTCTTGGCGGAACACTTCCTGCGGCGCATCGCGGCTCGCGAAGGCCGACCGGTCCGGTCGATCACCGTCGAAGCGCTGCACCTCCTGCAGAAGCACGACTGGCCGGGCAACGTGCGCGAACTCGAAAATGTCCTGAACGGGCCTGTTCGCTCGACTGCGCCAAGCTCACCGCGGCCATGCTCGAACCCTGGCTCGCACAGACCGAAGCGGACGTCGACTGCGAAGTCCCGGCCGGGCTGACCTTGAGCGAAATGGAACGCAAGCTGATTGAAGCGACCTTTGTGCGGTTCAACGGCAATCGAGAAAAAACGGCCAAAGCGCTGCAAATCGGCATCCGCACCCTCTCGGGAAAACTGCGGGAATACGGCTACCCGCCGCGCGGAGGCCCCGGCTCGAACTTTCAGCCTCTCAAGCGGCACGAAGAAGTGGAATCCGAACCGAGGGTCGATCCGCTCCGCCGAGCTGCTTGATGAACGGCTGAAAACTGAGTGCAGAAGATGGAGTCCGAAAGCAACTCAGGTGCGCCCGGCTGTCGAATCGATGGCCGGGCTGCTCCTGAATCAAAAATGGATGGTCCTGAACGAAGGCTGAGCGATGTTGCAGTCAATCATAGCGCAGACGCCTTTGACGATGCTCCGGCAGGTCGCGAAGTTCACCGAACGGCGACAAGAGGTGTTGGCGGGCAACATCGCCAATATCGACACGCCAGGGTATCGGATGCGGGACTTGCCGGCAGCGGATTTTCAAGCGGCGCTGCGGGCGGCCATGCAACCCAGTCCGAATTCCGGCGCTTGGCCTCAATCGCCGGGCGTGCCGTGGTCGCTGCATCCGGTGGAGTCTCCCGGGACGATGCAACCACCGCCGCCGGAGTTGTTTCCAGCGCAATTGTTTCAAGCCCGCGTGGAAGAGACGCAGCCGGGAATCACGTTTCAAGACGCCAATAACCGTAGTGTCGAACATCAGTTCTTGCAGATGACGAAGAATTCGCTGATGCAACAGTTCGCCTTGCAATTGATGTCGGCTCAGTATGGGCAATTGCAGGCGGCCATCAGCGGACAGGCGTGAACGGTAAACCGTTAAAACAGCGCGACGGGAGCAGGCCATGTTTCGAACCTTGGAAATCAGTGCCAGCGGACTGATGGCACAGCGCACGCGCGTCGACGTCATTTCGGGAAATATCGCGCACGCGCAAACGACGCTGAACGAAGACGGGAAACCGGAACCGTTTCAACGGCGAATCGTGGCGCTGGCCACGCAGCCGAAAGGCGACGAAACCGGCGGCCAAGGCGTGCGTGCGGAGATCGAACTCGACACGGAGACGCCGTTTCGAAAAGTGTACAGTCCCGAGCATCCGCATGCGGACAAGGATGGCAATGTGAGCTACCCGAACGTCAACCTGATCACGGAATTCGTCAATGCGCTCGAGGCCAGCCGGGCGTACGAGGCCAATCTGTCTGCGATCGATGTGACCAAAGACATGGCGGAAAACACGTTTCGAATTCTGGCGTGAGCGAGCGGCATCATCACGACCTTGGAGATCTGAAATCGCCGGATTGATCTGAAGTTCCGAAACCCAGAGATCAGCATCTCGCCGGGAATGTCGAACATGCAGCCGATAACGTCGTTGAACCTGATGCCGTCCCCGTTGATTCGGCCGATGATGCCGCAGCAGGAAGCGGCGGCGGCGCCGGCGACGAGTTTCCAGGATGCGCTCTGGCAGGCGCTCGAACAGACGAACACGATGACCAATCAGGCGCAAGGCAGCATTGAGCAAAGCCTGGTCGGCGATGATTTGACGATGGTCGAGTCGTTCACGGCATTTCGCGAAGCCGACTTGGCCCTGCGAATGATGTTGCAGATTCGAAATAAGCTGGTGGACGCGTATCAGGAAATTCAGCAGTTAAGGATGTAGCGCCCCGCGAGGCGCCGTGAGTGACAGTCAGTCAACGAACAACGGCCTTTCCTCTCTTTATTGATTTCGTTCCATGGACGTTCTCCAACGCATGATGCGGCAGTTTTTTGAGCTGTACCGCTCGATGTCACCCAGTCAACGCGGCACGTTGATTGCGGTGCCGCTGCTGGTGATCGGCGGATTTGCGGTGCTGCTGTGGCAACAGCGCGGCGGCAGCGAAACTGCGTTGTCCTTTGGAAAAATCTATTCGACGGAAGAAGTGATCGCCGCGGAAGAGGCGCTGATGAAGGCCAACCTGACGGAATTCCGCCGGGTCGGCGGCCGGATCATGGTGCCCGCCAACCAGGTGGATCGTTACAACGCTGCACTCTTGGAATTCGACGCGATGCCCGCGGATCTGGGCTCGCAGATGTTGAAGCAATTGGAATCGATGGGCCCCCTGTCCACCGACAAACAGCGTGCCGAGATGAAAGAGGCGATGCTGCTGCAGGAAATGCGGCGGATGTTGCGAAAGGTGCCGGATATCGAGGACGCCCGCGTCGTGGTGGCGAGTTCCGGCAGGCGGCAAACATGGTCGCAAAAGTCCCGGGTGACGGCGACGGTGCAGGTCACGCCGCGCGGCGGACGGGAACTCTCTCAGAAGCTGGTCCACGGGATCCGATCGGCCGTTGCCAGCATGGTGCCCGACCTGCAACCCGGTGACGTGACGGTGTTCGACCGGATTCACGGCGTGAGTTATACCGGCGACGCGGCCGACGACCCGTTCGACAGCAAATTGATGCAGCGCATCCGGGAATTCAGCCAGGAATATGAGCGAAAGATCAGCAACGATCTGAGCTACATTCCCAACGTCATCGTCACGGCGCACGTGGACGTGGAGAACGTCAAATCGTCGGTGACGAAATCGCAGACCGTGGACAAAGGGAAAATCGTGCCGATTTTCGAATCGGAAACGAAAGTGACGGATAATCAACAACAACAGATGCCGCGCGGCGAAGCAGGTGTGAGGGGCAACCGCGGCGGCCGCGTGCAGGAACCGGCCGCGGTGGGACAGAACCGGACCCGCCAGCAGCTGGAAACCGAGACCAACACGCTGAACGGCGTATCGTTCGAAGTGACGGAAAAAGCGCTGATCGCGGCGATGCCCAAAGCCGTGCAGGTCAGCGTCTCGATTCCGCGGGATTATTATCGCGACGTGGTGGCACAGCGGAAAGCCGCGGGTGAGCAAGAGGCGGGAAAGCTGGATATCGCCCAGGTCGAACAAGAAGTCATGACGGACGTGCGGAAATCAGTGGCGCAACTGGTGCCCGCCAGTTCGCAATCGGCTGCGGTGGTGGTGAAATCGGTGGATCGGCTCCAAGAACCGTCACAGGACCCGAAACTCCCCTGGAGCGAACAGCTGACTCAATGGGGCCAGGAATGGGGCGGTGCGGTCGCCTTGGCGCTGTTTGCCATCTGGGTCTTAAGGACGCTCCGGAAAATGGGATCCGCGCCCGGGGGATCGACGGCTGATACAGAATTCGACGCCTTCGACTCTCAGCAACTCAAACTGAAAAACTCAACGTCGGCAGAAGCTCCGCACGAGGATCAGCCACGCGAGCCGACGCGACGCGACCTCATCCAGACGGTGGTGAAAGACAATCCGGAGATGACCGCGGCAGTAATCGGTCGATGGCTCCAACAAGCGGCGAAATAAACGAATTTTTCCCTGGGCCGATGACAGACGGCTGCGGGTCAGCAAAAGCTCTGATGATAATTCCTTGTCATAATTAATGCGGCAATCATGGATGGCGTGCGAAAATCGGCGATTCTGCTGCTGAGCCTGGAAAAGCCCCTGGCTGCGGAGGTGCTCAGCCAGATGTCGCGCGAACAAGTGGAACGCGTGACGCTGGAAATCGCCAAAATCGAAGACGTGACCAAGGAACAGCAGGAATCGGTCCTCAGCGAGTTCTCGGATCAGTTCGGAGAGCAAACGCCCATCGAGCGCGGCGGCCTGAACTTCGCCAATGAGCTGCTGGAACAATCGTTGGGCAAAGACGGTGCGGGCCAGATCCTGGAAACGGTCAAGCAATCGATCAACGCCGTCCCGTTCGCCTTCCTGCAAAAAGCGGGCGCGGAAAGCTTGCTGACGTTCATCTCCGAAGAACATCCGCAGACGATTGCACTGATCATGTCGCACCTGCCGCCGAACATGAGCGCGGAAGTGCTGAGCGGATTGCCGTCGATCAAGCAACTGGAAGTGATCCGGCGGATCGCGACGATGGAACAGACCAGCCCGGAGGTGATCGCCGATATTGAACGGACCCTGCAACACCGGATGACCAGCCTGATCAACCAGCAGACCGAAGCCACGGGCGGCGTGCCGATGGTGGCGCAGATTCTGAACGTCACCGACCGGATGACGAACAAGGGAATTTTGGAAAGCCTGGAACAGCAGGATCACGACCTGGCGGATGAGATCCGCCGGCTGATGTTCGTGTTCGACGATCTGATGAAGCTGGACAACAAGTCGATCCAGCTGTTGCTCAAGGAGATCGACAACGGGCAGTGGGCGGTGGCGCTCAAAGGCGCGTCGGACGAAGTCCGGCAAAAAATCTTCGCAAACCTGTCGCAACGCGCGGCGGAGACGCTCAAGGAAGAAATGGAATATCTCGGCCCCGTACGCGTCAGCGATGTGGAAGCAATGCAGCAACAGGTGGTGGACGCCGTCCGACGGTTGGAAGACGCGGGACAGATTCAGGTGTCGAACAATTCCGGCGATGGGGATCAGTTTGTCACGTGAGAATCCTTGCTCGTCAGGGATTCGTCGTCAATCTTGAAATCAGAGCGACTTCATGGGTTTTCCGGAATCACAACGGTTGTTGAAAGCGAACGCGGCCCGTGAACTGGGCGCGCGCGTGGCCTTCAACTTCGAAGACCTGCGCGAGCAGAGCGAATCGTACTTGACGCAAGTGCGGCGGCAGGCAGACTCGGTCGTCGCCGAAGCGCAGCAGACGGCCGCGACGATTCGGGATTCGGCGCTGCGGGACGCGAAAGAACTGGGCCGGAAGGAAGGACTCCAGGACGCTGCGAAGCAGATCGAGGCGCAAGCGGCGCGATTGGCCGAGCAGAAAATTCAGGAACAATTGCAGTCGACGGTGCCGGCGGTCGCGGCGATCGCGCAGATGCTGCGGCAAGAACGAGACCAGTGGCTGAATCGCTGGGAAGAGTCGGCATTTCAACTGGCGATCGCGATCGCCGAGAAACTGGTTCACCGGGAATTATCGATTCGGCCTGACGGGGCCAGGACCATGATCTCGGAAGCGCTGCGCCTGGCGGCCGGGCACCCGCAACTGCGCATCTTTCTGAATCCGAACGATCTGAACCGATTGGGCGAACGAGCCGAGGACGTGGTGAAATCGTTGACGGCCTGCGGCGATGCGGTCCTCGTGCCGGACGTGGCGATTTCGAGCGGCGGCTGTCGAATCGAGACGCAGCACGGCGAAATTGATGCGCGGCTGGAGACGATGTTGACTCGCATTACGGAAGAGTTTCTGGAATAGAACACCGGGCGCGACCGACCTGTCGCCCGATGATTGACTCGGAATCAAGACGGATGAGACGGGAATGACAATCACCGCTGAACAGATTTCGCGAGTTTTTCCCTACGCGATCACGGGCAGCGTGACGAAGCTGGTCGGATTGACCGCGGCGGTCTCTCACTTTCCCGTCCCCGTCGGCGCGGTCGTACAATTGGAACGCGAACAAGGATCGCCGATTTCCGCGGAGGTCGTCGGATTCTCCGGAGAGGAAACGTTGTTGCTGCCTTACGGCGACCTGCAAGGAATTCGCCGCGGCACCCGGGCACGGTTGAAGCAATCGAATCCCTCGGTGCGCGTCGGCGCGGGCCTGCTGGGGCGAGTGATCAATTCGCAGGGACACTTTCTGGATGGCCTGCCGCCGGCGGTGCTCCCGCAGCGGCGCAGTCTGCACGCCGCGCCCATCTCCCCCCTGCATCGTCCGCGAATCGATGCGCCGTTGACGACCGGAGTCCGCGCGATTGACGGCTTGTTGACGTGCGGAAAAGGACAACGACTGGGGATTTTCGCCGGCAGCGGCGTGGGCAAAAGCACGTTGATGGGACAGATCGCGCGATCGACCTCGGCGGATGTCAACGTTGTGGTGCTGATCGGCGAACGCGGCCGCGAGGTCCGGGAATTCCTCGAAAAAGACCTGGGGCCGGCCGGACTGGCTCGCAGCGTGGTCGTGGTGGCGACAGGCGACGAACCGGCACTGTTGCGACTGCGGGCCGCCTATCTCGGAACGGCGATTGCAGAACATTTTCGCGACGAAGGCAACGATGTGCTGTTGATGATGGACAGCGTGACGCGATTCGCACTGGCGCAGCGCGAAATCGGCCTGGCCGCGGGCGAACCGCCCGCCACCCGGGGCTATCCCCCCAGCGTGTTTGCCCTGCTGCCGCGCCTGCTGGAGCGCAGCGGACGAACGGGCGCGGGTAGCATTACCGGCTTTTACACCGTGCTGGTGGAAGGCGACGACACCAACGAACCGATTTCGGATACCGTCCGCGGCATCCTCGACGGTCACGTCGTGCTGTCCCGGCGACTCGCCGAGCAGACGCACTTCCCCGCCATCGACGTCCTCGGAAGCATCTCGCGGCTGATGAGCGATCTGGCGACGCCGGATCATTTACAGGCCTCGAATGCGATCAAACAACTGCTGTCAGCCTATCGACAATCGGAAGACCTGATCTCGATCGGAGCGTATCAAGCCGGATCGAACGCGCAGGTCGATGCCGCAATTCAACTGCGTCAGCCGATTCTCCAATTTCTTCAACAGCGAGTGGAAGAAAAGAGCGACCTTGCTGCCGCGGTCGCAGCGCTGACGAAGCTGGGAAAACTTCGTGAAGGACTGCGCGCCGGTGGGGTGAAAGCAGACAGCGGCGCTTAGCGGCAGATGACTTCCTCGAATCACACAGATTGTGATACAGCACCACCTTCAATTGACGAATCATGGCCAGGTTTCAATTTCGATTAGCGAGCTTGCTGAAGTACCGTGAAGGGTTAAGGGACCGGTGTCGCCAGGCGCTGGCCCAGTTGCTCCATCAGGACGCAGAGTTGGAACGCGAGCAGCAGCGGATCACCGCCGATCGCGAACGGCAATTGGACGAAATGCAGCACGAGCAGAATTCCGAACGGATTTCGATCGACAAGCTGACGTCCCGTCGGTATCACAGCGGGCAGCTCTCCGCCGAGATTCGCCAAGTGGTCATGCGACGGCAGGAATTGGCGAAGCAACTGTCGCTGTGCCGTCAGGCGCTGGTCAGGGCCGATCAGGGCGTCAAAGTCTTGGAAAAGCTAGCGGATCAACAGCAATTCGAATTTCAACAGATTGAAATTCGGAAAGAGGCGCGCGAACTGGAAGAAACCTGGTCCGCCGGCAAGCTGCGGGAGACGCATTGATGTTACGAAGTTTGATCATGATCGTCGGCATCTTGAGCAGCGTGGTCCTCTTCGCGGAATGCGCCGGATTAGGCTGGTTGTGGTTGTGCGGTTCCTTGACGTCCCAGAACCTGCAAGAGATCAGGTCCGTACTCGCAGGGGATGAGCGAACGGAGGCTGATGAAGAAATTGCTGAGTCCAAGCCGCCGGCGATGTCTGAGCAAGACATACAAAATAGGCGGATTCTGCGCGTCTTGGACCTGGAAAGCCGGGAAAAAGAGCTGGATTTGATGAAGGTAATGACGCTGAATACCGAGAACCGACTGATTTCTGACCGAACTTCGTTCGATAACATGAGAGAAGCGTTTCGCAGCGAGTTAGAAGAGATGGACGCCCGAGCCCGGTCCGCAGCGGTCGAGCAGACCCGCTCCGTGTTACAGGCGTTATTGAAAAACTCGCCGGAATCCGCGGTCGAACGCCTCATGATGTTGAGCTTGGACGAAGCCGTTGACCTTGTGCGCGGCATGCCGGAGAAGTCGATTGCCCAACTCCTGCAAGGATTCGACGCTTCGACCGCTGAAGGCGCCGAGTCTCAAAGAGTCCGGGGGCGGCAGATTTTCGAGGCATTGAACCGAGGCGAGCCCTCCCGCACGTTGATTCGTGGTACGTTGGACAAATTTCCGGAAGTCAGCAACCGGCGTCCCAGCGGCGTCGATGGATGAAGCGACTATGGACGTCAAAGATTCTTCCTCTCGCGTTGACGCCCAGACCATCAGCATCGGCTTCCTGAACGACGGCGCTGCGACGGCGGCATCCAACGCTTCGACTTCTCCCTTTGCCGATGTGTTTCAGCAGCGGCAATCCCCTACGACGGGCAGCGCCGCGAACAGCGCACGCGACAACTCGACGTCCGGCACCCCGGCGTCCAATAGGGAGACGTCTTCCTCCCCGGACGCATCCAGTCCGTCCCCGACGTCATCCGTGAAGCCCGACAAATCGGCCAAGGGCGTTCCTGAGGACGATAAAACAAGCGATCCCACGAACGACGACCAATCGGCCACAAGTTCCCCGACCGCCAGTACCGTCGTTCCGGCGGCCAATGCCGCGACAAATGAAGCAACGGGAAATGCTGCTTCAAAAGATGATGAGACGGCAGAGATCGGCAGCGCCCCCGCCTCGCTGGTCTCCGCTTGGCAGCCCGGCGCTCTTCCGGAGCAACTGCCGCCGACTGTCATCGCGAAAGAACTACCGCCCTCCCCGATTCCGAACAGCCTGCAAGCAGCTCTCAGCACACCCGTCTCGATGCAGACGCAGGCGAATTCCGGAACGGACGGCGAAGGAAAACCACCAGCGCTGAACGCGGCTGCCCAAGTTTTCCCCGCGAATCTGAAGGCTAATGTTCAGGCAGTGTCCCCCGCCACGATGCCGGTTCCCACGGTTTCCCGTCAAGCCAATTCTGAATCTTCCCCGGCTTCTGTCCCCGCAATCGCTAATGATTCCTCCAAAACATCCGAGGAAGGAAATCTCCCGAATTCAATCCCCACCTCGGGATTGACCATGACCCCCGTCAATGTCGTGACGCCCGTGGCAATGGTCACGGCGTCCCCGAAATCCACCAAAGATTCGGACGACACCAAGCCCGTTTCCAGCGCGACGGCGCCCGAGACCAGCCAGAATCCGGCCGCGCTGCATGCGGCCCTGACGGCGGTGTCCAGTGGGGAGGTGTCGACAGGACTGGCGACCGCTCCAAGCGCCGCGAATACCGCGCCGGAAAGCCTCTCGACGATCGGACCGGCAGACATTCCGGTTCACGATCAGGTGCATGCGGCCGTGCTGCGAGCGGGCACGCTCGATCAACAACTGACCATCGTATTGCGGCCCCCCGAACTGGGCAGAGTGCAGATCGACGTCGTTCGACAAGACGGCCAGATGAGCGCGCGCCTGCAAACTGAAACAGCGACTGCGCACCGGTTGTTATCTGAGCATTTGCCTCAATTGCACGAGACCTTCGCTCAAATGGGTTTGAATGCCGATCAGGTGCAGGTGGTGCGGTACGACCCGCCGCAGACCTCCGGCGCAATCGGCGAAAACACGACGGACGGTTGGTCCGATCAACAAGCCGGGCAATCGTCGCAGCATCAGCAGCAGGAGACCGGAACTCCCGATCCGCAATGGATCGAAGAACCGGAAGCGGCGGACGCGCCGGCAAGAAACATCTGGTCCCGTACGGCGCTCAACCTGCGCGTGTAGGACATTGGTCAATTTCCAAGGATTTCGGACAAGGAGCGGACATGGCAGTCGGCGCGACCCAAGGCACGGGCGGGAGTTCATCGAATCCCGTCGACAGCACCAAGACCGGATTCTCCGGACTCACCTCGGACGATTTTCTCAAGATGCTGATCACCCAGCTTCAGTATCAGGATCCCACCAACCCGATGGAGAGCGACCAGTTGCTGCAGCAGATTTCGCAGATGCAATCGTTGCAGTCGAACCTGTCGCTTTCGGATTCGATCAAATCGCTGACCCTGAGTCAGCAATTGACCAGCGCCACGTCGTTTCTGGGCAAACAGGTGGCCGGCACGGATGCGAACAATAATCAGCTCTCCGGCACGGTGAGCAGCGTGGTGGTCAACAACGGATCGACGTACCTGGGAATCGGCGATAGCCAGATGCCGCTGGCGAATGTGACAAATGTCACCGGCCAATGACCTCGTACCGCTCCGACATTATTTCTTGTCAGCAGGTGGACGGTCGGACAATTTTTGCGACAGCATCCATTTGTAAAGCTCCGGGTCGTTGTACGTCCGCGTCCAACTGTCGTGGCCGACGCCTTCATAAAGGGTGACCTTCGGGTTGCCGCCGCGTTCCCGGAGGGCTTCGGCCATTTCCTGCGAATACCGGAGCGGCACGACAGGATCCATGTCGCCGTGAAAGATCCACGTGGGAATGTCTTTAATCTGCTTGGCGTAATGAGGCCAACCGCCCCCACAGATCGGCACGATCGCGGCGAAACGCCCCGGCTCGCGCGCGGCCCAGCGGAACGTGCCAAACCCCCCATTGCTGAGACCGGTGAGATAAATCCGATCTGCGTCTACGGCGAATTCGCCTTCGAGATGCGTGAGAAAATTCTTCAAGACGTAAGTCTCCCAGCGATCGACATGGGGAACTTCGTTGTCCGGCGACTGGGGTGACGCGACGATGAATGGAAAATCGTCGGGGCGCTCTTCCACCAGTTTGGGCGGACCGTGCGCTTTGAGAAGCTGCAGATCGTCTCCGCATTGTCCCCCGCCGTGAAGAAAAATCATCAGCGGCCATTTGCGCCCAGCCTCATCGCCATAGCCTTTCGGCAGGAAGAGCAGATAGTTGAGCCGCTGCGTGGCATCGTTCGGCGCGACGAACGTCAGGCCGACCTGTCGTCCGGGAACCGGCGGTTCAGCGGCCAACAGCGATGCAGCGGGAACGAGAAACAGAACGATCAGACGCGCCATAAAATCACCGGAGCCATGAATAGGGAATTTACGCGTTAATGAGGGCCCCTCCGGGCTGGAAAAACAGGAGAATCCGTGACGGAAGCGGCCTCTCGGCTTCAGGAAGACGTTCCCCAGCGCTTGGACAAATTGTGCGCCACGGCGAGTTGATCGCAAATGCGGGCCACGACGAAATCGATCAAGTCGGAGACAGATTGAGGCTCATGATAAAAACCGGGCGCGGCGGGAAGGATGACCGCACCGACTTCCGCCAGGCGTTTCATATTGCCGAGCGTGATCACGCTGAGCGGCGTTTCCCGGGGAACAAGAATCAGCTTGCGGCGTTCCTTGAAATGAACGTCGGCCGCGCGATGGATCAGGTTTTGCGACTGTCCGCTGGCCACGGCGGCGAGTGTCCCCGTGGAGCACGGGCAGATCACCATCCCATCGGTGAGAAACGATCCGCTGGCGATGCCGGCCCAATAGTCGGCGTAATGATGATATTGCAGCAAGTCCGTCGGAATCGGACGATCCAGCCGACGCGACCGAAATAATAGAGACTTCTGCGCGATCGAGGAATCCTGCTCCGGGAACAATTGTTGCGGCTGGAACCGGTTCAGATCGACCCGCAAGCCGAGTTCGTGTTCCAGAACCTGCGCAGCGGCCGGGCTGATCGTTAAATGGACGGAACGCCCGGCGGTCAAGAGTGCTTCCAACAGACGAATCGCATAAATCGATCCGCTGGCTCCGGTGATAGCGACAACGATCGGGGGCATGGAAATCGACGCTCGCGTCAGGGTTTCTGTCCGATGTACAGCGTGGCGATGCCGAAGGTCAGCGGCGTCCAGGTGACGTTGGTCAGACCACATTCTTGGAGAATGTCGGCCAAGGCCTGACCGTACGGGAACTCGCTGACGGATGCCGGAAGATAGTTGTAGGCGGACTGGCGGTTGCGGGCCAGCCATTGCCCGATTTTCGGCAGCACATTGCGAAAATACCACAGATAAAGGCTCCGCAACAGCCGATTTCCGGGCAGCGAAAACTCCAGGATCACCACGCGTCCGCCCGGCCGGCAGACACGAATCATTTCGGTAAGGCCGCGGCGAGTGTCGGCCACATTCCGCAACCCAAAGGCGACCGAGACGATCTGGAACTTGTCGTCTTCGAATGGCAAGGCCTGGGTATCCGCCTCGAGGAACGTGATGGCGGCGCCCGATTTTTCCCGGGCGATGTCGAGCATTTGCGGAGTGAAATCGGTTCCAAAGACCGGAATGCGGCCCCGCCCCCGTTTCCAATAAGCAATCGCCAAATCCCCGGTGCCGGTGCAGACGTCAAGAATTGGAACGTCTTCGACCAGAGGGCAGGCGCGGACGGCTCTCCAGCGCCAATAATAGTCCGTCCCGCCAGACAGCAGGTGGTTGAGAAAATCGTAACGCCCGGAGATTTCTCCGAACATCTCGCGGACGCGATCCCCAGATTTGTCGACGACGACGGTCATGCTTCTCCCGGTGTTTGATCTTCGAGTGACGACGCCACGGCCCGGTCGCTCCGACTATTGTCTGCGTTCCCTGCACGCTTTGCGAGCGAAACGGCCTTTTCATCGATCACGGCGCGGGACTCTCCAGCGATGGAAATCCGAATTCCGTCCAGCGCTGGGCGACTTGCTGCCGGATGGAATCAGGCATCAACAGTGGAGAGACAGCCGGGCGGCCGTGACGCTCGTCCGGCAATTTGCGGGTGGCGTCAATTCCCAGCTTTTTGCCGATCCCGGGCACGGGCGCCGAGAGATCATCGATCTCGACCGGCCCGTCAACCACGACGAGATCACTCCCAAGATCAGCATGCGCACCGACCGCGAACCAGACTTGATCCGTCGAATGAAGATCGACCCCCTCGTCAACCACGACAATCCCTTTCGTCAAATGGGTGGCGGGATGTCCCCACAGCGCCGATAAAACCTTGCGCGCCGCCGCAGGATAGTCTTTGCGAATGCTGACAAACAGCCAGTTTCGTCCCACACCGGTGGCGGGAGAATGACAGTCGACCAACTCGGGGACCGACAGCTGGATCCAGGGAAACAGCAGGCGTGACATCGCCAGTCGCATCCACGCGTCTTCCGACGGGGGGCCAGCAATAATTTGAGCCGGGTAGATCGGGTTGGCGCGGTGCGTCACGGCGGTCGCCTGCACGACGGGCCAGTCATTTTCGCGATGCGCATAAAATCCGCCCGGAACGGCGATTGCCGCGGGCCGCTGCCGGGGGATGGCCGGATCCAGGATCCCTTCCAACACGATTTCCGCATGGGCCGGGACTTCCAGGTCATGAGACCGGCATTTGATCAGTTCGAGCTTCGTTGATTGGACAAATCCACTGAACGTCAACGGGTCGATCTGCGACGGCAACGTCGCCATCCCGGCCAATACCGCCGCGGGATGGCCTCCCAGCACGATGGCGATGGGCAATTGCTGATTCGCGGCGGCGGCCGTCTCCCAATGGCGATAGCCGGCATGCTGACGATGCCAGCAGGGAGCCAGTCGCTGTTGATCAAGCACCTGGACCGGCAGCACTTCGACGGCTGTGCGTTGAGTCTGCGGGCAACGAGTGAAAACCTGGCCCAGCGTGATGGCGGGCAGCGATTCGTTCGGCCAACTCCGCAGGACGGGAAGCTCCCAGAGATTGACGTCGCGTCCCAGCTTGACGATTTGCTGGCAATAACCCGTTTTGACGACACGCGGCGCGAATGACGCGCCTGGGGAAGTCAATTTTAACGCTTCCAGCCAGCGGGCCGGACCCTCGGCGGACGGGGCTGCAGAATCCCAACGCGCAGAGAGTTCATCCAGGCAGCGCACGCTCAGCGCCTTGCAAATTCGGCCGCGGCTGCCGAGCAGATTCGTCACGACGGGGATTTTACTGCCACGGACCGACTCGAAGAACAACGCCGGTCCGCCATCGCTTTGACGGCTCACGCGCAGCGTGATTTCTGCGATCTCCAGCGCGGGATCGACTGGAGAGGCGATGCGGCGGAGTTCGCCCTGATCTTCGAGAATTGCCAGAAATTCGCTGAGAGAATTCATGCCGATGAA
Source organism: Planctomycetaceae bacterium (assembly GCA_046349715.1). Taxonomy (GTDB): domain Bacteria; phylum Planctomycetota; class Planctomycetia; order Planctomycetales; family Planctomycetaceae; genus CAZDGB01. Next base: position 211,367 of record JAXMBR010000001.1, on the reverse strand, counting down.
GCAGCGGGGCCCGCGGAAAAGACGAATCGTGACCGGATTATAGCGGCGAGGGAAGGTTCCGTCTTGTGGAGCGAGGAAAGTGATCCGTGCCGGCGTTGGCCCGTCAGCGGGAAACTGCGGAATTCCCAGGAACAGCTGCGAAGTTGTCCATCCACGCTGCCCAGATCAGCAGGCTCGCCAAACCGAGCAAAATGAGCGTGAAGATGAAACAGACGATGCGCACCGCGAGAATACTTTTGGTGCCGATGACCTCCAGCCATTCTTGGCCCGCCGGGCTGCTCAAATAGGATGTCGGCAGGAACAAGCACGATACGGGGACGCCGAAGACCATACCGCCGGCTCCCAGATACAAAGGAGCCGCCAGCATTCGCAATCGAATTTCCCCTTTTAAGATCTGTTCCGCTGACAGGGAGAGAAACAGAACCCCCAGCGCAAACCCGATGATTCCGAAAACGGTGCAGGTTCTTTGGATTCTCCGGCGAAATCCCGCCTCCCAGACGCTCGACGGCGAAGGCTGTGCATCGCACGACCGGGGATGATTCTCTTGTTGACCGGCATCACGGCGATTCATGCAATCCATCCTTTCCCCATGAGAGCGAATGGAAATCTTGCTTGATCCGACGATCGCGGTTCCCTGGAAAAAAACTGAGCGGCTCTTGTTTTATCTCAACAAGAGCCGCTCGGTAGAATCATGTTCTCAGTGTTCTCAAACAAAGATCAAACGGCCTGTGACTTCCGCCGTTGACGCAGGAATGTCCAACCGGCTGAGGCCAGCAACGGCGCCCCGGACAGAATCAAGGACAGCGAAGCCGGCTCAGGAACGGCCGCCGTCGTCAGGGCAAAGGTTCCTTGAACCGAGGCCGACCCGGTCAAGCCGCTGATGCTGGACGAATTGACGATGTTGTAGACATGGCCTGCCAATAATGTCCCGGTATAGACAGAGTTCGGAGCAATCGTCGTCAATACATAAGCGCTGGCTGTGGAATCGTACAAGCTGCCGAAGTAGCTGGAAAAATTGGCCGTACCGACGGACGTCACGCTGGTGGTCAATGTGTAAGCGCTGTCCACCAAGGGCGTAAAGACGCCGGTGAAGCTGATGTCTGCCTGAGCAAACCCCGATGCATTGTAGCTCTGGCTGGTCGTCCACGTCATGCTCGTGGAATCATTGACCGACGTCAAACTGGCACTGGCTTGAGCAACGGACGCCGACAAGGCTGTCGTCGTATTCGTGACGCCTTGTTGAAAATCGAATTGAGCCGGATTGACTTGGAACGCATTGATCGAATTGACCGTGGTGCTGACCACGATATCCGCCTCCGACCGCGCCGGGATGGCTAAGGCCGCTGCCAGTAAAATTGCAGATTTGGTCGTCCAAGACATCGCTCCGTCCCTCCTGAAAGCGTCCCTGGCCATAAACTCTTTGCGAGTTTCGCATTTTCTTCAAATCACTTATTTCGCCAGAGTGGATTGGAACGCTTTTCTTCGTGAGGAACAAGGCAATTGGCATACAGATTTCCAGAAACGCCCAGATTTGAAAAAACTTTTTCAGCCTTCAGATTGAAGAAGGAAACTCTGTTGACACTCCCAATCGCCGAGCCAATCGTCAGACCTCTGCCCCACTTTTCGAGTTGTCGGGTAGCGATGAATCGAGAGAACGCTGTTCGATGACCCGCCTTGAGCGGCAGGAGCGGGCCGGCAACTCGCGTCTGGTGAAACCGGGACGTGATCGCGGCCAGACTTTGCGGATTTCCCGATTTCCTTCCTCCATGGTACCTTTGGAACGGTCCGACGAGCATTCGTCGAACCTTTACGAATCGCCTTCAAGGATGTGCTCGATGAACGGCAACCTGTTGGATGACGTCAAGCAGATTTATGGCATCGAAAATTGGGGGGCCGGCTATTTCGACGTGAATTCGAAAGGCAATGTGCTGGTCCGACCGGCGAAGGGAGATCCCCGCGAGGTCGACCTGAAAGAACTGATCGACACCCTGGTCACTCAGCGGAAAGTGCAATTGCCGGTGATCCTGCGGTTTCCTCAGTTGTTGTCGCATCAGTTGGAACGGCTGGGCAACGCCTTCGCGCGGGCGACGACAGAGTTCAGTTATCAAGGACGCCATTTTCCCGTGTTTCCCATGAAGGTGAACCCGCGCCGCGAAATCGTGGAAGAGTTCCTGCGCGAAGGAGGCCGATTTCACTGCGGCCTCGAGTGCGGCTCGAAGGCCGAACTGTTCGCCGCGCTCGCGCAGGATCAGCCGGCCGAATCGCTCCTGGTCTGCAATGGCTTTAAAGACGAGACGTTTATCGATTTGGCCTTAAGCGGCGCCGCCGTCGGCAAACAGGTGGTCATCGTCATTGAAAAACTCAACGAATTGAAAATTGTCGTCGATTGCATTCAGAAAACCGGCTACCGGGCGGGAATCGGCCTGCGCGCCAAACTGAATTCCCGTGGCTCGGGAAAATGGGCGTCATCGGGTGGCGAAGCCTCAAAATTCGGTTTGACGACGCCCGAACTCTTGGAATGCGTGCGCCTCCTGCGCGAGGCGAACCTGCTCGATCAACTCAAATTGTTGCACTATCACATCGGGTCCCAGGTGACCGATATCAAACGCGTCAAAAACGCTCTGAAAGAAGCGGCGCGGGTGTATTCCAAACTCCGGCAACTCAAGGTGCCGGTGCAGTATCTTGATATCGGCGGCGGACTGGGAGTGGATTACGACGGTTCAAAGACGCTGTTCGAGGCCTCGATCAACTACACCGTGCAGGAATTCGCCAATGACGCGGTGTACACGATCAAATCGGTCTGCGATGACGAACAAGTGCCCCATCCGCATCTCGTCACGGAAAGCGGCCGGGTCATGACCGCCTATCACGCGGTATTCGTGACGTCCATTCGCGACGAAATCGAGACGTTCGCGGAAAACCGGCCGAAAGTGGAGATCGATGACGACGACGGGCAGGTGATCGTCGAACTGAAAGATCTGTTCGAAGGAATTTCGATCAAGAATTATCGCGAGTACTACCACGACGCTTTGGAGCACAAGGACGAGCTCTTTACCCAGTTCAACCTGGGCTTGATCAGCCTGGAAGATCGGGCGAAAGGCGAAGTGCTGTTCTGGGAAGTCTGCGCGAAGGCGCTGAAGTTTTCACAAACAGCCAAAGTTCCGGAAGACGAGTTTCGTGATTTAAAGAAAATCCTCGCTTCCAAGTACCTGTGCAATCTGTCGGTGTTTCGGTCGATTCCCGATTCATGGGCCATCGGGCAGTTATTCCCGATCATGCCGATCCATCGTCTCAACGAGCTGCCGACCGACTTCGCCACGCTGGTTGACGTGACCTGCGATTCCGACGGCAAGATCGACAAGTTTGTCGACTTGAAAGACGTGAAGGACGTGCTGGAGCTTCATCCATTCACCGGGGAACCGTATTACCTCGGCATGTTTCTGGTCGGCGCGTACCAGGACGTCATGGGAAGCTATCACAATCTGTTCGGACTGCCGAACGAGGCGCATGTCGTCATCGGAGACGACGATAAATATCACATCACCAAATTGATCACCGGCAGCCGCGTCGGCGAGATGCTCGCATTCGCACGCTACGACAAAGAGCAATTGCTGCAACAGTTCGGAGAGCAAATTCGGCAGCGGGTTACGGCGGGTCAATTGTCCACGGAAGCCGGCGAGACGCTGGCCAAAAACTATGCGGCTCAAGTGGGCCGATACACGTATCTGGAGTGACGGCCGAAAAATTGAGGGATCCCGAAATCCCTCCCGCGCAGATCAGCCAACTCCCGATCAGCGTATTCCCGTTGTTTTCGAGCATCAAACCGCGACGCTGAGGGTTCAGTGTCGTACAGGAGCGAACGACGATGTCGGGAGAGCACAGCCCGTTTGCGGCGCAGCCTTATGCGGGGCTGATCACCTTCGGCCGGCAGCCCGCCCGTCGGGAGTGCGCCGGAGCCGATATCGCGATCGTCGGCATTCCCTACGATGGCTCGGTCTCCTACCGGAGCGGCACTCGTTTCGGCCCACGGGCGATTCGTGAACAGTCGCAGTTGCTCTGGGGTTACAACAACGCACTGCAAGTCCATCCTTTTCAAACACAAACCGTGGTCGATTACGGCGATGTCGACATTGTGCCGGTCGATATTCAGGCCACCCACCGTGCAATTGAAACGGAAGTCGGCGAAATAATTGCGGCCGGATCCAAGGTGATTTCCCTCGGGGGCGATCACTCCGTCACGTTACCCCTTCTCCGGGCGCACGCAAAGAAGTTCGGCCCGCCGGCCGTGGTCCATTTCGACGCTCATCCCGATACCTGGGACTGTGAATACGCCGGACAGCGTTACAGCCACGGGACCGGATTCCGCCGGGCGATTGAAGAAGGGTTGATCGACACGGCGGCCTATCTGCAAATCGGCATCCGCGGTCCGACGGCGGGACCGGAAGATTATCAGGATGCCGCGAAGCTCGGTGCGACGATGTTCACCACCGATACGGTGGCCAGCCGCGGCGTGCCGAACATCGTTCAGGAGATTCGTCAACGAGTCGGTCAGCGACCGGTCTATGTCTCTCTGGATATTGATGCGGTCGATCCGGCCTTTGCTCCCGGCACAGGGACGCCGGAAGTGGGAGGCTTGACCAGTCGGGAAATCCTGGCGCTGGTCCGCGGCCTGGAAGGCTTGAACCTGCTCGGCGGCGACTTGGTGGAGGTTTCGCCGTCCTATGACGCTTCAGGCATCACGGCCATTCTGGCGGCGAACCTGGTGTTCGAGATGTTATCATTGATGGCGAAAACTTGAAGAGGTCTCGGCAGAACGGAAACGCCTGGTTCTCACAGTAAAGCCAAGCCTTTTCCTTTGCGAACTTCGGCAGCTTCGCGTCTTCGCGAGAGACCGTTTTTTTCTGGAAATTGAAAGGACGAAGACATGACCGACAGTCATGCGGATTACGAGCCGGGAGTGTTGCGGGTCTTTCGGGGAACCGCGGAGACGAAGGCCTTCTACAACAAGATCGCCAAGGTCTATGATTTTCTCGCCGAAGAGAGCGAAGGCCCGATGCGGGACCAGGGCCTCGCCATGCTGGCCCCTAAACCGGGCGAAACCATGTTGGAAATCGGTTTCGGGACCGGACATTGCCTGGCGAAACTGGCGGACGCTGTCGGCCCCACCGGAAAGGTGCTGGGAATCGATCTGTCGGACGGCATGCTGGAGCATGCCCGTCAACTCCTCAAAGAAAAAAACGTGGCGGAACGAGTGGAGCTTGTCTGCGGCGATGCCGCCCAGTTACCCTTCGCGCCGGAATCCATCGACGGCATCTTCACCAGTTTCACCCTGGAACTGTTCGATACGCCCGACATGCCCGGAGTACTCGCCAATTGGAAGCAAGCGCTCAAGCCGGGTGGCCGGTTGCAGGTGGTGTCAATTTCGAAGGAAGGACCTCCCAGCCTGATGGGCAAAGCGTTTGAATGGACGCACCAGCATTTCCCCAACCTGATGGATTGCCGGCCCATCTTCGCAGGCCGCGCCCTCGAAGCCGCGGGCTTCACCATTGCCGATCAAAAGATCGCCAGCATGTGGGCGCCCGTGGAAATCGTCCTCGGTGTGAAGCCGAAATAAGAACTTGAGAACGGCCGCGGATGGCTCCATCGCCATTCCAGCGGGCGTGCCGCCTCACCGCCTGGGGAGAGCGTCGATTCGTCTTTTGATCCGCCTCGACGGGTGTTGCGGCGCACGGGTATCATGTCAGCCGGTGGACAAGGCATCACGAGAGAACTTCAGCGAGGAGTCGGCTTCATGAATCGGGTTGAATTGGCGGCCGCTAGTCTGTGCCTCTTCGGGTTGGCAACGGGAGTCGCGGCCGAGGACCAGGTGACCTTGACCCCGCAGGATCAATCCATCGTCGTCAAGATCGGCGATCAGGAATTCACCACGTACCACTATGCTCCGAACCAACCGAAGCCGTACTTCTCGCCCGTGCTCGCTCCCGGCGGGGCGGTCATTACACGGCCGCTCGAAAATCCCAAGGACCATCCGCATCACAAAGGGATCTGGCTCTCGGTCGACGAAGTGAACGGCGTCAAATTCTGGGCCGAGAAGGGCAAAATCGTCTCGAAAAGCGTGAAGGCGGATCAGGTGGGGCCGATCGGTCGACTGAGCATCAAAAACGATTGGATGGGCCCGGAGAAACCGATTCTGCACGAAGCGACGACCGTCCTGATTTATCCCGAACGATTGATGACGTTCTATACGACGTTCACCAAACCAGCCGACCTGCCCACGGTGACCTTTGAGGACACCAAGGAAGGCTTGTTCGGAATTCGATTTGTAGATTCCATGCGCGGCAGCGTGGGCGGCGTGATTTCCAATGCGGACGGACACACCGGCGAAAAGGAATGCTGGGGGAAGGCGTCGAAGTGGGTCGATTACTCGGGAAAAATCGGCGACCACATGTATGGCGTGACCATCATGGACCACCCGGCGAACTTCCGACCGTCACGATACCACTGCCGGGATTACGGCCTGTTTTCGATCAGCCCCTTCGGCGAAGGCGCCTATCAGGGCGACGCCTCGAAAGCCAAACCGGTGACGCTCGACTCACAACACCCGGAATTGCAGCTCACGTATGGGTTGTACGTTCACCCAGGTGACGCGACGGAAGGAAAAGTCGCCGCCGAGTATGAAAAATATCTTCAAGAGACACACGGGAAATAAGGTCCGGAAACGCAGCGCTGTCAGTCTGCGCCGCCAGGACTCGCCTCAGCCCAAATGAAAACGCCACTTGCGAAAATATCGCAAGTGGCGTTTCTTTTTGGAGGCGGGGGGAATCGATTGGAGGAGTCATGGGTTGTTGAAAACACCTGAAAAACAGGGATTTGCATGGCCGGTTGTTTTGTCGCCATCCGTGAAAATCAACATTTCCACCCGCAACATCAACATTTTAGCGTCATCATTATTAACAAAACGCACCGATTCAAACCAAATCAATCGCCGAGTAGATCCCGATTATGTCCCGAATGCACTCTCATAAAAAGAAGAGCGTGGCAACCAAACCGGCAACGATAAAACCCAATACGAGGAATCCAATGCTTGGGCGGGTGGGTTCTGAATCTGGGGGTTTTGTTCACTGATGGGATTGGTCTCGCTTTGCCTTCGCTGTTGCGACTACCGCCTCCATCATCGCTCGGAACGAATGAAACATCTCATGTTGACCACCGATTTCTTGATTGCAAAGAACTGATTCGTGTTCGATGAGGACAACAGGACAATCACCATCGGGTCTTCGCCGCTTGGTGTCAAAGCACATCTGATCATACCCTCCGCCCGGCTGCTTCCCGAATGGGATTAAACCGAGTGGAAACAGAACCTGTGTCAGTATCGGATCGGCGGTAATATTTGAAACGAGTGACGAAAAGTCTACTCCTACGGGGTTCGCCTTCAGCACACCGAATCCATCCAAATCAACTTCCAACCAACGAAATGTCAAGATGAGTCGCTCGTAGAGTTGTGGAAAACGTGCTGGAATCTTTTCGTAAAGTGATTTCAATGCCTTCGGATCGGTTACCACCCTTACCGGTTTCCAATGTTCGATTGTCCAATCGGAGTTATCGACACCTGCGTACATTTCGGGACACAAGGCAACCTCATCCCACGGTTGGACCACCAAGTCGTCGAGCAGTTGAAATGCTTTGATGAACTCCACCAGTAGGTTTTCGTCGATCATCGAACAATTCTCCGGTCTCATTTTCTGCGGCACTCAGTCACTCCAGATTCACAGGCTAGGACCAGCATTTTTCAACGCTGATCACAGCGATGGCATCTCCAGTCTCGTTGGAGTGGCGCGGGACTGACGCTCAGTTGCTCGGCACCCGATTGACGATTCGCAGGACTTGCGTTGAAGTCCAGGCTTTGCCCCGTCTTGTCGTGTGTCCAAGATCATTCAATTCACCGGCGATTGCTCGATAGGATTTGCCGTCAGTTCTCATTTGGCTGAAAAGTGGCATCAAATCTTCATAGGCTTCGTCCGCATCAACACGATGGCGTTCTGCGGCGATCTTGGCACCCTTTCTTGATCCAGCCAATCGAGCATCTTCTCGACCTTGCCAGTGTCCTTTTCTCAGAGAACCAAGTTCAATCCCTCGCCGCTTGGCCGCAGCCAAAGCAGCCTTTGCGATCAGAAATTTGTTTCAATTCCTCGTCTGCGGGGAATAAAAAAGGGGACATTCGACTTTGCAGTGAATGTCCCCTTTGATCTGGAGGCGAGGGGGCACTTGTTTTTCGGCTCCATAACCGCATCCCAATTCCATGCGTTCTACATTTTTGACAACGATTTACGGACAATGCAGCCAACTTCTGGATCGCCGGACTGGATGTTCTTATCCGACCCACTTTCGGCTGCCAATCCGACCCAAACTCAGTCTCGCGAGCCAGAACTGCATTAACAGATTTTAGTGGTGGCTCAGTGCTGGTCATAGCATGAATTAAAAGTTCACGATTACTGCTTGGGTCGGAGATCGGAACAAGCGGAAACTTCCCTCCATGAAACAAGTTGTTACGAACGGTGCGGATCATGTGAAGGAGCCAAATCAGTAAAGGTTCGTCCTTCCGCTTTAACGGGTCGCTTCACGAAAGCTGCTTGTGCTCGTCAAGCTTCTGTTTACGAGGTGGGTGATTTTCAAAGTAGTCAACGGCTGAATTGAGTTCCGACACGTCGCGAGGATTAAAGGCACTGTCGTGCATGAACGCAAATCAATCTCAATTTGGATCAGCGTTTTCTTTCACAAATTCACGAGTTCGCTTTAATGCGTATTCATATCGCGAGAAAAACACGAAGAAAGTCCACGCGAGTTTGCGGTCATCGCTGTCCGCAATTCGTTGAACCGCATCGGGCACTGGGAGTTGCACAGCAGGAATCCTTGTGTTGAAGGAATACTGAGGTTGGAAAATCTTTCTACCCTGTTTCAATCGTCGCTCTTGTCGAGCCTGGCACCTCGATGAATTGCCAACTTCCCAAACTTCGCCGTGATTTGATCTGCCACTTTGTCGAGATCTTGATATCGTTCTCTGTCGGGCTGATCGAAAAGTTGCCGCTGGGACGTGCCCGAATTATCCAGTTTATTGACGCTGAATCCTAACAGTCGCACCGGCAGATGGCGTGCATGAAGACGTTTCGTCAGCAGTTCAACACCGGCATCCAACAATTCCTGGGTGATGCTGGTCGGCTCCGCCAACGTCAGTGACCGGGAAATTGTCTGGAAGTCTGCGAATCGCACTTTCAACTCGCAAGTCCGGCCCTTGATGTGGTGACTTCGCAAACGTCGAGCGACTTGTTCGACAAGGTCTACGAGACATGATCGGAGAATCTCAATGTCGGAGATATCTTCGGCAAAAGTGGTTTCGCTGGAGATCGATTTGGCCTCACGGTCAGGTACGACCCGCCGATTGTCGATCCCGTGAGCAAGCTGCCAATAGTGCTCGCCTGAAGATCCGAACAAATCCTTGAGCGTCTCGGGCGGTATTTGTCGAAGTTGCCCAATCGTGCGAATCGCCAGTCGCTCGAAGACCTGGCCCGTGACTTTGCCAACACCCCAAATTCGCCCGACCGGCAGCGGATCGAGAAAGGCTTGCATCTCTTCAGAGTCGACGACGACGAAGGCATCCGGTTTCTTCACGTCACTGGCGATTTTGGCGACGAACTTGTTGGGTGCCACGCCGACCGAAGCCACGAGGCGGAGTTCGGCACGGATACGCTGTTTAATCTGCCGACCGATTTCAGCAGATGGTCCGAAAATGGATTCGCTACCCGTTGCATCCAGAAAGGCTTCATCGAGTGACAACGGTTCGACTTGAGGTGTGAATTGTTCAAAGATCTCTCGAATCTCCTGCGAGACTGAGGCATAGTAGCCGATTCGCGGCTTGATGACGACGGCATGAGGGCAGAGTCGCTTGGCACGGGCAGAAGCCATCGCACTGTGGACACCGAATTTGCGGGCCTCGTAATTCGCTGCTGCGACGACGCCACGACTCTCAGCAGAACCGCCAACGATGACCGGCTTGCCGACGAGGGATGGATTGTCGCGTTCCTCGACGGAGGCGTAAAAGGCGTCCATGTCAACATGGATGATCACAGTCGGACCTCCAGTTCCGCGTGCTGATTCGGAGCAAGGTCTTTACCCAGTCGGGGATGCCCCACAGGCCGATCAGCGTAATGTAGCAAGCCTAAAACGGCCAGGAGACACCCGCTTGATGGCTCAGTGAGATTTTCTGAGGAGCAAGCGGATGGAAAAGCACGAGAAACTGCCCATGCTCAGGGTGGTTCAAGTCGGAAATCCCGATTTTCAGCGGTATTTGATCGAAGACGAGCAGAATCGTCTTTGGACCGGGGAGAAGTTCGGCCAGATGGGCGTCCTATACGCCGACCACAACCACGCCGCTGCTGACGCCCATCAGATTCTGAAAAATCACTTCAAGGGCGTCAAACCACCGCGATACGTGGTGCCTCTCTTCGTCGAGGTGTTCAGTCACGAGCCCGTCCTTGTGGCGGAGGTCGTTCGACACCTTTTCCTTGCTTCCCATCTTTCTCTCAACATCGATGATAACGGCCACGGGCCAGGCGGCAGCCTGGTCCTTCCGATGATTGACTGGGATCGCATTAAAGAAATGAAGGAGTTTTCCCATGAGTAGCCACCCTTCTCCGGTCGTCCTGATCGCTCGGATGTTCGGATTCATCTTCGTGGGGTGCTTTGCGATTTCGCTATTTTGGAACCTCCTGAGCGGATCGAACATATTCCCTTTGGCGGTCGTGTTTTGTGTCGCCGTGATCCTCACCTTGTTGTTCGTCAGCATCGGATGGGTAACGGTGACGCTGGGCAGTGAACTACTTCTGCGGGATGACCAGGAATTCCAGCGGTGGAAGCAGATTGGAGGCAGGCCATATTGGGATTCATTGCCCAGGCCGATCAATCCCGCCACAGAGATCGAGAGTCAAACGGGACTGGCAGAGCCGCAGTATACGGATTTCGTCCCTCCCGTCTGGTTTCGGTTTCAGTGTCCGAATTGTGGTGCCCGGGTTAAAAAAAAGATCGACATTTGCTGGAGATGTGGGTACGGGCGAGACGGCGACAGCACGGCCTACTACGAAAGATGGGGTGGAAAACACGGTGGGAGATAACGGGTTGCCCTGGCATTTTTGGAAGCGAACCTTTGAGCAGAGGAAGGTGTCCGGCTCCCCGAGTAAGTCCTCGCAGAATGGTCGTCTGAGAATTGGAGGTGTCCCATGCAGGTCCACAACGTCGACGAACAGGAATCCTTTCGAGCCGATGAGCAAACGGCGTCGAGGATATCCGTCTGAAACGCACGTCAGACGAGGCGTGCGGATCGTCCACGGCGACAAGCTCCTGGAAGAGAAACTGGGCCGAAATGATCTCTGTCCATGCGGGTCCGGCAGACTCTTCAAGAAATGCTGCCTGACGACGGGCTGCTTTTGACGGAGCCAACCGCAACCACTTTTTTCCGAGAGTGAAACCGCAGACCCAGCACATTCCGTGTGCTGGGTTTTTGTGCATAATTGGTCATCCAAGCTTCGCATTGAAACGAATCGACCATGATCCTCACCATCACTTCCACCCATTCGCCGGCGTCCGACCTCGGATACCTGCTGCACAAGCATCCCGAGCGGTGTCAAAGTTTTGACATGAGCTTCGGGCAGGCCCACGTGTTTTATCCCGAAGTCTCGGTGGAACGGACTACGGCGGCAATGCTGTTGGAAGTCGACCCCGTGGGCATGGTGCGTGGCAAAGGGCGGGAGCAGAGCTTCGCCTTGGGACATTACGTGAACGACCGACCCTACGTCGCCTCGTCGTTTCTCAGCGTGGCGATTTCGCAGGTCTTCGGCACTGCCATGTCCGGTCGCTGTAAAGACCGGCAGGATTTGGCGGACACGGCCATTCCGCTCATGGCCCGCCTCGAAGTCCTACCGGTTCGCGGCGGTGCGGACTTCCTGCAACGGATCTTCGAGCCGCTCGGCTACACCGTGGAAGCCCAGCGACATCCTTTGGATGAGCAGTTTCCTGAATGGGGCGAAAGCCCGTATTTCTCGGTGACGATTGCGGGAACCAAAAAGCTTTCAGAGTTGCTGACGCATCTCTACGTTTTGATTCCCGTCTTCGAGAATCAAAAGCACTATTTCGTCGGCGATGATGAACTGGAGAAGCTGCTGGAGAAAGGGGCCGGCTGGCTCGCTTCTCACCCGGAGAAAGAGCAGATCACCCGTCGTTACCTGCGGCACCGGTCAAGCCTCTATCGGGAAGCACTCGCTCGGCTGGTCGAAGACGAACCCATCGACGATGCGGATGAAGAAGCTACGGCCTTGGGGCCTGAAGAGTCGCTGGAGCAAACTGTCAGCCTCAATGAGCAACGACATGGGACGGTACTCGCCGCCTTGCGTGGAAGCGGTGCCCGGAGCGTATTGGATCTCGGCTGCGGGGAAGGCAAGCTGCTCCGGGATTTACTTGCTGACCGGCAGTTTGAGCGAATCGTCGGCATGGATGTGTCGATTCGGTCGCTGGAAATCGCCCACCGGCGTCTGAACCTCGACCGGCTACCGGAACGGCAGGCCGAAAGGATCAAGCTGATCCACGGGTCGCTGATCTACCGTGACCAGCGATTGGCGAACTTTGATGCGGCGGCTGTTGTCGAAGTCATCGAGCACCTCGACCCGCCGAGGCTGTCGGCATTTGAACGAATGGTGTTCGAGTTCGCCCGGCCCAAGACGGTCGTCCTGACGACGCCCAACAGCGAATACAACGTAAAGTGGGAGACCTTGCCTGCCGGTCAGTTCCGCCACGCCGATCACCGATTTGAGTGGACTCGGCAGGAGTTTCAGGACTGGGCCAATCGGATCGCGGGGCTGCATCGCTACAAGGTGCGATTCGTGCCGGTCGGCCCGGTGGATGAGGTGGTTGGTTCACCCACGCAGATGGGAGTGTTTGAGAGAAAACTATGACGAGGTTCGTCACATCAAGCTGGAGAGAGTTTTATGCGTCTAATCTGGGTTTATCAAGGAGAACTTGGCTGGGGTAAAGATTTCAAATGGATGTCGGTGAACGAATTCAAGAAGACATTTTCAATCGATCAAGCAGTCGGGTTTGTTGGTCAGATCAAAAAAACACTGGAAGAACAGGCAAGAGATCACCCTCATCAAAGCGACTTCTACACAGGGCTCCGCCATGTTTTCGCTGAGATTGATGGAATGGGGAAGCTGTACTGTGGCGAGCAGGGCCGTGATAACACTGCCCAAAACTCGATTTCTTTTGCAACTGAATATCTTGGAAGAGTTGATCCCAGATACCAGAAAGTTTTCGGCTTGCTCGTAGATATGTTCCGGCATGGATTGGCTCACACACATCTCACGAAGAGCATCAGGTTTAAGGCAACTAGCAATCGATGGGTCACAGCGTCATGGGGGATCTCGACGGACGTTGCAGATGGATCACGACATCTGGTCATTGAGAAGAGTAGCAAAACGTTTTTCTTGTTTTGGATTCATGTGCCAACTTTCATCAACGATACGCTTCGTGCGATTGATCACTTTTGCATCGATTTGCGGTCAAAAGGTCGCAGTTCTCGCATCTTTAGCCGATTCAAGCGGGGATATCTTGGTACTGCGGCATCGTTCGACGAGCGGCAGTCACTACCACCAACTGGGAAACGCCCCAAAAAGAAAAAGGAGCAGCCAGTTCTGAATAGTTACTCGACGCAGGGTATTGATTGGCTCCGAACCGAGATTCAACGGATTTGAGTTCATGGGTTGAGAAAGAACAATGATTGTCAGTGAATCACTTGCATCAGTGAAAAGCAGGCGATGTCCCTCAAGATCCCCAAGCTCTCTCTCGTCGTCCTCATCGGCCCCAGCGGCTCAGGCAAGAGTACGTTTGCCCGGCAGCATTTCCTGCCGAGCGAAGTGTTGTCGTCGGACTATTGTCGGGGGCTGGTTAGCGATGACGAGAACCATCAGGGGGCGACGACCGATGCGTTTGACGTGCTGCACTACATTGCGGCAAAGCGGCTGGCACGGGGACGCCTGACCGTCGTTGATGCGACCAATGTCCAACCGGAAGCCCGTGCCCCGCTGGTGGCGTTGGCTCGCAAATATCACTGCCTGCCAGTCGCCATCGCTCTGAATCTTCCTGAAGACCTCTGCCATGAGCGGAACCGAGATCGATCTGACCGTAACTTTGGCCCGCACGTTATCCGGCAGCAGCGGTCACAACTTCGGCGATCACTTCGGGGACTCAAGCGAGAAGGTTTCCGGCATGTCTTCGTGCTGGAGAGCGTGGAAGAGGTCGAAGCGGCACTGATCGAGCGGGTGCCGTTGTGGAATGACCGCAGTGAGGAACACGGCCCGTTTGACATCATCGGCGACTTGCATGGCTGTGCTGATGAACTGGAAGAGCTTCTCGAAAAGCTGGGATATGCGAAAAGTGGGAAGTCGGAAAGCGGAAGTGGGAAGGAAGAACATACCGATGTCGCTTTCCCTTCCGCCTTCCCCCTTCCAACTTCCGACTTCTACTCCCATCCCGAGGGTCGCAAAGCGGTCTTTGTCGGAGACCTGGTGGATCGTGGCCCACGAGTGCTCGACTCATTGAGCATCGTGCTGAACATGGTTCAGTCTGGTTCGGCTCTCTGCGTCCCTGGCAATCACGACATGAAACTGCTCAGGAAGCTGAGTGGCCGAGATGTCCAGATCACACACGGCCTGGCCCAGACACTGGCTGAGATCGACGTCTTGCCCGAGGATGTGCGTGGCCCGTTTTGCAAATCGCTGGCGGAGTTCCTCGATGGCCTCGTCAGCCATTATGTGCTGGACGACGGCAAACTCGTCGTCGCCCATGCTGGGATGAAGGAAGAGATGCAGGGGCGAGGATCTGGCAAGGTCCGAGACTTTGCCCTCTATGGCGAAACGACTGGCGAGACCGATGAATTCGGCCTGCCGGTGCGTCACAACTGGGCGGCGGAGTACCGTGGCACGGCAATGGTAGTCTACGGCCACACCCCCGTGCCCGAACCGGAATGGCTTAATCGCACGGTGAATATCGACACCGGCTGCGTCTTCGGTGGAAAGCTGACGGCCCTGCGGTATCCCGAAAAGGAGTTCGTCTCAGTCCCTGCCAAGCAGACCTACTGCGAACCGGCCCGTCCATTCCTGCCCGTGGAAGATCAGGCCCCCGTTCTTACGGCCCAGCAGCTTCACGACGATTTGCTGGATGCAGAAGACGTGATCGGCAAGCGGATCGTCTCCACCCGGTTGCATCACACCGTCACGATCAGAGAGGAGAATGCCACGGCGGCGTTGGAAGTGATGAGCCGTTTCGCTGCCAATCCCAAGTGGCTGATCTACCTGCCTCCCACGATGTCCCCTTGCGAAACGACCACTGTGCCGGGCTTGCTGGAGCACCCCGCCGAGGCGTTTTCGTATTTTCGCAGCCAAGGGGTGCCGCAGGTGGTTTGCGAAGAGAAGCACATGGGGTCTCGGGCGGTGGTCGTGGTCTGCCGGGATGAAGACGCCGCCCGTGAACGCTTCGGCGTGACCGAGCATGAGTTCGGCATCATTGTGACTCGTACTGGTCGGCGGTTCTTCAATGATGTGGACCTCGAACGGCGGTTTTTGGATCGGATTCGGTCAGCGATGACCGCCGCCAACTTCTGGGACGAGTTCCACACCGATTGGGCCTGCCTCGATTGTGAACTGATGCCGTGGTCAGCGAAGGCCCAGGAACTTCTGCGGTCACAGTACGCCGCTGTCGGGTCCGCAGGCCGTGCTGCGCTTTGCCGCAGGCCGTTGCGGCCTTGGAGGCCGCAAAACGATTGGGCGGAGACGCCGGTCAGAAGATTGCTGAAATTCAGCCGCTTCGTGGCCCAGCGAGAGCACATAGAACAATTCGTCGCTGCCTACCGGCAATACTGCTGGTCGGTGGAATCGCTCGACGATCTCAAATTGGCTCCCTTCCATTTGTTGGCGACTGAAGGGCAGGTTCACACGCACCGGAATCATGTCTGCACATGGAGACGCTGGCGAAAATCTGCGAACAAGACCCGCAACTGCTGCGAGCCACTCCGTTCAAGGTTGTGGATGTCACCGATCCGGCGAGCGAACTGACCGGCATCACTTGGTGGGAAGAACTGACGGGGCGGGGCGGCGAAGGCATGGTCGTCAAACGCTGGAGTTCGTCATGCGAGGCAAGAAAGGCTTGTGCAGCCTGCCGTGAAGTGCCGAGGCCGGGAGTACCCGCGGATCATCTACGGCCCTGATTACACTGCCGACGAGCATCTGATCCGGCTGAGGAAGCGAGGCTTGGGAGCCAAGCGGTCTCTGGCGTTGCGTGAGTTTGCTCTCGGGATCGAAGGTTTGGAACGCTTCGTGCGGCACGAGCCGCTGCGACGAGTCCATGAGTGCGTCTTCGGCGTGCTGGCGTTGGAAAGCGAACCGGTTGATCCGAGATTGTGACAATCCAACTGGGAGACATGATGCAACGTCGCACATATTCGACCGGCACGCCGTGGGAAAAGGTCGTGGCCTATTCACGGGCCGTGCGAGTTGGTTCACAGGTCTTCGTTTCCGGCACCACGGCATCCAACAGCGACGGTAAGACCGTGGCCGTGGGCAATGCCTACGAGCAGACGGTCTTCATTCTGCGGAATATTGAAGCGGCCTTGGCCGAGGTCGGGGCCAAAATGTCCGATGTCGTCCGCACCCGGATGTTCGTGACCGACATTAGTCGCTGGGAAGAAATCGGGCGTGCCCACGGCGAGTTTTTCTCCGGCATCAATCCCGCAGCCACGATGGTCGAAGTCAGCCGCTTGGTGAATCCTGATCATCTGGTGGAAATCGAAGTCGATGCTGTGGTATCGGAGTAAGGCGAGGAACTTGAGATGCGAGAAGTCATTCCGGGCCTCGTCTGGATCGGAAATGCCGAAGACGCCCAAGATGTGATCCTCAGCGGACAGGCCGCAGTCTTCCTTCCACTGCGAACCGAGGAAACGCTCGCACACCCTCTCGTCGTCTACAGGTTCATCTGAAGTCAGATTTGCCCACTTCGAAGAAACTGGGGAAAAACTGGAAAACAGTTGTTAAAACGACAATCGTTGTGCGGTTTCTTCCCCAGTGGTGATTCGTTGCTGAATCACATGAAAACGATCAAGTGATGGTTCTGATGGAAGGAAGCACTCATGAGAGGCTGGATTGCGGGATTGCTGATTGGAATGTGTTGCACACAAGGATCAGCAGCGGAGAAGGATATCGTTGACACGGCGGTCTCTGCGGGGACATTTCAGACCCTCGTTGCCGCTCTGAAGGCTGCGGATCTCGTGGACACCCTGAAAGGCAAGGGGCCGTTCACGGTTCTGGCCCCGAACGACGAGGCGTTCAAGAAGCTGCCTGCCGGAACGGTGGAGAACCTGCTGAAGCCAGAGAACAAGAGCAAACTGGCCGCGATCTTGAAGTACCACGTCATCCCGTCCAAGGCGATGGCCGCCGATGTGGTGAAGCTGGATGGCAAGAAGGTCAAGACGGTCGAAGGATCTGAGGTCTCGATCAAAGTCACGAATGGAACGGTCAACGTGGATAAGGCCAAGGTCATCAAGACGGACATTGGCACCACGAACGGCGTGATTCATGTCATCGACACCGTGATTCTGCCGCCAGAGAAGAAGTGAGACCGATTCCAGATGAGTCACTTACCGCAGACTCCCGTCCGCCCTCTGGTGACGGGAGTCGCGATGGCGAGTTGAACTTCACAGATAGGCATTCGGACACTTCGATGCCTCGTCATCGTGCTCAACGAATTATAATTCTAGAGGAGAGAATGATGGCAGATACTAAAGCAACGGAACCAATGAACTGGCCGGACTTGGCAATGGCACTCTGGGACGGGTTGACCGGTCGGAAAGCGGAGATCACTTATCAATTTGATCATCTCGACGTTTCCATCCCACATCATGTGGGGGATGCGTGTCAGTACGCGACATGGAAACTCAATGGGGCCTTGAAGATTCGGACGACCGACAAGGGTCAGGCATGACCACGCTGGGAAGTTTTGGATTCGCCATTGAGATGGAAATTTCCACCAATGGCGAATTCTTTGAGATCTGCGGGGACCAGCAAAAGCTGATTGTGTGCTTTACGTCGATTCGTGCCGCGTTACACTTCTCACGGTCGAGGTCTCTTCAGCGATTGACAACGACCCAGCCAGTCCGCCATCTTCTGAACCAGATGGAGGTTGAGACGCAGATTTCTGGACGCCAGATCGCCAGAACCGGTCGCGAGATCCGGCCAGATGTATTGTCGGGATTCCTCGGTCTCAAATCGACCCGATTGAATTTCGCCAATCTTGTTCGTGCGTTGATCTCCCCATGCCATCGAGCACAGAAACAAAACCGCTCATGATCCAAAATTCCATTTTGGCCGCCATTCTCGTGCTGCCCGGCCTCGCCGGGCACATCCCTGTCGCTCATGGCGAGGGAATCCCCCGTTCAAGCTGGAATCAATGGCGTGGCCCGACACGTGACGGACAATTCATTGGTCCAAGCTGGCCGGACAGCCTCTCGGAGGCATCGCTCGTCACGAAATGGAGAGTGAAGCTACCCCCCAGTTATTCCGGTCCAATCGTGTCGCCGTCCACAGTCTTTGTGACGGGAACAGAAGACAAAAAGACTGAGGTGGTCCTCGCTTTGGATCGTGAGACGGGCGAACAACGCTGGCGGGTGGAATGGCCGGGAGCAATGTCCGTCCCGTTTTTCGCAGCCTCCAACGGAAGCTGGATTCGGTCCACCCCGCGTTCGATGAAAAGTCTGTTCGTCGCCGGAATGCGTGACGTGCTCGTCTCGTTGAACGCAGAGACCGGGGCCGAACAGTGGCGAGTCGATTTTGTGAAGGAGTTTGAAAGTCCGCTTCCTACGTTTGGCTTCGTGTGCTCACCTCTGGTGGATGGGGATGCCTCAGTAAAGAGGCCGGTGCATCCTTCGTCAAGTTGACAAGAACACCGGAAAAGTCATCTGGCGGACGCTGAAAGACGACGGCGGAATGACAGCGCGCCTCTCGTCCCCAATCATCGCTACGCTTTGCGAGTCAGGCAGATTCTCGTGCAAACCCGTGCGAAACTGGCTGGTATTGATCCTGAGACCGGGGCGGTTCTCTGGGAGCAAAAGGTTCCGTCATTCCGAGGCATGAACATCCTGACGCCCGTGGTTTTCAACGTGAAGCGATCTTCACCAGTTCCTACCAGAACAAGTCGGCTTTTCGGGGTCACGGAATCGGCTGGAACATTCCAAGTCGATGAGCGGTGGAGCAACAAGGCTTCGGGCTACATGTCCACGCCCGTGGTGATTGGCGGTCACGCCTACATTCATCTGCAAAGCGAACGGTTTGCGTGCATTGATCTCACGACAGGCGAGCGGACATGACATCCACACCAAAAGGAAATATGCCAGCTTGGTCGCTCAGGGGATCGAATCCGCCTGGCCGAAACAGGGAAACTCTTGCTGATCAAGGCGAACCCCAAAGAATTCGAACTGCTGGACGAACGGAACGTCAGCGATCCAAGACACCTGGGCTCATCTCGCGGTCTGCGATGACGAGATCTTCGTGAGAGAACTCAAGGGCCTTGTCGTCTCTCGCTGGCGTGACCCTGGGTTATCGCCAGCCTCGAACAAATCGCTGAAATTCATCCAGAAATGGCGTTTGACCTGCCCCCGGCTACCGAGTCCAGTTGCTGAGTGATAAATCATGGCATTTTGGGCGTTATTGAGAAGAGGGCAGAAGATTCTGAGGGGGCGATTTGAGCAGAGCAGATCATCCCGAAGTTGCGGGATATGCCGATAGCGGACTTGGCCAACGCCTTGGCCAATCTTCCTGCCCCTTGTCAGCACATTGTCGCCGCTTCCAGTGACTCTGGCCGTCATTCCCGGTCATCGGCTGGCACAGATAAGCGGAACAATGACCGGGGATCGCCGGGCAGAACCTCTTGCTGTAAGTCCTCTTCTGGCATGAAGGGACAAAAAAAGGCACCGCCTGACTCAGGCAGTGCCTCATGGAGGCGGGGGGAATCGAACCCCCGTCCTGTGATGCTGCGGCGATAGCTTCTACGGGCGTAGTCGGCTGATTGCTCTCATCGCGTTCGGCTCAACAGACGAAGCCCTCCGCGACCAGGTCCCCACGAAATCTCACCCCGAGCGTAGGGTCCATTGACCCGGGGCCAGCCGGAATTGGCGAGTGACTTTTGGACGCCTCCGGCGGGGCTTCCGCAGTCACCGCGGCCTATTTAACTAGGCTGCGAGTGCAAAATTGCCAGTATTGGCAGTTGTTGTTTGATCGGCTTTTTACGTGGCCAGCTGATCAACCACGGCACGCCACCATCGCGTTAAGACACCCAGTCGAATCCGGTCGCCCCCGTTTCGTTCAAAACTTGACAATTCCTGCGTCAAAACGCAGATCCTCTAATTCTCGTCACTTTATTCCGCAGGTCAACACTACATTTCTCTTTTTTTTGCGGGGGCTCGATTGCTGAAACGAAATCGCGTCCCGCCGAACTTCCCCAAGGCCGGTCCGTCATTCGTTCGACCGGAGTTGATGCTGGGGAGGCTGACGGCTTGGTCTGTGCAGGAGTGGCTCGGCAGATGCACCGAGCCACATTGGAAATCTCTCTTCAGGACGCGAACGAAGAGAGTGTTCGACCGAAAGCAATGTCCAGGTTTGGAGATCAGGACATTCAAAATCACGGCTGCGGAGGACGCAGCGCTACCGCGCGAGAAACATCGAGAAGTTGCCGGTTTGCAACCCGAAGCCCGCGCCGTAACCGGCCGGATAGCCGTACGGATAAACCGGCGCGGCGTAGGCCGGATACGGATAGACGGGGGCAGGCACCACACGCGGAGCCATCACCACCGGCGCGCCGTAACCATAACGCGGTCCGCCATAGTAACCCCCGCCGTAACGCGGGCCGTGCCCATAACCGCCGCGATGGCAGCCACCGGCCACGGCCTGCCCGCCGGTTAACACCATCGCCCCGACAACCCCAAGAGTCACAACCGCCGCCAAAACAGTGTTACGAAACATGGTCCACCTCTGCTTCTTGCCTAGGAACCCGTGATCTTTCAGGATCACACGGCTCTGAGAAAAAGCAGATGGCGTGCCGAGTGCTTAAATCGCTGATTCCTGGGAGAAATCAGGCCGAAACCCGCAGAAAGTCGTTCCTGATCTAGGAATCGAAAAAATCAGGATGATGGCGCGCCGCGAGAAATGTGATTCGCCCCAGGGCGGCGCGCCGTCGTTCCGTGTCAAAATGCCAAACGGCCCGGGGAATCAAATCACCCAGGCCGCTCACGGGTTTTTCAGGCGATGGCTGCCGTCAGGCGGCGCGCTTCGTTCGCCGCGCGACGCTGTCGTCATTCAAGGCCAGATCGGCGATCTTGATTCCGGCTCGCAGCAGAATTTTCTGCGCGATTTCACACTCGGTCAATCGAACCTGGCTTTGAATGAGATCGACCAGCCGAAGGGCGGCCTGCGGAGAAATCTGGACGGATTTCGAGGAATTCATGGAACCTCCTGTTCAGGCGAGAGAATGGCAAACCGCCCGCGTCATGAGTTCTGTCGGTGTTTCAAATCAACTTATCGGACAATTCACCCGGGTTTCTTGGGGAATCTGCGGCTGTCCGATTCGGGAGTGAGAATTTCTCTTCTTTTCGGTCACGGGCCGCCGGCGTAAAAACGAGCGCAACTTGACCTAATTTCTCTGCCTGTCTATAGTTGTCGACTGTGCTCCCGGCGATCGCATGGCGGGAGATTGATTTATTCCGCGAGCCGGCGCTTCGAACTTTGTCAAGTCCGCTGCCCAGCGACCATTGACGATCTCCGGCTCCCAGGTGAATGGCCAAATCGCATGGATTCGCAGCATCGACATGAGTTGCAGCAAAACGACTTGAGGAAGCTCACCAACAAGTCGCTGCCCTTCGTCAAAGAGTATGGAACGCCGTTGTTGGTGGCCATCGGCTTGTTGACAGTGGCGTTAGTCGGTGGGGGGTGGTGGTTCACTTCGGGACAGACTTCGTCCGCCGAGAGCTGGACTCAGTTGGACGCCGCCCTGCAAAAGGAAAATGCATCCGCCGACGACTTCGCCAGCGTGATCGATCGGCATCCCCATTCAGGAGCGGCGCATTGGGCACAGTTGATCGAAGCCGACGGTTACCTGAAATCGGGGTTACAGTATCTGTTCACCGATCGCGAAGCGGCACTGACCGATTTGAAGAAGGCGCAATCGGCTTTCGAACGACTTGCCGGCGGCGGCTCCGGCATCGTCTCGGATATTCGCGAACGCGCCTTGTTCGGGCTCGCCCGGTGTTTGGAAGCGACCTCCGGCGGAGAGACCCAGGCGGCCGCCGACGCTTATCGCCGTCTCGATAAGGAATTCCCCAATTCGATGTATCATACGCTGGCCACCGAGCGGATCGCGGCCCTGGAAAAGCCGGTGACCAAGGAATTTTACGCTTGGTTCCAGCAGCAGAATCCCAAGCGCAGCTCAGCTCGATTTCCTGTTCCGCAAACCGAGTGACGGGCGCCAATTCGGAATCGGAAGAGATGCCGGCTGGGGACGAAACGTCAGGGGCTGCAGAAGAAGCCGGCGCATCGAACACGACCGACGCCCCGGCTGACGCGAAGCCGGAAGAAACCAAGCCGGCGGCCGAACCCGCCGCCGAGCAACCGTCTGAGAAACCGGCCGACACGAACACCCCATGACCGCCGCGGATTCTCCTTCGCCCGAGTTGAATGTCACTGTCGAAGCGCGGGCGCACGGTTGGCGGGTGGATCATTATCTCTCCCGGCTTTACCCGAATTACAGCCGGGCCGCGTTCCAGCGCGCCATCGAGCAAGGTGCCGTCAGGATCAACGGCCTCCCGGTGAAAATGTCCCGCCGGCTGCGGGTGAACGACGTCATCGACTTCACGCTCCCGTCCGAACCTGATCAGACGGTGATTGCCGAAGATATTCCGCTGAATGTGTTACATGACGACGAGCATTTGATCGTCATCAACAAGCCGGCGAACATGATCGTCCATCCCGGACGCGGGAATTACCTGGGCACGTTGGCCGGTGCGCTGCAGTTTCATTTCGACAAGCTGAGCGACGTGGCCGGCAAACACCGCGCGGGAATCGTGCACCGCCTCGACCGCGACACCAGCGGCGTGTTGGTGGTGGCCAAGGACAATCAGGTTCATCATCTCCTCAGCAAACAGTTCGAAGAACGGACGGTGGAAAAAGAGTACCGGGCGCTGGCATGGGGAGAAGTGCAATTCGACCGGGACTATATCGAGACGCATGTGCGTGTCAGCCAGCGCAACCGCGAGCGGATGATGGTCTGCCCCCCGGGCGGCAACTCCCGTTTTGCGGCGACTTTTTACGAAGTCTTGGAACGCTTTCGCGGATTCACGTTTCTCCGGCTCTGCCCGCAGACCGGCCGTACGCACCAATTGCGAGTCCATCTGCATCATTTAGGGCACCCCATCGTTGCCGACCGCCTCTATGAAGGCAAGGCGTCGCCTGGGCGTTCGACCTGGTTGAGAACGTGCTGCCCGAAGACGATGAAATCTACATCGACCGGCAAGCCGCTGCACGCGCTGAGGCTGAGCTTCGATCACCCGGTGACCGGCGTGCGGGCTGACATTCAGGCCGCCGCTGCCCGACGATTTTGAACGAGCCGCTCGCCGCCGTGCGTCACACGCGCAATTTGTGCCGACGCTTCGCAGAACTTCCGCCTCGAATGGCAAATCGAGCGGGGCGGAGTTCCCTGAAGACGTCGAGGATGGGTTATTCCGCCTGGGATTCATCCGAATGTGCTGCGGCGGCAGCGGCCTCAAGGAGTGGTATGCTCTGCCATTGAGCTGTGATTTCACCATGCAGTGCGCTCCACCACCGACAAGGATCATGAAATGCCGTCCGCCTGGGACCGTTACTGCCAATACCGACTCTCGATCGCGACCTGGGGTTTCTGCTCGACGTGAGCAGGGCGCTTCATGGAAACCGACTCCGAACCGCTCTGGCCGAAGATGACGACGGCGCTGGCGGCGATGCAACAATTGGAACAAGGGGCGATCGCCAATCCGGATGAGAACCGGATGGTCGGACACTACTGGCTGCGCGCCCCAGACCTCGCTCCGACTGCCGGTATCACTGACGAAATCACGGAGACGAACGCCGCCATCGAGCGGTTCGTGCATCAGGTTCATTCCGAAGCGATCGTCGGCCAGGGCGGCCCGTTTGAAAACGTCTTGCAGGTTGGCATCGGCGGGTCAGCACTCGGGCCGCAGTTTGTCGCCCATGCCCTCGGCAGCGCCTGGGACCAGATGACAATGTGGTTCGTGGACAACACCGACCCCGACGGCATCGACGATCTTTTGTCCCGATTGGACGACCAACTCGGCAAGACACTGGTCGTGGTCGTCTCCAAATCCGGCGGAACCCCGGAGACGCGCAACGGCATGCTGAACGGAATGGCGCCTTCGAACCGCCGGTCTCGATTTCGCCAAACACGCGGTGGCCATCACGCAGGTCGGCAGCAAGCTCGATCAGATCGCCACGAAAGACGGCTGGCTGACGACGTTTCCGATGTGGGACTGGGTCGGCGGGCGAACCTCGGTCTTGTCGGCCGTCGGACTCGTGCCGGCGGCGCTGCAAGGAGCGGAAACGAAAGAACTGCCTGCTGAAGGAGCCGCGGCCATGGATCGGCTGACGCGGCGGAACGATCCAAAACAGAATCCCGCCGCCTGGCTGGCGCTGATGTGGCATCACATCGGCGGCGGCAAAGGCCTGAAAGACATGGTCATCCTCCCGTACAAAGATCGCCTGCTGCTGTTCAGCCGCTATCTGCAACAACTGGTCATGGAATCGCTCGGCAAGGAGTTCGATCGCCATGGAAAGGCGGTCTATCAGGGAATTGCCGTGTACGGCAACAAGGGGTCGACGGACCAGCACGCCTACGTGCAGCAATTACGCGACGGCGTGCCGAATTTCTTCGCGACGTTCATCCAGGTGCTGCATGACCGCGAAGACGGCTCGATCGAAGTCGAGCCCGGAATCACCTCGGGCGATTATCTGCAAGGTTTGCTGCTCGGGACCCGTGAAGCATTGTTCGAAAAAACGCGCGACACGATCACGATCACCGTGGAAGACATCTCCGCCCGGACGATCGGCGCGTTGATCGCGCTCTATGAACGGGCGGTCGGCCTGTACGCCGAGTTGGTCGACATCAATGCCTATCACCAGCCCGGAGTGGAAGCCGGCAAGAAAGCCGCCGCCGCGGTATTGTCGCTCCAGAACAAAGTCGTCGCCCAGGTGAAGGACTCGGGCCAGGCGCAGACGGCGGCGGAAATCGCGGCAGCCCTGGGTGAAACGGACCGGGTGGAATGGGTCTTCAAAATCCTGGAACATCTCGCGGCAAACGGCGATCGCGCGATTGCCTGCACGGGCGGCGACGATCCGGCAACCATGACGTTCGGCCTCGCGACGCCGGAATAGAACCAAGTCGGGAAGCAATCCTGGCTCGAAGCCGGCGGATGGACGCGGATTCGTCGTCAGATGATGAGAGCGAGTGCCAATGACACGCTATTTTGTTGCAGCCAACTTTTGGTTATTGATCGCGATGCTGCTGATTCTGGGCCGCACCGTAGAACGCCAAGATCCCACCTTTTATTCATTCTTTCATGGCCAATCGTTTTCACCCGAGGTCTATGGGTTTTTCGTCCTCGTCTCGGCTGGCTTGGCAGTGTGTTATTTTGTGCTCTCTTGGCAGACACGCAACAAAGAGTAATGCCGTCGTAGCGGCTTGCTTCAACCCGACTGATCCCAGCCGCAGCATTCTCTTTCGAAATTCGCGTCAAAAGCCCGAAGCGCAAGCGACAACCCTCCATGGACCCTCGCTTGCGCGTCGGGCTTCGAACGCAACTCAGCACAGGCCGACTATGAACTCAGCATCCTAGCCGTTTGAAAAGTCGCCAGCGCGGCGACATATGCCAATCCCGTCATATACACGAACGTGAAGGCAGGCCAGAACCAGCTGTTGGTTTCGCGGCGAATGATCATCAGCGTGGAAGAACACTGCGCGCACAACGCGAAGAAGACCATCACCGAGAGCGCGACTGCCAGGGTGTAAACCGGCCGGCCGTCGGGCCAGCGAGCGGACTTGAGAGCGTCGTGCAGCCCTTCGTGTTCTGCTTCGACGTCGCTGCCGAGGCTGTAAATCGTCCCCAGCGTGGCCACGATCACTTCGCGGGCGGGAAACGAGGCGAGCACTCCGACGCCGATTCGCCAGTCCCAGCCCAGCGGGATGAACACCGGTTCGAGCGTTTTGCCGACACGGCCCAGATAGCTGTGCTCGAGGAGCCGTTCCGATTCCGCATGGTGCTGGGCGACCAGTTCTTCCAGTTCGGGGGCTTTCGCGGCTTGCGCCTCGTCGACGGCGGCAGCCAGCCGTTCCTCCTCCGCATGATCTTCCGGGAAATAGCAGGCGGCCCAGATCAGAATGTTCGTCGCCAGAATCAGCGTGCCCGCCCGGGCGACAAACGCCCAGGCGCTGTCCCAGACTCGCTGAATCACAATTCGCGGCGAAGGCCATTTGTAACTGGGGAGTTCCATCACGAACGGCGGCGTTTCTCCGTGAAAAAAAGTCCGTTTCAGCACCCAGGCGACAGGGATGGCGACAAACGCCCCCAGCGAAGTCATCACCAGCAGCATGAGCCCTTGCAACGTCACCCAGCCTCCGGCCCAGGCCAGCGGAGGAACAAACGCGGTGATCATCAGCAAATAAACCGGCGCCCGCGCCGAACAACTCATCAGCGGGGCGACGAGAATCGTCACAAATCGGTCACGGCGATTTTCAATGGTCCGCGTCGCCATGATCCCGGGGATGGCGCAGGCAAACGACGACATGAGCGGCACGAACGATTTCCCCGACAGGCCGATTTTGGACATCAGCTTGTCCATCACGAACGCGGCCCGCGCCATGTAACCGCAATCTTCCAGGAGCGCAATGAAGAAGAACAAAAGGATGATCTGCGGCAGAAAAATCAGCACGCCGCCCACGCCGGCGATCACGCCATCGACGATCAGGCTCCGCAGCGGTCCGGGGGCAAGCCTGCCGCCGACTGCTTCTGCGATAAATCCTTGCACGGTTTCGCAAAGCTCCATCAACGGCGCAGCGCCCGTCGAAATCGCCTGAAAAATCAGAAACATGATCAGCGAGAATGCCGCGAAGCCCCAGAATTTGTGCGTCAGGAACCGATCCAGGCGGTCGCTGCCCGTCACCTGCCGCGCCTTCGGCGCCGCCACCGCCCCGTCAAGAAGCTTCCGGACCCACGCATAGCGCAGCTTGGCCTCGGCGGCGGGAATGCGAAATCCCGAAGTAGCGAGCCCTTCGCGCAATGTGGTGAGCAGCGCCGGTAACTGTTTCGGATATCTCGCCGTCAAATCCTGCTCGATTTGACCCCGCTGGTCCAGCAGCAGGCGTTCGGCCAACGGGATCGGAAAATCCGCTTCTCCCCACTGCCGCAAGGCCTCCGCGAGTTGTTGAGCCGACTCATAAAACGCCGGCGGAAACGCTCGCGGCGGCGCGACCGGCTGGTCCCGCACGCGGAGGAGCGCCGATCGCACCTCGTCAATCTGCCGATGACGATGCGCTTCGCAGGGCACCACGGGAAGTTGCAGTCGCCGGCTCAATTCCGCCGCGTCGATCTGCACCCCCCTATGCTGTGCCACGTCCCACATGTTCAGCACCAGCACCACCGGCAAGCCCAGGTCCAAGACCTGGCTGACGACGTACAGATTGCGTTCCAGATTCGATGCGTCGACGATGCACAGCACCGCATCGATGTCGGCGACGTCACGTCGGCGGCCGAGCAGCACATCGACTGAGACCATTTCATCCAGGCTGCGCGGCGACAGGCTGTAAGTGCCAGGCAAATCGACCAGCGTCACCGAGCAGCCCTCGTGCTGAAAACGCCCGATCTTTTTCTCGACCGTGACGCCGGGGTAATTGCCCGTCTGGGAATGTATGCCGGTGAGCGCAGTAAACAGCGTACTCTTGCCCGTATTCGGGTTGCCGATGACGGCGACAGTCAGCTGGCGAGGCGGCGTGGCGACAGACATGGATCGCTGGTGATTTTTTAGGGCGGGGGAAAGTCAGTTCAGGGCCATGAGGGTTCAGCGATCAGCAGTTGTCCGGCAAAGGCTCGACGAGCACCCGGGCGGCTTCAGCCTCTCTCAACGAGATGCGGTAGCCGCGCAAGGAATATTCCAGCGGGTCGCCGAGCGGGGCTTTGCCGATGAATTCAATCGGTTCATCCTCGGTCAGACCCATTTCCATGAGCCGGACGGCGACGGCGTCGTCCCCCCTGACGCTGAGAATTTTTCCCCGGCGGCCGACGGCCAGTTCATTCAATGTGGTCATGATTCGGCAGTCACCAGTACGACGGCGGACTCATCAATGCGCAATGAAAAACGATGATTCCCCGCGGCGACGATGCACGGAGAACCGGGTTGGATCATGCGGACCGTGACCCCGATTCGCAGCCCCATCTCGTCCAGCCGATGGACGAACTCCGCAGTGCCGTCGATCTCGCAGATCTGCGCATGATCGCCGGCGCGGAGCAGTTCCAAAGGAACGATCTGGGTCACAGTAAGCACGACTCTTTCTCATTCGCGAGGTGGCGCGAGACGATTCTCGGCGCCGGGCGGAACGGCCCCTGGCGGCGGCTGGGGGAGGAACAGCGCCCTTCTCAGGCCTGTTTCAATGTTCTCTTAGCTTATCACACTCTCTCCTGCGACCCAACGCTGGCGAAACGGAGAAATCTCCGATAGAAACAGGATTCCCAGAACGGCGCCCGAGGCCGGTTTGACGCTGCGGGGATGGTCGCGATATTTTCAGGAAGGGTTTGACATGCCGGTGGTGGTTTGCACAGGACTCAATGCGGAGCACGGCCCTCATGTGGAGCTGCTCAATCAAGCCGGATTTGACGTGCGGATGGCGCCGCGCGATGTCGACCTGTACGAGGCGAAGCACTTGATCGCCGCCGTCAAGGAGGCCGATGCGATCATCGCCGGGTCGGAACCCTATACGTCGCAGACGCTGGCTCAGCTGCCGAAACTCCGCGTGATCGCCCGGATGGGCGTCGGATTTGACGCCATCGACGTGCCGGCTTGCGATGCACGGCGGATCATTGTCGCGACGACGCCCGGCGTCAATCACCACTGCGTCGCGGAACACGCCCTGGCGATGTTGCTGGCTGTTTCGCGCGGATTTCCCGCACGGGACCAATTTGTCCGCAAAGGCACCTGGATTCGGTTCACCACCTCGCGGATCGCCGGGCAAACCGTCGGCATCGTGGGCCTGGGACGCATCGGTCAGGCCATGGCGACACGCTGCCAGGGTCTCGGCATGAAGGTAATCGCGTATGACCCGTATCCCAATGCCGCATTCGCGAAGGAACACGGCATCGAAATGACCACGCTCGACGATCTGCTCCCACGGTCCGATTATGTTTCGCTCCATCTGCCCATGAGTGCCGAGACGAAGCACCTGATCAATGCCAACACCTTGGCGAAGATGAAACAAGGGGCGATTCTGGTCAACACGGCGCGCGGGCTGCTCGTCGATGAAAACGCCCTTTATCAAGCGTTGAAATCCGGGCATCTCGCCGGCGCGGGATTGGACGTCTTTGAAGTCGAGCCCCTGCCGACCACCAGCCCGCTGTTGGAGTTCAACAACGTTCTGCTCAGCGGGCACTTGGCGGGATTGGACCACGATTCCCATCATGATACGCTGAAACTCTGTGCGGAAATCGTCACGGGACTGCATCGCGGCGATTGGCCGACCGAGTGCATCCGCAATCTCGTGGGAGTCAAGGATTGGAAGTGGTGACTCGCCCAGGCGGGCGGATGACTTCCGCGGCTCTGAGGAGCGTAACATGACGCCATCGTGGCAGATGGTCATTGCAGCGGCGATTGTGTTCCTCGCGGCGGCGTTTCTGCTACGGCAATTCTGGCGGCGGATCACCGCCCGGGTGAATCAAGTGGGTTGTGGATCGTGCCGCCACAATCCCGCGAACGAGCAATCGAATCTCGTCTCGCTCGATTCGCTGGCATCGACGGCGGAACAAATCAATCGAGAGCCTGCGAAACGATAACAACAGGATTTTCATGGAAACGATTTCCGGACATCTGTATGACTTCCCGAAGTATTACGATTTGATCTTCGGATCCGACTGGGCGGCGGAATTCAAATTTCTCGAAGCCTGTTTCAAACTCTACTCCCGCAAACCGGTGGTGCGCGTCTTCGAACCAGGCTGCGGCACAGGTCGCATGCTGTTGCCGCTCGGCAAAGCCGGATACGAAATCTCCGGATTGGACCTGAATCCCAAAGCGATTGCCTACTGCAACGCTAGGCTTGCGCGGCACGGCTTGCCGGAAGCGGGGTTTGTCGGCGACATGGCCAATTTTCGGTTAAAAAAGCCGGTCGATGCCGCGTTCAACCTGATCAACACGTTCCGGCATCTCCCCGATGAAAAGGCCGCCCGCGGCCACTTTCGCTGTATGGCCGACGCAGTTCGCAAGGGAGGGCTCTATCTGTTAGGCCTCCACCTCACGCCCAAAACGACGCAGCGCTGCGTCGAGGAATGCTGGTCGGCGTCGCGCGGCAGTCTGACCGTCAATTCGCGATTATGGTCGATCGGCATCGATCTGAAGAAACGCGAAGAACGGATCGGCATGACCTATGACGTCCACACTCCGACCAGGCAGTTTCGCATCGAAGACGAAACGATGTTCCGAACTTACACCGCGGAACAGATTCGCGCCTCGATCACTTCCGATCCGCGCTGGGAAATCGTGGAAACGTACGATTTCCGCTATGACCTGGAGTGGCCGATCGAAATCTCCGGCGACACCGAAGACGTCATGTACGTGCTGAAACGCAATTGACCCCCCACAACCCACCGCGCTGGAGTTAACCGCGACGCGCTAGCGGACCGTCTCCTGCCGCGCCGCCAGCTGCGACCCCTGCCCGAGCAGCACCAGATCATACCGCCGCAGGAAACGCCGCTGACGCGTGACTTCCGACAGTTGGGCCGCCAGATCCTCCGGCAAGCGATCCAGCTTATTGGCCGGAATCAGCAGGAAACCTTGCGGGTGATCCGAGAAGAATTGCGCAATGTCGGCCGGTTGATTCGGTCGATGGACGCGATGACCGAGATAGTAGACCAGGCTCGGTTCGAAGACTTCAAACGACGCGATCTCCGCCGTGCCTTCCGGAGTGGCCGAGCGGGCGGCGTTCGCAAAATACGGGCTGTCCTGATAATTCGCCAGACGACTCGGCGCCGCCGCGATCATGCACAGGCAGAGCGCTGCGGCGCCGCCCGCCAGCGACCGAACGGCTGCCTGCCGGCGATCTTGCTGCGCGAACCAGTAAGCGACTCCGCCGGTGACGATCGGAATCACCCCGACCAGGGCCAGAAACCGTTCGCGAGGCATCAGGATCGTCATGGCGATCAACAGCCCGATGATGATTGCCGCTCCAATCGCCGATAACATTCGGGATTCGAGCAAAAAGACACGCGCGGTCTGCGAATCATCGCACGTCCAGGAGACCAGCGAGCGCGCAATTATGACCGCGACAGCGGGATAAATCGGCAGAATATAATTCGGCAACTTCGTGCGGGCGATGGAAAAGAAGACGAGCCACGTCGCCGCCCAGCAAGCGAGAAACAGATCGCTCTCGGAAAACTCGGCCCGGGATTTCACACGCTTCCATAGCTGAGCGACCGCCGCTGGCAAAAACACCGACCAGGGAAACGTCCCGGCAAACAGTACCGGAATGTAGTAAATGATCGGACCGTGATGCTGTTCCATCGGTTGCAGAAATCTTCCCACATTGTGGCCGCCTAAAAAACCGGCGAGCCAGGCGCCGTCGGTTTTCCACCCGACGATGATGTACCAAGGCAGCGCGATGCCGAACGCGACCGGAATGCCGATCCAGAGTTTCATCCCCCACAACGTGCGAAGAAATCGCGTCGGCGATGCGATCAGCAGCGCGAGTTGAACCGTCTGCCGCCACCAGGCGCCCGTCAACGTCTTTCGTCCCGCCGTTAGGTCATCACGCGTGCTGGAACAAAGCCCGTACAACCCGAGTGCCGTACAAGGCAGCAGAAATCCCACCGGCCCCTTGGCCAGCATGGCCAGGCCCATCATGGCGTAAGGAAAAAGCCAATCGCGAGCCGCGAATCGCCAGACATGGGGTCTTTCTGGCTCTTGACTCACGCCACTTGACGTTTGACCCCGCCAGTCCCTGCTCAAGACGAACCCGCAAAACACCCACGTCAGGCAGCAGACGAGGGTTGCATCAGGCGTGACGGCTCGACCGACGGCGGAAAACATCAGGCAAGTAGCGACAACCACCCCGGCGAGCAACCCGACTTGCCGGTCATACAGTTTTCGTCCAATGACGTAGACCCCTAGCGCGGTCCCGACGGAAAGGAGCGAAGAACCGAACCTCGCGGCGAATTCTGAGACGCCGAACACATTGAAAGAACACAGCATCAGCCAGTAGATGAGGATCGGCTTGTCGGTGCGCAGTTCGTCGTTGAACGTGGGGACGATCCAGTCGCCGCGCTCAAACATTTCGCGACCGCAAACGGCGTTCTTGGGCTCGTCTTCATCAAACAAGGGGTATCCCCCCAGATTAGTGAAGAACAAAACCGCGGCCACCCCGGCCACAGTGAGCACATCGCGCAGACTGACAGACATGAAAGCCCCCACAAAAGCCCGTTTGGCAAGCGGCGGAATGTAGGTGATTTCGACGAGTCGGGCAATGGGAGAATTTTGCCCGAATTCTTGATCCTCAGGCCGCCCGATGTCGTTATGCTGTTGATCCGTCAGTCGTCAGATTCACCCTTCCCAAGTTCATTTTCAGGAGTAAACGGCCATGTCAACCAGGCGCTGGGGCGGCGGGTGGGTGCTGGGAATATTGATGGCATGCGGCCAGGCGAGCGCTCAAGAAGAAACGCCGGCGACCGCCCCGCCGCAGGCAGGATCAACTGTCGAGGACGTGCAGCACCAAGCCGAGCACCTCGCGGAAGATGCATCCAAGAAAGTCGAGGAAATCGCCAAGGAAGTCGATCAATCGCCGCAAGCCAAGCAGATTTCCGCCGGGATTCTGCAACCCATTTACCTCCTGGCCGAACACCTGTCGTTTCCCATGTTTCACTGGCTGGCCTTTGCCGCCATGGCGACTGGCGTCGTCAGTTATGCGCTCCAACTCGTGCTCGGAAAACTGGTGGTCCTCTCCAAAATGGGATTCAGCCCGGCAGAAATCCTGTCCGATGCCCTTGGGTTCGTGATCAGCGTCGTCGGACTCGTATTAACGACGCAGGCCGCGGCGGAGAACAGCACCTTCACGCA
Organism: Planctomycetaceae bacterium; assembly: GCA_046349715.1. Lineage (GTDB taxonomy): Bacteria > Planctomycetota > Planctomycetia > Planctomycetales > Planctomycetaceae > CAZDGB01. The sequence continues at coordinate 177,882 of JAXMBR010000001.1, read as the reverse complement.
GAGCCCGTTCCACGTGCTGTCAGCGTCGGCCGTCGGTCTCGTCTGCGGCTTCATTTTCTATCGCTGGGGCCAGGCGCAAGAGGTGCAGGCGGCAATCGCCCGCCGGCGCGGAACGGCCCCCTGAATTGCTCCGCTCGAAGAGGTCTCGCGTCGTAATGAACTGAGCGGTACACTGCCGGGATTACGATTCTTGAAATGAATCGATCAAGGATGAGCGATTGAGCACGGCCGTATCTTCCAACGCAGAGATTTCGCAGCAGAATCCTTGTCTCCCCCCTGAATCCCCAGGGACAGCCTTCGCTTGGGGAACGCCCTTCGCGCTGTGCCTGTTGGGGACACTGTGCCTGCGCCTGGATATGCCGCTCGCGGAATTTGTCCGCTCGGGCGGCATTCCCAAAGCGATTCACCAAGCCTTGGAACAAGCCGAAGTCTTCGGGCACGGCGTCGGCGTTGCATTCATCGTCCTGACAATTTATGTGCTCGATGCCCGCCGGAGAAACTGGACGCCGACCTTGCTGCTCGGAGCACTAGGCGGAGGGCTGGCCGCCAATACCCTGAAGCTGGCCGTCAGCCGCATTCGGCCGCGAAATGTGGTGTCGTTGCAAGCCAGCGTCTGGGAAACCTTTGGTCCGCTTTGGCACGGCGAACTGCAAGTGGCGGGAGACAGTCATAGCTTCCCGTCCGCTCATACCGGCATGGCGACGGGTTTCGCCGTCGTCTTAAGCGCCATGTATCCTCAAGGCCGCTGGTTGTTTTTCAGCTTCGCGGCGCTGGTGGGGATGCAACGAATCGTGAGTTCGTCCCATTTCCCCAGCGACGTCTGCTTCGGGGCCGCCGTTGGTTGGGTGATAGGTCATGCGGCGCTGCGATTGCGGCACTGGTGGCGCGGAACGGAACCTGCCGTCGCGAACCAATAGGCACTCAACAAGTCCCAGAGTTTCTCGCCCAGCCGCGAAGTCACAGAAATCCCACAAGAAAAATCTCACGCCAGAAGGAATACCCTTCCGGAATTCCTGGATCAATCATCCTGCGGCTGGCCGTACAGTCAACGACCTGGTTTCTCGACTTTGCGAACTTTACGTTTTCGCGACTTGGCGAGAGACGCCTTCCCGACGGGAACCCACAGAGCAGACTTTGAATCACGCGCCGGTGAATTCGTTGCCAACTTTCCGCGCCCGTTCGGGCTTGTCGATGTTGATGCCGAGTTGCAGGCCTGCTTCAACGAGCAGATTCCAACCCGCAACCAGTTGGACAAACCCGGCGAGGTCGCCCGCATCGGGAATCTGAATCGTCGGGAACATCGTTGGGCGTGAGGAAATCGCGATCACCGTCAGTCCGACCCCTTCACCAGCACGTCGTGGAACTTCTGCTCCGATTCGGCATACGGTTCAATCCAGACGATGACGTCATCGGCACGCATGCTTTCCTCGACGCCGTGGACCGCGTACGTTCCTTCGAGGAAATCGCTGTGCTTGCGGGTGATTTCGTTGATTTTCAGCGTCAACTCCTCAGCCACTCCGTCATTGCGACCGGCGCAATAAACGGTGCCGGCCTGACTGACCTTCCGGGCGATTTCCGGATCGATCGGCTGGGTGAGAGCGGTGTGCATCTTTGCCGCGAGATCTCCCAACCGCGCTTTGAGGGTATGATTCCCCACAACCTGTTCAATCAATGCCCGGCAGAACAATGCCTGCTCGACGACGCTCTTCGTGGCGGCGACGGCCGCTTCTTTACCGCATTTCAACACGCCCCCGGCCGTCGCCAGCGATTCCAGCGTCGTCTGCGGATAGGCGGCGAGGCTGAAATGGCGCGGGTGCTTGGCTTCTTTCAACTGCGTGTACAGCCGGATGACTTCCGCTGTCCGGCCGGAGTTCGACATCGCCAGTACGGCCCAATCGATGAGGTTGTATTCCTGCGCTTGCCGACCCGCTTCCGTATGCAGCGTCAGCGGCCAATTGGCACGGCGGGCTTGCGAAATAGCGTTCTTGGCGGGAAACAGCCGGCTCGAACCTTCACCGGTCAGCAGCAGCTTTCCCTCCGCGGGAATCTGCTTCGCGATCGGCGTCACGACTGCGGGGTCAAACCCGCGCACGACATCGACCGCGGCCAGCATGTCCGTGACCAGTCCGAACGAAGAATACGGTTCACGATTCAATTGCATGATTCAGTTCCAGAAGTCCAAGCACGCTTCCACGAAGCGTCGTTCTCTCAATCAGTTGAAAAAAGTGTGCGAAACCTCAGTCTACGGTTTGGCTTTTTTCCCCGCCAGCGTGACGTAGGCCGGCAACTCGCCGATCAGCGGGCGGAGATAATTCATAAACGCCGGAGTGACGTCGAGGCCGTTCGCCGCCAGAAATTCCTCCGGCATCGGCCGCTCATGATTGGCCACTTCCTTGAGAGGAATCGTCCCGAAACCGATTTTATACGCTTGCCGCGGCTTGTTCACGCGCTGCATCGTGACCATCACGCCGCCTAGGCCTTTCAGCGCCAACCGCACGGCTTCCTTCCCGCAGGCGAACGCTTCCTGAAAATCGAGCTTCACGCCGCGATCGGCTGCGCACATGGGAAGCGATTCCGTGACCTGGAACTCGCCGCGCCAGCCGAATTCCTGGCTGATAATGCGGTGCAGCACCATCGCCACGCTGGTCCCGCCCATGGCGCCGAATTCCACATTGCCGAATTTGTCCTTCGTCTCCGACGCGGACACGGGAGATCCATCGGCATTGGTAATTCCCTCGCCGCAGACGATCGACACGAAACCGTGTTCTTCGTGTGCCTGCTTGACGGCGGCGAGGAATTTCTTGCGGTCGAACGGTCGTTCCGGCAGCAGTAAAATATGCGGTGCGCCGGTCTGCGAACGAGCCGCAGCTGACGCGGCGGGCAGCCAGCCCGCGCTGCGGCCGATGCATTGGAAAATCACAAACTGGTCGACGCGCTGCATGTCGCGGGCCAGGATGCCGGCTTGCAGGACGCTCAGAGCGACATACCGCGCTGCGCTGGGATAGCCCGGCGTGTGATCGGTGCCGTACAGATCGTTGTCGACCGTCTTGGGAACGCCGACGCCGATCAGTTCGTGCCCGTTCGCCGCGGCATATTCCGTGACGCGATGGATGGTGTCCATCGTGTCGTTTCCGCCGCACAGAAAGAAGTAGCGGATGTCGTACTTTTTCAACTGCGCGAGAATGGCGGGGAAGTGATCATCCTTCAGCTTCAATCGGCTCGAACCCAGCGCGCTGCCGGGCGTGTGCCGCAGGCCGCGGAGCGTTTTGGGCGATTCCTTGCCGAGATCGAACAGATGATCGTTGAGCAAGCCTTCGATGCCGAATCGCAGTCCGATGATCTTGCCGATTTTTCGCGACCGTCGCGCGCTTTCAACGACCCCGGCCAGCGACGCGTTGATCACCGACGTAGGGCCGCCCGATTGTCCGACGAGTACATTGCCTGCCATGGAGTTCTTTCAACAAGAAAAGCCCAGGGAATTCCTTCCCCGGGCTTCGGGTGATTCAAAATACTATATCCAGCAATCAGGCTTTTGTCTTCTTGCTATCGCCCTGGAGTTGCTCCAACTTGACCTTGATGACCGGCACCTCGGTGGTGCCGCCCGCCTTGATGGAAAAGGTCGGGCCCTTTTTCGGATCCTTGGTATCCTTGACCAGGTAGCCGACGTTTTCCTGCCAGACGCGGAACTCATGATCGCCCGCCGGCAAATCCTTGATCTCAAAGTTCCCGTCTTTATCGGTCACGGCGGCATACGGGTGATCCACCACGACCCAGTAGGCGCGCATCCAGCTGTGAATGTCGCAATTCACCGGCACGGGCAGGCGCTCGGCGAGCTTGAACGGAACGTCGTTGCCGGCGCGATCGTTGGGCGCCACGGTGAAATTGAACGGATTGTTTTTCGACGGCAAGCCGCGCGTGTTGTGGGCCGTCGCGTCGCCCGACACCACTTTCACCGTCTGTCCCGCCCGGACGACGAGAATATGGGGAATGAACCGGCACCCGACCTGGTCGAACAAGACCGTCGGCTCGGCAGGTTTTTCGAGATCGGGATGAATTTTGGCCGGCTTCTTGACCAGCCAGATTGCGACGTTGGCGATCCCCTTCGAGTCCTTGTCGATCACAATCGCTTCATCAGGAATGTCCTGGGCCGCACAGATGGCTGCGTCCTTCACGGCGGAATCGCCTTTGCGAACAGTCAACTTCTGCTCCGGGACGTCTCCGTCCAGAACGATCTTCCCCTTGAGCGTGCCCCATTGCGCTTGAGCCGACGAGGCGGCCAAGAGGCAGCTCATGCCGATCAGGGCGATTCTTCCGAGATTTTGCATAACGATCCACCTTTCAGAGAGTCTCGCGGCACTCCCCCGGACGCCACATCGAACGTCACAAGCCTCTGCCGCAGCACAATAAACAGACTCACTTGATTATCGCTTTCTGCATCTTCAGAACAATCGTGAATCGGCGGTGCCGGGGGTTTCGCGCTCGGTTTCTCGAAAGTGGGATGATGAACGCGTCCGCATTCTCGCAGCTAAGATGGGGATGTTCCCCAAGGTTTCCCAGAACTGACCTCCGGGCTGCGTTTTGGTCTCGAGTTTCTTCGCGCCGAGAGCTTTCGTCGCCACGCACCCCCCTGATCGGCTTGCGAAACAGATGTCCAGGAATGACAATCAAGCCACTTCCGGGCGGATTTCCCGCCGGCTCCCGCGTCACCAGATTGGCCCTGTGCATGCTCGCCAAGTTGTCTACGTTTTCGCTCTTGGGAATCGAAGCGCCGCCGGTGGAAGTCGAAGTGGACATTTCGCCCGGGGCGATGCCCAAAACCATTCTGGTGGGATTGGCGGAAGCGGCCGTTCGCGAGAGCACGCATCGGATCGAGCGGGCGCTGGTCAACAGCGGTTTCGTCCGGCCGATCGACCGCGTCGTGATCAACCTCTCTCCGGCCGATCTGCCCAAGGAAGCCGCCTCGTTCGACCTTCCCATCGCCATCGGCCTCCTGATCGCCAGCGGACAATTGCAAGCCGATCGCATCGAACGTTATGCCATCGTCGGGGAGCTGGCGCTCGACGGCACGGTTCGCCCCGGCCGAGGAATCTTGTCGATGGCGCTGGCCGCCAAAGAGAAATCCCTTCAGGGAATGCTGGTCCCCGCGCCCAATGCCCAGGAAGCCGCCGTCGTCGAGGGGATCGACATCATTCCGGTCGGTTCCTTGGCGGAAGCCGTCGGATTTCTCAACGGCCAGTTGGAGATCCCTCCGACGCCTTTCTCCTGGTCGCAGGCCGTCACGGAATACGGCAAATATTTTGTCGATTATGCGGACGTCAAAGGCCAGGAGATGGCGAAGCGCGCAGTCACAGTGGCCGCCGCCGGTTCGCATCACCTGCTGATGATCGGCTCCCCCGGCACCGGGAAAACCTTGCTGGCGCAGCGGCTCGCGACGATCCTGCCCGACTTGTCCCCGGAAGAAAGCTTGCAGACGACGAGGATCTATAGTGCCGTCGGTCGGCTCGATCCTGGCCAGCCGTTGATGCTGCGCCGACCATTTCGCAGTCCGCATCACACGATCTCCGAAGCCGGTCTCGTCGGCGGTGGCAGCATCCCTGCCCCCGGGGAAATTTCCTTGTCACACCATGGCGTTCTTTTTCTCGACGAGTTGCCCGAATTCAATCGCCGCACTTTGGAAGTGCTGCGGCAACCGCTCGAAGACGGCAGTGTCACCATCTCCCGAGCCGTCGGCAGCCTGACGTTCCCAGCGAACCTGATGCTGGTCGCCGCCATGAACCCCTGCCCCTGCGGGTTTCTCGGCGACCCGAAACGGGAATGCCATTGCAGCCCCATGCAGATCGAACGCTATCTGGGAAAGATCAGCGGTCCGCTGCTGGACCGATTGGACATCCACATCGAAGTTCCCCCGGTGCCGTTCCGGGAACTGTCCGACACCCAGGCCGGCACGACCAGCGCCACGATGCGCGAACAGGTGATTGTCGCGCGTGAAATTCAGCAGCGGCGGTTTGGTTCGTCGAACCAGAAACTGAACGGCAAGATGAGTCCATCCCAGATTCGCAAACATTGCATGCTCGACGCCGAAGCCGAGGGCTTGTTGAAAACCGCGATGGAGTCCATGGGCCTGTCGGCCCGGGCGCATGATAAGATTCTCCGTTTGAGTCGAACGATCGCCGACATGGACCACAGCGATCGCATCCAGGTGCAGCACTTGAGCGAGGCGATCAATTACCGCTCGCTGGATCGGCAATATTGGAAAAGTTAGTCCTTCTCTATCGCGCGTCCCATGGGAAATAACGCCTTTTCGTCACAGGAACTCCACCGGATCGATGGTTGATTGCCCGTCACGGCGAGTGCACTATCGTGGTAGTACAGGTGGTCGAGGATGGGCTTTACCATGCTGGTTCGCGAAGAACGGATGGCTGACGTTTTTTTCACGGAGTCCTTGCATCACTCTCAATGATCGAATATATTAAATTTATTCGATTAAACGCCTTGCGATTGTGCGATGGCGAAGCGTGACCCCTGTCGGGGTTCGTCCGAGAGGAAGGCATGCAACGAAAAATCGCTCCTCTGCCGCTCATGCTGGGCGTGGTGATGTGTTTCGGCACGCTGCCCGCACAGTGCGAAGACGAGGCTGACGATGCATTGCTGGTCTCCGACCAGGACTGGCGGCTCATGGAAGAAACGGTCGATCAGGGGCTCGCTTGGCTGGCGCGGCAGCAACTAAACGATGGCTCTTTTTGCACAAACACGCGCGACGAACCCGGCATCACCGGGTTGTGCGTCATGGCCTTTCTTTCCCGCGGCCATCTGCCCGGCCAGGGCCGATACGGAACACAGCTGGAACGAGCCCGCGATTATCTGCTGACGTGTCAGCAACCCGATGGTCTCGTCGCCCGGCAGCGACATCCCTATCACGGCGCCTATAGCCACGGCATCGGCTCGCTCGTCATCGCCGAAATGTACGGCATGTCGAAAACATCTCAAGAGCCCCGGCACCGCCAAACCATTGAACGCGCGATCCAATTCAGCGGCCACCGCTATTCGCAACCCAAGGCCAACCCCGAAGATGAAGGGGGCTGGCGTTATCTCCGCCGGCATGCCCAGAGCGATTCCGATCTGTCGGTCACGTCCTGGAATGTGATGTTCTTGCGGTCGGCAAAGAATTCGGGATTTGACGTCAACGGCGCCTGGATCGAAGAGGCGCTGGCGTATATGAAGCGTTTGTATGATCCCAGTCGGAAAACTTTTCGTTACGAATTCAAGACCGACAGCCCGGAATACAACCACACCCGAGGAATGGCGGGGGCGGGGGTCCTGTCGTTCGCACTGGCGGGTCAGCATCAATCGGACATGGCCAAGCAAGCCGCCCAGGCCATCTTGAATCAACCGTTCGATCAATATGTCAGGCCGGCCCGCGGCGAAGAATATCCTTGTTATGCGGCGTTTTATTGCAGCCAGGGCATGTTCCAGATGGGGGGCAAGTATTGGCGGGAATTTTACCCTCAGACATTGCATACCCTCGCGAAAGCCCAGCGGGGCGACGGTTCGTGGATCGTGCCTCAAGGAGGCGATTCCCAATACGGAGCGCCCTATATGACTGCACTCTCGATTTTGGCGTTAACCCCTCCCTATCAGATGCTGCCGATTTTTCAGCGATGACACAATCACGGCTTGTTCACTTTGCGACACGCGCTTTGGCCTGGGCATGGACTGAGATTTAGCGGCTTTGCGAGAAACCTCTTTCTGTTCGGCTCGATCTGAAAATTCCGCTTGAAGGAACTGGAATGTCCCCGACTAACAACGGCGCCGATCCCCAACCGCCGGCGCCTTCCGAACTGGCGGCGATCGAGACGTTGCAGGCGAAATACCAGGCGATGCGCACCCAACTCGCCGGCGTGCTCGTCGGCATGGATGACATCATCGAACAGGCGACGATCGCCATCCTCTGCCGCGGGCATTGCATTCTCCAAGGCATGCCCGGCCTCGCCAAGACGCTTCTCGTCTCGTCACTGGCACAGTTGATGCACCTGACCTTCCGCCGGATTCAGTTCACGCCCGATCTGATGCCCTCGGACATCACCGGGACCGACGTCCTGGAAGAAGACCGCACCACCGGCAAACGGGTGTTCCGATTCGTCCCCGGTCCGCTGTTCGGCAATCTGATCCTCGCCGATGAAATCAACCGCACGCCCCCCAAAACGCAAAGCGCGCTCCTGGAAGCGATGCAGGAACGGCAACTGACGATCGGCGGCGAAACGTTTCCCCTTCCCGATCCCTTTTTCGTCCTGGCGACGCAGAATCCCATCGAGCAGGAGGGAACCTATGCGCTCCCCGAAGCGCAGCTCGACCGATTCCTGTTCAAGATTCATGTCGGCTATCCGAACCGCGCGGATGAAATTGAAATCTGCAAACGAGCGACCACGGAATACCAGTTCAAACCCCAAGCCGTGCTGACGGCGGACGACCTGATGTTGCTGCAGCAGCTGGTGCGTAAAGTGCCCGTCGCCGACCATGTGTACGAATTCGCGGTCAACTTGGCGCGGATGACCCGCCCGGAAGAACAGCAACTGCCGGAATCGCTGGCGGAAATGGTCCAATGGGGCGCCGGACCGCGCGCCGGAATCTTTTTGCTCCTGGCGGCGAAGGCGCGCGCCATTTTGCACGGACGTCATCACGCCACCACCGACGACGTGGCCGGCGTGGCGCTGCCCGTGCTCAGGCATCGCATCATTCCCACGTTCAACGCCGAAGCCGCCGGCGTCTCGACCGACCAGATCATCAAGCAACTGCTCGGCCAACTCCGTGAAGGAAAGCCGACGTCGCCGCGGCCGCGCGTCGTCGCTCGTTAGCCTGTTCCGACCGGCGCCTGTCACAGAATTCATTCCCGTGAAGACCGATCCACTCGAGCGACTGTCATCGGAAGCCTTCAGCCAGATCGGGCATCTGGAACTGTTGTCGACCCGCGTCGTCGACGGCATTCTTTCGGGCAAGCATCGCTCCACCTATCTCGGCGGCAGCTACGAATTCGCCAATCATCGGGCTTACGCGCCCGGCGATGAAATCCGCATGATCGACTGGAAGGTCTATGCCCGCCGTGACCGCTACTACATTCGGCAATTCGAGGAAACGACGAGTCTGCAAGGCTTGATGGTCATCGATTGCAGCGGCTCCATGCAATTCGGCGATTCGACGATTTCCAAGCTCGATTATGCCCGCGCCGCCTGTGCGTGCCTCTCGCGATTGATGCTCAGGCAACGCGACGGCGTCGGCTTGGCCGTCGTCGGCAAATCACTGGAACGCTTTCTCCCGGCGCGCGCTTATCCCCGGCACTTGCAGACCATTTTTACCGTCCTGCGCCAGATTGAACCGCGCGGCGACACGCAGTTAAGCTCTAGTCTGTACGACTTGCAGCACCGGCTCAAACGCCGCGGCATGATCATTCTGCTCACCGACGGTCTGGGAGATTGGAACGCCACCGTCCAGGCGCTCAAGCAGGCGCGATTGCGCGGTCACGAAATCCTGGTCTTGCAGGTGCTGGCGCCGGAAGAATTGACGTTTTCCTTCAGTCGGTGGTCGCGGTTCGAATGCCTGGAACGAGACGGGCATGCGCTCGATCTCGATCCGCCGGCGGTTCGGACGCAGTACCTGGCGAATTTGAATTCATTTTTGGACACCGTGCGGCGCGATTGCTCCCGGATGCAGGCCGACTATTTGCTGCTGTCGACCGGCGACGATTTGGGCAAGGCGCTGGGGTATTACCTTCATCGCCGCGCGGCGTTCATGAAGCAGTAATGCGATCGAAGTGACGTGATGCGGAGCGATTGCGGATGTCGTTTTTGAGTGCTGTGTTTCTGTGGGGATTGCCGCTGCTGGCCGTGCCGGTGGCGATTCATCTCCTCAGCCGCCGTCGCCAGGAGACGGTGCGCTGGGGAGCGATGCAATTCCTCGAACAGAGCAACATTCGCCGCCGCAAAATCTGGCGGATCGATGACTTGGTGCTGATGGCGATTCGCGCCCTCGCCGTCGCGGCGCTGGTCCTGGCGCTCGCTCGGCCGATCTGGCATGGGGCCCGCCTGGCGGGGGGAGCCGGACGGGACGTCATTGTGATCTGGGACGTGTCGTTGTCCATGGGCCGGATGCAGCAGGAGCAAACCTCGTTTGAACGACTCCTCCAGGAAACGGAAGAACTCTTTGCCCACCTGGGAGCCTCGGACACCCTGCGCGGTTTGGTGACGATCGGCCGCGGAGAATGGATTTCGTTAGTCCCCCTGCCGGCGACGGCCGAGCGGAAACAAGCGCTGCTCGAAGGGGTAAAGCAGATCGGCGTCACGGAAGCGTCCGCCGATTGGCTCGCCTGCCTCGAATCTGGCGCTGGAAGCGGAAACGCCGTCCCAGCAGCGGGCTCGGCTCATTGTGGTGGTTTCCGACGGGCAGGCGGCGGGCTGGAAAGAAGAGGATCCCGCCCTCTGGCAAAGTCTGGCCGAACGCGCGCGGCAAATGTCCCCGCCGACGGCGATCGAGATCTATAACGTCGCCGGCGCGCCGGAAAAAGTGAACAACGTGGCCATCGACCGCTTATCCACCGCGCGCCCCTTGCTGGGGGTCGGCGAGCCGTTCCTGATCGAAGCGGAAATTCGCAATCACGGTGAAATTTCGGCTCATTCAAGGCACATTGAATTGGAGCCGAGATGATGCGCCCCTCGGCAAATCCTCGGTCGGTCCCATCGCTCCCGGTCAGGTCGCCAAGACGACGTTCCGATTTCCGGGCAACGCGTTAGGGACGCATCGAATCACTTGCCGCCTGGAGCGCACCGACGACCTGCCGACGATAACCAACAGCGCGGTTCTGGAGACGATCGATCACGTACCGATTCTGATTGTTGACGACGCTGAATGAACTCGATCCGCTCAAACCGATCGAGGGCTATCCTTGGCCGCGGTCGGACACGATCCTCGCTGCGAAACGCGGAGACACGAGTCTCTTTCAGGCGACCGTCGTAACCTCGGCCGAGTTGGCGGACGAGAACCTGTCGAATTATCGCTGCATCGTCTTTCCCAATGTGCCGAGTGTGAACGAATCCACCTTGGGAAAATTGACCGACGCGGGTTCGGCGCAAGGAACCGGCCTCTGGTTGTGTCTGGGAAGTCAAACCGAGCCCGCGGAATTCAATCGCCGCTATTATCGATCGGGCGGCGGACTCGCCCCCTGCCCGATCCTGCCGGCGGAAGGCGATCTGGTGCGCCGCGAAGAATTCGTCACCATCCATCCGCCGGTTCAAGAGCATGCCGCCACGTTGTTGTTGAGCGATACGGCGCGGCTTGACATTGATCGTGTGAAAGTTTATCGGCACTTTCCGTTTGTCACGGGCCGTTCGCGAACGACGCTGCCGGTGCTGTTGCAGTCGGGAACGGGAACGCCGCTGGTGGTCGAAGGCTCGCTGGGGCGCGGCCGAGTCGTCTTGCAAGGCCTGCCCCTGGGAATCGCCTGGAGTAATCTGCCGTTGACCCAGGCGTATGTGCCCCTCGTTCACGAATGGTTGTGGTATCTGATCCAGCCGACGGCGGTCTCCCGGACGTTGCAACCGGGCGAACCGCTGCGCGTCTCGCTCCCCGCGAATGAGCATGTCCGGCAAGTGCTTTTACAGCCGCCGCACGGAACGGAGACGGCACTGCCTCCATTTTTCCAGAACGGCCGCGTGCAGCGCAAACTCGACACACGCAACTTCCCGAGCGTATTCGGTGAAGGTTCAAGTCGAGGGAAAGCCGGACACGATTCAACCGTATCAGGTGGCCCGGGCGCCTGAGGAATCCGATTTGACTCCGTGGGCGGAAGCGACGGAGGAATTTGCCGCGGGGATCGGGCACTTGCGGATCAATCCGTCCAACCGGTTGGTGATGCCGGTGGCCGCCACCGGCATCCGGGCGCGCCGGAGAGCCAATCTGGAACACGCTGCTCGGGCTGGTCGCTCTGCTGATGTTGATTGAACTCTGGATGACGCGGCATATCGCCAGGAAACGGTTGGGATTTCGCCGGGATGAGTTGGCGGCTCAATCGCCAGGGCTGCGCGGATGGTGGTCGCACTTGCGTCTGGGAGCGGCCGCTGAACCATGCCGGACGCCTCTGCCGCAATTCTCCTCATCACATCGAATGGGACACGCCCTGGAGCTTGTGGTCTCCTCGGCTTTTGTGCCTTGGCGCTGGCCTGACTGCCTGTGCCAGGCGCGAGCTGCTCTTGGACTCGGGTTCGCTGGGGCTGTTTTTCGTCCTTGCTCGGTGATCGCGGGAGTCCTCGTCTGGATGATGCTGGGGCCGGACGTCGGTGCTGGTTCGCACAGAGACCTCGACCCTGTTCGGTCGGAGTCTATCTCGACACCAGTTCCAGCATGCGACTGCACGATCAGGCCGATGACGTGAGTGATCGACGTTGGGACTCGCCGCCCGTGATTCCGAGGCCGAGCCCGCGCTGGCCGATGCCGCGGCCCTGTTCAGGAGCGCGCTGCAGCAAGAAGCGGCACGGCTCACCGGCTTAATTGACCGGCAGGCGTCCGTCGCGGAACGTCGGAGCAGCGTGGAATCGGGGAACGGACCGCAAAATATTGCGATCGCCTGCTGAACGGGTTGCTGCGGGATGCTGCTCTCTCCCCTGAGCAACAGCAGCAGATTCGTCAATTGACGACGTCTCTTCAACAGGAATTGCGGCCGCTGGCCGCTTCGCAGGCATGGCTGGCAGCCGTCGATTCGCCAGAGCGCGACGAGCAACTCCGGCAATGGGATGACTTGGGACGCCAATTTTCCAGCCGTTGCCGGGAATTGGCGGAAGAACTGGCCCGGGCGTCCCACCACGCACCTGTTGCGTCCGACGAGTTGAGAAGTCGGCCTCGATAAAGCGATTCCCGCGTTGGAGCATGTCCCCGCGCAATGGCGGGCGCGATGGCGGCGACTCGTTTCGAATTCAGTTGTCGGAATTTTCGGAGACGGTCTCTCCTTCCTGACGAAAATCCAGCCGCCACATTGAACTCATTGGCGGAGCCTTCCCGGCAATCCTCCGTCGTCCGTGAGACTGATCTTTCGGAATTGTTACGCCAAATACGCAGCGGAATCCGCGGACCGGCAATTATCTGCCGCCGTTTTATTGACCGATGGACGGCAAACCGTTCCCGGAGTCGACGATCTGCAGTTGGCGGCCCATGCGCGTCCCGCTGTATATCGTGCCGATCGGCTGGGGAGAGATGCGCCGCGACGTCATTCTGCATCACCTTCACGCCCCGTCGTCCGTGACCTCAAAAAGATTCCATTGCCCTGGAAGCCATCGTGACCGCTTATGGCTGCGCCGGCGAAGCCTGCGAAGTCCAATTGTGGGAAGGCAACCAGCAACTCGACTCGAAATCCGTCGCTTTCCGGCACGATCAAGACGACCAGCAGATCCGCTGGTTTGAAGTCGAAAACCGCCGAAGTCGGACGGCGTGAATTCACCCTCCGGCTGTCCGGAAACGCGACGAATTCTCGCGAGACAACAATTCCGGACTGGTGGGCGTGGACGTGGTCGACTCCGTGCTGCGAGTCCTGATCGCCGAAGACGCCGCACGCTGGGAGCATCAATTTCTGGTGAACTTGTTCCGGCGGCAACAGCAGTTGGAATTTGATCAGCTCCGCTTTTCTCCTCGGACCCTCGGGACGGGAGCGCGCGAAGCGACGGCACGCTTTCCGGAAACGGTTGCCGAATGGAGCGAATATCGCGTCGTGATCCTCGGCGACGTCAGCCCCCGGCAGCTTCCACGCTCGTCCCAGGCGGCGCTGCGCGAGTTCATCACCCAGCGCGGCGGCTCCTTGATCATCATCGCCGGACAGAAGGCGATGCCCCAGGCGTTTGACGGCGAACCGCTCATGGACTTGCTCCCCGTACAGCAATGTCGGGACGGCGGCGGGACCGACGACGGTTATTACGTCGATTTGACGCCCGAAGGCAAGTCCCTGGATGTGATGCGCCTCGGCGATGACGTCCCTGCCACCGAGGCCGTCTGGAGACAGGTCAGTCATTCATTGCCCGTCACATTTCCCAATGCCTATTGCCAGCCGAAACCCACCAGCGCGGTGTTGCTCAGCGCGCTGCCGTCCGCCGCCGAGTCGACGGACCAAGCGCGTTCGTATTTGTGCTGGCAACAGGTGGGAGCGGGCCGCGTCGCGTATTTTTCTTCGCCGACGACCTATCAATTAAGAATGCGCAGCGGCGACAAGCATCATTACCGGTTCTGGGGTCAATTCATTCGCTGGATCGCGTCCAACTCCCTGATCAAGGGTTCGAAAACAGTCCGTTTGCAAGCCGACAAATCCAATTATCGCCAGGGAGACGCCGTGGAGGTTCGTCTGGAATTGTCCGACGGATCCGGCCGCCCCATTACGGATGCACAACCCTCCATCGAGGCGCTGCGCGCGGAAAATCGCGCTGCGGTCGTGGCGCTGCATCCCGATCCCAAGGTGCCAGGGCGTTATTTGGGAAAATTCGCCGCGGACGAGTCGGGACGTTACACCCTCCGCGCGGCGGGAGATGCGGTCGAACGTCTGTTGGCCGCTGAAAAGTTTTCTTCAGGCGTGGAAATCCAGATCGAGTACGAACCGGAACTCGATCGTGAACAATTGGACCCGCGCGCCGACCGGCCGCTGCTGGAGCAACTGGCCCGGTCGACCGGCGGTGCAGTCCTGGAGCCGACGGCGCTCGCGAATCTGCATCAGCTGCTGCCCCTGGAACCGCAAAAAATCGAATCTGCCCAGCGCACCGCGCTTTGGGACCGTTGGTGGTGTTTAGCAATCATCGCGGGCTGCTTGACCTTGGAATGGCTGGTCCGCAAGAAAACTGGCCTTGCTTGAACCGTATTCGAACCATTGAATGTAGTTGAGGATCTCGACCGTCTGCCGGAAAAAGGATGTGAATTATGTCGAGCGTTCCCGTTTCTCGCCCCGAATCGACGATCGCTGTTCCAGGCCAAGTGACCGAAAAGATTTCCCGCGTCGTTCAGAAAACGCGAGAATCACGTCTCATTTCAGGAGCGATCCTCGCCGCGGCCGGGGCGCTGTTGATTCTGCTGGCCGCCATCCTGATCGACTGGACGCTGGTCTTGTTCGAGACAGAACAGCGCCGCGGGTTGACGTTGTTCGGACTGCTGGCGACGGGTGGGCTGGGAATCGGTCTCATTGCCTTCGCCTGGATGCGGCGAATGACGCTTTTCGAGGCGGCCCGGCAAATTGACCGGCAGATCCCTGAACTCGAAGAACGTTGGACCTCTGTTTTGGATTTTGCCTTCTCCGCGTCTGCCCCGGAACTGCGCGGCGCTGAATCGCTGCGACGCAAGGTCGCGGAAGAGGCCGCGCAATTGAGCAGCCGCGTCGATCCTGTCCGCATTCCGTCCAAGCGAGAATTGACCGTCGCCGCTTCGGCATTGGGGCTGGTCGTCGGATTTTGGCTGCTGGCGTTGATCGTTGACGCCCGGCATGTCGGCGTCCTGGTCCAGCGGTTTTTCAGCCCGGCGGCGGAAATCAGCCTGACGAGAATTCATTCAGAAACCGGAGACGTGGTGCTCCCTAAAGGAGCGGATGTTCGATTGGTCGCCAGCGTTCAAGGCCGCCGGCAAAAAACCGCGGAATTGTTCGTGCAGTATGAAGGGCAAAAGCCGGAAGCCTATTCCCTCAAGGTGTCCGCTGGGGAATCGCCCCAAGCAGAATTCCCGATGAAGAATCTGCAATCGTCGTTCGCCTATCGCTTCCGCAGCGGAGACGGCCAAACGCCATGGCGACGGGTGACGATCGCCGACAAGCCGGTCTTCCGAAACATCCGCTTGAAGGTCACGCCGCCGTCTTATTCCAAACTGCCCGAGACGGCGTTTGACAGTCTGCCCAAGACTATTTTGGCTTTAGCCGACAGCCGGTTGGAACTCACACTTGAACCGAATCAACCGTTGAAATCCTTGGCGATCCAACGCAACCAGGAGCCACCAGAAAACCTGCCGCAGCAGGATTCCGGGCTCTATCGCTGGGAACTGCTGTTAACCGATTCGCTGTCCATTCGCCCGCTGATGGAAACCCCCGAGGGGCTGCGAAATGAACCGGCTCCGCACTGCGAAATCACCGTGTTTCGTGACCAAGCCCCCACCGTCTCGATCGCCGATCCGACCGCCGACGTGGCGATCCGCCCTGACGACCAGCTGAACATCATCTTCGATGCCAAGGACGATCTGGGGATCTCGCAAGCCGAGCTTGTCGTGTTCGACGCCTCATCCCCCGACGGCAAAGAACTCCGCACGATTCCCATCCCGCTGGGAGACCAGGCCGGCGAACGAACAATTCACGCGCAAATCGAGTTGAACCTGGAAGAGTTCGATCTGAAACAAGGCGATGCGCTGACTTACGCCATTCGTGTTTACGACACGAAGCAGGAAGCCGTCACGCAGCAACCTGTCGCTGCCGCTGATCCTGAATCGAACGATTCGGCTTCGGCCGCGGAGCAGAATATTGCCCAGGCGTCAGACGCGCCGGCGGATTCCCAACCAGCGGACTCCAAACCGTCGCAGGAATCGGCGGCCGATTCCCAGTCTCCATCGGCGAATGGTCAAAATCCTGCCGAGGACCGGCAGAACGACAAGGACGAACAAGTCGCCGCGCAATCAAAAGAACGGAAAGACAACCAGTCGTCGAAGGAACAGGCTGGCGGCGGCAACCGATGGACCCCGAAATCCTCGGGCGAACCGTCGGACGACAAAAAACCGGCCGGGGAAATGCTGGGAAAACCTCGCCCTGATTTCCTGATGGCCAAGCGAGAGCTCGACACGCCGGCTGGACAATGCAGCAGTTGCATGCCGCGAAAAATCACGATTGATGAATGGGCCGGCTCCTATAACTCGCAGGTGCTGGAGAAATTGCAATTGGAAATCGATCCGGTGCTGACGCAACTCAAGGAAACGCTGCTATTGGCCCAGAAAACGCTGACGCCGGTCGTGACACGCATGAGATCAGGCGCCGGGTGGAATCAGACGTGCGGCGTCGACGTCCGCGCCACGGATGAATCGTTGCAGTTGGCCGATCGGAATGTCAAAGACCTCACTGCCAAAAGCCAGGATACGCCCTATGCGTTCATCGGCTTGCAACTGCAAGACATCTCGCAGCTGCACGTCCTGCCGGCCCGCCAGCGATTGAGCGAAGTCACGTTGTTCGACAGTCCGGCCAACACCGAGGATCTGACGGCCTCGCTGGTTCATATTCAGCGGGCGCTGGAACTGCTGGAAAAGCTCACGCAGAAGTACGAAGCGGTGAAACTCAATCAGCAGCTCTCTGACACAATGACGCGTGTCAAGAAAATGCACCAGATTTTTCTGGAGGAGACGTTTGCACTACTGAAATCCCAGAAGCCCACGCTGAATCCCAAACAACGAACCTTCATGGAACTGGAACTCAGCGACGAATATCTGGAAAAGCTCCAGGCACTGTTGAAGAAGAAACTCGAAATTCAAGGCGAACTGGCGAAAGTCCTGTCGAAGGACCCCCGCTTGCTCCAGCGCTACATGGCCCGCAGCCGACTCGAAGCGACCTCGTTGCGAGATCAACTGACACTGCTCAACCAGCGGCAGGTCGCCTTGCGTGATGATGTGGCGGATTATCAAGCGGCGGGTGGAAAATCGGACGAGAAATCTCACGCCCGACAGGTTGCCCAACGCGTGGCGGCAGCCGATCACATCGCGGAACAGGCCGCGACGATGCTCGACAACTTTGTCGTCTGGATCCCGCGTGATCTCGACCTGGAAGAGGAAGCTTTGTCCAAGCAGAAGATGAAAGCGGTCGAGATCGTCGCCTCCGCCGCCGAATTGGCGAAAGCCTCCCGGCAGGACGACGCCAAGTCGTCGCTCGACGCCGCGCGGCGGTGCTATGAACAGGTGAAAAACTTTCAGCAATCATTGCCGGACCTGCTGGAAGAGTGCGATCATCCGAAGCTCCCCTCCCATGTGGCCAATCGCCTGGAAGAACTCGGCACGCTCGTCACCGATCTGACCGGTTGGATTCGCAAGGAAGAACTGCATGCCGCCGGCCAGTGGCACCTGGCCACGGAAGTCGATCAGCACCGCATTACGGTGGATGCCGAAACATTGACCCGTAAGCTGACCAGCCTCCGCGCGCAGTGCCAGGGCATCAGCGCCGAACTCGGGGAAAAAGCGGACGAATTCCTGTCGACCATGGAACGGGAGCTGGTGCCGGAACTCGAGCTCAGCCAGATTTCACTCAGTGACAATGAAATCGCTCCGGCAGTCGAGCATCAGACGGAATCCATCGTGCTGTTTGACCGGGCGGAGAAAGAATTGGATGCCGTGATGGACGGAATCATCGCCCATCTTGATTCACAGCCGTTCAACAAAACGCCGCAAATTGCTGACGATGCCATGCCCCCGTCGTTGGAAGAACTGTTGGCGATGCTGGAGGAAGAAGCCCGCGCCGCCGAAGGGTTGGGCATCCCCTGTTGCCGGCCTTCAAACCTCATCGTCGAAAAAGATTGGTCGATGCCGGGCGCGTCCGCAGCAGGCTCCGGCAGCGGCAGCGGGAACGGGAACGGGCAAGGAACGGGGGGCAGCCAGCGCACCGTTTCTCGGTACTCCTTCCAACCCCGCGCACAAATGAATCAGGCGAAACGGGCCAGTGAATTGGCCGACAAGATTCGCCAGGAATCAAAGGCCGCCATGAGCAAGTCCATGCAGCGCGGCGACGCCGAGATCAAGCCCGGCGGTCCTCGCCGCACGGAACGGGCCTGGGATACGCTCGGCTCGCAACTTGAACGCCACGTCCGTAAAGAACGCGGGCAGCTTGCTCCGGAGCAGTATCGCCAGGCGATCGAACGCTATTTCGAAACGCTCGCGGGACAGAAAAGATCGGACGAACCCGGCGAAAAATGATCAGCCTGGCGGTTACGACGGTCCGACCAGGGCCATCCGCGCGGCGAGAATGCCGCCCGCCAGCAAATGCACCAGCAGCACGAGGATTCCCACGCCGATCAGCGTATACGAGCCGTCGTCTTTGCCGGCTTTGCGGTGTAATAGCCGCGTCGCCACCACGCCGCAGATCCAGTCCCAATGCAGCATTAAATGCAGGACGATCCCGGCACTAAAGACGCAAAACACCCGGAACAGCATCTCCGACCAGTCCAGCGGGGATGCGCCCCACACCGTCCAGTCTCCGCCGGCCCCGCGCGGGAACACGGCATGTAGCACGGCGAATATGCCGCATTGAACTAAAAACAGTGCCAACAATGCGACATCCAGCCAGAAATTGATGATCGTGATGTGCCGGCTCCACCAGGACCCGCGCTTGGGCGGGGAAACGACTGGGACGGTCTTATTCTCGGATGGTGTCTCCATGGACATGGTCATGATTCTCAATCCAGCTTTGAGTCTTCTGACGGCGGCGGAACCGGAACGCTTGGTGAACTGTTTGGTGATTGGTCCGCAGACGCTCCGGAATTCGTTCGGCAGAACGGGCAACTCGTCGCCTTGTGTGCGGGGGATGCCTGCAAATAGGTGACGCCGCGCCCCACGGTCAACAGGCCGGTGATCATGACCGACCAGGCCGCGATTTGCCAGAGCCGTTGCCGTGCCGTCCAACTCAAGAGCGAAGCGCCGCACCCGGTGATCACCATTAAGGGGACTGTTCCCGCGCCGAAGGCCAGCATCAGCGATGACCCGGTCAACAGATCGCCCGAGCTTGCCGCCAGAGAAACGAAGGCATACACCAGCCCGCACGGCATGAATCCCGTCGCGATTCCCGCCACCAAGGAGTTTCTGGCTCCCGGCGATTTGAGCAGCGTCGTAAACAACGGGCGCAACAGGCACCCGGCGCTCGACGTCCCTCCGATCGCATGCCGCATCAATCCGGACGCCAACAACCCTTCTCGAAATAGCCATGCTCCCGCCGCCAGACACAGCACCGCCGGAATGTTGATCATCTGGGGAACAGAGGCAGCGAGTTTCTGCCCCGTGAAGCCCGCGACGGCTCCAAACAATCCGTACGTCATCATTCTCCCGAGGCTGAACATCAGCTGGGCTCGCAGATTTGCGGTGACAGAACGAGTCTGTAAACCCACGAGCGCGGCAAAGCCGCCGCACATTCCGACGCAGTGAGACGACCCGAGCAATCCGCCTGCCAAGGCCAGCCACCAGGGAGTCATGTGCGCGCCTCGTGCCGATTTTTCCAGGAAGCAACGGGCTCACCTCGAAAACTTGTCGAGTTCCCATCGCTCGAATGAGCCGAACCGCTGCCGTGCGGCGATGCCAGGCGGAGCGAATTTCCCAAGACCATCAGGCTGCTGACAACCATCAGCGCCGCCGCCACCGCCGGATGCAACTGTCCGGTCGCCGCGAACACGACACCCACGCTGTTGTAACCGAACGACCACGCCAGATTTCTGCGAATCGTACGCACGGATTCCCGCGAAAACTCGTAGGCCCACGGGACCAGGCTTAAATCAGCCGCCATCAGGCACAGATCGGCCGAATCTCGGCTCACATCGGCCCCACAGCCCAGCGCGATCCCGACGTCCGCAGCGGCCAGCGCCGGAGCGTCGTTCAAACCGTCGCCCACCATCGCCACGCAGCCAAAATCTCCTGGTGCGCCGCGCGCACCGCCGCCAGTTTTTCCTTAGGCAACAGCTCGGCGGAAACTTTCAACCGGCGATCTTGGTTTTGACGCGACGAATCCGGATCGGATTCCGAGAAACTCAGCAGCTCAGCCAATCGCAATCCGCGCGATCGGCGATCACCCGTGAGGATTGCTTGATCCAGTCCCAAGTCCCGGCATCGGCCAATCGTTCGAGAGGCTTCTGGCCGGAGAAATTCTTCCAAGACAAACAGTCCTTGCACCGAACCGTTAAAAGCAATGGCCGCAAGCGGACTGTCGGCGATCATGGAATCTGCCATCAACTGCGACAAGTTCGGCCCCCAGCGGAATCCGCATTCGTCCATCCAGCGCACCGAACCGAGAATGACCCGGCGGCCGTCGGACAGTTCCAGCCTCAATCCTCGTCCGGGAACGGTTTGCACGCCTCCTGCGGACTGTGTGTTCCCGGCGGGGGGATTCTGAACCGGACTCTCCGCGCACTCGTCGGCCAGATACTCTGGAATCGCCTGGGCGTATAAGTGCGTGGAAGCGTTTGTCAACACGCCGGCCCATGCTTCGACGCTCGCATGCTGAGCGGCGTCTTCGCAGATCAACTGGTCGACCCGTGGCGATCCGGTCGTCAACGTGCCGGTCTTGTCCCAGCGAATTGCGCGAATCCGCGCCAGCGTCTCCAGCGCCTCCCCGCCCCGGAACAAGACGCCCCGCTTGGCCGCCGCGCCCAGCGCAGTCCAGACCGCCAGCGGCGTGGCGAGCCGCCAACGCACATGGACAAGCGATCAACACGACCGACAACGCCGTCAACAGGCCGAATTCCCAACCGCTCCGCCAGCCATGCACAACGAATGCCGTCAGCGCTATCGCGCCGATGATCGGAAAAAACCACTGTGACCAGGCATCACTCAATCGCTGATAGCGGCCCTTCGACATTCGAGCCGACCGCACGGCGTCAATCACCCGTGCGAACGCGCCGGCGTGAGGCGGCGAGGTGACTTCGACGAGCAGATCGCCGTCCAGATTCAAGCTGCCTCCCAGCAGCTGAGCGCCGAGTTGTTTCTCGACGGGCGTGCTTTCCCCGGTGAAAAATTGCTCATCCACCACGCCCCGTCCGCACACCACGCGGTCGACGGGAATGCGTTCCCCCGCCAGCACGCGCACGACATCACCGATGGCCACCGAATCTCGGGGCGTGGAAACATCCTGCGTGCCGACGCGCCGGCGAACCGTGTCCGGCATCAACCGTTCGAGCTGATCCAGCGCGGCCGACGCTTGCGACCGCCCGGCCGCTTCCAGCCAGCGCCCCAGCGTCACCAGGACCAGAATCACGCAGCCGACTTCAAAATAGACATGCCCTGTGCCGCGCAGGGTATTGATGATCGACACCGCGAACGCCGCAACCACTCCGGTGGCCAGCAGCAAGTCCGTCGAAAGACGTTGCTGTCGCATTCCCTGCCACGCCTGGCTCAACAGCGGCCGGCCCAATAGCAACAGCACCGGCATCGCAAACGCCATCGCGCCGAAGCGCAGAAAATGTCCCAGCGCTTCCTGAAACGGGGATTTCACTCCATCCGCATAACTCCATAACGCCATCGTCAACATCACGACGTTCATCGTGAAGAAGACCGAAAACCCCAGCGCGCTCGCCGGTCCAGCCAGCGCAGACGAAGCGGAATCTGTGCTCGTCATGCCGGCCGCAAACCGGCATCCATAGCAACAATACACCGCCTCCGGCGCGCCCTCATAACCCGCGGTCGGCAACCCGCAATAGCTGCAGGCGACCTGTCCGCGTCGCCCGTCGATTGTTGAGAAACGGCAGGCTTCATGGGGGTGTCAGCAGTTCGGTTTGGATGGCCGGCAGGAAATTCGACACCACGTAACCGATGGCGAAAACCCAGAACACCAGCCACATCAACCGGACGTACCAGGGAATGACATGACTGACGTAAGTGTGATATCGCAGTTCCTGTTCCGGCTTCGCCGAGTCGTGGGTCGCAGCGAGGGAAGCTTTCTCCGTCGTCATCATTTCACTCCGTCGAGCCGTTGCTCGTTGTCAAACATCGCCTGACTGGGAGCGTCGAGATCTTGAAACGCCCCTTGCATCGCCGTCCAGACCAGCAGGCATAAGAAGCCCGCCGTGGCAAACAGGTAGTTCACAATCGGCGTGACGGCAAACGCCCCGTCTTCGTCCCCTTGCACCACTAAGATCAGATCAAGAAATTTGTTCGCGAATCCCAGAATCGTCGGGATCAGAACCAGCGCGGCGAAAATCCACGTCAGCCAATGTGTACGGTGCGGCGTCTTCACAGAAATTCCCTTCGGCGGATGCACGTTGTCCATTTCCGCAACTGTTCTCGTTTCGGGTCACTCGGCTGCATCGCGGCCGCCGTCTTGAACGGCGCCGGCGTGTAATCTTCGTAATCGGGATAGGTCTCATGCCACGATCCGAGCCATTGAATATAGGTGATCAGCGCCAGCCCCCGCACGTTCGGCTGATTGGCTTGCCCGTCGAACAGCCAGGGGTACCGCGGCATCGGCGCGATTTCGCCGATGTTGCCGGCGGATCGAAAAATGCACGGCATGCCAGTCGCTCGAACGCCGTCCCCTTCCTGGCCTTTCAGATCCGGGCCGACGCGGGCAAGTGCGTTCCGAACATCACCGGCCGCTGAAGCTGTTTTGATATTCCCACGATTTCGAGACCGACCCCATCGCCGATCTTCATTCGACACCGGCCGGACAAATTGACTGTGAGGCCGCCAGCAGGCCTCGGCGACGTAGATTCATGACCCAGTTTTAGCCAGCGCTTTCAGGCAGCACTTTTCGTTGTACCACCAGCGGCTTGATCGGCGTCGGCCGGAGGTTGACCGTAGGCCTTTTCAAAAGCCGTGGGGAATCAGCGCCAAGTCCTCAAATTGATACCGCAGGTTGCCGTTGACGAGTTCTTCCACCCGTTTCTCCGGGAGATGCCGATACATCAAGATCGGCACGACGGCATCTTCGACAAAAACGCCAACGCAAAGAATCCGATACCGGCAATCAGGATAATTCCCGACTTGCGTTCAAACATGAAATCGTTCCCAGAGAAAAAGACAATGGACGTTTCAGTTGCCGGCGAGACCGGCTTCGGCTCCCGGCGCCACCGCTGTCCCCGGTGCTTTTGCGCCAGGTCAGATAGAAATTCAGCATGAACACGACTTCTGCGCCGTGAACATCACCAGCCCCGCGACAATCCGCACCGACCAGAACGGGATCGACACCTGAACCGACGATTCCCGCTGGAGCGCCGCCCATGACCAGCCCTGAACAACCCCCCGAGAATCAAATCGCCGGCCATCACCGCCAACCCGCCGGCAGAAGCCCAGTAATGGAATTCGCACCACCCAGGGTTGTACCACTCCGTTTTCAGGATGCGCCAGAATGAGGTACGTCATCACCCCCAGCCGCTACATGCTGAATACGCCGAACATCACCATATGGGCATGGCTGACGACCCAATCGGTGAAATGAATCCGCCTGGAACGTTAAGGTCGTCTGTACCCGCATTGCAGGCAGGTCAAAAACAGAACAGGATGCCCGTGTAGAAATATCGCAGCGGCAGGTTTCGCACGATCGCCGCCGGTGCCGGCCAGCGTCCCCACAAAGTTGATGATCACCGTCAGCACCACCAGCTCCAGCAAGTGATCGCCGAGAGGACGGCTCCGTATTGCAGGAACATCGGAATCGGCGTGTACAGAAAGTGGTGAATCCCTTGCAGCGGATAGAAGAACGCCAATCCCCAGAAGCCGACCAGCGACAACCCGTGACTCCACATCGGCCGCTTCAGCAGAATCGGCACGAAATAATACATCATCCCCCAACCCAGCGGCGTGACGAACAGACCCACCAGATCATGGATGAACAAACCGCCCACCGCTCCGGCGCCGAACCACACACAAAATATTCCGGCACGAAGTTCCCCATCGCATACGTGAGGAACGTCCAGACCACAGCCGCCGCCAGGTAATACCACAGCGCTGTACATCGGCCCCTGCACCTGCAAAAATCGGTGCACCGAAATTGATCGCCACCAGCAACAGCCCCAGCAAGGCGACCGGATCGATCCACACCGGCGTCTCGCCCCACTCCAGACCTCTTGCCTGGCCGAGCATCAGTCCGACCGCTGTCGATAACACCACGATTTGCCAGGCGGCAAAGATGAAATACGACATCGGCCGACTCAACACCGGTCGCACCGTCAATCGCGGAATGACCCAGTGCATGATCCCGAGAAACGCATTGGCGAGAAACCCATACGCGATGGCATTCGTGTGAATCATCCGCCAGCGGCCCGGCGAAAAATATTCCACCGCCGGCAGCGGATTATGCCGCAGCAATTGCAGGCCCATTAATAGGCCCGCCAGCATCGACACGAACATAAACGTGAGCGCCGCGACGAAATACCAGAGTACCAGCCGTTCTTCCACCAAGTCCTCGTGACGAGGAAGTGTTCCTGGTGAGGTTGTCGCGTCGGTCGCTGCGTTCATGCCTATCATCCGTCGGTTATGGCAGGCAGGCCCATCGCCCCTGCCGAATTTGGAAAAACCAGGTCCGTCGTCAGGAAAACGTCACTGCGGGTCACCGCGCTGGTGTCGCTGGTTGTTGGTAGGGTTGGAAAGTCCCCCACGGGTACAGCAGCGCCAGCGTCCACCCGAACACCAGATGCGTGGCCAAGCGCCACCCACGGAGGCAACACCTGCGGATCCGTGATCTGCTGCCCTCCGCACAATAGCGGCTGCAACCACGACAACACGCCGTAAAATTGATCAGCCACAGCGCCGCTGACAGCATCGGCGATGAACAGGCGGTAACCCATCGATTTCCTTGCGGAGCTTTGACCAGGGCGACGAAAAACGGCACGCCCAGCAGCATGCCGGTCCCAAGATACAGACAGCAGCCGACCGCCAGCATCACGCCGTCGTTGATCACGAACACATCCTGGCCGGATGAGGCCAGTTTCAACGCGTTTCAGCGGAAACGTGAGATACACCCGGATCAGCTCCAGCGGGCTCTTCCCGGCGATCGGAGCGCCGATGACGTTGATCAGCAAACTGACCGCCGCGTCAACATCCCCAGCAGAAATCCCGTCGTGGCGTAATACTCCGCATAGAATCCTTTCGGCGGCCACTGGCCCGCCGCCGGCGCGGTTTCCAGTTCCGCCTCCAACTCACGCACCCGCCGCGAAGCTCTTCCAGTTCTGAGTCTTATGCAGGTCGACTGTCACCGCGATCTCCTGATCAATCCGTCGCTTGACCGGCCGCTGTTGTTCGAGAGCCGCTTACTCGGCGGATTTTCAAGCGCACTCTCTCCGACTGCCACATACGGTCGCAGCAATCCGGGTCGTGGGATATTTCCCGACCGCCGCTCGTTGCTCACCAGCAGTACATATGCGACCAGGTCCCAGATCGTGTCCGGTTCGCTTTTGAGCGCATTGGCGAAGCTTGGCATCGGCGTGCCGTTGATGCCGTTATGAATCCGCCGATAGATGTCAATTGGTCGGTTGCCCCCGTGCAGCATCCCGGACGTCAGGTCCGCCGCACGCGTCTGAAATCCCCACGCGTCGGCGCCGCGATTGTCCGCCGTTTGTCCTCGACCGTCTTCACCATGACATTTCGAACACCTCTTTGCTGAGAAACGCCTGTTTTCCGCGCTCAGCGTGTTCCAGTGTAAAACGTGGTTGTGGCGTAGCCGGCAAGACCTCGGCTGATTCGGCGTCAGTCCATCATGATCACGGTCGGGATCAGATCTTCCCGCGCACCAGCCCCGTCAATGGCGTCCCCCTGTCGCGGCCAGACCGATTAATTGCTGTTCCAATTCCCTGCCGCGCCAGCATCAGGACGTAATCCACGACGGATTGAATATCATGCTCATGCAGCAGATGAAACGCGGGCATCGACGTCCCCCGGATCCCCTGCCGGACCGTCCGCAACAAGTCGGTACGCAACGGACGATATCCATACGGAGTCGACGTGAACTTGAAAATTCCTTTTCGATAATCGCGCGGTCGAGGATACATCAGGTGACCCGACGGACCGTTCCCGTCGCCCGACACGCCGTGGCATTGAACGCAGCGCTCCTGGTACACGGCTTGCCCGCGGGCCAGATCAGGCTGACCTTCGCCTTCGGTTTTCCAGCAGCTTGGGTCTCAGGAAACTTCCTGCATGTCGTCAATTCCGTCTGCACCGCGTGCTACAATTCGGGGCTCAACTCCTGCGCTTCTTCACTCAGCGCCAGATATTGTGGCGGCGCACCCTGCTGGCAGCCCGCTAACCAGAACAGCCCGGCCATGCTGAAAATCATCTTCCGGCACCACTATCATCTCCTGACGAACCGCAAGCCGCGCTCAGCGGTCCGATACCGTGTTCATCACCGTCCGAATGCCGATGGAATCATTCAGGCGAAATTCATTCGGAGACATTTATCGTCATTTCCACGGAATCGGGAAATCGCCGCTGTCGCTAATTTCTGGATGGCGATCAGCGGGAGTCGGAATGGCGAGTTCCGCCATGAAGAACATGGCGATTCTACGGTTGATCTCGAAGATCGGGCTCCGCCCCTGTTCCGGATGGTTTCTTCAGCCGTGTTGCATCCTCGCCGTTTCGATCGGTCTGATGGCTGTTCAAACGAACGGCCCGGTCAGTTTTCGCGAGGCAAGGTCTCACTGGCAATTCGCCGTACGCGGATTATCCCTGCACGGGAGTCAGTCTTTTGGAATCACGGAAACCTCGGAGCCCCTGCGATGCCGCGCGACGTCGATCACTCGTTTCGAAGTCCGATTCCTCCTTGTGCCGCTGCGACGGATGTCTCCACGCGCCGCCATGGCCTGCGCAGTACTCTTCCTGCGCTCTTCGCGGCCGCCGTTGCGGAAGATCGCCCGCCGGTCGCTCCAGCGTGCAATGCTCATGCCCACAACGACCATTCCATCCTCGCCCGCTGCTCGGATGCCCTCGATCACGGTTTTCAGCGTCGAAGCCGACATCTTCTCGTGAACGGCGCCTTACGATTGGTCAGCGAACAGAAGGACCTCAAACCTGAGCCGCACGCTCGCCGCGTTGTATCTTGATCCTGCGCGAACGCGTTCGTGCTCGCCAAGGCTGGGTCTATCAACCAGACTTTCCGTTCCCATCTGCTGATCGACGTCAAAACCGCGGCCGGCGACAGCTACGAGCGCTCCATCAAGTCCTCTCTGACTATGCCGACATTCTCTCCGTGACACGCGACGGCCAATTCGAGCCCAAAGCCGTCACCATCGTCCTCAGCGGCAACCGCGCCCGGGATTTGATCGTCAAACAGAGCGTCCGTTACGTGGGCCTCGATGGCCGCCCGGAAGATCTCGACGAAGACTTGCCGCCAGACCTGATGCCCTGGATCAAGCGCAAGGGTGGGAGCGCGTTGTTCACCTTGGCGAGGCGACGGACCATTGCCGGCTGCTGACCGCGCCAAACTGCTCGACATCGTCTCAGCGCGCCCATCGCCGCGGCCGTCAAGTACGCTTCTGGGCCACTCCGGAAAACGAACTCGTCTGGAAGCAGCTGCTCGACGCGAACGTCGATCTCATCAATACCGACAAACTCGCCGACCTGCAAAAATTTCTGCTGGCGCACCCTCAGGGGGAATAGCCTCCCCAGCAGACGACTTCAATCGCTCGCGGCGATCGCGCGCTCCAGTTCACCGGCCATTTCCTCCGCTGTACGATAGCGCTCGACCGGTTGCTTGGCCATGGCCTTCGCGATGATTTGACGGCACGCGGTCGGCAGCGCCGGCGCCAGCGCCAAGGGATCAGGAGGAGACCTCGAAACATGGGCCGCCTTCATTTCCGCCACGGTCCGACAATCGTGATACGGAAAACGCCCCGTCAACAACCGATACAAGGTCGCGCCTAAGCCGTAAATATCCGCCCGCTCATCGACCCGGTTTGTCTCAAATTGCTCCGGACTCATGTATTGCGGCGTCCCCAGTGTCTGTGCCGCGTGCGATACTGTCGCTTTGGGCGCTTCGGCGGCATCCATCAGTTGGGAGAGCCCGAAGTCCACCACCTTGACGATCCCCTCGGCAGACAACATCAGATTTTCTGGCTTGACGTCGCGATGGATCGTTCCCGTCGCGTGCGCCGCCGCCAATCCTCGCGCCGCTTGGCCGATAATCCGAAACGCTTCCTTCCAGGGAAGTTTTCCCCACTCCCGCGTCCGGTCCGCGGCGCTCCCCGCGGACAGCAGCTCCATGACCAGATAGTAATGCCCGTTCCACCGGTCGATGTCATACACCGTCACCACATGCGGACTGTTCAAGCGACCGATCGCCCGCGCTTCCCCCAAAAAATGCTGCAGTGCCGACGGATTGCTCCCCGCATCTTGCGACAGGACCTTGAGCGCCACCTCCTGACCCGCCTGCGAATCCCAGGCGCGATAGACCACGCCCATGCCGCCTTCGCCGAGCAGCGACCGGATTTCATATCGACCGACTTGCGTCCCCGGAGCCAGACGCGGACCGAAGATGCGCACTCCCTTGCTGACAGCCACGATCAATCCGGCGTCGCCATCCTCATCCGGCCCCGGCGTGGCGCCCCCGGCCAGTTCGTCGACGAGCTTCAAGACATCCACGGCTCTCGGACGATCTCGTTCGTGATTCGGCGACGCGCTGAAGTCGTTCACCTGGGACTCGAAAAAAGTACGCTGTTCAGATCTTGGAATAAGTCTCGTTTAACCTACTGCCTGCGCTTTTGCCATGCAATTGTCGCCCCGAGGTTCTTGCTCATCCTTCATCGGCTGGGGCGCGGTCATTCGATCGGCGTTTCCTCACCATTGTCCTTCCTTAGAAACGGCTTCTTCACCGGTTTCCCTTCCGCCGGCTTGATCTCCCGAATCCAGATGTTCCGGAAACGCACCGGGTTCCCGTGGTCCTGCAATCGAATCGGCAATCGTTCTGCGTGCTGGGTGTATCGCGGCGGCCTTGTAAACGGCGTGTCTCCCTTGAGCTCGAAATGATTGAGGATCAACACGCCATTGTGCAGGGCCGTCATGTATGCCGGCGATTTCAACGACCCGTCCTCCTGAAACCGCGGCGCCGTCCAAATGATGTCGTAGACGTTCCACGTTCCCGGCGCCTTCGTTGCATTGACGGCCGGCGGAGTCTGCTTGTAAATCGCCCCGGCTTGTCCGTCAAAATAGGTCTTGCTGTCAAACGAGTCGAGTACCTGAATCTCATAATTATCCATCAGAAACACCCCGCTGTTCCCACGCCCCTGACCGCTTCCCTTGGCCGGCGTCGGTGCGGACCATTCGATATGCAACTGGCAGTCTCCGAACGCTTCCTTGGTCTTTACGTCGCCCCGGCCGCACACCATTGCGCCATCTTCGATCTTCCAGTTCTCCGCGCCGGTCCAGGCCGACAAATCCTTGCCGTCAAACAGCACGATGGCATCCGCAGGCGGCCCGCCGTGCTCACCCGGAGTCACCACCGCCGGTTCTTTCCAGTCGATTCCATTCAGGTATTCATCTCCCAGCAGCGAACCCGTCGCTCCCGCGATCAACACCATTGCCTTGGCCAGCACCACGATTGTCCGCCCGTTTCCGTTCTTCATAAGTCGCTGTTCCTCGATGACCGAAAAAAACGCCAGGGAATTCCCACCGGAGTCTGAAATTCTACCCGCTCTGCGCGCGGCTGTCCGCATCGCGCCGTGGGATGACGGCAATCCGTCGTGACTAATTTTTACAGAGGAATCAGGGGGGCACCGCATCAGGGAGTCTTCGACGGGCGTGGCCGATCGAGAGAAAACCACGCACCTCCCAAAGTGTCGGAGCTGCTACCCCGAAATGAGGGCACCTGCCGGCACTCGTTTCACACGACGGGTGAAAAGATGCCCCGCCCGAAAAACTCGCTGTCCCAGGCCGCCATTGACGCGCAATCAGAGCGGGAGTTCCCGACCATCGACGAAGTCCGAAACTATTCCGAGTCCGGAGTCACACGCAGCGTTTCATCGCGATGCAGCGGGCGGGCCAGATGATCCGCGGAGATTTTCAATTCGATCCGCGTGTCCCCTTCCGACAGGCCTTTCACTTGCAACCCGTAGGCTGCTGCTCGGGGCTCCGTGCCGCTTCCAACGCCTCGAAAGCGACCAGATTTCCTTCCTGGGCCCATGCGGCCGGACCTTTCCCGTGGACCAATTGCAACTCCGGCGGCAGTTCCGCGGACAGGACTACGTTTCTCGCAGGCGAAGTCCCCCGGTTCGAACTGGATCCGGATCGTCGCCGTCTCGCCCACCGAAATCAAACGTGTGTCGCTGCGAGAATCGACAGCCATCGCCGGAAACCAAGCCGGACTCTCAAATCGGCGTCAACGTTCGCCACGCTGCCCGCCGGACCGGTCACCGTCACCGTCGCATGATAGTCGCCGGCGTTCTTCGGCATCAGCTTCGTCGACAGTTTCACTTCTTCGCCCGCTCGATCGGCCCGACCGTCCACGTCACGGCCCGCGTCGCCGGATCAAACTTTCCGTTGTCCGACGCCTCGACAAATTCGAAAACCACCTGCCGGCACCACTTCCGACCTGCACTTTTCGCGCGGACGCCGTGCCTTCGTTGGCCACCGTGCTTGTGAACACGGCCGGGCGGTCGATGAATCATTTGGTCTTGCCGGTTCGGGGCAGTAACAATTGTTCGCCGACCACCTCTACGTCGGTTTCTTCCTCCAGATTCACGCCTCCGTCCGCCGTGATGATCGTCTTGTTCGATACCTTGCCGTTCTTCGTCGCCACCAGATCCAACTTGATCTCTCGCGAATCTTGCGCCGGCAACGTTCCCACCGCATATTCCAGGTCCGAACCGGCCGGGTGGCGCAGACCCTCCGGGATCACGTTTCGGATCACGACGTTCTCAGCATCCGCCCGCCCGGCGTTCCGGACTCGAAACACCATCTGCAACCGGTCTCCCAGACGCACTTGCGACGGCGACGACACCCCCAGCACGATCTGCGGCGCCGTGATTTCGATCTCCGCCGCCACCTCCGCGACAAAATTCACCTTCGCCACGCTGCCGATCGGGCCCGGCTCCTGCGGAATCACTTTGATCGAGATCTTCTTCTGCTCATCCGGTTTGATCGTCCCCAATCGCCACACCAGACGCTTGTCAACCAGTTCGGCACGCGGCGACGTCCCTTCCAAGATTGTTCCCTTTGGGATCCGATCCTCCACGGTCACCTGGTGCGCATCCGCCGATCCGCTGTTTTTCACCAGGACCGAATACACGAACGGCTGCTTGAGCACCGCTTGCTTCGGAGCGATTTTTTCAATCGACAACCGCGGCTGCTGCAAACCTTTCGGCACGTCATGTTCCGGAACGCCGTCCCCATCCAAAGACCCCGGCGACGAGACACTCTGAACTTCATCCGTGATCAGTTCTCGCGTCGAAGAAGTCCGTTCTCTCATGTTGTCACGCTCGGGCTGCCCGATGCGAGGATGGTCGGGCACCGGTTGCAACGTTGGAATCGGCTCAGCCTCCGTCGACTTCGTCGTGGACGATCGCCGCGAGCGAATCGGCTCTCCACCAATCAGATCAGGCGTGCTCTCGCCATCGTTCCGAGTCGTTTGCGACTTGGTCGATCGCTGTTCTTCCGCTGGCGGTTCCGCCGGCTCAATCGCCGATCTCACGGCTTCATCCACCAGCTTCAACAGTGATTTTCCCCCGCGCGACGGCTGTTCCGCCTCGGGTTTCGACTCTTCAGAAAATGGATCCGCTCCCTCGCCGAGTTCCGCCGGTATTTCGGCTTCCTTGTCAGCCTTGTCCGATTCCTCGGAGAACTCCGGCGGGGCGGAATCGGAAAACGGATCGTCTTCCATCGATTCCGTCGGCTCAGTTTCCGTGTCGGCTGCCAGCTTGACTTTCCCAGGCGAATCTGCGGGCTCTTCATTTCCCGCCAAGATCACCGGCGAAGATTCTTCCAGCGTTTCAGAGTCACGGGTTCCTGCAGCAACCGGTTCCTCCGGGGCTGAAGCTGTTTGGTCGCCGAACGGATCGCTCGCACCAGGCTCGCTCTCCTCATCGTCCGCAGACCCTGAAATCAACCTGGGTAACATGGCCGGGCCGTTGGATTCGCCGGCCAGCGAAGGACCTTCGTCCTTATCAATTGTCGGCTTTTCGGATTCCGACATGCCGACGCGCGACACCTCTTCCGCGTTTGTCTGCGTCAATTCTTCTTCCGCAGGCGTCTGCTCATCTCCATCAGGAAACGAGGGAATGGACGCTTCCCGGATCTTGGTCGGCATTTGTCGCTCGAATTTTTTCACGGCCGCTGGAGGCCTCGACAATCCACCGATGCTGTTTTCGACATCCCAGCCTGCCGCGGTCAATGCCGGTTCGGCATCCTCTTCCGAAATCTCTTCGCGGCTTGACTCTGCCGACGACGACTCTTCGTACACCGCCGATTCCTGATCGTCATGCGCGGACTCATTCTCCGTCGACGTTCCGTCGCTTTGTAAAATCCCCTGTTGCGCTCGCCACGCCACGCCCCCGCCGGCTGCGACCACCAACAACAATGAGACCAGCTTCAACGTCCCGCTCGTCATGGGAATCCTTTCCCCCGCGCCCCTCTTAACCTGGCCACCGGATGATTGTTGCAGTCACCGGCTCGCCGTCGTGCTGGCCACCAGAGTGTTTGCGAAAGCACTTCCACCCGGGCTGCCAATCGCAACCTGTAGCAGATGCGGCAAAATGGGGGAAGACGAACTTCGGCAGTTTTGGCCGAACACGCGAATCACCCTCGAAACTGTTCCGTCTGACCCCGTCATGTCTGTCTCCGACTGCCTGCCGCTCCGAACTTTTCCGGGAATTGGTCTAGCCACATTTCGCAGCCAAAATTAAAAAAGCGTAAGCAACCGCGGATAATCATCCTGCCAGTTTTTGTGACGTGAAACAGGCTTGCCTCATCGGCTTGCGAACGTCGCCTGCGAATTCGTCTTCCCAGAATCACGCTGACGGATCACAATCCGCCGGACGACGGCATTCCATCGAGATTTTCGAGGACTTCTCCATGTTTCCCCGCGCCATCAGCCTCAATCTCGTGCTCCTCTGCATCGCCGTCAGCTCTCACGCGTTCGCGTTGG
The DNA here is from genome assembly GCA_046349715.1 of Planctomycetaceae bacterium. Lineage (GTDB taxonomy): Bacteria > Planctomycetota > Planctomycetia > Planctomycetales > Planctomycetaceae > CAZDGB01. Next base: position 144,110 of record JAXMBR010000001.1, on the reverse strand, counting down.
AACGATGCGCCGTAAAGCCCAGGCCAAGTCGCGAACGCCGCCTCGCTCCAGAACTCGATCTTGTCCGGCAGGTTGATTGTGAATTCGTCGGCATCTGTCGCCGCGGCAAGTCCATGTACAACGTTGCCCGCGAACAGTCGACTCAAGTCAAGGCCATGTCCGTCGCCGTTCACAACGACCCGGATCTGGTCGGCATCAAAGGGTCCAGGCTCCTCATCAACTATGAAAAGGGAGGCCAGAAACCGTCCCCCGAAACGTTGCGGGCCGCGGGACTCAATCTGGTGGAAGATTACGAGCGTGGTTCTTTTCTCCTCGTGGAACCCGACGGTAATATCACGTCTCAAACCGTCAATGCCCTGCTCGACGACGACGCTGTCACCTACGCCGAACCCGATTACATCGTCACCACGGCGCCCACCGCACCGACGGACCTGCCGCAGCCGACCATCGCCGGCACCGTTCCCAACGATCCCTTCCTCAGCCAGTTGTGGGGCATGAAGAACATCCGCGCCCTCCAGGTCTGGCCGACTTATCGCGATTCCTCCAGCGTCATCGTCGCCGTCATCGATACCGGCGTCGATTACAACCATCCCGATCTCAAAGCCAATATGTGGACGTCGCAAAACGGCACTCATGGCTTCGATTTCTTCGATGACGACAACGATCCGATGGACGAGCAGAACCACGGAACCCATTGTGCCGGCACCATCGCCGGGGTCGGGCATAACGGTATCGGCGTCGTCGGCGTCAACTGGAAGGCGCGTATCATGGCCCTCCGATTTTCGCCTCCGACGGCACCGGTTCCACATCGGACGCCGTCAAATGCATCGATTGGGCCGTTGCCAACGCGCACGTCCTCTCCAACAGTTGGGCCGGACGTGAAACCTCGCCCGCGCTCGTCGATGCCATCACGCGCGGAAAAACGGGGCGTCCTGTTTGTCGCCGCCGCCGGCAACACTGAAGGCGGAAACAACAACGACTCCGTCCCCTATTACCCTGCCGCGTACAATAACGCCAACATCATCGCGGTCGCGCCATCGATGCCAAAGACGCGAAAGGCTCGTTCTCCCACTATGGTCAACGGTCCGTCGATATCGCCGCACCCGGCGTTCAAATCGTCAGCACCGTTCGCAATAACCAGTACGATCGCACGACGGCACCTCCATTGGTCCGCTCCCATGTCGCCGGAGCCGCCGCACCGTTGGGCGAAAACTGTCGAGTCCCCGGGCGCAAGATCCCGCACAGATGGCCATGGTTCGTGACTTATTCATGGCAATGCCCGGCCAGTGCCCGCTCTGAAGAATTACTGGGGATATACCTCCCCGGCCAGAATCCCCGGCGGAGTCCTCGACATCTCCTTCCTCGTTACCGCGCCCAAGGACGGCTGGCCCGATCCCATTCGCATTCCGCCCGGACGCAAGACCTTGGTCGAACGCCGTATGAAAGTCGATCCCTCCGTCCTTCGTTGAGCCGCATTGCGACCTTCTCAAGTCATTCGTTCGTTTCCCCGCTGCTCTTCGGCGTGATGGGATGTCTGCTGGCGTCAGCCGACTTGACCAGCGCGGCTGATCCCCCGATGCCCCCCTCCGGCCAACCGGTCATCCATGTCGAATGCCACGGCAAGCTCCGTCACGGGGTCGTCGCCATCGGCGGAGAAACCACTGGCACGACGATTTCCATCAACGGCGTCACTTGGGAACTCAATCTCCCCGACGAGACCGCCAGAACGTTCGCCGCCGGGCATCACAAGGAGTTCGTCACGGCTGTCGGTTCGCTGCGACAGGTCCGAGGCACCGAAATCCCTGTCCGCTGGATCGTCGACGTCGAAAAGCTCACGCTGTCTGACAAACGCGATCATCCCCAGGGAATCGACGTCAATATCCGCGGTATGCTGCAATCCGACCGATCCGCCGGTCCGAACTTGCACATGACGATTGAATCGCAAAACGTCGTCTGGCCGGTGGATGTCTCTGCCAAATGCGAACTCGCTTCCAAAGCGCAAGCATTCGTCGGCAAACCGGTGCAGATGATCGGGCGCCTGGAATGGGAAAAGAACGCGAGACCCCCCTCCAAGCCGATTCTTCGCGTCGAAGACCTCAACGCCCCTCCGGCGAGTCAGTCCCGCAAGTGATCACAATGGATCACGCAAACCGCGCGTCAGTCCGCTTCGTCATCCACAGGCTCGGCGGGTGTCGACTCGGGGCCACGCATCGCTCGCATTGACACCGGTCGGCGAATCCAACTCCACCAGGCCCCCGTGTTGTTGCTGGACAAGCTCTTTTCCGACGGGGAAGGCGGCATATCGAGCTTCGGTTCTTCCATCGGTAGGAATGGCCCCGGGTTCGTCACCGGTGCCGCCGGCGGAGGTCCGGACCCCATCGGACCGGGCACGATCGTTCCCCCCATCGGTCCCTGTTGCAGATACCGATAGTACGTGCTGCTGAACCCTTGGGGTTGTTGATAAGTTGGCATCATGCAGCCCACGAGTGGCCACGTCACGATCAAAAAATTGACCGTGCTTCGTAAACTGCGCTGTTGACGCCAATACGCCATTCTGCTTGCTTACTCGATTTTCACGCGAGACTTGGGACGTTCAACAGCTATTATCGTCACCAACATTCCTCAACAGACAAAGAAAAAGCGAGGATCGCCCCCCGGCCACCCTCGCTTCCTCCAATTTCATCGTCGGCAAATGCTATTTCGCCGCAGCAAATCGCTTCGCGACCTCCGGCCAATTCACCACGTTCCAAAATGCGGTGATGTAGTCGGGTCGGCGGTTTTGGTAGTTCAGGTAATATGCGTGTTCCCAGACATCCAAGCCCAGAATCGGCGTCTTGCCCTCCATGAGCGGGCTGTCCTGATTGGGCGTACTCACCACTTCGAGCTTTCCTCCCGAAACCACCAGCCAGGCCCACCCGCTGCCGAACCGGCCTGCCGCAGCCGCCGCGAATTTCTCCTTGAACTGCGCTAAACCGCCGAACGTCGCATCGATCGCCGCAGCCAGATCGCCCGTGGGTTCGCCCCCCGCCTTTGGAGCCATCACCGTCCAGAACAGACTATGGTTGGCATGTCCCCCGGCGTTGTTGCGCACGACCGTCCGAATCCCCTCCGGCACCTTCGACAGATCCTTGATCAATTCCTCCGCCGGCAGCGCCGCCAGATCCGGATGATCTTTCAACGCATTGTTCGCATTATTGATATACGCCTGATGATGCTTCGTGTGATGGATTTCCATCGTCTTTGCATCAATGTGCGGCTCCAAGGCGTTATTGGGATACGGCAGGGGGGGAAGCGTATAAGCCATTTTCTGTTTTCTCCTCGTTCAATGACAGGGACATTCTCTCGTGCGCCACTTATTCTAGGACGTTCCCCCAGACTCTCAACCCACTCGCCGCGCATTTCCCTGTCCTGGACCCGACGGTCACTTCTACGGCCACACGTTCACCCGATCCCCGCGCCAAGCACGGGAAAAACATCAGTACCAAGGCCGATTTCGGCTTCAGTCGTCCCCGCCGGGTTCACCACCCCGCATTCACATCATCATGGTCGTCCCTCCCGAACTCATCCTCGTCGTCCTCAAAATCAAACTCCGTTTCCCGCGTCTCCGACAGGGAGAACAGTTCGATCGGACTCGGCGCAGAGCTTGTCGCAGGAGGCGGAGCGATCGGCGTCGGTTCCGGCAACACCGCTGCGGGAATCATCACTTTCGGTTTCGATTTTCGCGAGACTTTCTTCTTCGGTGGTGCTTTCTTGACCACTTTCTTGACCGGCGCCTTCACCGTCTTTTTCGCAGTCGCTTTCACCACCGACTTTTTCACCGGCGCTTTCACAGCCTTTTTCGGCGATTTTTTCTTCGCCTTCTTCTTGGCGGCTTTCTTGCCGGGAGATTTGCTCGCCTTCTTGTTCGCCGCCTTTGACACCTTTTTCGCGACAGATTTCGCCCTCTTTTGGGAAGCCTTCTTCGTTTTCGCCGCCCCCTTTTTCTTCGCCACGGTCAGGTCCTTTCCAAGCACAAAGGAATTCCGCCGGCTTCGACGCCGCCGAAACGATTACTCCTGGCATCCCCTGCGGCGACTGCGGAGCTCCGTGGAAATCCCTTCGTTTCCACTTGTTTTCCGCCGCGCCCGACCACAACTCGCGATATCTTGTCGGCCCCCTCCAGCCGATTCAAGCGCAATTTTGCTCGAATCGCGCGCGTCCCTCAATCACAATTCGGCTGCCGCAATCGCCGGGAGTTTCATCCCCGCTGTCGCCTCTTCATCTTGAGATCGCCGCTCCCAAGCCCTATCGTATAAATTGACGCATGACTGCGGTTGCGAACCAAGGATCACCGATGACTAAATGGGTATCTTCCTTTCTCCTTTTCGCCCTTGCCGGCGTGATTCAGCCCCTCGTCGCAGCCCCGCCGCCGACGATTTCCGAACAAGCCGCCGGAATCCTCGTCCGCCGCTGTCTCGAATGCCATAGCGGAGCCGACCCGCAGGGCAAACTCGACCTCACTTCGCGTCAAAACCTCCTTCGCGGCGGCGACAGCGGCCCCGCCTTCGATGACGCCGACCAATCCCGCAGCAGCCTCTGGCAACGCGTCGCCGACAACGAAATGCCGCCTAAAAAACCGCTCTCTGAGGAAGAAAAATCGCTGCTCCGCGACTGGATCGCGGCCGGCGCCCCTTATCACGTCGACAACCTCTCTCCCTGGCAGATCACCACCGATCACCGCGCCGGACTCGATTGGTGGTCCCTCCGCCCATTACGAGCGATTGCGCCTCCGTCCCCGCTCGACTCACCCTCCGCGCGTTCGCCCATCGATGCCTTCCACCAGCATAGTTTGCAGCGCGCGGATCTCTCGGCATCTCCTCCCGCGGAAAATCGCGTTTTGATCCGCCGGCTGACCTTTGACCTTCTCGGCCTGCCTCCCGCCCCCGAGGAAATCGACGAGTTTCTCGCCGACCCGCATCCCGATGCCGACGAACGTCTCGTCGACCGCCTGCTTGCCTCCCCTCACTATGGCGAACGCTGGGCACGCCACTGGCTCGACGTCGTGCGTTTCGGCGAAAGTAACGGCTTCGAACGCGATCTCCCGCGCCCCAACGCCTGGCACTATCGCGATTGGGTCATCGACGCCCTCAACGCCGATCTCGTTTACCCCGAGTTCGTCCGCCAGCAGATCGCCGGCAACCCGCGCACGACCGACAGCCCCGATGCCACAAAATCCCTCGGCTTCCTCGTCGCCGGCCCCCACGACACCGTCATCCCCGCCAGCGACCGCATGCGACAAGCCATGCGCTTCGACGAACTCGAAGATTTGCTCGGCGTCGTCGGCCAGACGTTTCTCGGCCTCACCGTCAACTGCGCGCGCTGCCATGACCACAAGTTCGATCCTGTCTCCCAGACCGAGTATTACCAACTCGCCGCCGTCCTCGCAGGCATCGAACCCGGTGATAATGAGTTCACGTCCCCCGCGGTCGTCGCCGAACTGGCGGGTCTCCGCAAACGGATTGATCGCCTGTCAAAACAACTCCAGGACCAGGAATCGGTCCTCCGCAAAAAAATTCTCGCCGAGCGCAACGAACAGATTCCCAACGGGCCTCCGCCCCCCCAGCCCATCGCCGCCTGGGATTTCACCAACAGCATTGACGATCAGGCCGGCAAGCTCCCCGTCATCCTGCATGGCACCGCCAAACAATCCTCGCAAGGTTTGCGCTTCGACGGCGGCACCGCCTATGCCGCGACCCCGCCTCTCCCCTATGCCCTCCGCGAAAAAACCCTCGAAGCCAAGGTAAAACTGTCCCACTTGCAGCAGCAAGGAGGGGGCGTCATGAGCATTCAATCCCTCGACGGCGGCAGCTTCGATGCCATCGTCTTCGGCGAGCAGGAACCCGGCTGCTGGCTCGCCGGCAGCGACAACTTCACTCGCACCCAGCCTTTCCAAGGACCGGTCGAAACCGAAGTCAATCAGGAATTCGTGATCCTCACTCAGGCGTACCACGCCGACGGAACGATTGCGCTGTATCGCAACGGACGCCCTTATGGGCGTTCCTACCGTTCCAACGGACCGGTCACCTTCGAGCCGCAACAAACGCAAGTCCTCTTCGGGCTGCGCCACAGCCCTCCCGGGAACAGCCGGCTGTTAGTCGGCACGGTCGCCGCGGCCCGGCTGTACGATCGCGCTCTCACCGCCGACGAAGTCGCCGCCACCGCGGCGGCCGCCAACCTCCTCGTGAAGGAAGACGAACTTCTCGCGGCCCTCTCTCCCAAACAACGCGAACTCCGCACGGCCCTGCGCACCGAACTCGAGTCTCTCCGCACTCAGGAATCCGAACTCAACAAGACCGGCCGCATCAAAATCTTTACCGCCGTCCCCACTCAGCCCGGTCCCGTGCATTTGCTAAAACGAGGCAATGTCGCCGATTTGGGCGATCAAGTCGCTCCCGCCGCGCTATCCGCCGTCCCTGCCGGCGAGCAGACATTCCGCCTGCCGATCGACGCCCCCGAAAACACCCGCCGCGACGCCCTCGCGGACTGGCTCGCCTCACCTCACAATCCGCTCGCCGTCCGCACCATCGTCAATCGCCTCTGGCATTATCATTTCGGCGCCGGCTTCGTCGATTCCCCCAACGACCTCGGCTTCAACGGCGGCCAACCGCAGCATCCCGATCTGTTCGAATGGCTCTGTCACGAGTTCCTTCGCACGAACAGTTCCCTCAAACAATTTCATCGTCGGATCGTCGCTTCGTCCGTTTATCGTCAGGTGTCGAACGCTCGTCCCGAAGCCATCGCGAAAGACGCCTCTAATCGCCAGTTATGGCGGATGTCGCCCAGACGCCTCGAAGCCGAAGCCGTCCGCGATGCCATGCTTGCCGCCGCCGGGGAACTCAACGAATCGCTCGGCGGTCCGAGCTATCAGGATTTCAACTCGTTCTTCTTCAAGGGAACGCAATTCTACGACCCGATCGACGTCGACGACGCCAATGTCCATCGCCGGACCGTCTACCGCATGTGGGCCCGCAGCGGCCGCAGTCCCTTCCTGGACACCTTCGATTGCCCCGACCCTTCCACCACCACGCCGAAACGCTCCGTCACCACGACCCCGCTGCAAGCCCTCGCCCTCATGAACAACGCCTTCGTCCTCCGCATGGCCGACCGCCTCGCCCGACGCGCGGAACGCGACACGACGTCCCCCGATTCCCCCGCCGCCATCACCCATGTTTACCGTCTCGCCTTCGGACGGCCCCCCACGCCGGTCGAAATCACCGCCGCCCGACAATTCATCGCCCGCCAAAACCTCCCCGCCTTCTGCCGCGCCATCCTGAACAGCTCGGAGTTCTTGTATGTCGAATGATCTCAAGGCGGAAGTGGGAAGGCGGAAGGCGGAAGGGAGCCATGCGGTTCCACTGGTCCAGCGGACCAAGGCGTTTGTCCTGCGGGTCATGAAACTTGTTGACGCCTTGCCGAAATCTCGCGCGCCGATGTGATTGGACGGCAACTCTTGCGATCGGCCACGTCGGTTGGCGCCAATTACCGCGCTTCACAGCGGGGACGATCAAAGGCAGAGTTCATCGCCAAACTCGGCATTGTTGAAGAAGAAGCTGACGAAACTTGTTACTGGCTGGAACTGCTCAGTGATGGAAACATCGTTCCGCCGCGCCGCCTCGCGAAGTTGCTCAAAGAAGCCAACGAAATTACCGCCATCGTCGTAGCTTCACTTCGTGTCGCCAAGCGAAATTCAACCAAAAAGTAATCAACGCCATATCTCGGATACCCCCATGATGCAATTTCTCTCCTCACCTTCCGCCTTCCGCCTTCCCACTTCCGCCTTCAACCCATCCCGCCGCCACATCCTCTCCTTCGCCTCCCGCGGCCTGGCGGCCACGGCTTTTGCCGACTTGCTGATCCGCGACCAGTCCCCCCACGCCGCGGAAATTGCCCCCGAAGCCCATGACCCCGCTCCTCATTATCCGCCCAAATGCACCCGCGTCATTCAGATCTTTCTCTGCGGCGGCATGAGCCATCTCGACTCCTTCGACTACAAGCCGCTCCTCGAAAAGTTCCACGGCCAGCCGCTTCCTTCGTCGGAGCAGCCCGAAACTTTCTTCGGCAAGGTCGGCCCCATTCGCAAAAACGACTGGAACTTCCGCCAGCGCGCGCGAGCGGACTCTGGGTCTCCGATCTGTTTCCCCAGATCGCCACCGTCGCCGATGAACTCACCGTCATCAACTCGATGGTCGCCGAATCCGCCAACCATACGCCCGCCACGTTCCAGGCCAACACCGGCTTTCGTCTCAACGGCTATCCCGTGATGGGGGCCTGGCTTTCCTACGGACTCGGCTGCGAAACCGACGAACTCCCCGCCTTCGTCGTCCTCCCCGATCCCCGCGGCATGCCCGCCGGCAGCACCATCAATTGGACCAACGGTTTCCTCCCCGCCCGTCATCAGGGAGTCACGTTCCGCACCAAAGGTCAGCCCATCGCCGACCTCTTTCCCCCGGGAGAGTTCCAGCCCGAGGTCGAACAGGAGACGCGCGAATTCCTCGCCACGCTCGATCGCCGTTATCTCGATCAGCACCCCGAAAGTGATCTCGCCGCCCGGCTCAAAAGCTATGAACTCGCCGCCAAGATGCAGCTGTCCGTTCCCACTGTCACCGATCTCGCGCACGAGACCGCCGAGACGCAGGCCGCTTACGGACTCGACCGCCCCGAAACCGCCGATTTCGGCCGCAGTTGCCTGTTGGCCCGTCGCTTGTTGGAGCAAGGTGTCCGGTTTGTGCAGATCTTTTCCGGCGGGTCGTTCGGTTCCCCGCGCATCAACTGGGACGGCCACGAGAACGTCCTGGAAAACCATACCCAGGAAGCGCTCCGCGTCGATCAACCGACCGCCGCGCTCATGAAAGACCTCCGCCAGCGCGGTCTGCTCGACGATACCCTCGTCCTCTTCACGACCGAGTTCGGACGCACGCCGTTCACTCAATCCGACGCCAACGTTCTCGGCGGCGGCCGAGACCACAACATGTACGGCTTCTCGACTTGGCTCGCCGGCGGCGGGCTCAAGCCCGGCTTCTGCTACGGCGCCACCGACGACGTCGGCTGGAAATCGGTCATCAACCCCGTCACCTGGCCCGACTTCCACGCCACCGTACTGCACCTGTTAGGCATCAACCACGAACGCCTGACCTACTACCACAACGGCATCCAACGCCGCTTAACCAACGTCCACGGCCAACTCATCCACGACATCCTTGCATAATCCGACTCTCTCTCTCTCTCTCTCTCTCTCTCTGCTTGCGTTTGGCGAGCATTTGTGATTCCTTTCCCAACGACCTTTGACGCTTGGCAGAGCAGCTCAATGGAAACCGCCGATGCAAGCAATCCTGGAAATGATTCTTGCAGTTGTCGCTGCAATCTGCGAACTATTCGTGACGATTGCAGTCGCGATCAGCGAATTGTGCATGCTCATATTCGAGTTCACAGTCACAGCACTTACGCGCGGGATTGGCGAGGCGAAGACCGAATATTCTGAGCGGCGACAAATTCACGCAGCCAAGCATGCGGAAGGAACTGCCGCCCAGAAGTCGCAAGCAATGAACGCCTGGTGGGCCTTATCAATCGCAGCCCTGATTGTCGGTTTTATTGCATGGATATTTGTTAACGCACGGATTCAGCAACAAAGAGAGGACCAGACACTGCAGCAAATCACGCAGAAAGCGGCTGAGTTGATCCGTCAGGTTAAACAAGATCCAGCCCTTGCTCCAAAAGCAGGCATGCTGGCAGAGCAAGACGCGTGGGGACGACCGCTGGAACTATTTGTTGATCAATTTCCAGTCGGAACTTTGCTTGTCGTGCGGTCCGCTGGTCGCGATGGCAAACCGGGAACATTGGATGATTTACTTGCCGTGCAAGAATCACACCCGGGAGCGAATGATTTAGGAAAGGGATTGGTAAAGCAAGGAGTCGAAGAACTGAAAAAGCGGCGCGAAGCCACGTCGGAAATGAACACGAACCAACATCAACCTTCCGCCTTCGCCCTTCCGACTTCCGCCTTCCAAACAACCCCCATCGCCCCCACCGCCAGCGCGCCCAAAGCGACGATCGCCGCCGTTCCCGGCAAGAGGCACCAGCCGACGAGACCCAGCACCGCCAGCCCACACGCCCCCAGTTGCGTCACGTGCCGCTGCGCCTCAGGCCGCCGCAAGGCTTTGAATAATAGCACCGCGCCAATCACAGTCGCTGCCACCCACGCCAGGCTCGCCCCGAATCGCAGCGCCCCTTTCGGTCGCACGCTCAACGACAACTTCGGGTCCCCGCCGATTTTCGTGAACACCAGTTTCTGCCCCGCCCGCGGCAACTCCACCGGCAGCGACAGCCCGCCGACCGACGGCCAACCCGCCCTTTCGCCACCGGCTGCTTCTGCTCCCCCATGCCGCCCATCGCCTTCCCGCCCATTCCCGGCGCGCTTCCACCCATTCCGCCCATGCCTCCGCCCATATTCCCTCGCCGCTGAACATCAGCCCAATCATCACCGAATTGGGTGTCATCGTCACCCACTTCGACCACAGTCGCGGAATCAACATCATTTAAGGAATTGGTGAAGTCGCTCCTTATCCGTAAGCGATTTTTGCCCATTCCTGCCCCGCTGTTTCAGCGGCCTGGATTTCCCATGCAATCCCCAGCTTCGTCGTGTCCTTGGGGGTGTTTTCCAATCCCTTCCTTCGGCCGATCTCGACGTTCAGCCCCTCCAAATTCATCGTGTTCTGCCGCTGAGATTCTCCCCGCGCTTCAAAGTCCGATTGCCGCTGCTGTGGCGCCGATTTCTCTGACGAGTCGCTCTCCGGCGCCGCCTGTTCCTGCAACCGCAACTGGAACGTTTCGCCCGCCGCCTCGTTCACGACGATGCCGTTCCCGCTGTTGTTGTTCAGCGTGATGTTGTTCTGCTGGATCGTATAAGCCAGCACCTCCGACTGTCCGCTGAAGTTCAGCGCCGGCAGCGCGGCCTCCCCCGGTTGTGCTCGGCGCGACAAATCCCGGCCAGCCCGTCCCCGCGACTGAAGCTGCTCAAACCGATCCAAGGCCTTCCGCTGCTGTTCGGCCAATTCCTCTGATTCCGGGGAATTTCCGGAATAGGAATACCCATCGGACCGCAGTAATGCGCTCTCCAATTGCTTCAAATTGCTCTCCGCCAATTTGCGGTTTCGCACGCTCGACGACATCGACATCACGTCCAGCAGTTCATTGAACTCCTGCAACACGGCGCTCATCGACAGCGCGTCCCCGGCCCCTTCCGGCAGGAACGTCAGATTGTTCCGCTCCGCATCGCGCGACCCGCTCGCGTCTAAATCCTCGGCGAGATACACCGTCCAACGCGTTCGCGCCACCGGGATCCCGAACGCATCCTCCTCCGCCTGGCTGATCACCTGCGGAGCCGGAATGTCGATGTCCTCCGCCCGCCAGCCGTTCCGCGCCGGCAACGGCTTTAATACGACCCCCGACAGCACCACTTTCACTTCAAACGACAAATCCGCCTCGCTCGTCTTTGGCAACGCAATCAAATGCGCCGGTTTCCCAGCCATCGTCGCCGTCACGCATCGCGCCGGCTGATCTCCCAGCATCGCCGATAACAGCGACACGCCCTCCGGCAGCCGCAACGCCAGAAATTGTCGTCGCCGATTCTTGATCGTATAGATCGCTTCCGTTCGATAGCTCCCGTCCCGCGCCACCACCGTTGTCAGGTCCGCCAGGTTCACCGACGCCGGGATCGTAGCCGTCTGCGCCCAGGGTTTCACCGCCCACTTCGGCGCAACGCCCGCTTGTTTGAGCCGTAACAGTTCCGTCCCTTGATCGACCAGCGCGGGCTCCACGGCGATCGGCAAATCGCCCGCTGAATCGTCTCCGCCACGTCCCCTTCCGTCCGCGTCAACTGGCTGGTCGATCCGTTGATCAGCAGCACGTACTGCCGTTGGTTCTCAATCGCCGCCGGCTGGCCCCAGACGCTGTCTGCTCACAGATCACCCCGGGCGCCACTTCCGCCAGGCGGGCAGCAGCGCCGCGAGCGCCGTCGCAAAATACTTCCCCGTCACCGGTCCGCGGAACCAGATCGTCCAACGCACGCGGTCACTCGCCACTCCGCTTCCGTCACCTCGCGAATCTCCGCTCCCTGAAAGTCCAATCGCCGTGACAGCGATTTCGGGGTCGTCAGCGACAACGATTCCACCGCCGCACCCTGAATCTGCCATTGCAGCGCGAGGGCATGCACCACCGTGAACTCCGTCACCGTTGTCGTCGTCAATCCGTCGGCACGCAGCTGCGGTTCCCCCCGGCTCAACTGCAACGTCACCGGCTTAAGCTCCACCGTCGACGACTGAAAAGCGAACCGAATCGGCTGCGCGGGCGCGCAGTCGTTGCAAATCCGGTCCTGCCGTCCCCGCGTCGACGGCCCGCCAGCCCTCCGCGGCCTGCACCGACGCCCGATAACTCTCGTCCGTCCAGATCGCCAGCGTCGATTCCAGCCGGGTCACTTCCTGCGGCTGCGGGAGCACGATCTCCGCCGACGGAGCATTCGGGTCATGCAACCGGCTCCCCGTGATCACCGCTTCCACCCTGCCCAACATCGTCCGTCCCAGTTGCACCACCAGCAGCGGCGATTCGCCGCGCCGATCCAAATACCAATCGCTGAGCGCCGTCGCTTTCACATCCAGCGGCAGAAAATCTTTGGGCAGCGCAAACGTCAGCGTCGACCGCGGCGCGCCGGTCAATTGATAATGAAACCGCGACGTCGATTGCAACTTCCGTCGCATCACCGTCACCCCGTGCTGCCCGACCACCTGACCGCGCGAGACTTGCCGGCTGACCTGGACCGTCACTTGGAACGGCCGGCGCGAAAAAACGATACGCCAGCCGCGGCGTTTCCGCGATCGCGGCGGCCTCAGCGCTGGCACGATAATCCCCGCATCGATCTGGCGCGCCGCTCACCGTGCCCGCCGTCACTTGAAACTGATCAGCCGCGGAAATCGCCACGGCTCCGATCTCATGGGTGACGTCCGTTGGCACAATCGCCGGAGTTCAACGCGACCGGTTCCGCGCTGATCTTCTGATCGAGGAACAACGTCACGGCCGCCTGCGTTTGATCACTGACCGGACGTCGCAGCAGGATCCGCAGTTTCCGCCCGGCCGGAGTCTCCTGCATCTCCCAGCCGCCGAGATCCGCGCCGGCGAGGCTTTGCAGCTTGAGGGCCGCCGGAAACTCCAGCGAAAAATCCTGAATCGTTCCCTGCCGCACGCGGTAATTGAGCCCGACATGCAGCGTCACGCCGTTGTCGGCGATCGCCGTCGTCAGGCTGCTCTCGACGTGCACCACCGCCGCTCCGGCTCCTTTCGCCTGCAACGGCTGCCAGGCAACGGTCAATTCCTTCGCCCCGTCAATCGGCAGTTCAATCGTGGTCGTGTCGTCAGTTGTCGTCTGACGAAAAGCCGTGCTGGAACCCGTTGACCCGCACCGAGGAATTCCGCTCCAGCGCCACAAACGACAATTTTCCCGCCGGCACGGGTCGCAACGGCAACGTGACTGCCCGGCCGCGCCCGTCACTTTGCCGGCACCGCGAATTCCACATCGAGCACATGACTGCCGGCCTTCGGGACCACCAGGAGATATCCCTGGTCCTTCGGCGCGATCGTCGCCGGTTCGCCGTTGAGCTTCGCCGACTGGATCGCCACCGTGCCGATCGGCAAGACCACCTGCCATTGCCCGTCGACGTGGCTTTGAATCACGTACCGTGCGCTGACGTTGACTGCCCGGTCTTCCGAGCCGTTCTCGCCGGCGACCTTGGCCGTGTAGAGCGCTTCCAGTACGCCTCCTTCGACCGGCGCGACTCCTGTGTCTTCGGGATGAGCGGCCTTCCACAATTTCAAGAACTCCTCCTGCGGCAACAGCACGCGTGTCGCCGTCGCCGGATCCGTCCCTCCCTCATAAGGAACCACCACGATCGGCGTCTTTCGTCCGGCCTCGGTCGCCGTCGCGGATTTTTCCTCCGCCACGCACTCTCCCCCGATCAGCGAAACAGATCCCGCTGGCCGCTGCGCATTTCATTCCGCAGCCCCACGGACATTTGCGTTCACACCAGGCGCACAACGCGTCGGCGACCCAGACCACGCCCGCTGCCAAGGAGGCGACAAAAACTCCGTCCCAAACCACCGACCACGCCGCGGGCGTCAGACCGATCAGCCCCCAGGCAGCAGCATCGAACAGCACCGCCAACCACTTGGTCGACCGAGGCCAGCCGCGCCGAAACCACGCCGCCAATACTCCCCAGCGCAATGAAAAAGATCTTGAGCGACCACGCCGCGCCGTGATTGAGACGTCACCGCCAACGTTCGCCCCGCATCGCCGGTATGGTGGCCAACATAGCGAAAGACCTTCTCCCGGCCCCCCGCCGGCGGCGTGAGTTGCAACGACAGCGAGAGCAATCCCCCAGCCGGTTTCGTCATCCTCGATTTCCCGCCTTCCGATTTCGCCGGCGCATCCTCTTTCGCCATCTGTGCCGCGTCGTTCCTCGGATCCTGCGGATGATCCTCTGGCGGCGGGGCCTTCGGTTTCTCCAGGGGAGCCTTGACTTCCAGGCCAAAGTTCGATTTTCGGTCCTCGTTTGGGGCTCCCTCAGTCGCGTCCTGTTGAGCCAGTTCCAACTTCCCCCATTCCGGCAGTACCCGGCATCGCTTCGGTGGCCGGTTGCTGTATGGTGCGGTTCACGCCCTCCGGGTTTGCGACCGGAGCGGGTCCCCCAGCCGCTGAGTCCTGTCAACACTTTCGAGAATGGTAAAGACTCCGAGCAGCGCCAATACCAAGCACGCCCCGACAAGCGCCCGCGATTTCCCGTACCGCCGCACGAACAGCATTGGAATCATGACAATCAGCACCGCAGCCAAGGCGATCAACAGGCTTTGTCCCAACTGCGGCCACGTCGGCTGGCGAAACGAGCTTTGCCAGCGGGCCAGCCAGCTTGACTGATCCAACGGAGTCGTCGGTTCCAGCACGCCGTCGCTCCCCACCAGCAGCGTGTCGCCGCCGTAATGGAGTTTCCACTGCTGCTCCAGCACCGGCACCGATTGCGTCTCCCCCGCTCCGGTGACGACGCCCAATTGCGGCGACGTTTGTTCCAGCCTTCCCGCCTTCGGCCAGTCCGCCGAGGTCGTTTGATAGAACAGTTCGAGCTTACGTTCCGACTCGACTGATTCCGTCTCGGGCAACGGAACGAGGTACGCGCCCTGGTGTTCCCGGATTTCCACCGGTTGACCGTCGACTTGCGTCGACCAGGGCCGCGCACCGTCCGGCAGCCGCAGACTCAGGCTTTGCACACCCACGATTTGCAGCGTGAACTCGGCTCGATGCTGAAGTTCGCCCGTCGGGCCCGCCACGCTCTCCATCGCCAGCAATCGGCAGATGCCCGTGGGGACGCCTTCTTTGGCAAAACGCTGTTCCGCAAGCGACACGACGGCCCCGGGCGACACCGTCCGGTAGACCGCGATGATTCGCTCCTTCGGTGCATATCCGGTCGCAGGCAGATCGAGCGGATCGATTTCCGGCAAGTCGGCCCCCTCGGCAGATTTCGCCGTCAGCGCGATTCGCTGTTCCCCCGAGGCTTCAATGGCGAGGTAACCGTTCTGCCGTTCCGCGTTCCGGAATTTCCACTCGGGCACCGTCCAGGTTTCCGCCGCGCCGCGCGAATTTTCGAGATCGACTGTCAATAAACAGCGTCCGCGCAACCGCCGGTCGAATTGGATTGTCCACACCCGCTCGCCGTTCTGCGGCTCCGCCGCCGTCTGATCGACGATGCGGGAGCCGCCCGGAGATTTGAAGCGGAGTGCCGTCCCCGCCCATTCCGGCAACGCAATTTGCAGCGATCGCACGCCGCCGCCTTGCACTTCGACCGCCGCCTGCAAGAACGCCTGCAGCGTTTCCGGATCGAGCCGCGTGAAGGACAACGTCTCCACCGCGATGCGCGAGGGCTTGCGCGAAATCTGCAAAGTGCCCGTATAGCGCGTGTCCTGCGCCTGGAAACGCAAACGTTCATAGTCCGCTTGGAGCGGCACCGAATCCAGGCCAGAAACGTCGATGGCCGACAGGTCGAACTCCTCATCTCCCCGCACGACCAGCGTCCCTTCGTAAAGGTTCGACTGCGGGAGCGCCAGCTCCGGCAATCCGATGCGGATCGGTTCCTGCTCGATCGGCCAGTTTTCGACCTCTCGACGAACCGAGAGCCGCAGCGTCATCAATTGATCAACCGCCAGCGGCGCCGGCAGATTGATTCGCCAGCGATGTTTGCCGGCCGTCTGGGAAACGGTCTGCCAGGCGAGGGATTCGTCGCCGCGCATCACGGACAACAGCGTCCATTCCGCGGGCAATTCGAGGTCGATGTCGAACAGCGGCGCGAATCGAGTCCGAATCGACACGGCGGCTTCCAGATCCAGACCCGTCGCATTGACGTCGAGCACCGCCGCGACCGCCGTCTGCACGTCGCGCTCGCGGGGATGCGTCAGAAATCGCAACGTGAAGTCCGGCTGCCAGAAATCGAACCGTAACTGTTCCACGGCGGCGAACTGCGCCATGTCAGTTGGCATATCGGACGCCGCGCGCTGTTCGAGCGTTGCCCGCCGCACGCCGGTCGCTTCGAGAGGCTGCAATCGTACGCCCGCCGGAGACTGCACCACCACCTGGCCGACATGCGACGTGATGTTGGCCAGCGTCAACGCCGGCACGGTCCACGGAACGTCCGGTTGGGTTGTCAATACGCCGCGAACCGTGATCTGCCGCTCGCCCGAAACCGGTTGGCGGTATTTCAGCGTCGCCCGGGTGAAGCCGGGCCGGTCGGCGTCGTCGCTCAATTCCCACGACTCCAATCCTGACGATTCGACATCGATGATCTCGAGCGCATGGGGGGTGGAAAACGACAGTTGATCGATCGGCTTGCCGAAGACTTGCCAGGTCGTCAGAGCGTTCCAGGAGACTTCCCCGGGCAGGACGTGGAGGCCGTATCCCGTGGTGGCGAACACGAGCACGTCGGCCGATTGATTGGAAACGCGATCGGTGAGCAACAGTTCGAGCGATTCCCGGCCGCCGATCGCCAGTCGATATTCGGCCGGCTGGTCGATTGGCACCGGGCGCGGAGGTTGCGCCCCGCCGACCTGCAGCCGCATGCCCGTGGGCGCCGTCACGGAAAAAACGCCGCTGGGAGCCGGTAATAATCCGAACGCGGCGGCCCGGTCGGCGCCGATCGCGGAGAAGTCCGTGCTCAAATCCAATTCCACCACATGCCGGCCGACGCCGCTCGAGAACAGGATCAATTCTCCGTTGTCGCCGCGGCCGATCAGAGCTGGTGCGCCATCAATGCGCGCTCGCTCGACGGCGCAGCGGGTCAACGGGAGCGTGAGTTTTTGCCATTCGGCTACGAATTGTTCCAACTCAGCGCGCACGCTCAGCAACAATTGATGTTCGTGAATGGTTGCCTGGTATTTCGCGTTGGCCCAGGCGATCGGAACCGCCGGCGCGGCGGGGCGCGCTTTCGCGGCCGCTTCCGCCTGCGCGGAAAGCTTGTCGAACTCGGCCTTGTTCAGCAGGACGCCGCGGGGATCGCGCTCGAGAACGACGTCGAGGTCTTCGATCGGGACATACACCCGCCGCGGGGGCGCGGCGTCATCGGCGAAAGTTCCCACCGCCGCCATTCCTGCGGCAAAAATCAGCAGCAGCATTCCACTGCGCGTCATGGCTGATCGTTTCATAGACGTTCCTGTCTGGCGATTCGCGACTCGCGGAGATTCCCTTAGTTGTTTACGCGGGCTGTGCGGCCGGGGGAGGCTCGGAGGACGCCGGCGGCGGAGTGGGCGCTGACGGCGACTTGCGTCCGGTCAGCCCGTGCACCAGCCAGATCGCCGCGGCGATCACCAATCCATAGGAGGCCGCCGCCAGGCCATGCACGATGGTGTCCTGATCGGTCAGCGCATACGCGGCGACGAGGAAGGCGCCGATGAGCAGCAGGGTCAGCTTGTTTTCCAAATGGGTGCCGCGCAGCACCAGCGCCATGGCGACGACGGCGCCGCTGATGATCCAGGTGTAGAACGGCAGATGCCACCATTGCACCTCGATCGCTTCGTGATTGCCGAAGCTGCTGTAAACATAGCGCCGTCCCGCGGTGGGAAAGTCAAAAATGCCCCCGGCGTCAGCGCCGATCCAGGATTCCAGATCGCTCGATCCTGCGGCCGGTCGTTGTCCGAGGAAGAAGCCTCGCAATTTCGGGCGGGAATCCAGCGTGAAGTGGTGCGGAGCGCCGACCAGGGCATAGTCGTCGGGCAGCCAGACCGCGACCCGCAATTGCTGGACGGCGGCTTCTTCGGACGATTGGCCTTTAAGAATCGGCAAGCGAAGATGCAGCGGACCGCCGTAATTTTTGAACGGGGGCGGATCAAGTTTTACCCGATACATGACCGCAAGCGAAAACGGTTCTTCCGACGATTTCGTCCGCGCGATGTTCACCAGGTGCGATTCCCAGGCTTGCGTTTTTTCGGGTTTGGCGCTGTTTTCCAACGCCACCGACTTGCGATCGACGCTGACGCCCAGGATTTCGGACCCCGTCGGCAGCGCCAGCGGCAACCGTTGGCGCTCGCTCGATTTCAAGACATAACGGGCCCGGACAGCGGCCGTTCCGGCGCGATCCACGACCACTTCCACCAGCGCCCGAGAGACGACCACGTCCATCACTTCTTTCACCAGAAACTTTTCGCTGCTCAGTTGCAGCGACACCGGGCGTTTGAAGTACCGGAAGGCGATGAATCCTTCCTCGGTCAACTGGGTCAATTCACGCACGTCGATTGCTTCGACGTCGCCGCCGGTCGCCTTCAAGTTCACAGACAACGCCCGGTCTTTGACGGCGGTTACCTCGCCCAGAATTCGTGACAACGTCACCAGCGATCGGGACCCGGCCGCCGCCTCGTCGGGAAAGGGATCCAGAACTCGTAATAACTCGACTTGCGCCTGTTCCGTTTGCGTGGCGGCGTCGATTTGCGGGGTCAGGTCGTAAGTGACCGTGAACTCCTGTCGGCCGGTGACGTCGCGCTGCATGACAATCGTCCAAGGAACCCAGCCGTCGACCGCGTCGGTGGCTCGGCTTTTCTGTTTGATCGCCGGCCCGTCGGCCGGCGCGGTGATCTGGACGAGATCGGCATAGGGGGCGGGAACGGAGAACCGGAACGTATTGAGGCCGGCGTAGGCCACGTCATACGCCAATTGTGTTTTGACTTGCACCTGCCCTTGTTTCACGTCGAGTGTCGTGTTGACGTGTGCGGTCAGGCGGGTTGGTTTTCGCACCAGCCGGGCCGGGATCGTGACGGGACGGCGATTGTAGATCCAGGCAAGGCCTGATCCCGATAATCCGGCGGGAGCGCTTTGCGCCGCGACGATCTGGGAAATTTCCGTGACGACTTCAATGGCCTCGGAGGAATTGACGATTACCCGGCCGTTTTCGAGTTCGACGCCGAGCGGTTCGAGGATCGGCAGCGGCTGCTCGGCGGCGAGGGCGGCAAAATCTGCGGTCCGGCTGCCGGTGATGGTGACGTTCAATTCGCCGAGGACTTTGTCGCGCAACGCCAGCGTGAGCGTCTGCTGATCCGGCGAGACGTCGAATTGTTTCAGGCGATCGCAGGTGACGTTTTCAATGGAGATTCCGGGGGGAATCTTGAATCGCAGCTCGAAGACGCCGGCGCGGTCGATGCGATAGTGAAACTGATCGATCGTGCGAAAGCGATCTTCGGAAATCTGGATCTCAGACGTGTGGTCAACCTGCAAGCGAGGTTCGACCGGACGTGCCTGCAATTTCAACGTGATCGCCGGGCTGTAGTATTTGAAATACATGGCGTTGGGCCGGCGGATGCGCGGATCGGCTTCGCTCTCTTCGAGTCGCTGGATCGATTGCTGCCGTTCGACCGTCAGCGCCACGTCGTCGCTGGAGCGAACCGCGATCTGGCCGCTTTCCCGGACGACGTCCAGCGCGTGCAGACCACTCGCCGTGTCATCCGCGAGGCCGCCGGCGTCAAAGGCGTCAGAAGGCAGGTCGCGTTCCAAATGAACTTCGACGGTGGCTTTGCCGGAGATCCGGCTGAGAAATTCGACGGTCAGAATCTGCCGGTTGGCTTCGTCCGCCGTGGACCACGATTTGACTTTGGCTTCGGAGGTGACATCGAGAATCCGCTGTCCTTTCGGGAGGGCGATGCGGACCTTGTCCATCTGGCCGCGCAGGACTTCATATTGCAGCCAGGCATCGGTATGGAGCAGGCCGTTTTCGGCGGAAATCAGCGTGGCCGCGGTGGCGTTGGCCAGGAGCTGCATTTCGGGTTTGCTGCCGGTCTGGGAATGCCAGCGGGCGGTGATACGGTCGGTCGAGCCGACGCTGACCTTGATCCGGGTTTCTTTGTCCGTGCCGGCGACGTTCTCGGCGATGAGTTTTGGGGTCAAGTCGACTGATTGATTGGCTTCGGGCACCGTCAATTCAAAATTCGTGATGCCGACCGGAGGGATTTCGATCTCCAGGCTGTTCCCTTCCGGCGAAGTGCGGACGCGGGCGACCAGTTCCAAGGTGACGCGATGGACGCCTTGGTTCGGCAGCAAGAGCGAGTAGGCTCCCGGTCCGTTGCCGCGCAGGAGGACTTTGCCCGAGTCGCTCTTGAGTTCACCGATGGCGGCTTCTCCAAAACGGAGCGGAACTTCCGCCCATCCGTCGGTAAGGGACTGGACCTCGAGTGTGGCCGTGATGTTGACGACGTCGGCCGCCACCTGCCCGACATAATTGGACGAAGTAATGACGCCTGCCACGGGCGGTCGGGTGGGGGGATGTTGCTTGTCGAGCAGAGCTCGTTCCATGAGCTGGAGGTACTCGTGATACGGAAGAAATGCGGCTCCGTCTTTGTCGAAGACGGCTTTCAGGTTGCGGTATGGGATGTAAACCAACCGCTCCCAACCAGACGAGCCGGGTTGCGCAACGGGCTGTGGAGGATCGGCAGGAGGCTGCGCCTGGAGGGCTGACATGCCGGCAGTGAGCAGCAGTGCGGCGACCAGCGGCAGCGATGTAAGTCTTGAAATCCATTTCTGTTGCATAACGACAACCCCGTCAGAGCGGCTGGGAGAATTTAACGCTTGCAAAGCTTGGTTGATCTGCATGGTTTGTGTGGAGTATGGCATTTATGCGGATTGTGTCAAATGAAGGGTTGTCGGTCGATGGCAACTTCGCGGGATCGACCGGAGATTGGGACCCTGGATGTCTTGAACGGAAATGAGGGAACCATCGGGTAGGACGCCGGCGGACGGGAGATTGCTCAAAAAAAATGTCGAAGAGGAAAAATTTTCTCAGGGGAGGCTGGGGATGCAAATCCGGGGAGGAGACCTGCGGTCGGGGAGTGTGGCTCGGTCGGGAGACCGGCCACAACGGAGAGATAAGAGTCAAGAGACGAGAGACGGAGAGTCAGAGAGGACCAGAGGCGAGGGGACGAAGTTGGGGCGTTATTCATTGGTGAGGTCAAGTTGTTTTCTTGATGCGAACCGTTTTGTTTTCCCTGGATCGTGCCTGTGGTTGCGCTGGAGCCTATGGGTCGTTTCCCCTGCGTGGTGAGGGAAAGTATGATGCGGGGGCGATTGGCCGCTGTTCCCTGTGCGAATCGCGGACGGGGGGGCGTTTATCCCCCTTTCGTTTCGCGAACGATGTCACTCAAGCCGGCACCTGGGAACCCTTAGACAATTTGAAAGCGTTCGATGGCGGAGAATAGTTTTCTGGCAGTGGATCTCGGGGCGGAGAGCGGGCGCGTGATCGCCGGGCGTTCGAGGAAGCGGGTCCGTCTCGAGGAACTGCATCGGTTCAGCAACGGACCGGTGAACGTGGCGGAATCGCTGCGGTGGGACGTACTGCGGTTGTGGTCGGAAATTCAGGCAGGATTGACGAAGGCCGGGAGTGCGGATCGTCGATTGTTTCCGTCGATGTCGATACGTGGGGTGTCGACTATGTGTCTGCTGTCGAAATCGGGGGAAATCCTCGGGCAGCCGTATCATTATCGCGATGCGCGGACGCGCGGCGTGATGGATCAGACGTTCACGCAAGTCTCGCGGAGTGAAATCTTCGCCCAGACGGGCGTGCAATTCATGGAGTTCAATACGCTCTATCAGCTAGTGGCGATGCAGCAGGCGAACGGTCCGTTGCTGCAACTGGCCGACAAGTTTTTGATGATGGCCGACTTTCCACTGGCTGCTGTCGGAGTCGCGTCGTCGAGTTCACCAATGCGACGACGTCACCGGTGCTTCGATCCGGTCCATCGGACCTGGGCGGGAGACTTGCTGCGACAACTGGAATTGCCGGCGGGGATGTTTCCGGAAGTGGTGGAACCGGGGACCAAACTCGGGAAGTTGCGCGACGACGTGGCGCGGCGGACCGGATTGCCGCGATTGAGCGTGGTGGCGCCCGCGACGCATGACACGGGGGCGGCGGTGGCGGCGGTGCCGACCGAACTGACCGGGACGGCGAAATGGGCGTACATCAGTTCGGGGACGTGGTCGCTGATGGGGCTGGAGTTGCCGAAGGCGATTCTGGGGCCGAAGGCGCTCAACATGAACGTCACGAATGAAGGGGGCATTGACGGGACGTATCGCCTGCTGAAGAACATCATGGGATTGTGGCTGGTGCAGGAGTGCCGCAAGTCGTTTGAGCGGAGCGGGACGTCGTATGACTACGCGACGCTGACGCAAATCGCTCAGGACGCGCCGGCATTTCGAGCGTTTGTCGATCCGGATGCGCGCGAGTTTTTGGCGCCGGACGACATGCCGTCGGCGATTCGGGCGTGGTGCCGGTCGACGAATCAGGAAGTTCCCGACACGGACGGGGAGTTGATTCGATGCGCTCTTGAGAGTCTGGCGCTCAAATACCGGCTGGTGCTGGGCTGGTTGGAAGAGTTGTCGGGCGAGAAAACCGAAGTGATTCATATTGTCGGCGGGGGAACGCAGAACGAGCTGCTGAACCAGTTCACGGCGAACGCGACGGGCCGGCCGGTGGTGACGGGACCGGTGGAGGCGACGGCGCTCGGGAACGTGCTGGTGCAGGCGCGGACGGCGGGGGAGATTGGTTCGCTGAAAGAGATTCGCGACGTGGTGCGGGCGTCGTCGACGCTGAAGCGATATGAGCCGCAGCGGCAGGCGGCGTGGGAAGAAGCGTATGGACGGTTTGTGGAGTTGATGGACCGGCCGAGGGGTTGAAACGGAAGCAAGACAAGATCTTGATCAGGAAGAACGCGTATCAGAAAAACGGCATGGAGAGGGCGTGGTAAGTCATGATGAGTTCCGATGCGAATCGCCCCTCACCCTGACCCTCTCCCCCCGAGGCGGGGGCAGGGGACCGGAAGACGACGGACTTTTGAGCATGGAAAACTGGGGAGGGGCGGCCCCTGGACGGGCTGGGACCCTCATTTGTGGTGTGCGGCGGGCGCTTCGGGGTGCGCGGGGACCCGGTAGAAAAATGAGGCGCGGCCCGTTCTTGGCGGAATCGGAACAGGTGCATTTGTTTCGGCTGCTGGAAGAGCCCTCGCGGCTGAATGCCTATCAGGTCTGTGCGTTCCCGGGGGTTCAGTTACGGGGATGACGTGGGGGCCGGCGTGATTTTTGCGCACGAGATGCGCTGACCGATTAAGGGATGCAATCCGGGACTTTTGCGCGAGACAGAAGGTGCTGGGGATCTGCAACGGATTTCAGACGCTGCTCAAGGCGGGCGTGTTGCCGAGCGGGATCGAGAGTTGGAATGAGCCGCGGTCGGAGACGTCGGCGACGCTGACGTGGAATCACAATGGTCGTTATACGGCACGGTGGGTGCATTTGTCTGTGGGAGAGACCAACAGCGTCTTTCTCCGGGGAATGCAGGAGTTGGACCTGCCGATCGCGCATGCGGAAGGTCGGCTGGTCGCACGGAGCGCGAGCGTGGTGGACGGTTGGAAGCAACAGGGGCAATTGGCGTTAAAGTACGCCAGTTGGCCACAAGAGCCGAGCAACCAACGGGACCTGATCCGGTCCGTTGGCCGGCGAATCCGAATGGAGCGGTCGGGGACATCGCCGGGTTGAGTGATCCGACTGGGCGGGTGCTGGGACTGATGCCGCATCCGGAGCGATTTTTGTTCGCGACGCAACATCCGCAATGGACGCGATTGGGACTCTCGGGCGAGGGAGCCGGGATGCAGATCTTCCGGAACGCGGTCGGGTATTTCGGGTGAAAACATAGCGGACGGCGGATCGCGTCGCTTGAAAAGCTGCGCCGGGGCTCACTCGGGCGGCGAGCGTGGGGGTTGATTGAGAATCAGCGGCGAGTGATGTTGGTTTGCCTGCGTTCAGTAGCGGCGGTGTCGTGCCAGAGTTGGCGGCCGAGTTGTTTGATGACGTCGCGGCGGACGTCGTCGAGTGTGAATTCTCCCGGCCGGCGGTCGGTGACTTGAATCAGCGCGACGCCGTAGGGTGAGACGACCGGATCGCTGATTTCGCCGGGTTTTAGGGCGAAGGCGACGTCGCAGAAGGGGGCGGGCATAACGCCGCGGAAGGGGAACCAGCCGATGTCGCCTCCCTGGTTCTTGCTGGGGGCTTCGGAATGTTTTTTCGCGGCGTCCGCGAAGGAGATTTTCTTGTCGCGAATGTCGGCGCGGAGGGCTGCTAATTCTTGCCGACGCTGCTGGACGTCTTGCTCTGACGGGTCGGCTTTCAACTTGAGCAGAATCTGTGAAGCTCGCAGTTGTGTGCCGTCGAGTTCGGCCTGGTGCTTCTGAAAATAGTCTTCGATCTGTTCGTCGGTGACGGCCGACCGGACGTAGGCGTTCCAGGCGAGGGGGAGTCCGAGTTGATCTTCCAGGGCGGCTCGAGTCAGACCGAGGCGCTTGAGGACGACGTCGGGATCGTCTTTTCGCTGGCGGATGAAATCTTCGATGCGGGCGATGCCGGCGTCGAGTTCTTCGCGATCCGCCTGGAATTTGTGCCGTTTGAGGGCTTGGCGGATGAGCTGGCTTTCGATCAACTGGTCGAGGAGTTTGTCGCGGACCGGGGGTTGGTGATCGCGAGAAAAGTTGTGGATGAGCGCAAAGAGTTGAAAATCAGCCTCGGTGATGGCGTGGTCACCGACCGTCGCCAGGACGGTTTCGGGAGCCGGCGGGGGGGAATCATCAGCCGCGAGGCTGCCGAATCGCGTAAGATGGACCGCCAGCAGGCAAGCGGTTAACGTTTTCATGTGCAAGATCCTCGCAAGCTGAAAGGCTGAGCGAACGCGGCCCCTCTCTTTAAAATCCTCTCCCCTGGAAACGGGGGCGAGGGGACCATGAATCAGGAAGTGTCGAATGCAGGTGGCGTTGATTCAACAGAACCCGACGGTGGGGGCTATTGTCTCGAATTCGGAATTGGCGACAAGGTCAGCCGTGGCGGCCCACGCCGCGGGGGCGGATCTGGCGGTGTTCAGCGAATTGTTCGTGAGCGGATATCCGCCGAAGGATTTGTTGCGACGGGAAGGATTCGCCGAGGCGTGTGACCGGGCGGTGGAGGCGCTGGCCCGGAGAGTTCCTGCCGAACTGGGGGTGCTGATCGGCCATCCGTCGGCGCGGGGCTTGCCGGCGGGGCGGGTGGCGAACGCGTGCAGCCTGCTGTATCAAGGCCAAATTCAGTCGACGGTGCATAAGCTGTTGCTGCCGAACTATGACGTGTTCGATGAACGGCGTTATTTCCGGCCGGCGGACGGGGTGGCTCCGCTGAAGTTCGGCGGGAAACGGCTGGGCGTGCATATCTGCGAAGACGCCTGGTGGGGGGAACCGGATACGTTTTATCACACGGACCCGGAGGCGTTTCCTGACCCGGTGGCACGGCTGGCCGAGCAAGGCGTGGACGTATTGATCAATGTGTCGGCGAGCCCGTTCGAGGTGGGGAAGCCGGCGCGGCGGCGGGACCTGGTGCAGCGGCATGTCGCAAAACACCGCGTGCCGTTTCTGTTTGTGAATCAAGTCGGGGGCAATGATGACCTGGTGTTTGACGGGAATAGTCTGGCGGTCGATGCGCGGGGAGGCGTGATCGAGCAACTGGCGGGGTTTCGGGATGATTTTCGCATGATCGAACTGGATTCGCTGCCGGCTCCGCGCGAGTTTCCTTTGGCGGGGCACGAGGCGGACCTGTTGGACGCGGCGGTGCTGGGGCTCAAAGATTACATGCGGAAGTCGGGATTCACGGATTGCGTCCTGGGATTATCGGGGGGGATCGACAGTTCGCTGGCGGCGTATATCGCCAGGGGAAAAACCGGGCGGTGCAGGACCGGAGCGGGTGCACGGGTTGATGATGCCCAGCCGGTACAGTTCGCAACACAGCGTGGACGATTCGTGGGCGGCTGGCACGTGCGTTGGGGATGGATGCACGTAGGTGATTGAGATTGACGCGGTGCACCGGGCGTACGAGACGCTGGCGGTGGTGGGGGCGGAATTGCATGCGTCGCCGGCGGGGATTGCGGATCAGAACCTGCAAGCGCGAATTCGCGGGGCGACGGTGATGATTCGGAGCAATCATCATGGTTGGCTGCCGTTGGCGACGGGGAATAAAAGCGAATTGGCGATGGGATATTGCACATTATATGGCGACATGGCGGGGGGATTCGCCGTGTTGGCCGACGTGTTGAAGCGGGATGTGTATGCGGTGAGCCGGTTCATCAACGAAGTGCGGGAACACCGGGAGGTGATTCCGCAGCACGTGTTGGACAAGCCGCCGAGCGCGGAATTGGCTCCGAACCAATTCGATCAGGACACGCTGCCGCCGTATCCGCTGTTGGATGCGATCCTGGAAGGCTTGATTGAAGAGGAACTGTCGGTAGCGACGCTCTCCCGGAATTATCCGCCGGAGACGGTGCGCTGGGTGGCGCAGCGTTTAGATCGGAACGAGTACAAGCGCCGACAGATCCCGCCGGGGATCAAACTGTCGGAACGGGCGTTCGGGAGTGGACGGCGAATGCCGATGGCGGCCAAGGACGAGTCGGGGGCGGAGAATCTGTGAGGGATTGTCCTCTCGCCTGACCCTGACCCCCTCACCCTAACCCTCTCCCCCGCAACGGGGGCGAGGGGACCGGAGGAGATGCGGAACGGGAATTGGTGAGTGGTGAGTGGTGAGTGGTGAGTGGCAGGCGGTGATTTGTAAACGGCAGAGGTTAGTTTGTTAGTAAGAGAAGACGGTGAGGTCGGGTTTGGGAGCGGTGGTGTATTTGATGATGGTGGAGAGGAGTTGCGTGCGGTCAATGGGTTTGGTGAGGAAGTCATCGCAGCCGGCGTTCAGGCACTTTTCACGATCGCCGACCATGGCGTGTGCGGTGAGGGCGAGAATGGGCGTTTGAACGCCTTCTCGCCGGAGGACGCCCGTGGCGGCGTAACCGTCGAGGACGGGCATCTGCATGTCCATGAGGATGACGTCGAAGGGTTGCGAATTTCTGGCGGCACGAACTTTCTGTACCGCGACATCGCCGTTTTCGGCGGTGTCAAAGCCGCCGAACTTGTTGATATGGAAGCTGAGGAGCCGGCGATTGTCGGGCGCGTCGTCGACGATCAGCACGCGGACGCCCGCCAGAGGCTGCGGCGCGGTCGGCGTCTGTTGAGGGGCGGGAGTGGTTGCGACGGGGGCCGTCGGATGCGCGGGAATCGTGATTTCGCCGGGGTCGATGGTGACGGTGAAGCAGCTGCCGCGTCCTAACTCGGTCGAGATGGTGATTTCACCGCCGAGCATGCGGGCCAGCCGCTGAGAAATGGCGAGTCCCAGCCCGGTTCCGCCATATTGGCGGGTCATGGTCATATCCGCCTGGGTGAAGGGCTGAAACAGATTGCGGAGCTGCTGATCGCTCATGCCGATGCCGGTGTCGACGACGTCGATGCGCAGCCGGGATTGCGATCCGGCGGGAATCAACTGGGTGATGACGCGAACGGAGCCGGAGGCGGTGAACTTCAGCGCGTTGCCGATCAAGTTGACCAGGATCTGTCGCAGGCGTGTGGGATCGGTCTGAATGGTGCGGGGAATTTCGCCGATGACGTCGGACTTGAATTCCAGTTTCTTTTCGACGGCTCGGGGTGACATGAGTCCGATGATGTCGTCGATGAGTTCGCGGGGGGACGTGGTGAGCCGTTCGATCGTCATGCGACCGGATTCGATTTTGGAGATATCGAGGATGTCGTTGATGATGGCGAGAAGGTGTTGTCCGTTGCGCTGGACGGTTTCAATGGCATCGCGTTTTTCGTCTTCGGAGATGCCGGGTTCGCGGAGGATGTCGACATAGCCCAGGATGGCGGTCATGGGCGTGCGGATTTCGTGGCTCATATTGGCCAGGAATTCGGACTTGGTTTGCGCGGCGGCTTCGGCGAGCTGGCGGGCTTCGGTGAGTTCTTTGACGAGATGTTCGAGCCAGCCGGCGTGTTCGGCTTCACGGTCCTTGGCGGCGGCGAGGTCGGCGGCGCGTTTGCGGAGTTCGTCTTCGGCGTGGGCGCGTTCCTGGACTTCGGCCTGCAAACGCTGATTGTTGCGCGCGTACATCACCAGGCTGGCCTGGAGGCTGTGGTTGGCCTGTTCCAATTGCTGCTGGAACCCGACGAGTTCTCGGCGGTCGTTGCGCAACTCGGCAAGTTGTCGATATTCGGTGGTGAGGTCCTGGATCGACATGATCAACAAGTGCGACGAACCGGACAGTCGGCGGATCCAGGTTTCCTGCACCATGAATTCGCCGGCGGCGCCGCTGCGGGCAGGGACGTCGAGGACATGACGGTGCAGGCCGGCGGAGAAGAGGACGGGCACGCCATGGAACAGCGCCTCTTCGAGGCGGTGGAGATACGCTGGCTGACGCAATTTCGGATAGCGCTGTCCCAAGTCGCTGTTCAGGAGTTCGTCGCGGGGAATGCCGGTCCAGCGTTCGAGAGTTTTGTTCCAGGCATGCACGCGCAGCTCGGCATCGAAGACGCAGATCCCGAGGGGGAGTTGATCCAGCAATTCCGAGTTCACCGGATGGGACACAGGAGACTCCAGAGTCAAATGAGGCTGCATGAGGCGCGGGGTTTCCAGGGTTTTGGGGCGGTTCGGCGGCAAGCGTCGGGGCTGAGGCAGGAACGAATCGCGGGTCAGGCCAGGGTCGGGACGGAGAGGGTTTCCAAGAGCTGCGGGAGGGAATCGAGCGAAAATGCCAGCAGGATGGCGCCTTCGATTTGTTGTTCTGAAACATGAAATCGGACGTCGCCGATCAGGGCCTCGTCCGAACGCAATTGGTCCCAAGGGCCCAGTTCGTCGCCGGCCCGAACGATGGAGCGAATTTCCGGCATGGCATACCGCAGCCTGGCGAGGAGAGAATTGGAGAGCGAGCCCATGATTCCGTTGAGGACGATATTGCCGACTTCCAGGAGGATGCCGCTGAGTTCCGCGTCGAGTCTGTCGATGGACGAGTCTCGGTCGCGTGAGAGGAGGCGTGCCAGGGCCAGGCTGGAATCGGCCGGAAAACACAACGATGCGGCACCTTGCAGGGACCCTTCGAACACTTGATTGATGACGGTGGCGGCGCGGCTCAACTCTTCTAATCCAGGGGGAGTCCGGTCGCCCGGGCGATAGAGGTAGATGTTCGGCACCTGGAGCACGATGCGTTCACCGACCAGTTCGCTGAGCGAGGCGGCTGCGCGACTGACGCCGAGATTGATCAATTCCGTGAGGGCGTCGCGTGTTTCGTCGTCAAGATTCCAATGCGGCATTGGATGTTTCCGGGGAAAGGAATGAGCGTAAGTTGTGTGGAGACCGATGCGGCGCGGACCAGTCGGTGAAATCAGGAATGCCGACGGTCGAGAACGCCGTCGGGGACCCGGGACGTCGAGACAGACCGCTGCGTGACTGTTTTTTCTGTCATCGCCCGAAAACCGTGGCCGGGGCGCTGCGAAACTTGAGAAAAACGCGTCTTCCGCCGAGGCGACACGGAAAATGCCAAATGGAGAGAGATTTCCATCGCCCGGCGCGAGATTCCGTGGCGGAAAATCGTCCGACGTCAACGGCAGCGCCAAAGCTGATTGTCGGGGATGCGCAAACTCTGCTGCGTCTCGGCAATGGCGTCGCGGAAACGCCGGGCATCGACGGGGTATCCCTGCGTCGGCTTGAGTCCCGGGATGTGGGCCATCCAAAACCGATTAAACCGCAACATCGCCAGTTCGCGGACGTATTTCGAGACCATGGACGCCAGCGCCACGGGGAGATGCGATTCGGCGCGAGGCAGAAACCGGACTTCTAGATTTCCCAACCGATAGACGCTGAGCAGGGACGATTCCTGCACGCGAAACACGAATTCGTCCGGGAAGGTTTCGGCGAGGAGCAAGTCGTAACGATCGCGCCCGCCGTGCTTGTCGCAGTAGACGAGGGCCGGGAGCTGCGGTCCGACTTCGGCGAGGACTTGCTGCAATAATCGCAGACTGACCAGCGAGAGGGCGCGGGCCTTGTTTTGATGTTCGTCGATCAGCAGATTGAAGAGCATCGGTTCGACGATGGTAGAACGCACGGCGAGGAGTTGGATGCCGGCCGATTCTAACGTCGATTGCCAGCGGCCGGATTTGGACCGGATGTCGGCGGCGTCGGCTTCCAACGGCAAGTTCAAATCGTCGGAGGAATAACAGGGGCCGAAGTCGACGGACGGTCCGGATTTCGGCAGCAATCTGCGGCGTAAATCGAGGTCAGTACGGCAGACCCAGTTTTCCAGCATCTGGCAGGCGGCGAGGACGCCCCGTTCGAGCGCGGCCAAGCCTTTGCCGGGTTGAAAGACGGCTTTGGAATCGGCGATGTGGAGCCGGTCGTCGTTGAGTTGGGGAGCATCGGTGACGGCCGATTTAGCCGCTTGCCAAAGGTTCAGCTTGTTCGCAGGCTCGCCGGTTTCCCAGACCGTGGCGGTGACGACGTAGGGCCCGAGGTTGGGTCCTAAGCCGGCTTCGTCCATGCCGATGAGGAGGGGCATTGGGGATGCTGTTGGGGTGGGTCCGTCAGCGGGTGGCGTAGGTGGCGGGTTTGCCGTCGGGACCGATCTGGATGGAGTAGGCTGCGCCGTCGGATTGCACAGCGGCCTTGATCCAGATGCCGCGACAGGCGGAGGAGTCTTCCTGGTTGGCGATGTACGCAGGAGGCGTTTGAGAAAACGGATCGAGTTGGACGTTGCGATGGAGTTGATACCAGGCGAGCAGCGAGGTCACAGAGCGTAAGGTAGCGAGCGTCGCGGCGCTGCCTCCTTTCGTCGGTCCGTTGCAGATCACGGCGACGCGGGGATCGATGGCGCGGACAAAGGCCGGGTTGTTGCTGACAGACAAGCCATGATGCGTGACCATGAACAAGTCGACTTTGCCGAGGGGGTTATTAGGCTTCACGAGTTTCGCCTCGACGTTCCAGGTGAGATCGCCGCAGGTGAGGAAGCGGAATTTCCCGAATGTGAGCAGCGAACTCATGCTTTTCGCGTTGTCGGACGGATCGTCCGACTGGGGCGTGTCGAGATAGGCATACGGATTAGGGTCGCCCGCGTTCGGGAGCACCTCGCCGCTGGCGGTCACGACTTTCAATTCGAGAGGCGTCGCCGTGGATCGGAGCGGAAGGGTGTCGCCGACTTTGAGGGTGCGGGATTTGTTCTGACAGGCGGCGCGGTAGGCGGCCGCGCGTTCCGGGAACTTGGCGTCTTCCGGGAGCACGTCGGGGATGCCGCGGTCCCAGAATTGACCGATGGGAATTTTCGCGGCGAGCGCGGCGTGATTGCCGAAATGGTCGAGATGCCAATGCGACACCATCACATGGTCTAACTGTTTCAGACCGGCGACGTGTTGGACGACGTTCAAGATGCGGTCTCGATCGCGTCCGCCGAAGTCGGGGTAGCCGGAATCAATCAGCAGCGATTCGCCGGCGGGGGTAACGATTAGCGTGGCGGCCCCTCCTTCGACATCGATGAAGTAGATGTCGAGCGATTTGTCCGCGGCGAAGGCGCCGGCGGGTCCAAGCAACGCGCCGAGCAACCAGCAAACACCCGAGATGCGTGACATCGAAAATCTCCCAGATATCGAAGAATCGACCGCTTACAGTAGCGAGAGCGAAAGGGGAACGGAAGCTTTCCCGGCGTGAGCGAATGTGGCGTTTGATGTCGACAGAAGGCGTCACGATGTTGCTGGAGAGCGACGTGGCCGTGGGGAGTGTCAGGGAATATGAACAGTCGCAGATTTCAGCAATTGTCGTGGGCTCAAGTGGTTATGGCAATTGCGCGCGGCGGCATCGCGATTGCGAAGTCAGGGATTCGGTCCTGAGGGTCGGGCCTGGCGTGGACACTCCACGTCTGGCGGTTTTTTTGAGGGATGTCATGCGATCGTTGCCGATGGTGGAGCTGATTTCGACGCCGCAGGCCTTGGCGGAACTGGCGTTCGTGGGGACAGTGTGGGGGCGCTCTTCGTGGGTGCGTCAACCGCAGTTATTTGGGGAAGTGTTGCGGTTGTTCTGGTCTTCGGAACGACGGCTGCAACAGCAGTGGTTGCGGCAACTGATGCAGGTGGGAAAGGATTTCGAAGGAGAGACGCAAGTCTTCGAGCAGGTTGCGATGGAACTGTTCGTGACGGACATGGTCACGCGGGTCTGGGGGACGAACTGGACGATTGCGGACCGATTGCAAGGCAATTCCGACGTCGAGCAGATTGTCGTGAATAGTCTGAGCGGGTTGGAGAAGCTTCGACGTGATCTCTTGCTGTTGATGGTTCATCGTTGGGAATCGGAGTCGAACGGGGTGATTTCGCGATTGGACCGATTTCGACGTCGGGCCGAGCGTTGGGCCGATTTGTTGATCGCCGGCCCGGCCTCGCTCCACGGCGTTTGGGATTATGCGGTGGAGCCTCGGCGTTCGCGCGATTTCGGCGAGGAGACGTGGCAACATGAAACGAGCTCCTGCAATCCCGTCTCGTTGCTGGTGTCGGCCGGCTTGCGCGTGATGTACGGTACGCCGTGGCCGGCCAATTGCTGCACCGCAACGCCGTTTGCCGAGTTGATGCGTGCCATTTTCATGACGCTTCCGGAGGCCGCGTTTCAGCAGAACGGACGACTGAAACCAGCTTGGGAATGGTGCGGGAGCGGAGGCGTCGGCTGAAATCGGCCGGGAATTCCGCGAACGAGCCTATGCGAGACGCCGGCGGGTTGCGGCGCATTTGGTTGACTCCGGCAGGGTCGATCTGGAAGCGCAGTGCGGGCTCGTTACAATGCTCGCTGACAAAACCCCAGCCAAATTCTGTCAGCGAAGAAACAGGTCATGCCCGCCAAGTGGTCGACCGTTCGTATTTTTATTTCTTCGACGTTCCGCGACATGCATGCGGAGCGTGATCATCTGGTGAAAGTCGTCTTTCCCGCGTTGCGGGAGCGGCTGGAGCCTTACCAACTGCATCTGGTGGACATCGACCTGCGCTGGGGGATCACTCGGGAACAGGCGGAGCGGGACCAGGTTCTGGACGTCTGTCTCGACTCGATCGACGAATGCCGGCCGTTTTTTCTGGGGATTCTCGGCGAGCGCTACGGCTGGGTGCCGAAACAACTTCCCGACACCAATTCCAAATACGGCTGGACTCAAGAGCAGACGGGAAAGAGCGTCACGGAACTGGAGATTCTGTGGGGCGCGCTGCTTCGACCCGATCTGCGCGAAAACTCGATCTTCTTATTTCGCGATCCGAAGTTCCTCGCGGAGATGCCGAGCGAGCTGCGGCCGAATTTCGCGGCGGAAGACGAGGAATCGGCGATCAAGCAGGAGCAATTGAAGCAGCGGATTCGCTCCGCGGGGCTGCCGATTGATCCCCAGAGTTACCCTTGCCGGTTTGCAGGGCTGCGAATCAATTGGGCGATTGCCAGACAGGAAATGAGTTCCGAAGAACGCGAGGCGGTGGAGGCCGTGGCGAAAGATGGCCTGGTTGACCCGCGAGAATACAGCCAATTGGATGCGGCGAAGCAGGAACTCGTCCGACGCTATGGAGTGCCTTACCTGACTGGTCTGGAGGAGTTCGGCCGGCAAGTCCTGGAAACGTTGTGGAATGCGATTCGAATTCAGCATCGTCTGGAGGAGACTTCGCTGACCGTCGCGGCGGAAGATCCGTTCGCAATCGAAGACGCGAACCACGAAGCCTTCATGGAATCGCGACTGCGCGTTTACGTCGGCCGGGATCACTTGTACGAGTTGATCACCGCCGCGGTGTTCGACAACCGGCGTTGGCCGTGCGTGGTTAGCGGGAGGTCTGGCGCCGGCAAATCGGCGGCTCTGGCGCGGTTTGTGCGGGACTTTTCCCGGGAACACCCCGAGACCTTCGTGATCGCTCACTTCATCGGCGCTAGTCCCGAATCGACCAACCTGCGTCAGCTGCTGCGGCGGGTCTGCGCGCAGCTGAACCGCCGGTTTCAATTGGAAGAACAGGTGCCGTCGGACATCGACGAGCTGGCGGCGCTGTTTCGCAAACTCATGGCGCGGGTTCCCGCGGATGACCGCGTCGTGATCGTGATTGATGCGCTGGATCAACTCGACGAGGCGGACCTGGCGCGCGGGCTGCATTGGCTGCCGCGCGAGTTGCCGGCGAACGTCAGCCTGGTCGTCAGCGCAATTCTGCTGACGGACCGCGTTCATCGCGTACAGGCGGAATTGATGGAGCGGGACTGCGTGCGGATCAGCATGGCGCCGCTGACACCTGAGGAACGGCGCGCGATCGTCCAGGCAGTGCCCTCGATCTCGGCGAAAACGCTGGACGCCGCGCAGATCGACCTGTTGATGGCGAATCCCGAAACGGTCAATCCGCTGTACCTGTTGGTGGCGCTCGAGGAACTGCGGGGATTTGGTTCGTTCGAGCAATTGAACGGGCGGATTGCATTGTTTCCGCAAGGCGAGGACGCCGTGACCGCCTTGTTTCAGCAGGTGATCGAACGGTTGGAACACGAATTTGATGCGGCGACCGTGAAATTGGTGTTGGCGTCGTTGTCGGCGTCGCGGCGCGGGCTTTCCGACCGTGAACTGCTGGAGCTGGCCGAAGGGCCGGTGGTTTCCTTGACCGAGAGCCGGAGCAATCTGTTTTCGATTCTGCGGCAATTGCGAAGCTATTTGCAGCGGCGAGGTCCGCTGATCGGATTCTTCCACCGCAATCTCGATCAGGCCGTCCGCGAGCGATATTTTGCCAGCCCCGGGGCGCAGGCCGATGTGCACTGGCAATTGGCGGATTACTTCCGCTCTCAGAATCTTTTTTTCGAGAGCCCCGAGGAGCAACGAAAGAACGTGTTGGCGCTCCCTCCGGCTCCGCGAGCGGTGAACCAGCGTCTGATCGATGAAGTACCGTATCAGTTGTTGCAAAGTGGCGAAACTCTCGAGGAAGACGTCGCGTGAATGCGGTCGCCGAGCTGTGGAGCAACCGGCGATTTCTGGAAGCCAAGGCGGAAGCGGGGCCTCAGGGCATTTTCGCGTTTGCCGACGATCTGGCGGAGGCCGTGGCGTCGGCCTGGAGAGGCAGTTTCGCTTCAACCTGCTGGCATTGGTTCTCGAAGCTGTCCGCCGCGATTTGCATCGACCGTCACCTGACGACGCTCTTTCAGTGCCTGTGGGAATTCGGGTTGGTGGTATGATGTCCTGACGCGGTCTATTACGTAGGAGCCGACGTTGGGGTGGACCGGCCAAGAGCCGTGAATTGACCGGTCACCGACCGTTTGGCATGGCTGGAATGTTGGCGGAAGGAAAAGCGGGGGGAGCTGCCTGATTTCGTTGGGGGGTTCTAGCGCTCCGTCCGCCGCTGGTCTCGCTAGGCAGCCGCCAAAAATTCGTGCTGGGCGGCCATGCAGACCAGGTGACGGACATCGCGTGGTCGCCGGATGGGGAGAGATCGTGAGCGCTGCGCGCGACGCGACGATTCGTGTCTGGAATGCACGTAGCGGTTTGCAAGCCGCCTTGTTGGCGGGCGTGCCCACCGTGACGCATTGCGTCGCCCGGTCGCCGGATGGTCGCCGATTGCCGCCGGCAACAAGGACGGCGTATCGAGTGCTGATGCGGTGACGCGGATCCCGCTTGACGACGATTCCGCGAGCGACAAATGGATTTACGCTCTCTGTTTCACGCCGGATTCGCAGGCCTTGTTCGCGCCGCGGGGCGCCGGGGATGACCAGGTCTGGGCGCTGGAACGTCGACACGTTTCGCAGCATACCGAATTTCCGTGAAGGACGTTTCTGTGATCGCCGTTTCTCCCGACGGCCTGCGACTGCGCAACAGGGAGCAGCGATCGGTCCGTTCAGTTGTGGAATGTCGCGGATGGGACGCCGATTTCCCGATTGGGACGCCAGCTGGAAGAAAACGCCGACGACCTTCAGTTCTCTCCCGACGGGAAATGGCTGGCGGCGGGAACGTCGCACGGGGCGCGGGTCTGGACGCTGCGTCCTGGAGCGGAACAGGCCGTGTTTCGGGCCGTGGACGTCTTTGACAGTCACTTTGCGCTCTCGCCTGACGGAACATGGCTGGCCATCGCCTGCAGCAAACCGCTCTATGAACAAGGCATGAATCCGCTGCTCTTCGAGGAACGGGTTCGCATTGTCGACACGGCGACCGGCGCCGAGCGCGCGGCATTCCAGGGCGTGCATCGCGAAGGAATTCGCGGCATCGACATCTTCTCCCGACGGCCGCTGGATCGCGACGTTGGCCTCGGATGACCTGGTGAAGATCTGGAATGCCGCCACCTACGAATGCGTGCATGAAATTCGCAGTTGCGAGTCGTATTTCCGTGCATTTTTTAAGGCGGCGTTTTCGCCTGATGGCCGCTCGCTCGCGGCCGTCAATCGTGCGACGATTCACCTCTGAACGTTGATTCCGGCGAGGTGACATTCGCATTCGACGAGCTGGATGAAGCTGTGAAATGCTCGATGTTCCTTCCCCGGACGGGCGCATCGTCTGCGGCTGCGATGATCATTCGGTGCGTATTCAGTCAGATTCAGGAACCGCGATCGACCGGAAACTGATCGACACGAGCGCGCGTCACCTTCCCTGGCGGCAACAACCGATGGGACATTCCTGGCCAGTGGCTCGGAGGACAACACGGCCCGTATCTGGCGAATTGCCGACGGGCGCTGAGATCGCCGTGCTGCGCGGTCTGAAACGAACAGTGCTGCTTTCCGGACGGGAATGTTATTATGGGTCCGAGGACAAACTGTCCATCTGGATACCTGCATGGCCGGAGAGCGTCTGCTGTTTTCCAGACACAACAGCGGCGTCTGGCTATCGCGGCGTTTACCCAGACGGTACGCAGGCCGGCAGCGGTGTTGTTCAGGATCTGCGTCTGGGACCCCTGAAGGATCCCAACGCTGAAACGGTCGTTCTGGGAGACGATCTCGTCTTCGCTAACGGCATCGCCATTTCTCCTTCCGGGGGCGTCTCTCGGCCTGCCCTGCGGGAAATCACCATTCTGTGGGAATCTGGGACCTGAAAACGAGAACGCTCCAGGAAACGTTCGCGGGCACCAGGAGTACATCTCCCGCCTGGCGTATTCCCCCGACGGCACGCTGCTGGCCACGGCCTCCAACGATCGGACGGTGCGCGTCTGGTCCGTGGCGGGCAAAGGTCCCAGCGCACCGCCACCCGTCGTTCGGGGCGACCGATCCCGTTGTTTTGCGACGGAGGTCTCGCCCGACGGACAATATGCGTTGGCCGGAGTTACGTTGTGGGACGTCCAGCAAGGCACGCCAGCCGAGTTGACCTGTTATCGCCCCACCGGACCGGATGGCTGGGGGCGGGAGGAGGAATACAACCCGGTCGTGGCACTGCGCGCCTCATTTTACGGGGCCTGGGACCTGGCCGCGGTGCTCGACGACCTGACGCTACGGACCTTTTCGCCGCGAGACGCCAAACAAATCGTGATCGCCGCGCGGCTGCCGCGAGCCGTCCGCAATTGCGTATTCTCCGGGGGGCGGCGCGATCGCGGTCATTGACGGCGCGGTGGCGACGATGTGGAGCGCCTATGCGAGCCCCGAGCCGTTGGGCGAGCTGCGCGGTCATGAGAACAGCATATCCTGCATCGCGTGGTCAACCGATCGTCGCTGGATAGCAACCGGTTCTTACGACTTGACGGTGCGTCTCTGGGACACCCACTTATGCGGAAGCAGCAATATTCCGCGGCGCCGAACGCGAACTCGATTCCGTCGCGTTTTCTCCTGACGGGAAATTCCTGGCAGCGGGCGAATTGGGCGGCGTCATCCGCATCTGGCAGATCGAGTCTCGAGAACTTTTCGCGCGACTGAAACTCGATTCGAACTCCGTCAATCAACTCGCGTTTTCCGCCGATGGGACGCGATTGATCGCCCGAGACTCCGACGATCGGGCGTGGGAATTCGAGATCACTGCTTCCGTACCGTCGCGAAGTCTTCCGGGACTGTTTGATCTTTCGGCGTGGGCCGCCGGCGAGGCGATTCTCGGATTTCACGAGAAGCTGGAATCGACGTTTCAGGATGCGGCGAGCGGTCACGCGGCGGGTTGGTATCCGGAATCGCTGAAAGGCCTTGCGCGGGTTCACGGAGCCAACGCCTGGTCCGGGACCTCGGGTGGTCGTGTCCATCTGGTCAAGCTGGAGACGGAAGGCGAGATGGCGGCGATGACAGCAGCTGCTGACGTACGTGAAATCGAGGAGCCTGACACCGGTTCGTCCGGCGGATGGTGGAACAATCTGAAACGGCGCCTGTTCCGGAGTTGAGACGGGGAACTTTTTCGACAGGGATCGTTGGAAAGCGCCAGTCAGGCGCCGGAGAACCCGGGACCTGGCGTCGATCGTGCGAAACAGAAGGGGAATATCCACTCCAAGCTAAGAACCAAGGGCTTGACATTGAGAGCGGATCCGGAGATGAACTTGGTTTGGTCGGCAACGGAACCGGTTTGTCTTTGTTGGAAAGATTGAGATTGATGACGCCGAATGAGAATGGGGAGTCGCAAGTCGTCCTACCGAAACCTGCCGGGATTCGGAACTCGGAAGATTGGTGGGCGGTCTTCTGCGGCGGGTTCTTGTTGCTCGTTTCATTTTTGGCGGTCTGGCTGGCGCGACCCGATCAGCTCGATGAGCAATTGAAAGCGGGGACGCCGATCAAGATTTCCAATCCGCTGGCACCGTGGCTGAACAAGCCGGGCTCGTGGAACCAGAATCCGCAGGAAGCGTTTTATCGTCCTGCGACGGAGAAGAAGCCGGTGTTCAATGCGTTGCCGGGCACGTTGGGGGCGTTTCTGGTGCTGGGAATCGTGTTCGCTGCCGCGATGCAGGTTCGTCGATCGGCGGGTTTGGCGTTTCTCCAGGCGTTTCCCGCGGTGTTTCTGCTGGCGATGGCCGCGTATGTGTTGGCGGGACAGAGCGTGATCAAGGCCTACAACCTGGAATACGCGCTATGGGCGTTGTTGGTGGGCCTGATCATCTGCAATACGATCGGCACTCCGGAGTTCATCAAGCCGGCGGTGTTGACGGAGTTTTACATCAAAAGCGGTCTGGTTCTGCTCGGCGCGGAGGTGCTGATGAACCGGCTGCTGGCGCTGGGGGCGCCGGGCATCATCGTGTCGTGGTTCGTCACTCCGGTGGTGTTGATTACGACGTTCATTTTCGGACAAAAAGTTCTGAAGATGCAATCGCCGTCGTTAAACATGGTGATTTCCGCGGACATGTCGGTTTGCGGCGTTTCCGCCGCGATCGCCACCGCGGCGGCGTGCAAGGCGAAGAAAGAAGAGTTGTCGCTGGCGATCGGTCTTTCTTTGGCGTTCACGGTGATCATGATGGTGGTGATGCCGGCGTTCATCAAAGCCGTGGGGATGGACGAAATTCTGGCCGGCGCCTGGCTGGGGGGAACGATTGATTCCACCGGGGCGGTGGCGGCGGCCGGCGCGGTGGTCGGTCAGAAAGCGCTGGAAGTCGCCGCGACGGTCAAAATGATTCAGAATATTCTGATCGGCGTGGTGGCCTTTGGAGTCGCGGTGTATTGGGTCAGTTATGTAGAACGGGATCCGTCCGGTGAGCGTCCGGGCATTTCGGAGATCTGGCGGCGTTTTCCGCGATTCATTCTGGGATTCGTCGGCGCGTCGCTGATTTTTTCGGCGTTGTCGCTGACTCTGCCGGCCGGTCCGGAGCTGGTGGACGCGATGATCGATGGTTCCACGGGGACCTTGCGCGGGTGGTTGTTCTGCCTGGCGTTTGTCAGCATCGGACTGGAGACGAATTTCAAGGAATTGTCGCCGTATCTGCGCGGCGGAAAACCGCTGACCCTGTATTTGTGCGGCCAGGCGCTGAACGTGGCGCTCTCGCTGCTGATGTCCTGGCTGATGTTTCGCGTGGTCTTCCGTGGCGTCGTGGAATAGAGGGAGATCATGCAGGCCGCTGATCGAAACGTTCCGCTTCGAACCATGCCGGCGGTGCGGTTGGCCGTCTGGGGCATCGGCTTGGCGGCGTGCTGGCTAGGGGTGCTGCCCTGGCTGTCCAGCCATCCCGCGGTGGACAACCACGTGCGCTGGCTGGAGGAACGGGGAATCGATCCCAGCGCGATGTATTACACCGAGTTGGAGGCCATGAAGCCGATTCTGTCACGACTCAATCGCG
The DNA here is from genome assembly GCA_046349715.1 of Planctomycetaceae bacterium. GTDB lineage: Bacteria > Planctomycetota > Planctomycetia > Planctomycetales > Planctomycetaceae > CAZDGB01. The sequence goes on along the minus strand of JAXMBR010000001.1, from coordinate 103,475 downwards.
GCCGGCATTTCGCGACCAGCGAGGCGGAACCGTCGGCCGGCGTCCGTTGAACTGCCGCTGGCGAGTTTGTCGGCCGAACCCGTGTTATCGCGACGGCTGGCGAAGTTTGACGGCCTTCGGGACCTCACAGAGGGGGTGGCTCTGAGTCGGTTCGGCCAGGACTTCGGCCAGCGTGGTGTCGCGAAAGGCCGCTTCGACCATTCCGAGCGCCTGATCCATGCGCCGATGGAGCGGACACAGATGGACGCCGTGGGATTTCAGTCCCAACGGGCATTGCCGAATTCTGACGATGGGTTCCACGGCGTTGACGACGTCCAGGATGGTTAGTTCCGCCGGGGTGCGCGCCAGCGCGACGCCTCCGCCGAGTCCTCGTCGCGACTGCACGATGTTTGCCCGGCACAACCCCTGGATCACCTTGGAAAGGTAGGCTTTAGGGACGAGGGTCGCCGCGGCGATCTGGTCGGTTGTGCGCGGAGCCGGGGAATGGTCAGCCAGATGGACGACGGCGCGCAGGGCATATTCGACGGTTTGGGAAAACATCGCAGGATTTTCTCAGGGCCGATAATTGGACATTGACATCCATAAATCGGCGGTCTATCTTGAGCCCATAATTGGATGTAATCGTCCAATTATGGGTGGTGAATTGCTGTTGGTCAACCGGACTGAGGAGCGGATCATGCAACACATTGACGAAGCTCGCCTGGAATCCGATCTGGGTTATCGCTTCCAATATCTGGCCCAATTCATGGGCTTCGGGGCGGACGACATCGAGGCGATTCACGGAGCGGCGCCGGCACTGGCCCCGATTGTGCCGTCGCTGGTGGACGCCGTCTATAAGAAACTTCATCAATATGATGCGACGTGGCGACATTTTTTGCCGCGTCAATCTGGTTACGAAGGCGCCGTCCCCCGCTCGCTGGAGGAGGTGACGGACGATCATGAAATGATCCGGTATCGCAAAGAACATCTCGGCCGTTACCTGGTCGCGCTGGTGACGCGCCCATACGACGGGAAGATGGTGAGTTATCTGGATCTGGTCGGCAAAATTCACACACCCAAAGCGGGAGCCGAGAATTTGAACGTCCCGCTCGTGCAAATGAACGCCTTGCTGGGCTTCGTTTCCGACGCGTTGACGGCGACAATTCTGGAACTGGGCCTGGATCGGTTGTTGGAAGCCAAAACCTTGCGTGCTTTTCAAAAACTGCTCTGGCTGCAAAACGATTTGATCAATCGGCACTATCAAGACGCGCCGGTTTCGATGGCGACCTGACTAGTCTCCTTGTGGTGTTTCAGCGACCGCCGCAGAGCGGAAAATCATCGCGGCGGGACTGAAACGCCGGCCAGTTCCTCGTTCCTGATCACGTCGAGCGCGATCGGCAAGTTCGCGGGAACTGCCGTCAGCAGTCGATGGAGGTCATCCAGCGTTTCCACGACGCGATCGGCCAACGCGACAATCAAGTCTCCCGGCTGCAATCCGGCCTCGGCGGCGGGGCTTTGCGGTAACACGCTGAGGACTTGAATTCCCGATGAGCCGAGCAAATCGAGTCGTCTCACGAGTTGCCGTGGGAGCGGGATCACAGTCGCCGTGATCCCCAACTGTCGTCGTCGGACCTGGCCGTGCGTCAATACTTCGCGGAGCACCCATTCGGCCGTCGATGCCGGGACCGCTAATCCCAGACCTTGGGCCATCGCAATGATCGCGGTATTGATTCCGATCACTCGGCCGCGCGAATCGACCAGCGGTCCTCCCGAATTTCCGGGATTGATCGGCGCAGTGTGCTGCACGACCTTGTCGATGAGCCGTCCGTCCTTGGCGCGCAGACTGCGTCCGAGCGCGCTGACGATCCCGGCGGAGACGGTGGATTGCAGCCCCAGCGGACTGCCGATGGCGATCACCAACTGGCCGACGCGCAATTCATCGGAATTGCCCAGTTGCGAATACGGTAAATCGCTCGCGGCAAGTCGGAGAATGGCGAGATCGGTCGCCGGATCATCGCCGACGACGTGCGCCGCAATCCTGTCGCCGTCGATGGTGGTCGCCTGCAATTCCGGCTGGCCGTTCACCACGTGGCTGTTGGTGATGGCAAATCCGTCCGGTGCGATGACGAAGCCGGAACCGGAGCCGCTCCGTTCGGCAAGGCCGGTCAGACTCAGGACGGCCGGCGAAACCGACTCGACCACGTGAATCACGGCCTGCGAGTAGGCATCCAGCAGATCGCCGTCCGACGGAATCTTGGAGTTTTGCCGTTCGGCGGGTGATGCCGGCCTGTCGCCGCCGGATTCGTTCAGCAGTTGAATGGACATGGCTTGGTTCCTAGTGGTGAGGAATTGTAGGCGCACGATCAACCCCCTGCTCGTGGTCAGACGATATTCAGAGATTTGCGTCGCCGATCGTCGTTCTTCCGGCAGACACCGTTCTTGACAATGTCTGCTGCACCCGTCAGGCTCAGGCCATTCCTCTCTGTCTTGCCCGTTCGTGTGGACTGGATCACTTCCTCATGTCTGAAGCCAATCGCCAGATCGTCCTGACGGCGCGCCCGCAAGGGATGCCGCAACTGTCGGATTTTCGGCTGGAAGAATCACCCATTCCGGAAGCCAAGCCCGGCGAGTTCCTCGCACGGGTCATGTACCTTTCCGTCGACCCTTATATGCGTGGCCGCATGAACGATCGGAAATCGTATGCGGACCCGGTACCGCTGGGGGGCGTCATGATCGGTGGCGCCGTCGGCAAAGTCGTCGCCTCGAATCATCCCAAATTTGCCGTCGGCGATTTCGTCAACGGCATGTTCGGGTGGCAAGATTATGCCGTCAGCGACGGTAAAGGAATTCGCAAAGTCGAAGCGCGCCCGGGCATCCCGGTGACGACTTCGCTGGGCATCCTCGGAATGCCTGGTTTGACGGGGTACTTTGGTCTGTTATCGATCTGTGAACCGAAGCCGGGAGAAACCGTCGTCGTGTCGGGGGCCGCCGGGGCGGTTGGTTCGCTGGTCGGGCAGATCGCAAAAATCAAAGGCTGCCGCGTCGTCGGTATCGCGGGGTCGGATGAGAAAGTCGATTACCTTCGCCGTGAATTGGGATTTGACGCCGGGCTGAATTATAAGTCCACCACGGATTATTATGGCGCGCTGAAAGCGCTTTGCCCCGATGGCATCGACATCTATTTCGACAATGTGGGCGGGCCGGTCACCGACGCCGTCTTCGGGCTGATCAATCCGTTCGCCCGTGTCTCCGTGTGCGGGCAGATTTCCCAATACAATCAGACGAACGTGGAGCTTGGCCCGCGTTTGCGGCGGAAACTGATCGGAAAAAAACAGGCCAAAGTTCAGGGATTTCTCGTCTTTCAATTTCGCTGACCAATTTCGAGAAGGAGTGACGCAGCTCACCGAATGGCTGGCGGCGGTTGGAAGATTTCTTCGCGAACGCATCACGGACGGGCTGGAAAACGCTCCAGTCGCCTTTCGCGAAATGATGAGTGGGGGAACATCGGCAAACAACTGGTCCGCGTCTGGGACGGAAATTGATCGAGCGACGAAATTCTGTCCTGGAAGCCCAGTGGATGGCCGCAGGGTACGAACATCTCATGAGATCATTGAAGGGCGCATGATGACGAGTCTCCAAGGGAAAACGCCGTTGGATCACCGGGGCCAGCCGAGGCATCGGCCTGGCGACGCGCTTCGCGCCGCTCGCGACGGGGCGAACATTGCCGTGGTCGCCAAGACGGATCAGCCTCATCCCAGCTGCCGGGGACGGTCTATTCCGCCGTGGCGGAGATCGAGGCTGCCGGCGGACGCGGATTGGCTTGGCATCACAGACATTCGTTCAGAAGAGCAAGTTCAGGGCGGCCATCGATCAGACGGTCGCCCAAGTTCGGCGGCATCGATATATTCTCGTCAACAACGCGCGAGCGCCATTCAGTTGACCGGAACGACCGCGACGGAAATGAAGCGTTTCGACCTGATGCACTCCGTCAACGTTCGCGGCACTTTCCTCTGCTCGAAACTTTGCATTCCCCACCTGAGAAAGGCGGCGAATCCCCACATTTTGAATCTATCGCCGCCGCTCAACATGGAGGCCAAGTGGTTTCAGCACCACGTTGCCTACACGATGTCCAAATTCGGCATGAGCATGTGCGTGCTGGGGATGTCGATGGAACTGCGGCCGCAGGGCATCGCCGTCAACGCGCTTTGGCCGCGCACCGCGATTGCCACGGCGGCCGTGCAGAACCTGTTGGGCGGAGAGGCGATTGTCGCCCGCTGTCGCAAACCGGAAATCATGGCGGACGCGGCTCATCTCGTGCTGACCAAGGAGAGTCGATCCTGCTCGGGGAACTTTTTTATCGACGACGCCGTGCTCGCGGCTGCCGGCGTGACCGACCTGGATCGCTACGCGGTCACCTCTGGAGCGCGGAACTGATGCCCGACTTTTTTGTTTGATTTCTGACGACGCGGATTGAGAATCGTTGATTCTGAAGAGACCGGGGTCGTCTGTTTCATAGCGGTTGACCGGACCAACTCTGCGCGCTACGATAACTGATGAGCCGCTGATTTGCGTGATTTCTTCAACGCAGGTCATTCACTCTCCGGATGTAAGGTTTCCCATGTCCCAGGCGATTGCCAATCCCGATGAACTGCGGCGGTTTCGCAGATGCGCGAAGAAGTTCAATGGCGGTTTTTTTTTTTTTTTTTTTTTTTTCCTGATGGATCAGATGGCGGCCTTGAGCACGCAGCTGGATGGCCTGAACGCCACCGCGGACCAGGAAAACCAGAACGGGGGAATTTCATCGCAATTGCAAATGATGAACGCGTTCATCGAGTCCAACAACGAGTACATTCCCTTTTTGCTGCGCAAGGCCGACCGTCTGGACGAGTATCTGCAACAGCGCTAGCATCGCTGTTCACCGGGGATCGTCGTTGTTCGATCCTTTCCGCTGGTTTGGCCAGCGCCTGTCTGGGGATTTCCTCCAATACCGACTTGCCAGGTGTGTTTCCGTGGCCGAAGCCTGCGTCACTTCGATTGATGCCATCGTCGCGTTTCGCGGCGTCTTGCAGACGTTTGGTGAAAAGGCGACTCAGGCCGTCTTCATGCTGGACGAGCAAGGCCGTCGAGCGCTCGATTGGCTGGAGAACGACGCTCCGAACTATTGGCGGCAGGAGATCCGCCGCTGTTCGGATCTGGTGGCGCGCACGCTGAGCGAATACGAATCGTGCCGGATGAGGACGGTCGCCGGGCATCGGCCCGCCTGCCAGGAACAATTGATGCCTATTCGCCGCACAGGCCGCCGGCTGCGGATGGCCGAGGAAAACTGGAGATCACCCGGCAATGGGCGGGCCGCGTCCGCCGGGAACTCGATGAATATCGCGGGGCGCACCATGGGGTTGCGGATGCGCGTTGGAACGCGACGTCTCCGCGCACGCTCGGGATTGCTCGAACGGACCGTGACGTCGCTGGACGGCCTCATGTCGAACAGACGCAACTGCCGCACGCGGAAAAGCCGTCGGTTTCTCGTCCTTCGAACAGCGACTCGGTCCAACCCGCGGCCAAACCCGTCTGACAGTCGGTCTGCCGGAAACCGGCGAGCCTGAACCCCCGTTCCGATTCTACGAAACCGGAGGCGTCTGCATGAGAATCGCCGATCTTTCCACGGGACGATGCAGCTGCGGACGCGCTCGACAAGTTGCAGCTGGCCTGGACGGAAACCAAAGACAGTTGGAACGACAAAAACAGCCGCCGCGAACTCGATAAGCAACACTTAGAGCCGCTGGCCATGCGTCGCGGGTGTCCAACCGGCGATTCAGAATCTGGCGTCCATCCTGGGGCAGGCCGAACGCGATTGCGGCCCCTGGACGTAAACAATTCACTTCGCACATTCTCACTCGGCGAGTTTCACCTTGAGTCGCATGACGAGCGAACATTACCGCAAGTTGCTGTCCGAACTGGCTGCTGCGCAAGAGGCCCGGCTCAAGGCGCAGCAGGAATTGCAGGAGTTTGAGACCGACCAGGCGCTGCATCTGCCGCAGAAAATCGACCAGGCCCTGCGGTCCGCAAATTCCGAGTTTCAAGATGCGAAAGACGAAATCGACGAGTCCTGGTCCGCCGATTGCCAGACTTTGGACGAAGAGCGGCGGGCGCTGGAATCCGCTGCGCAGGCCGACCATGTCCGCGGCGTGAGTGAGATCGAAAAGCATTGCCAGAAAGAACTCGAAGTCATCGAGCAAAAGTTCAAGGACAGTTGCTGGTTGCTTCAGTCGATGCTGGACGACAGTTCCGAAAACAGTCCCAAGCGCCAATTTGATCGCCTGAAATCGAACCTCGTTCACGCCAAGACACGGCTCGCGACACAACAAGACGAGATTACGGAGCTCTATCAGAAAGCGAGCAAGCTGGTTCGGCGCCGTTGGCAGCGCGTCGACGCCGACCCCGCCGCTGAGAAGATGCCGCAGTCGCTGGAAGAGGCGGAGCAAGCGCAAGACACCGCGGCAGCCGCGGTGCGGCAGGCGTTCTCGCGGATGTCTCGGCAAGTGGTCCCGCGGCTGTTCAGCCTGTGGCCGCTGCTGCTGGTGTTGCTGATGGCCGTGGGCGGCGGGATCTTCGGCGGGTTGTTCCTGTTCGTGAAGCCGCAGTGGATCGGCCTGGCCAACGCTGCGCCCCGAGAGTGGATGGCCATCGCCGGCGGCACGGCGTTCACCGTCTGCCTGATTCTCGTGTTCATCCTCTGGCAGATCAAGCATAGACAGCCGCGGTGTTTGAACCGCTCCATGCAGCAGGCGATCAATATTCAGCAGTCGTGGTACGCCGCTGGTTGAAAGCCTCTCAGGTCGAGTTCAAGCGTCAGGAAAAGGCCTTTCAGGCCAAACACGCCTCGATTGTCGAACGCCGCGATCAGACATTGCAGCAGTACACCGAGGAACGAGACGCAAAAAATCGCCGAACTGGAAGCCACGCGACAAAAAAACGCTGAAAAAGCTCAGGACCGTGACGCCGCTCTGAAGGCGGCGGAACGCGATGCCGCGGGCGCGATGCGCGCGATGAGCAATATCGCCGCCGTGACGGCACTGAACTCCCAATCGGAAGAGGAGCGGAAATGACTGGACTCAAGGCCGAACGGGATAAAGCCGACCGTGACCGACGACACCAAGAACTGGCCGCCCAGTTCGGAAGTCCCGTGGAAGCAACTGCTCGCCAGGCTGAAGGCGGAATCCACGGAGTTGGAGGAGCAAAGTCGGCAGACCTGTCCTGCCTGGGACGAAATCACCGGCAACGAGTGGAAACCGACGGAGCAGCTTCCTCGGAAATTCGGCTGGGAGACTACCGGGTCAAAGTCGTCGACCTGACCGAGCCCGGCGAGTCGGCCGGGCAGATCATTCCCTTTCCCGGCTGCTTCCCCTTTCCCGACGCCCCTTCGTTGCTGATCAAGGCGGAAGGGACCGGTCGGGACGAAGCGGTGGAAGTGCCAAAAGTCGCCATGTGCGCTTTCTCTCGCAGCTGCCTTCGGGCGACATCCGGTTCACGATCTGCGACATGCCGTCGGCCTTGGTGAAAATTTCGCGGCGTTCATGCACCTGGCGGATTTCGACGACTTGCTGATTACCAGCCGCATTTGACCGAATCGGGTCATATTGAAGAACAACTCCCGCTGACCGAACACATGAGAACGTGTTCCAGAAGTATCTGCGTGCAACGAATTTGAATCGATCGAGGGAATACAACAAGTTCGCGGGGAAGTGAGCCCTATCGGTTGCTGGTCGTCGCCAATTTTCCCGCGGATTCACGGAACGCGGCGGCTCAGAAGCTGACCAGGCATTGTCTGGGGCACGCTGCGGTGTTCACGCTGGTCAGCGTCGACACCCAGCGCAGCCGATGCCCCGGGGGTTTGATCTGCGGTTGAAGCCGCGACAGTGCTGGAGTGGTATGCGCGCGACACAAACAGGCGGAGAAATTTCAAAACGTCAATCTCGGCAAAGACGCTCCGCCGTTCGTGCGTGATTCATTTCCCCCGGCGGCGCAATGGGCGAATGTCATCCGGAAGCTGGGCGAATTTTCCAAAGACGCGCCGTGTCGAAGTTCCTTTTTCCGCATTGCCCCAAGCCCGAGGAATTCGGACCGCCGACAGCCGATCGAGTATCGATGTCCCGCTGGGCCGCCGGCGCCACCAAACTCCAACATCTGCAACTGGGCAGCGGGACCTCGCAACACGCTGATGGCGGGGGAAAACCGGCTCCGGAAAATCGACGTTGATGCACGTGATCATCACCGATCTGGGCTGCGTTATTCTCCCGACGAGATCCATTTTTATCTGATCGACTTCAAGAAAGGGGTCGAGTTCAAGACCTACGCCGATCACAAGCTTCCACACGCCCGCGTGATCGCGATTGAAAGCGATCGCGAGTTCGGCGCCAGCGTGCTTGGCCGGCTGGACGCGATTCTCAGCGAGCGCGGCGAGTTGTTCCGTGAAGTCGGCGCGCAAGACATCAAATCGTTTCGCGCGGCCCGGCCGGATGTCCCCATGCCCCGCATTCTGCTCCTCGTCGATGAGTTTCAGGAATTCTTCACCGAGGACGACAAATATTCGCAGATTGCCTCGCAATTGATCGACCGCCTGGTACGGCAGGGCCGTGCTTTCGGGATGCACGTGCTGTTGGGTTCGCAATCTCTCGGGGGGGCGTACGCGTTGCCGCGGACAACCATCGGACAGATGGCGGTCCGCATCGCCCTCCAGTGCAGTGAAAGCGATGCGCACCAGATTCTCAGCGAAAGCAATGGCGCTGCCCGCCTGCTCACGCGTCCCGGAGAGGCGATTTACAACAACGCCAACGGACTGCTGGAGGGGAACAGCCCGTTTCAGGTCGCCTGGCTGGATGACAAGCAACGCGACGGTTTTTTGGATCAGTTGGAAGTGATGTATGACAAGCTGCCGAACCATTGGCCGGAGCCGGTCGTGTTCGAAGGGAATATTCCGGCCGATCCGGCGGTCAACGAGCCGCTGGTCAAGCTGATCGCCGCTTCCGCCGAGGGGCCGCCGCCCGAGACCAAGCCGCGCGCCTGGCTGGGAGACGCGGTCGCCATTGCCGGTCCGGTCGAAATCCGATTTTTCCGCCGATCGGGGACGAACTTGCTCCTGGTGGGCCAGGATGAAGAGGGGGCGCTGGGAATCCTCGGCACCTGCATTCCGACGTTAGCGGCGCAAGACGTAGGTCGGATTGATCTCTTCTCCGACTTCAACAATCCGGCGAACGAAGAACGCTGGTCGCCGGTGCTGAATGCCGTGAAACATCATGTGCGCCGGTCGGGGCCTGAGGAAGCCGCCGCCGTCCTCGCGGACTATGCCGCCGAACTGGCCCGTCGCCAGGAAACCCCCGGCGAGTACCGTTCCTGGTTCCTGATCATTGACGACGTCAGCCGGTTCCGCGATCTGCGCAAGTCGGACGATGATTTCGGCTTCGGCGGCATGGATCGCAACAAGACGCAATCGCCCAGCCAGATGTTCACCTCGCTGTTGAAAGAGGGACCCGCCGTCGGCCTGCATTTGCTGGTCTGGGTCGATTCGTACAACAACGTCGACCGGTGGTTCAGCCGGCAGATGCTCCGGGAATTCGAGATGCGCGCCGTGTTCCAGATGAGCGCCAACGACTCCAGCAACCTGATCGATTCCCCCGCGGCATCACGGCTCGGCAACAACCGTGCGCTGCTCTATTCCGACGAGCGGGGCACGGCCGAGAAATTCCGACCTTATCAACCCCCGACAGCGGAATGGCTCGCCACCTTCCAGCCGCGTGCGCTGCCCGAACCGCCGCCGACGCCGCCAGCATCGATCGCGGAGACGTCACAAGGGTCGGACGGCGGGAACGGCTCATCCTCCCAGACTTCCGCCGCCGTCGACGATTTGAGCGGTTGGAACGTGAAATAGCCGCTTGCCCGCGTGGGCGGACAGCGAGTAGAGGATTGGTTTCGAGCAAGAAACAAACCGGCCCAAGTCGGTGGGCGACTTGGGCCGGGCGATCTTGCCGTTGAAAATTACGACCGCTGGCTTGCGGTTAGACTCCGTTCGAGAGCGGATGCGGAGAGACCGACCGCAGGATCGGGTCCATCGAGCGATCGTACGGTTTGATAGGGGCCTGCATCATGGGGGCTTCCACATCCGACACGAGTTGAACAGCGCCCTTCCGGACGGCTTGCCAGAAGACCATGCACAGCGCACCGAGCAGCGCCACGCCGATTCCCAGGAAAATGTTTCGACCGATCCCGGGTGATGTCGGCTTGGCGGAGAAGCTGGGCGATTGAGCGACATTGATATTCGAAATCTGGCTTTTGGCCAATTCTTCGTCGGTGCGCGCCTGTTCGCGGTTCTCGTCCGCCTTGCGATATTCCTCTCCCAGCAGTTCCACTTGCCGATCGATCTCCGCGATCTGGACTTCGTTCTCGTTGAACAGTTTCAATTTCTTCTCGACTTCGGCGCGTTGCTCTTGAGCAGCCGAGACTTTCCTTTTCAATTCGATAATTCGAGAACGTTCCACCAGGACTTCGTGGTGGATCAGCAAGGCTTTAGCTTGGGCCACTTGCTCGTTGATCGCCTTGGACAGCGGATGAGCCGGCTGAAACTGCGCCAGCACCCGTTGCTGTTCGATTTCCAACTCGTAGAGCTTGCTGCGCATCATGTTGATCGCTTCTTCAGAGGCCGTGCTGGATTCGTCGGCGTCGGCCTGTTGGTCCGCGGCGGGCGCTTTCGCCAGCAAGGATTGCAACCGGGCTTCTTCCGCGGCGCAGGCAGCCTGCGCGTCCAACAGATTCGAAGTGATCGTCAGCGCTTCCTGGCTCAACAGTTCGCGTTGGCCTTCGATGGAATCGACGCCGACCTTATTCTTGACGTCCCGCAGTTCGAGTAATTTCGCGTCGAGGTTGGCTTTCTTTTCGTGCAATTGCGCGTCGAAGAACGCGTACGAACCCGAAATGCGATTCACACGCAGGTGCTGCTCCTGGTAATTGGCGAGGACATGCTCCAACCATTGCTGGGCCGTTGCCGGTGAAGCCGCGGTGCAGGAAATCAGGATCACGTTCGAATTACGCGGAGAAGAACAGTTGATGTTCTTCATGAGTTTCCGGACGGCGTTTTCCCGCTTCCGCATGGCGTCGATGTTGCTTTTGTCCAACTCGGACGGAGCGGCCGCGGCCGTCAAGGCCGGTTCGGCCGGCCGATGGAGATGGCCGGCGAGCAGATGCGAGAAATCGGTGAATCCGCCGTAGCCGTAGCTGCGGGGTTCGTCCAGCACGCTGTCGACTCCTAACTCGTCCACGACTTTTTCGCACAATTCCCGCGATCGCAGGAGCTCGAGGATCGAATTAATTTCTCGCTCGCGCGATTCCGCCAGCGAAACGGTTTGTCCCGTCGTCGCCGTCGGATCCAAGGAGACGGTTTCACGGCCCAATCGTACGTACAGCCGCGCCTCGGAGTGATAAGTCCGCGGCCAGACCGCGGTCGCCACGCCGACCAGCGTCAAGATCAGCAGAAACGTGGCCAGGCCCGTCTTCCAGCAGGCCCGCGAGGCGATGGCCAATTGTTGCAGAAATAAGAAGTCTCGAATCGGCATGACGGGCCCTTTCAGGTTCTAAATGGCGAGGTCAGCTTCGCTGTTCTGTTGGATCATTGCGGCTTCCGAGTCCTTCCCAGCGAATTCCAGGCTCGGCCGTATTGTTAAAATGGGTGTATTAAGTGTTCTAGGTTGTTTTTGGATCTTGTGTCAAGGCTTTGACCCTGCAAACTTGCCTTCCTGGCCAAAGCGTGTCGAAGCGGCCAATCGTGATGTTTCTGGGCTGACGTGGCGATTTGTGAACACTCGGATGGGAAACGGCTGTCTTTGCCCCCGCGGACCCATGGGGGGCCAGGGGCTGTTGACTCGCCGAGCACCGGCAGCGATCGCCGGTTTTTCCAGCCTACGGCAAAACCGGCCGATCGATGGTCGTAAATCCATGAAAATGGGGGATTTGCGCGTGAGTCTGCGCAACTCGCTAGGTTTGAGACTTACACCAAAGAAAACAGCAGTTTCTCAGGTCTGTTGTTCGCCTTGCAGCGGCTATGCCTAATCTAGTGTGCACAGAGTGAGGGCAATACCGATTGGAATACCCAGAGAGATGCCGCGCCGGTGCGCGGTTTCCGATCGCAACTTGAGTGAGCTGGAAATTATGTCACCTTGGCGCTTTCTGCCCCAGTTCTCCTGCCTCATGCTTCTCACTCTGGCATTGCCGGTGGCTTCCGCAGGGGTGGCCCGACCGATTCCGGACGACCCGGATGAGGATCAGGAAACCTCTCTAACTGCCGAAGAGGATTGGGATTCCGAATCGACAGCCGAGGAAGATTCTGACGAAGGCTGGGTAGACGAGGATGTCGACGAGGCGGATCCTTGGCAGGAGGAAGATTCCGAGCCGCGGCGCAGGGGGGGGGCAAGCCGGCACTCAGGTCGGCTCGAACGTCGTAGCAGCGTTGACGATACGATTCGCGGGACGATTCGTACCGTGCCGGTGCGGATTGAACGCCTTTCGAAGGAAAGTCTGAAATTGGCCACCAAAGGGGCCACCTATTCCGCTAACGCCAAGCTCATCGAGATCCTGGAATTGATCGCCGACAACATAGACGCCGATGAGGGAGCGAGCGATCACAGTGCGGCCCTGGCCGCGGGGCTGACGGCGCTGCGAGAATCCGAGGATTTTGTCAGCTCCAGCACCCATCCGACGAACCGGTCGCGGATCGCGGATCGGGCCGTCGGTCATTCCACGCCGGTGGTTCGCCGGATCCCGTCGGAAGGGATCACCCGGCTGGAAGCGCTGGAAATGTATCATTCGTATGCCAGCCGTCAATTGGCGAAGGCCGTCGCGGGAGTTCCGGCGGGCGCTGAAACGCTCTGCCAATTAGGGCGGTTGCAGCCGTTTTTGCGGGAGCGTCGCGATCAGCAATCGAATGTCGTCACGACGCGGATGGTGACGTTGCAGGAAGCCGCGCTGCTGGCCGATCCGCAGAACTACCGCGCCGCGAATGAACTGGGCGTGATCCTCGCGAAGAGCGGTCAACTGAGAGCGGCGAAAGAGTCGTTGATCTATAGCGCCTATATCGGGAAGCGCCCGGAAACTCTGCGAAACTTGAGCGTGGTCCTGAACAAGATGGGCGACCATGAGTCGGCTAAGACCATGCTCGCACTGGCGGTGAAACAGCAGAACGAGCCGAAAACAGAAGTCGCGTCGAAGGACTCGGATGAGCACCAGTCGCTGGTGTACTGGGTCAGCCATCAAGAGTTCGCCGAACGCGCGGCGACCTCGGAGATCGACGGTCCCATCGACTCGGCCGCACCGAAATCGAACGACGCAAAACTCGTCAATCCGCCGAAAAAGCCGGAAAAGGGAAAGTCTTCCGGTCCGAAATTCTTCCAGTCGATGAAGAACGCGTTCCGTCGGCAGGGAGACAAGCCGGAGCAGGAACCGGCCAAGCCGAAAATTCAGCCGACCGGCGAGACCGCCAAGACGAATCTGCACGCTGCTCCTGAAGAAGAGATCGATCACGAAGAGTCGAACAACGTGGAGTTGGCCGGGTACCGTCGCCGCGCCCGGCGCGATGCCGAACTTCAAGAGCAATCGTCCGGGGAAGCCTTGTGGTGGGACGTCTTCAACCAGGGGGAATACGTCGGTCCGGCCCGCACGCAGCATGTGCCTGATTACTATCTCCGAGTTGATGACTCGCTCGGATTCGTCTTCCGGCTTAACGGCAGGCCTTCGACCGAAGCCTATCGGTTGAACGTCGGCGACGTGATTCAGATTTCGTCGTTGACCGATACCAAGCTGTCGTTGCAGACGCTGATTCAACCGGACGGCACGATCGCTTTGCCTCAGGTCGGCACGGTCTCAGCCGTAGGGAAGACGATCGACGGGCTGCGGCAGGAACTGGATGTGCGCTATCAGGAGTTCATCCGAGATCCGTCGATCACGGTGGCTCCGGTGGCCATCAATAAGACTTTGGAAGAACTCCGCGCAGCGATCATCAATCGCAGCGGGATCTTCAATGGACAGTTGTTCTCGGGCAAGGTGACTCCGGACGGCACGATCCAGTTGCCGGCCATCGGTTCTGTGCCCGCACAGGGCCTGACGCTCGCCGAGCTGCGATCGGAAGTCGAAAACCGCTATGCGGAAATCGCGGGAGGCATCGAAGTCACGCCGGTCTTGCAGCAGCGGGCGCCCCGCAACATCTACGTGATCGGCGAAGTGTCCAAACCCGGACGGTATGAATTGGTGGCTCCCACGACGGCCATTCAGGCAATCAGCCTGGCCGGCGGTTGGAACAAGGGAGGCAATTTGACGGACGTGATCGTCTTCCGTCGCGACGAAAACTGGCGGTTGATGGCGACGCGCGTGAATGTCCGCCCGGCGTTGTACAACTCACGCGAATTGGAAGCCGACGACATTTGGCTGCGTGATTCGGATATCGTCATCGTGCCCAAGCTGGCGATCCAGGTCTGTGACGACTATATCGAAATGATCTTCACCAAGGGCCTCTATGGTGTGGTTCCGGTCAACTTCACGGTCGGTTACTTCAAGAACCTGACCACCATCGGCGCCGCGCTCCAGTAGTTCGGCCTCCGACGACCGCTCAAACCCCGGCCTCGAGTGTCCTCTCCGACACTCGGGGCCGGTTCGTTTTGGCGGGTCGGATTTTCATGCCGCTATTCGCGATTCTTCAGTTCTGCTGTTCAGTTCTGCCCGGCGTTTCCATCCCGGCGGCCGCACTCAATCACGCTTTGAATCAGGCCGCTGAGTCGGGATCATTTCTTTCTGGACGCGTCGTTTCAACGACGGAAGGGTGTTTCAAATTTGAGTCAGCTTGGGCGAAACGCCAGCCGGCTGGACCCGCTCGGCGGTGTTTCCAAAGCTCCCCATCTCGGCCTAATGGTTACGAATCCGACCAAGGGAATTCTGACTCCGCATGATTTGTAAACTGTTGAATGGTTGAGGGTTATGAACTCGGATGCGATGGGGACAAGTTTGCGACTGTGAGATAGTCCAAGATGTTGATAAGTGTAAACAGGGTAAAATAGACAAACTGTTTAATATGTATTGCGTTTGGATGTCTGGGGTGTATAAGTTGACTTAAATTAGGGCCGCTTTCCCTCAGGCCATGGTGACGATCAACCCCCGGGATGATAGGACCGAGTTGCAGGATGCAAACGGTCGGGGCCGAGATCGAACTCAACTCACACCTTTGAAATGCGGGCCATGGGAACACAAGTTCGCGGTGCGTCAGTCCCGACTCAGCTGTTCAGCGGGACGATCATCAACACTCCGCTCTCTGCGGTGGTCAAAGCCGACAACGCCGTCGGTGCAGAGACTCAGGAGATTCCGCAGTCGTTCGCACCGCTACGAACGCACGGCGACATCGCCCGGGCGCTGTTGCGGATCGGAACCATGGCGGCCGTCCATGCCGTGTTGTTCGTCTTCATCTTCGCGACCGCGTTCAGCATGCGGTTCGATTTCACGATTCCGAGCTATCAGCTGGAGTTGTTCTGGCGAAATCTGCCGTGGATTCTCGCGGTCAAGATGGGCGTCTTTTACGCCACGGGACTGTTCCATGGCTGGTGGCGTCACGCGACGATGTCGGATCTGGCTTCGCTCCTGAAAGCCTCGGCCATTTCGCTGATTTCCGTGGTCATGATTGACCACTTCCTGGTGGACGCCCATGTCCCCCGCAGCATTCCGATTCTGGATTTCACCCTGACGATTCTCGGTCTGGGCGCGTTGAAAGCCAGTTGGCGGCTGGTTCGGGAAATGTACTGGCTCACGATTGGGCACACCGGCGGGCGTTCCGCGTTATTGATCGGAGCCGACTCGTCCGCGGGCCTGTTGGCTCATCAGATGCGATCGCTGCCTCAAGCGCAGTACCGCATTCGCGGCCTGCTCGACTGGGACAGCAGCAAGATCGGCACGCGTTTGGGCTGTTTCCGGGTGCTGGGGTCGCCGGACAATGTGGGAATGATTGCCCGGAAACACGGCGTGAGCGACGTGTTTGTGATCGCCGGCAGTCTGTCGGGTAAACGGCTGCGGACGCTGATGGACGATTGCGCCCGGTCGGAACTTTCTTTGAAAATCATCCCACCCGCCGAGGAACTGTTTCACGGCACCGACCGGATTCCGACGCGAGACATTGAGATCAACGACCTGCTCCGGCGTGATCCGGTTCAGCTGGATTCCGATTCAATCGCCACCCTGCTGCGCGGTCGGACGGTGCTGGTCACTGGCGCCGGCGGCAGCATCGGTTCAGAAATCTGCCGCCAGGTGCTGAAATTCGAGCCCAAGGTGCTCGTGCTGGTGGGCAAGGGTGAAAACCGGATCTTCTTCATTGAACGCGAATTGCAAGGGTTGCGCACGACCACCCGCCTCGTCCCCAAGATCGCCGATATCACCGATCAACGCCGCATGCGGCGGATTTTCCAGGAATATCGTCCGGAGATCGTGTTCCATGCGGCCGCTCATAAGCACGTTCCGCTGATGGAAGCCAATATCGGCGAGGCGATCAAGAACAACGTCTGCGGCACCAAGTGCATCGCCGACCTGGCACACGAATTTCAGGTGAACAGCTTCGTGCTGATCTCCAGCGACAAAGCCGTGAATCCCGCCAATGTGATGGGCGCGACGAAGAACCTGGCCGAACGCTATGTCATGGCGCTCGCCGAGGAATCGAAGACGCGATTCATCGCCACGCGGTTTGGAAACGTGTTGGGCTCGGCGGGCAGCGTGGTGCCGCTGTTTCAGGAGCAGATTCGCCGCGGCGGCCCGATCACGATCACCGACCATCGGATGACCCGCTACTTCATGACGATTCCCGAAGCCTCGCAACTGGTGTTACAAGCTGCGGCGTTGGGCCGGGGCCGCCAGATTTTCGTGTTGGACATGGGCGAACCGGTCCGGATCGTGGACCTGGCTCTCGACATGATTCGCCTCTCGGGACTGCCGGAAGACGCCATTGAGATCGTTTGTACAGGGATTCGCCCCGGCGAAAAACTTTACGAGGAACTCTATTTCGATGACGAGGAAACGGCTCCGACCTCTCATAAGAAACTGCGCGTGGCTTATCATCGCGGGGAAGATTTGACGGAAATCCAAGCGGTGGTTCAAGAACTGTTGCAGTTGGCCGACGGCCAGGAAGACCTCCTGCTTCGCCGCCTGCACGAAATTGTTCCTGAATACCTCACGCGCCATGAAAAGGCCCGGGAAGCCGCCGTTCCCGCCCCCAAAACGTTCGATTACGCAGAAACATCAGCGGATCGGCGTCACATCACATTATGAGCTATCCTTCAGGCAAACTGAGTCAATCCGATCTGAAGGGATGCGGACCCGTGGAAAGAGCGTCGACAGAAAAGCTGCTGAAGCCGCAGGCTGCCGCCTCGCTCAGCCGGAACTTTTCGTGGATGTTCGTCGGCAACGCGGTGTATGCCGCGTGCCAATGGGCCGTCCTGAGCCTGTTTGCCCGGTTGTCCACGTCTGACCAGCTCGGGCAGTTTGTCCTCGCCCTGGCGATCACCGCGCCGATCCTGGCATTTTTCCTGTTGCAGATGAGAGTGGTTCAAGCGACCGACGCACGCCGCGACTACGAGTTCGGCCATTACCTGGGGCTGAGAATTCTGGCGATGGCCGGAGCGTTTGCCGTCACCTGGTTCGTTTGTCTGGGACTGAGACTGGAATCCTCGACGACCTTGATCGTGCTGGTCGTCGCCCTGTCGGCCTGCGCCGATGGACTGAGTGACGCGGCCTACGGACTGCTGCAACAGCGGGAACAACTGGAACACATTGCCCGCTCGCTGATGATTCGAGGAGTCTTATCGGTGACGGCCATCGGCATCGGCCTGTATCTCACGGGGCAACCGGTGATCGCGTTGTCGGCCGGCGTTTTCGTTCGCCTGTTGATCCTGGCAGGGTTTGATCTCCCGAATGTCAAAGGCGTGATGTGCGCCGAGCAACAAAGCTGGCATCCCCGGTGGGACTGGAGTCGGTTGTTCTCGCTGGCGAAGCTCGCGCTGCCGCTGGGGATGGTGATGATGCTGCTGGTCCTCAACAACAACATTCCGCGCTATTATGTGGAAGAACATCTGGATCCATCGGCGCTGGGGATCTTCGGCGCGATCAGCTATCTCGCCGTGGCCGGCCAAATGGTCGTCGGCGCACTGGGCGAATCGGTGGCTTCACGTCTGGCGCGTGCCTTCGCCCAACGCGACACCGCCGGGTTTCTGCGTCTTTATCTGCGACTGTCCGGATTGGGGGCGGCGATCGGCGTGGCGGGAATTATCGTCGCGGCCGTCGCGGGCTATCCCATTTTATGGGTGATGTACGGTCCTGAATTCGCCGCCGAGAGCGGTTTGCTCGTGTGGATCATGAGCGCCGCAGCCGTCGGGTATGTGGCGTCGTTCTCGGGCTATGCCATCACCGCCGCCCGTTATTTTCGCTCGCAGATTCCGTTGTTTGCCGTGGTTGCGGCCGCGAACGCGTGCGCGTCTTCCTGGTTGGTGCCTCGCCTGGGATTACAGGGCGCTGCGTTGGCGCTGCTGATCGCGACGGTGGTTCAATTGCTGGGAACATTGCTGATTCTGGGCCATGCGCTCATGAAAAATTCACAGGTCGTTCAGCCGCAGGTCGCGGCGTTTCAACCTGTTCCGGAGACCGTCTGATGGTGGCGCTGGGTAAAATTCGCGTCCTGCATGTCCTGGGCGCTCTGAATCCGGGCGGAGTGGAGACCTGGCTGCTCCACGTGATGCGTCACGTGGACCGCTCGGCCTTCCAGATCGACTTCCTGGTTCATACGAATCAACCCGCTGTGTATGACGAAGAGATTCGCGCGCTGGGCGGGCGGATTCTCGCCTGTCCTGATCCGCATCGTCCCTGGCGCTACGCGCGGCGTTTTCAGGAGATTCTCAACGAGTACGGCCCGTATGACGTGGTCCACAGCCATGTGCACGATTACAGCGGCTATGTACTTCGGTTGGCGCGCCGCGCCGGAGTGCCCGTTCGCATCGCGCACAGCCACAATGACACCACTCAATTCGAATCGCAGGCCGGCATTCTCCGCAAGAATTACCTGGCATTGATGAAACATTGGATCCAGTCGCATGCCACCGTCGGGTTGGGATGCAGCCAGCGCGCCGCCGCCTGCCTGTTCGGGAAGGATTGGAAAAGCGACCCTCGGCTGAAGCTCTTGTTCTGCGGCATCGACCTTGCTCCGTTTCAGGCCGCCGACGACGGCCAACGATTGCGGCAGGAACTCGGCATTCCGGCAGAGGCGTTCGTGGTCGGCCACGTCGGGCGGTTCAATCACCAGAAAAATCATCGTTTCCTCGTGGAAGTGTTTGCGGAGATCGCCAAGCGACATCCCCCATCGCGGTTGTTGCTGGTGGGCGACGGGCCGCTTCGCCCGGAAATTGAACAACAAGTCGCCGCAGCCGGTTTGAATGACAAGGTCATTTTCGCCGGATTGCGCCGCGATGTGCCGCGACTGATGACGGGGGTAATGGACGCGTTCTTGTTCCCGTCCCATTTCGAAGGACTGCCGATTGTATTGATGGAAACGCAGGCGGCCGGATTGCCTTGCATTGTTTCGGATGTGATCGATGAAGGGGCGACGATCATTCCGTCGCTGATGAACCGGCTGTCCCTGGCTCAAGCGGCCGCGGACTGGGCGGAAGTGACGCTGGCGACCCGCAAAGACGCTGCGGAGTCGGCGCGGACCGAAGCGCAGCGACTGGTTTCCGAAACGCCGTTCAACATCCGCGTGTGTATCGAGCATTTGCAGCAGGTGTACCGAACGGAACTGCAGGCTGCGTCAGCCGGCGGCAGATGAACCAACTGGCCCGCAAATTTTGAGACAGGGCAATGTTATGTGGATGAATCAGCCGTTAAGACGCGCCGGGGCCGTTTCGGTCGCCGTCACCATGGCGCAATTGTTGATCGTCGTGTTGTTGTCGTCGTTCGGGGTGTTTTCTTCGAATGTCGAGTTCACCGCCGAGATGTCGATTCAGCCATTGTGCTGGGCGATCGTGCTGATGTTTCTGTGGTCGATCTGGTCCTGGTATCTGGTCACGCGCAATTTGTTCGACTGGTATCTGATCTTCCTGACCGCAGTGACGGTTTTTAACGGGGGGCAGGCGTTTCTTGAGGTGTTCCATCTGAACCGGCACGGGCTGCTCGACGGGAAATTCTCCACCGACACGCTGATGCACACGCTGTACATGGTGCTGCTGGGGCTGTCGTCGCTGCATCTGGGGGCGTTGCTTGCGGCGAAGCCGGCCTCCGTTCGGCGGATACCGCTGCATCTGCTTCCCATTTCTCCGGAATCGACCACCAGCATGCGTCTGGTGGGCATGGGATTGCTGTTGATTTCGGTCCCTTGCGTGTTCCTGTTGACGAAAGAGGCCGTCGAGATCGTGCTGACGCATGGTTATTTCGGGCTCTATCAGGCGGACGCGGTGTCGGGTTGGCCGTTGGGCATGACCCGGGCGCTGGCCGGTTTCCTGATTCCCGGGGCTCTGTTCCTGCTGACAATCAGCCGGGATTCGCTGGGGATCCGCTATTTCACGGTCGGGGTGATTGTGATGTATGCGGCGGTCTATTTTTTCCTGGGTTCGCGGCATGAAGCGACGGCGATTCTGGTGGCGGCCGCCTGGATCTGGCATCGTCAGATTCGACCCATCAGCCCGGTCCTGCTCACCTCGTGCGCCTTGGGGTTGGTGTTCGTCGTGTTTCCGCTGATCAGCATCACGCGTGACCGCAGCGGCAGCGAACGAACCTCCATGTCGTATCTCAGCGAGCAGTTCAGCAACATGGACTCCCCCGCGGTGGCGGCCATTCAAGAAATGGGCGGCACCATGATGACGGAAGCTCACACGTACGAGCTTGTGCCGAGCCAACGCGGCTTCGACATGGGCGCCAGTTATGGCTACGCGGCGCTGGCCCTGTTTCCGAACCTCTTCTGGGACATTCACCCCACGGTCAAGAGCGAGATGCCCGGCAAATGGCTCACCTGGGAAGTCGACCCGTACTTTGCCAGCCAAGGGGGCGGGCTCGGCTATTCGCTGATCTCGGAAGCATACCTGAACTTCGGCTGGTACGGCGTGCCGATCGTCATGCTGATCACGGGATTTGTGTGGGGACGATTAGTTTCCGCGGTCAATCATAATCGCAGTCCGGAATACGCGGTGTTGATTGCCTCGATGGCGAATTTCGTGCTGTTCTATGCGAGGTCGGAATCGGCTTTGATTCTCCGCAGTCTGATCTGGTATGCGGTGCTGCCTTATTTTGCTGTGCTGGCGTTGAACTCTGTCCAACGTCTTTATCGGGGCCACGTCGTATTGACCAGGCCGTCCGCCACGGTCTAGTCGATTGTCACTTATCGCCGAGATGGAACTTCCATGAACGTCTGCGTCGTTACCGAACATCGGTTCTATCGGACTCCGGATCAAACGGTCTGGACGGACGGTCCTTTCGCCCGGCCGTTCTGGGACCGTTACCTGGATGTGTTCGACGAAGTGCGCGCGATTGCCCGCGTGCTGCCGGTCCAACAATGCGAACCCAAGTGGGTCCGCGCGAGCGGGGACCGCGTCGAATTCGCGTCGATTCCTTATTACGTCGGCCTGTACGAATTCGCTCGAAAGCGATCAGCGGTCAAGCAGGCCGTCCGCGACGCCGTTCAACCGGATGACGCCGTCATTCTCCGCGTGCCGTCGACGCTGGCGAATCTGCTGTATCCGCACCTGCTCCGCACCGGGCATCCTTATGCGGTGGAAGCGGTCGGCGATCCGTACGACGTGTTTGCGCCGGGCGCCATTCGTCATCCGCTGCGGCCGTATCTCCGCTGGCGTTTGACGCGCGACATGAAAGCGATCTGTCGCGATTCCCAGGTGGCGACCTATGTGACTGCCGCCGCCTTGCAGCGCCGCTATCCCCCGGGCCCGGACACGGAGAGCTTTTACTTTTCGGATGTGCAACTGGACGGTTTGATTGCGCCGTCACCGCGAACGTACATCGCCAAACCCGGTTGGACCATGATCACCGTCGGGTCGTTGGGTCATCTTTATAAGGCGCAGGACGTGCAGATCGCCGCGATCGCCGCATGTCGGCAGTCGGGGCTCAACGTCCGATTGCAGATTGCCGGCGAAGGCAAGCATCGCGGCGAACTGGAGCAACTTGCCGCAGAATTAGGGGTTGCGGAGCATGTGGAATTTCTGGGGCAACTTCCAGCCGGGCCGGCCATTGGGGCCGCGCTGGAGCAGGCCGATGTGTTTCTGCTTCCATCCCGCCAGGAAGGCCTGCCGCGCGCATTAATTGAAGCCATGGCAAAAGCGCTGCCCTGCATTGGTTCGCACGTCGGGGGCATCCCGGAACTGTTGCCGGAGGAAGACCGCGTCGCCGCGAGTGACGTAGCAGCGCTGACGGCGAAGATTCGCGAGTTCGTCACCAACCCGCAAAGACTGGAGCGTTGCTCACGGCGAAACCTGGAGCGGACGCGGGAATTTACTGAAGACGTCTTGCGCGAACGACGTTTGTCTTTCTATCAGTCCGTACGCGATCACGCGCCGGCACTGACGGAAAAATCGTCAAACGTCTGCCTGGCCCTCACTTGAGACGGAGATTATTTCCGGTGATTGCCTTCAAACCCAAAGCTAAGTTGGTGTATGTGATGACCGCGGCCATTTCGGCGTGGTCGTTTCTGCGCGGCCAACTCCGATACATGCGCGAACAGGGCTACGATGTCACGCTGGTCAGCGCCCCGAGCCCACGGCTTGAGGAAACGGGAGCACGGGAAGGGGTGAAAACCATCGCCGTCCCGATGCGCCGCGAGCCGTCGCCATTCCATGATTTGGCGACGCTGGGGCGATTGCAGTCGCTCTTTCGGGAAATTCGTCCTGACATCGTCCACTGCGGCACGCCCAAAGCCTGCTTCCTGGGCGGACTGGCGGGTTATCTGGCGGGTGTTCCGGTGCGTCTGATGACGCTCCACGGGATGCGTGCCGACGGCCTGAATCAGCCGGCGCGGGCGATTGTGCTGGCTATGGAACGGGCCTCGTGCCGCACGGCTCAACAGGTCTATTGCGTGGGAGACAGTCTTCGGCAACGGGCGCTGGAACTTCGGCTGGCCAGCCCTGAAAAACTGAGCGTGCTGGCCCATGGAACCGCTAATGGGATCGACAGCGATTACTTTTCCGCGACCGCGGGCGTGCGCGCTTCCGCCGAAATTTTGCGCCGGACGCACCAGTTGACCACGGGGGAGCCTGTAATCGGCTTCGTCGGTCGGCTGGTCCGCGACAAAGGGATTTCCGAATTGCTCTCCGCGTTTCAGCAATTGAAGGGAGACTTCCCTCAGTTGAAATTGCTGCTCGTGGGGGACTTCGAAGACTACGACGGCGTGGGGGCCGACTTGCGGCGGGAAATCGCCAGCGATCCGCGGATCGTTCATCTGGGATTTCAGGACGACCCGCGTCCCGCGTATGCTCTCATGTCGGTTCTCGCGCTGCCGACTTATCGGGAAGGTTATCCCTACGTGCCGATGGAAGCCGCCTCGATGGAAGTTCCCGTCGTGGCCACGCAAGGCACCGGTTGCGTCGATGCCGTGATCGACGGCCGGACCGGATCGCTGGTCCCGCCGCGCGATGCGACGGCGCTGGCCGGCGCCTTGCGCCGATACCTGGCGGAACCTGATCTGCAGCGCAGCCAGGGGGCGGCCGGGCGCGCGCGTGTGGTCGCGGATTTTCGCCCGGAATTGATCTGGCAGGCGCTCGACCAGGAATATACGTCTCGTTTGCAACTCTCCGTTCCCCCTCAGATCAGCGAACCGATGCGCTTCCCGCACGACGCTCCGGCGCTGCAGCTCACGAGTGAAGGAAGCGACTGACCATGGTTAACCCTAATTCCTCAGACATGACCGATTCCGGATTCCCGCTCACGGTGGTGATGGGCGCGGGCGGGCATGGTCGTTCCGTGGCCGATGCCTTGGAATTACAGCTGCAACGCCGGATCGACGGATTTATCGACGATGACCTCTCCTTGCAGAATCAGAAGGTGATTGGTTATTCGATCCTGGGCGATCAGCATTGGTTATGGGAACAGGCCCGCCGCCGGAAGGTCCAGGTCGCCTTGGGCCTCGGGCATGCCGCGCACCGGCGCCAGTTTTTACTGGCCTGCCAGCGACACAACGTCAAGATCCTCAGCGTCGTGCATCCGACCGCGATCGTCTCGCATTCCGCAAAGATCGGCGAGGGGGCCGTCATCCTCTCCCGCGCCAATCTTTGCGCGAATGTCGAGATCGGCGCGGGGGCGATCATCGGCACCGCGGCGACAATCGAACACGACGTGCACGTGGGGGATTTCTCCCTCATCGGTCCCAATGTGGTCACAGGAGGAGGAGTTCGCATCATGGACTATGCCCTGATCGGGCTGAATTCGCGATTATTGCCCGGCATTACCGTGGGAACAAATACGGTGGTCGGGGCGGGGGCCGTCGTCACGCGCGACCTCCCCGAGGGGGTTGTCGCCTACGGCGTTCCGGCGCGACCGATGCGTCAAGTCGACGATCCGATCACCTCCGAGACCGAAGAACGGACCGATCAAACGACGGTTGAGAGTCCGCCCGACACCCGCATTTATCTGTCGCCGCCGCATCTCTCGGGACGCGAGCGAAAATACCTGAATGAAGCGATCGACAGCAACTGGGTCGCGCCGATTGGGCCGCATATTGACCGATTCGAAGCCGAGTTCGCCAAATTGATCGGTCTGGATCATGCCGTCGCGGTCGCCAGCGGCACGGCCGCCATGCACCTGGCGGTGCGACAGCTCGGCCTGCAACCGGGCGATGAAGTCTTTTGTTCCTCGGCCACATTTGCCGCGACAGTGAACCCGGTCGTGTATGAAGGGGGCAAGCCGGTCTTCATCGACAGCGATCCCGCCACCTGGAATATCGATTGCAACCTGCTCGCTGAAGAACTGCGCCGCTGCGCGCGCCAGGGAAAACTGCCGCGCGCCGTGATCGCCGTCGATCTGTATGGCCAATGCGCCGATTGGGATGCGCTGCGCGACTTATGCAGCCTGTACAACGTCACCTTGATCGACGACGCCGCCGAGGCGCTGGGGGCGACTTATAAAGGACGCCCGGCCGGCAGTTTCGGTTGGGCCAATATCTTTTCTTTCAACGGCAACAAGATCATCACGACGTCCGGCGGGGGAATGCTGGCGACGAACGATACGGAGCTGGCTCGCAAGGCCCGGCATCTCGCCACGCAGGCCCGCGACCCGGCGCCGCATTACGAGCACTCGATGATTGGCTACAACTATCGAATGAGCAATCTGCTGGCCGGCGTGGGGCGCGGCCAGTTGGAAGTGCTGGGCGATCGCGTCGAGGCCCGCCGCGCCAATTGCGAATTCTATCAGGAAGCGTTGCGCGACGTTCCCGGCATCGAGTTCATGCCTGAAGCGCCGTACGGGCGCTCCAATCGTTGGCTGACCTGCATTCTGATTGATCCGGATTTGTTTGGAGCCTCGCGGGAAGACGTGCGGCTGCGCCTGGAAGCCGCCAACATCGAATCCCGGCCAGTTTGGAAGCCGATGCACCTGCAACCGGTCTTCCGCGATTGCCGGGTCGTGGGCGGCGATGTGTCGGCCCATCTGTTTGAAAACGGATTGTGCCTCCCCAGCGGTTCTTCCTTGAAAACGTCCCAATTGCAGCGCGTGGTCGACGTCATTTTGTCCTGTCGCCTGCGCCTGCCTGCCCGCTCCTCGTTGGTTTCCTCCCCTTCGGTCTGATCATTGGCACCTTGTCGTCAACCTGAGAGAAGCCATGCACTGCGAAATTCTTGAACCGGGCACGCCCGCCTGGAAGACCGTGCTCGATAAAGTTCCTCATGACTTTTATCACCGCCCGGAATATGTCCGGCTGTCGGCCGAAGAGATGGTCGGAACGGTACCGAGCGCATTCCTCGCCGCCGATGATGACGGCATCTTCTTTCTCCCGTTCTTGCTGCGGGAGATCGACACGGACTTGATGGACGCGCCGCTGTGGGACGCGGTCACCCCTTACGGCTACAGCCCCCCGTTGATCAAGGTTCGCGAAGGGGTCTCGCTGGACCGGTTTACGGAACGCGCGGTGGCGGCGCTGGCCGCTCACTTCGCGGAGCACCGCATCGTTTCCCTGTTTGTGCGCTTGCACCCCCTGCTCCCCATTCCGATGGAACCGCTCAGCGCGGCGGGGACGCTGCTGCAACATGGCGAGACGGTGTATATCGACCTGCGCAAATCAGACGAACAGTTCCAGGCGGAACTCAGTACGCAGACGCGCCGACACTTGCGGCGAGCCGAACGGGACGGAATTCAAGTCGAAGTCGATACCGACTGGTCGGCGCTCCCGCAGTTCGAAGAGGTCTATACCCAGACCATGAGCCGCGTGCACGCCGTGCAGGAATATTATTTCACCCACGATTATTTTCGCGCTATTCAGCAGCAGATGGGTGACTGCATGCATTTGCTGGTGGTCCGCTATCAAGGAGAAGTGATCGCCGCCAGCCTGTTTTCCGAACTGCATGGAATCGTGCAGTATCATCTCAGCGGTCGTCGCGACGGCACCGAGAAGCTGCCTTCGTATTTCTGTCTGCTCGTCTTCGCCCGGAACTGGTTCAAGGCGCGCGGCAACAACTTTCTGCATCTGGGTGGCGGCGTGGGGAATCGTGCCGATTCCGTGTTCCGGTTCAAAACCAACTTTTCCGACGACCGGGCGCACTTCCACACCTGGCGATTGATCACCGATCAAATCGCTTACGACAAACTGGTCAGAGCCTGGGAACAGCAGGTCGGAGTTGCTGCTCAGGGACTGGCGGGCTATTTCCCCGAGTACCGCGCCCCTGTTCCAGCAGGGAAAACGGAAGAGTCGCAAACCGCTGACGTCGTGGAAGAATCAGCCGTTTCCTGAGCGCAGGTGTGAGCTGAAAATCATGAGCGTCACAGGCCGGCAGCCGCTGCATCAGTGAAAAGTGACGATCCTCAGCCCTGGGCGGTCGGCGCGGCCTGTCGCCGCCGCTCGTCGCTGAGTTTCTCGATATGGGTGGTGTCAACGTGCACATCCGCACGGCGAAGCACCTTGTCGACGGTCATCAGCAGGATTTTCAAGTCGAGCCACAAGGAACAATGCTCGACGTACCAGACGTCGTGTTCGAGTCGCTGGTCCCATCCGAGCGAATTTCTGCCGTTGACTTGCGCCCAGCCGGTGACGCCGGGGCGAACCGTGAACCGCAAACGCTCGCGCTTGGTGTAATAAGGGTCATATTCTTCCAAGAGCGGCCGCGGTCCGACCAGGCTCATGTCCCCTTTGAGCACGTTGATCAATCCGGGCAGTTCATCCAGACTCGAAGCGCGTAGCATGCGGCCGAGCTTCGTCAGCCGATCCCGGTCCGGCAACGGATTGCCGTGGGAATCGACCGCATCGCGCATCGTGCGAAATTTCAGGATCTTGAACGGGCGGGCTCCCACTCCGGGACGCACCTGTCGGAACACCACTGGTCGCCCCATGCGAATCGCGATCAGCACGGCAATCACCAGCATGATCGGCGCAAAGAGGATCAAAGCCGTCAACGAGACCGCCACATCCAACAGCCGCTTCCCTGCGTAGCCCATGCTTTGATCCGTCAGAAGGACGATTTGGCCGCAAATGCTGCGGCATCTCTACCACGTCAGACCGTCCCTTCGCGGTGGCCTGCAACGCGATGGGGCGGCTGTGGCGGAACTTGTACCGCCAACCCCGAATTCACTCAACCCCGGTTCTGTGAACGGTTTGCTGAAAGCCAACCGGGTTGATGCGGTCGCCGTGACCACCGGCCAATTCAGGAGACGTTGAGCGTCGGCGACGCCGTTCTCCAAGAGCCAATCAGGCTTTGCCGTGGACATCCCCTGCGCGGCTTACGCGGGCAGGTTTCCAGCGCGAGATCTTGCGGCGCGGACTAAATCAGCGGCGTCTGGCCTTCCTGGTTCAGGCTGTCGAGAAATTTTCTCGCCGCCATGTATTCCTGCGTGGGCATGTCGCGGATGTGGTTTCGCAGTTCGTCGCGCATGGCCCGGACTTGTTTCGAGATCTCCGCGGACAGGTCCGACGTGGTCCCGGTGTGAGCGCGTGAGGAGAATAACTGGTCAAGTTCTCCGCGCGGAATGGCAAACGCGTCCTGGAGCAATGCGCTGGGCCAGATGATTTTTCCGGTCGAGGGCTCCAATTGACTGCCGGTCAGTCGCGGCGGCAGATTGGACGGCCGGCTCGCGAGATACGTTTCAAACCGCTGATTTGCCGCACGCGCGTCCTCGATCCGTTGCGCCTTGTCGGCTTCTCGGATGCGGCGCTGCATCATATAGACTTCGGTCCATTGCTTTTCGTTCTGAATGTATTTGCCGCGCGCCTCCTCGACGCTGATCATCGCTCGGCCGGTCGATTCGTTGTACATTCCCTCGGAACGCACCATGTCAGCCATGGCGTGTCCATACGAGGCCCCCGGCGTCATTCCGATTCCCCTGCATGCTCCCAGCCGCCCCCCAACCGCCTCCCAGCCGCCGTATCCGGTGGCCAAACCGGCCCCGTAACCCACGGCTCCAGGAAAATACCAGCGATAGGCCCACGCCGAGTCGGTGGCGAGCACCGTCAGCGACAACAAGCAGGCCAGCGCGATCGGTTTCATGGTTTCATCCTCGCAATTGACAGCTTCTCGCGCTTCTCGCCGAATTTCGTTTCGCGGGGGTGGCGTCAGCGCGGTTGGGTTCGATACAATTGTCGACTCTAACTGATTCTACTGATGCCAATCGATTCTCCGCAATTGAAAAAGCCGCTGGAAATTCGTGCGACATTGCTGCTCAAAGGGGATTGTATGCTTTTGCGACGGCTTGGGTCCGCCTGCTGTGCCGTGTTCTGCATCGTTGCGCTGGCGACCTCGTCCTCAACTTGCGTCGCCGAGAATCTAAAAACCGCAGACCTGATCAAGCAGTTGGAATCATCCCAGCTTGAAGACCAGGTTCGTGCCGCTCAGATGTTGGGCGAGTCCGGACCTCAGGCCGCGTCTGCCGTTCCGGCCTTGATCAAAGTACTGCGCAGCGGGGATGTCGCCGTCCGATTCGAAGCGGCGCTGGCCTTGGGGCGGATCGGTTCCGGGGTCGAACAGGTGGTGCCGGCGTTGACGGGATTGCTGTCCGATAAAATGCCGATTCTGCAACACGCGGCGCTGGAATCACTTCACTTATTCGGTCCGGATGCAGCGTCCGCCCTGCCCCAGATCACCCCGTTGCTCAAGTCGCCGGAACCGGGCTTACGCATCAGCGCCGCGCATGCCGTGGTGGACATCGCCGTCAACGATCGTACCGCAGTGGCCGCCGCCGTCGCCGTGCTCATTGACGGCCTTGGCCAGGGACCGGGAATCGCCCATGAATCGGTGGATGCGCTCGCTCACACCGGCAAAGACGCGGTCGCCCCTCTGCTGAAAGCGCTCGCAAGCAACGATGAGATGGTCAAGATCCACGCAGCCGATGCGCTGGCCGCCATCGGTCCCGAGGCTGCGGGAGCCGTCAAAGCCCTCTTGGCGCTCGCCTCGTCAGGGAAGGGTGACATCCCTTGGCATGCCGTGCGGGCGCTGGGATCGATTGGGTCCGATGGCACCGTCGTCGTCCCGGCCTTGATCAAGCTGCTGGGGCACCAGGATCCTGTCGTTCGCAGCGAGGCGGCGCATGCTCTTGGTCGATATGGTACGGGGGCTGCCACTGCCGTCCCGGAACTGACGAAGGTCCTCGGCGATCGCAACGACCCAGTGTGAAGGACAAGTGCTGTGGCGCTGGTAGACATTGGTCCGAGCGCGCAATCGGCGGTTCCGGCCCTGATCATGGCGCTGGATGACACGAAGGGCGCCGTCACCGTCGCCGCGGCGGGAGCGTTGGGCCGCATTGGAAAAGCGGCCGTGCCGGAGTTGGTCAAGAAATTGAAGGAGCCTCAGTTTCAGCAGCTCGTCGCCACGGTCCTGGCGGAGATCGGCCCCGATGCCGCGGAGGCCGCACCGGGGCTGTTGGAACTGGCGAAATCGGGCGGTCCTGAGACGCGCCGGGAGGCAATTCTGGCTCTGGCGCAGATCGGACCGGCGGCCAAGCAGACCGCGCCGGAGTTGATCAAGCTGCTGAATGATGAATCGTTTCCCTTCCGCGGGGCCGTGGCTTTTGCGCTGGGGAAAATGGAAGCGAAAGAGGCCATTCCCGCGCTGAAGCAGGTGGTCGATGCGCCGAAGGATTCGATGCTGCGACTTTCCAGCATTTGGGCCTTGCTTCAGTTCGACCCGAACAATCCAGAATACGCGGCCATCGCAGTGCCGCGCCTCGCCGCGGCGCTGACGGACGAGCGGCCGCGTGTGCGCAAAGAAGTCGCCACGACGCTTGGCCGTCTCGGCGCGCAGGCGGCCAAGGCCGTGCCTGACCTTCAAAAGGCCTTGAACGATGAAATTCCCGAGGTCCGCGTGGAAGTGATCGCTGCTCTGGCGGACATCGGGCGCGGCTGCTGCGGTAGCCGTTCCTGATCTCTTGAAACTGCTGGCGGAACTGTGGATCCTGCCATTCGACTTTCCGCCATCTTCGCGCTGGGGACGATTGGCGCTCCGGCTAAAGAAGCGATGCCGACACTGCATCGCCTGGTCAAGAGCCGCAATCTTCTGGAGCAAACTGTGGCCGCCTGGGCGATGGTGAATATCATCCCCGATGCGGAGACCGTGAAGCTGGCCACCTGATTCTGTCTGCTGCCGTAGAAATCGCCGCTATGCGTTGAGGCCTGCGGAAGCAGCGAAAGCGCTGGGACGGATCGGCAAGGGGTCGGCGGAAATTGAATCCGCCCTCAAATCGGCCCTGCAGGACGACGATGAGACCGTTCGTGCGGAAGCGAAACAGGCCTTGGCGAAACTGAAAGCCTGCTGCGCCCGCGCACGCTTCAGCGTCGGACCAAATGGTCGCGAGCCGATCTTAAGGCTTCAGTGTTCTGAACTTTTCGATTGCGCCGGAGGTTCGGCATCGGTCCGGAAACGCTGCGGGATAATCTGCGCCGAACCGCAACAGAGGCGGCAAAAAAAGTTATTTTTACAAAATGTGTTGAACGTGCGAATTCGCATTGACGGAATTGCGCATGGCGAATATGTTCCCGCCGCCGTCGCTGATCGCAGACGAAAACCTGAAGCACAGTTCAACAAATCACCTGGCAAATCACGCCTTAATCTTTGAAGGAAATCCAGCGCAAAAACGCCGAGCAAGTGACGGCGGCAAGGATGCTGCCGAGTCTTGTCCGGTGCTGAGGAGCCACAGACACGGACGTCTCGGCTCCTCTTGAAATACGATCGTGACCGATCGCCCCGGAAGCAGAGTGAGTCCTTCGCCCCCCTGGGACCACCTGCTTCCGGGCATTTTTATGCTGAGAAAACGCGGGGTCAGGTGTTGAGCGGGGCGAAGCGTTCCAGGATGACACGCGCTGCGGAGGCCGTCGACGGCGGCGCTGACGATCCCTCCCGCGTATCCCGCTCCTCACTCCACCGGATAGAGTCCCCGGATATTGGGGCACCGGCGATGTCAGGTCCCGATCGTGATTCTTAACGGAGAGCTTCCGCGCATTTCCGGTCCGACGAGGAGCCGCCTGTTTCAAAAAGTTTCGCGCATCTTTTTGTCGAGCCGCCGGCAGGCCATGCCGGATCGCGACGACCGTGGGCGTTACGTATCCAGTGCGGCAGGAACGACGCCCCGCTGGTAGGAACAGGGCAGAGACGCGGATTGGTCGGGCAACCGGCGGGCGAGAAAATCGTTCGCGGGTTGGATCGGGCAGAGGTAATTTCTGCGACCAAGTTCAAAGGCGGCGGTTTCATAGCGACGCTGCAGTTCCATCCCCGCCAGCGGATGGGCGCTGCCGAATTCCTGGGGATCCAGCGTGACCATGACTCCGCTGTTGGCGAACGGCGTGTCATGCCGTGAGTTGCTCATGCCGTTGGTGCAGAACCGGTTCGGTTCACTGATGCTGGGAATGATCACGCCGCCCGCGCACATGCAAAACGTAAATACATCCTTCTGCCCGCGCACCTGGAGGGTATAATCCGCCGCGCCCAGCAAATCGCGGTATTCGCGGCGGCCGTATTTGTGGCGATCGATCTGCGCTTGCGGTTGTTCAATGCGCAGCCCCAATTGAAACGCCTTGGGGATCATCGGCACGCCGGCAGCAAACAGCATTTCATAGGTGTCCCGCGCGGAATGACCAATGCCGAGCACGACGTGCCTGGTCGGCAGGTATCCGCTGGAGGTGTGAATGCCGTGCAACTGGCCGTCCCGGATGTCGAGCGACTCCAAGCGGCAACTGAAGCGATACTCGCCGCCGAGCGCTTCGATTCTGCGGCGAAAATTCCGGCAGATCATCGGCAGTTT
The DNA here is from genome assembly GCA_046349715.1 of Planctomycetaceae bacterium. Taxonomy (GTDB): domain Bacteria; phylum Planctomycetota; class Planctomycetia; order Planctomycetales; family Planctomycetaceae; genus CAZDGB01. The sequence continues at coordinate 71,021 of JAXMBR010000001.1, read as the reverse complement.
GTTGCTGCCGAGATGGGGGCGATTTTCATAGACGATCGAGGGCCGGCCGCCGCATTCGACAAAGCGCTCCAACACCCAATCGACATCGGGTCCCTCCAGCCGGCACGTCAGCTTGCCGTCGCTGAAGCAGCCGGCCCCCCCTTCACCGAAGAGATAGTTGTTCTCCTGTTGAAAATCGCCGCCGCGATCGAAATTTCGCACTTCGGGAACGCGTTCTTTGACCGGCGGTCCACGTTCGATGATCAGCGGGCGATATCCCTTCAACGCGAGATAATAGCCTGCCAAGAGGCCGGCAGGACCGGTTCCCACGACGATCGGTCGTTGAGCCAGCGGTTCGCCGCCCGGCTCAGGATCATAAAAGCGGTTTGGTTCGAAAAATTCGATTTCACTTCCCAGACGACGGCGGATCGCCTCACTGTGAAGCGTTTCGTCCGGCAGGTCGATGAGCACCGAATAGACGAACTCCAGATCGTTCCGCGAACGGGCATCCAAACTTTTCTTCAGCACGCGCCAGCGGGTTAACTCGACAGGTTTAAGCCCCAATCGCGGCGCCAGGCGCGACGGCAATTCAGACTCCGGGATGTCGACCGGCAAGCGAAGATGAGAAATTCGTAACGGCATAGTGATGAAATCTAGTCGCAATGCTTTGCAGCCGCGATCTCGGCTCGCGATTCAGCGGCCGTCTTGCACAATGTCCTGCTTGGTGCTGTTGACGATGGCGGTCAACTCGGACCGTTCCGCAGCCGGGACGCCGAATTTTTCGAACGTCTGGTTTAAATCGTCAAGAAACGCATCCCACTCGGCGCCGGTAATGTCGAGATGAGCGTGGGAATCGAACATCGATCGCCCGGTGTAAGTTTGGGGGCCGCCGGTCGCCCAGCCGACCATTTCGGTCACCAGGTATTTGAATCCGGCCTTGGAGACTTTGTGGTGCGCGTCATCGACCTTGGGATTGGCGTTCAATCGCGGGTCGACCATGATCCGATCGATGAAATCGTCGACGACGGCGGCGATGGCGTAGATGCCTCCCAAACGGTCATATAACGACGGCGTGTCCGGCATGTTGGTTCCTGGTGTCAATGAATTGACCACGAGGGTAACAGCCAAAAGAAGAAGAGAGAAGCGCACGACGAGCGGGGGGGCGATCTTCCCGTGAAGACGACTTAGATCGGATTGCCGCCACACTCAGGAGGCCGACGGCTCCGCTCGGAGTCATCGAAGTACGACTCTGCTCCGTGAGTTGCCGATTGCGCCGTCTTGGGGTAGAAGCATCGTAACCTGTGCACAACGACCCGGGAGGACGCCGCCATGATTCGCTGCCTGCGGATGCTTGTTGTAGGGCTGTTCGGAATGGTGCAGATGACATCAGCCGCCGAGGGACCGGAAAAATTACGAGTCTACATCGGCTCATATTCCAGTCCGACGAGTCTGGGAATTTATCTCAGCGAGCTGGACCTGGCGACCGGCGCGCTCACAGACGCCAAACTGGCCGGGAAGGTGGTGAGTCCGTCGTTTCTGGCGATTCATCCCACGCGCAAGTTTTTGTATGCCGTCAGCGAGATTTCCAACCGCGACGGTAAGAAAACCGGTGGGGTGAGCGCCTTTGCGATCGCCCCCGCCAGCGGTGAACTGACGCTGCTCAATGCGGAGTCGTCCGAAGGGGCCGGGCCGTGTCATGTTTCGGTGGACCCGGCAGGCAAAAACGTCCTCGTGGCGAATTACGGCGGCGGCAGCGTCGCTTCGTATCATCTCGGCGCCGACGGCAAATTGTCCCCGGCCGTCTCGGCGATTCAACATCAGGGTTCGAGCGTGAATCCTCAGCGACAAAAGGAGCCCCACGCCCATTCGTTCAATTTTGACCTTCAGGGAAAATACGCGTTTGCCGCCGACTTGGGGCTGGATCAGGTATTGATTTACCAGGTCGATGGAGCGACAGGAAAGCTGACGCCGAACGATCCGCCGTTCGTGAAGGTGGCGCCCGGCGCAGGCCCTCGACACTTTGCGTTCCATCCCAGCGGGAAATACGCGTATGTGATCAATGAAATGGGGAACACCGTGACGGCCTTTGCCTATGATGGCGGTCAGGGCCGATTGACAGAGATTCAAACGATCTCGACATTGCCGGCGAATTACCAGGAGGTGAGCCACACCGCGGAAGTCGTGGTTCATCCGTCAGGGAAATTTGTGTATGGCTCGAACCGAGGGCACGACAGCCTGGCGGTCTATTCCGTCGAGGACGCGACCGGCAAATTGACGCTGTTGGAGATCGCACCGACGGGCGGAAAAACGCCCCGGAACTTCAATGTCGATCCGACCGGCCAATTCGTGCTGGTTGGCAATCAGGACGATGATACGATTTCGGTCCATCGAATTGGTCCTGACGGCAAGTTGAAGCTGTTGCGAAACGACGTCCGCGCTCCCAAGCCGGTTTGTATCAAGTTCGTCACGCCATAAGCGTAGTCTCTTTGGCCATTTCTCGGAAACAGAGTGGAAAATATGCGTGGACTTCAAAACAGGCTGAGCAGCGCGGGTACTCTTGCTGTTCTTGCGGTGTCAATGAGCTGGTCGTCCAGTGCGGCAACGGCCGCGGGAAAAACGCTGCGTGTGACGACGCCGATGTCACCTCCCGCCTGGGCGCTGTTGGAGCGGGAAGTCCTCCTGGCCAGTTCCGAGGCCTGCCGGGAGTTTTATGATCGCTACTTCGATGACCGAGGATGGCTGTTGTGCGTGGAACGCTGGGGCGGGGATGACGGTCCCGACGACGCCATTGAAAACTGCAACGACTGGCCAATTCTGCATGCGCTCGGCGGCGACGACAGCGTGCGCGATCGGTATCTCAAGGCGTGGGAAGGCCACCTGCGCCAATACACGCTGGCGAAAACAGTCGACGTGCCGATGGCGCGCGACGGCATGTATTTCAAAGAATTCTGCGTGATGTTCGATTGGCTGCATCATGCGGAAGGACTCACGGTGTTTCAGATGCAGGCCCTGTCGCATCCGCACGATCCGCAGTTTCTGGCCCGCCTCCGCCGGTATGCAGGGCTGTATATGAATGAAGACCCCGGGGCGCCGAACTACGATCCCGACAAAAAGATCATCCGCAGTCTGCTCAACGGCAGCCGGGGCCCGATGCTTCGCAAGGCGACCGGGCTGGATTGGGCCGGCGATCCCATCGAAGTTGAACATCGCTTCGAGTTGCGGCACAACGAAAAATCCTATGCGCAGATGGTCGAACATTTTCAGGACTACAACGACGTCGCCGGCGATCATCCGCAGAATTTGCAGGCGACGTGTCTCGCGCTGCATGCCTATCTGGCGACCGGCGAGAAGAAATATCGCGATTGGATTTTGGACTATGTCGGCGCATGGCGGCAGCGGATCCTCGACAACAACGGCATCATCCCGAGCAATATCGGGTTAGACGGCTCCCTCGGCGGCGAAACGAACGGCAAATGGTACGGCGGCGTCTATGGCTGGGGTTTCACCGTAAAGGTTCCCGGCTCCGACGAGCTCGGCCACCGCAACACGACGCACCTCGGCTTGACCGGTTTCGGCAACGCCTATCTGCTCACCGGAGACGATCGCTGGCTCGACCCGTGGCGAAAGATGATCGACAAGATCAATGCCCAAGGGAAGAAAATCGACGGTCAGATGTTGTACCCGTCGATGTACGGCGACAACGGTTGGTACCAGTTCACGCCGAGCAAATACTCTCACGGCGCGCTGGAACTCTGGTACTGGTCGATGAATCCTGCCGATCGCCAGCGGTTGGCCGGAGATGGCTGGGTGAGTTTTCTCGAAGGGAAGTCGCCTGGTTATCCCGAGCAGGCGCTGCGCGGCGATCTGGAAACGATTCGAAGCAAAGTGGAGTCGATCCGCAATGACAAATCAACTCCCGACACGCGGCTCTCCGACGACCCCATGCGGTTCAACCCGGCGACCGTGGTCAATTTGCTGCAACTCGCCATGGGAGGGATCCATCATGCCAATCGCACGCTGGTCATGAACGCCCGGTTGCGCTACTTCGATCCTGACGCTCGCCGTCCGGGTTTGTCAGAGGATGTGGCTGCGCTGGTCGATGAGATGACTGGCGATAAAACCTCCGTCACGCTGGTGAATGTCAGTCCGGTTCATCCTCGCCGTGTTGTGATTCAGGCAGGAGGATACGGCGAGCACCAATTCACCACCGCCAAGGCCAACGGACAGTCCGTCGACGTCAACGATCGGCAGCTCACGATTGAGCTGGCCCCCGGCTCCGGCGCACGTCTTGAACTCGGCACCAAGCGCTACCAGAACCAACCTACCCTCGCCTGGCCTTGGTAAATCGAGGAAGCTTGACGCGCCAGCGAACGAACGGAGAAAAGGCTGAATCAGCCGCAAAAAGACGCAAGAAACGCAAAGATACAAGCAAAGACATTCGACGCCAGAGGCACAAAACACACATCCGAGAGAAAGGGAATGCCGGTCCAGGACCGTCTTGATCTCCCTGAAAATTCTCCACTTTGTGTTTTATGCCTCTGATTGGCAAAACCTCTTCGAGTTTTTTGCGTGCTTTTTCGCCTTGTTGCGGCCAAATCCGCATCACGGGCCTGGCCAGGCCTCACTTGGCCGTCGCGGCGAGGTCCTTCAATGCTGGGGGTGCGGCGACTTTGACGCTCTCGGCGGAGTCCACCAGTTGCTTGGCCGTCACCGGGTCGATCGGGATGCCGTTCGCCCGGCGGTCTTCACGCGTACGCCGTTCCACATCGCCCGGCAGCAGGATTTCGCCGTGGGGCTCGGCGGGGCGCGAGCTTGTCACCCACTCCATGAGCCGGGAGACGTCGGAAGCATAGGTCGTTTCGGGTCCGAATGCCGCGGGATTGAATGCCAGCGTCAGCATGTTGTTGACGAGTCGTTTTGCCGTTTCGTTTTGGGGATGGCTGCTGCCGCCGGTCGTCAAACTGCCGGCGAGGATTTCGCAGAACACCGAGAGCCCTGAGCCCTTGTGGCCGCCGAACGGCAGAATGGCTCCCATCGGCGGGCCGTAAAATGTCGCCGGGTCGGTCGTCGGTTGTCCGTCAGCATCGAGGATCAAACCAGGCGGAATTTGCTTTCCCTGGTTCCTGGCCACTTGAATTTTTCCTTCGGCGGTGGCGGACGTGGCGATGTCGAGAATCATCGGGCCGTGAGGACTCGGCGTGCCCGCGGCGATGGGATTGGCCGACAGCCGGCGTTCCGTTCCCCCGAACGGGGCGACCAGAATCCCGAAACCGGACGAGTTCACGAAATGAATTGATACGAGCCCGGCGACGGCGAGTTGTTCCGCCCAGGCTCCGATACGACCGAGATGACCGCTGTTGCGGATGCCCAAGGCGCAGAAACCGTGCTTCTTCGTCCGCTCGATGGCCAGGTTCATCGCTTCTTTGCCGATGACCTGCCCGAACCCGAAGCCGCCGTCGACTCCCACCAAAGCGCCGGCGTCGACAAACGGAGTCGCATGCTGGTTGGCCAGCAGTTTGCCTTCGCTCATCCAGGCGAGGTAGCGCGGCACGCGAACGAGACCGTGCGAATCATGCCCGACCAGATTGGAATCGACCAAATGTTCGGTCACGAGGTCGGCTTCCCGCCGCTGGCACCCCGCCGCCGCGAAAACTTCGGGAATGAACTGTTCAAACAAAGAGGCCGGCAGCCGTTGCATTGCTTTTCCATCAAACAAAGAGAGAGAATCGCTCACCGATTGTCGCCACATCATCCTGAACCGATCCCTCGGGGTCAATGACGGCGAGGCTTGAGGTCTTCACCTATCGTAGAGCATTCGGCACCGCCCGGTTATGCTGAGTTTTCGCGCCGCACAGCACCGAAAAATTGCGATGGTCGGTCGATTGAACTCAGGAAGCGATGAAGTATGAGCATTTGGCAGTGGGCGGAATGGCTGACGCCGGTCCCGGAGCGGCATCGGCTGACGCTCGGCGAAGGAAGTACGCCGGTGGTACGTTCGCGGCGGATCGGACCGTCGGTCGGGTTGAAAAATCTGTTTTTCAAGCTCGAAATAACGAATCCCAGCGGGTCGTATAAGGACCGGTTTGCCGTCGCGGCGATTTCAGACATGCTCGCACATGGCAAGACGCGCTGCGTGGCCACTTCGAGCGGCAACACGGGGGCGGCGCTCGCCGCCTATTGCGCCGCGGCCGGCATCGGTTGTGAAATCGCCATTGTCGAAGAAGCGCCGCAAGGAAAGCTGAAACAGATGCTGGCCTACGGGGCGACCTTGTATCGCATCCGGGAATTCGGCATCAGCAGCGAGGTCTCCGGCCGGGTGATCAAATGTTTGAAAGCGCTCAGTTCGCGTCCCGGGGCACAAATGCAGGTCAGCGCCTTCAAGTATTCGCCGGCCGGCATGTCGGGCGTGTATTCCATCGCACACGAGCTCGCCGAGCAGGGAGAGGCGCCGTGGGACCATGTCTTCAGCATGGCGGGAGGAGGAGGCCTGGTGCTGGCGATTGCCGTCGGTTTTGAACAGGCGCTCGGCGCGGGAAAAATCCAGCGGTTGCCGCGCGTCGAGTGCGTGCAACCGCTCGGCAACGACACGATGGCGGGCGCCTTGCGAAACGGGGGCGACCAGAGTCGTCCGATCACGTGCACGTCGAAAATCAGCGGATTACAGGTGCCGACCGTGATCGATGGCAATGCGGTGATTGCCGCGTGTCGACGCAACGGGGGAACGGGGCATCTTGTTTCCGATGAACTGATCTGGGAGTTGCAGAAGCGACTCGCGCGGGAAGAAGGAATCTTCGCGGAACCGGCCGGATGCTGCGCGCTGGCGGGCGCGATTCAGGCGGCTCGGAATGGTGAACTCGCTCCCGAGGCCCAGGTGGCCTGCCTGGTCACCGGTTCGGCGTTCAAAGATCCGGCATCGCTCGACAACATGATCAGCGACGTCTCTTGCCCGCTGATCGAAGTGACGGATTTGGAAGAACGCGTCGCCGCGTTAAAATGTCAGTAATCAGACAAAGTCGCGGGGTCTCGTGGCGGCGCTTTCTGTTTTACAGTCTTCTGGCGCCATGGCCGCGTCGGTTTCTTGGTGGCTACGATCATAACGGACACGGTGATGGATGAGTATCTGAATCAGACGATCGTGATCGATGCGGTCAGTGAGTATGTCTTCGCAGGCACGCTGATTGGCGGCGACCATCGGTACCTGTTTCTGGCCGATGCCGACGTGCATGATCTCCGCGACAGCAAGACGAATCGCGACGCGTATGTGCTGGAATTGCGCCGGCACGGCATCCGACCGAACCGGTCGCGCGTGCATGTCAGCCGCGATCAGGTCGTGAGCATGTCACTGCTGGACGATGTCGTGGAATGAGCCGTCGCTGACGCTGCCGACGGCGAACCGTATTCACAATCAACGGCGGGCATTGCGCGGTCCGGGGGTCACCACGGGGGGAGCAATGCTGGTGCAATGCGGGCAACCGGCGCGCTGTTCCTGTTGCGGGGCGGTGGCTGCGGCCGGCGTCGGGGCAGGGACCGGAGCGTCGACCGGCGGCGGCGGAACATTCGGTGCGGCAACCGGCGTGGCGTTCACCGCACGTTGCGATTGTTCCGCGGGACTGGCGGGATGATCCAGTTCCTGCACGAGTCGATCCACGGCGACGAGCACTTCCGGCGTATCTTTCACCAGGATGGCGCGCGGCGGATCGCGAGTTTCCGTCGATGCCGAGGCTTCACGAACATTGGCGAAGCCCATGGTGCCGACCCCGGGCGTCAGCACGACCGTCACGTACGGCCGGATTTCAGCTCCGGTGATGAATCGCAAACGATAGAGTTTCGTCATGGTCGCCGGCGGTTCTGGCTTGGCAGGTTCCGGGGCCGCCGCTTTCCGCGAAATCACCACCACCCGGCCGTCCTGGGAATGGCGGCAACGTTCCAACCGGCAGACCTCTTTGAGCGCCTCGGCCGAATGCGGCAACTCCAGATGCAGCGAGACGTTTCCGGTGACGCTGGTATCGACCACGAGATTGATTCCCAGCGTTTCTCCCAGTTTGGCAAACAGTTCCGCCAGGCTCACGTCCCGAGCCTCGACAAACAGCCGTGCAGCGCCGTCGATCGTCTCCTGGCGAATGCCGATGCGTTCCGGCGGATGCTCGACCGCTGGCTGTTCCGCTAATCGTTCCTGCAAGACGTTGAGCTGCTGTTCCAGCGATTCCAATCGCTGCTGTGACGTGCGCATTTCCGCCGTCTGCGCACCGAACTGGTTGAGCGACTTGGCGACTTCTTCTCGCAAGCCGCCCAAAAGGACGGTTTGCTCCATTTTCAGGTCCACCACGCAGCGTTCCAATTCTCCCAGGCGGGTTTCCCATTCCTGCGATTCAATCGAGCGGACCGAAGCCTCGCCGGCTGATTCCAGCGAATTCGGCGGAACTGAGGAATGGTTGCCGGTCGCATCATTTCCCGACACCGATCCCGAGAAAGGATCATTCAACGCCTCTTCCTCGACCGTTGCGTATTCTTCTTCATCGACTGACGCTTCCACCGGCGGGGGCGCCGGTGACCACCCCAGCCGTTTGGCAAGCAACCGGGACGGCCGGTACTGAGGAAAGGCCTGCAGGCTGAGCATAAGCAGGCAAAACACGCTCAGCGAGGCCACCAGAGTTCGAAATGCGATCAAGAAAGCGCGATTTTTTGTTGCCATGGCGAAGATCCCGAGTGCGGCGAGTCACCCCGGAACAAAGGCGCCGGCCTCTGTCTCCCTATCTCAGTACTATCGGCCGGAATTCCCCGCCTGATCGGGCAATTCGTCATACTCGACAGAGTTGGTGCAAATTTCCCATTTCCTCGAAATGTCTGGAAACGGTCGAAGCGGTAAGCGTCGCCGGTCGAGCACGATTTCGGGCGAGTCATCGCTGTAACCCGTTTCAGGGCAACGATTCTCAGCCTGATTATGACCGGAAAAAGAAAAAGCGCGGCAAGGTCCCCTCGAAGCTCCCAGCTCCTCCTTGCCGCGCTCAGAACGCAGAGTGATTGGTTGTCGGCATTCGCACCGGCAACGTGAGAAGCCTACGTCACAGTCTCAGGCAGTCAAGCATTCTCGGCGAATTTCGGCAAATTGCCGGCAACCCCCGCTGGTCGCCAGGTGGCCCATTCGAGACCGTGCTATTCGCAGAAGGACTCGCGGTCAGGGAGCCGGTTTGCCGGTGTAGTGTAATTCCAGAGACCAGGCGAGAAAGTTGGCGACAAACCGGTTGCGGTCGGGATCGATCTGAATCAGATAGGTGCTGATATTGGGATTGGCGCTTTCGTCTTTGCTAAACACGATATTACCGGTCCGTTTGTCGATGAACGTCGCCGTGAGCTTAGTCGTCACGGGCGCCGGCAAATGTTTCGGAGGGATGACCTTCCGACCGACAAATCCCAGCACGGGCCACCCTGCCGGTTGAGTCACGTCATAAGCCGTCGCTTCCACTCTGGCGGACCACAATTGTTCACCGGACTGCTGATCAATGGCGAACACAAAACCATCAATCGGCGACTGCTGACCGTCGATGCTGTCGATGCGCAGTTCCAACGACGGCCTGGCCTTCCCCACCGTGATCAAGTACCGGTCTTTCCAGGGCTGGACCCACATCGTCTCGACAGGCAGGGTGACGTCGAGATCCTTGCTCCAGCGAATTTCGCCCGTGAGGAGATCCCGGACTGTCAACCGGCGATTCTCTTCAATCGTGACGATCTCCGAATCGTTGAGAATCAACGGTCTGATCGGCGACGTGAGTTCGGCGTTCCAGATTGTTTTTTCCAAAACCAGATCATCCAACTGCAACGGCAGGCGATTGTCCGGAGATGCTTGTCCTTCATCCAGTGTCAGTTGTCGGCTGCCTCCTCGCCATAAGACGCTTTTCGTCGGAGGCGCTTCCTGCCGGGACAGCACGGCGCCGTCGGACGTGCGCAAAACGGTCACACTGTGTGAACTGGCCAGATGGTGGCCGCGATCCGACAGAACGACCGCGCGCGCGTCTGCGGAGACAAAACTTTGGGCGGACAGGTCTTTGCGGGACCACAATGGATTTCCCGTCGTGAGTTCCGCCGCGAACAGCGTTCGCCCGTTGTGATAGACGACCGCCGAATCGACAATCGCCACGAGATCGCCGCGCTGCCGGCCGTTGCCGAACTGTCCGAGCCCGGTTCCAAAAATTCTCGGACGCACTTCAAATTCCCCGGCGGTCATGATGGGGGCGGTCCAGAGAATGCGGGGTTGCTCCCGCTCGGGCTCCACGTCTGCCGCCACGATGAGCCGCATCCCGGTCGACCAGGCGACGAGGTGGTCCTGGAGACAAATCTTCTGCAGGCCGGGAAACGCCAGATTCCCGCCGAACAATTGCAGCTCGGAAATGACGGGATGGTTCAATCGCCACTGTTGACGCCCCTCGCCGTCAGAGGCCACCAGCATGGTGGCGTTCGCGTCGGTGTGAAAACTCCAACCACGATACCGTGGAGGAATTGGTCCCGTGGTCGCTACGCGGAAGGTCGGCGGACCTAACACCTGCGTCTGAGTCACATGCGTCTGAATTTCTCCAGCCGGCCAGGCCGGTTCCCATTCGGAGAATTTTCGGAATCCTTCATCCGCCAGAATCGTCTCGGCGATCTGCTTCCCCGTCAGTTTCGGCTCGCATTCGATGTCGGCGAATCGGGCGGTGAATTCCGGCAACGACAGTTTGACATCGTCGTACCGCTTACGATCGAGCCACCAGCGCAGCAGTCGGGCCGCGGCCGGACCGGCGACGATCGGGTCCGGGTGGCGGCTTAATTGTTGATATTCCATTTCAAATTCGACGGCGTCATGGACCGGATCGAGAGCCGCGGCCAGTTGTTGTCGGACGGTCACGGCGGAAGGATGGAATCCGAAGCAGCGGAGATATCGCCGGGCCTGACGACGGATCTCTTTTGGGTCGCTGGAACGATTGGTCGGCAGCCAATTGGTGATCGACCGATCCATTTCCGCACGTTCCTCGTTTCCGGCGGTTTCGTACATGCGCGCCAGATAAGCGCTCAAACGGCGGTCGTTGCGCACCTGCCAGTTTTGCTCAAGACTATATTGATCGATTTCCGCTTCAACCAAAGACATCAATCGTGCCAAGGCGGCCGATCGTTCGCCGCGTCCTTCCAGCCCCCGGGCGATCAACCATAAGGCGTCTTGCCGCTGTTTGGGGTCGTCCATCAGCGTTTCCAGTTCGGAAATGCCGTCCCGATACCGTTCGAAGTCCGTCCTTAAGCCCTCCAGCAATGCGGTCGCCAATGTCATTTTGACATGCGATTCGGGTTGTCGTTGCACCGACTGCCGCAAGTCTGTTATGCCCTGATCGGCATCCCGATGGTGCAGTCGCCATTCCCCCCTCAGCGCCAAAGCGACGGCATCCTGCGGGTCGGTTTCCAGGCGGCGAGCGATTTCTTCGCTGATTTCCGGCAGACGACGAAACGACACCACCTGCCGGGGGGAAACTGAAAACAAAGCGCCGGTTCCCGCGGCCAGGTTTCCTGGAATAGTCCCCTCGGGCAACTTTGCCCGGGCCAGAATCCGCCCCGAATTGAGATCGAGCGTGACGATCTCACCTGAGGAGAGCGGGAGCAGATAACGGTCTTCGAGCCACAATCCGCGACCCGTGGGAGCGGGAAATACGGACGGATCGGTCCAACTGGGCGCACCATCCGCGACCCGCAGGCCCCGGAGGCGGTCCGCCTCGACGACGACGACCTGCTGATGGTTCGCTCCCGCCAGAAACAGTCCCTGCTCGCGCGGGGCCGTCCAGGAAACCTCGCCCGTCTCCAGGTCGAGGCAGTGCAATTCCTCCGCGTCCATCGGGGTGATGAGCACTCGTCCGCCCGCGATCACGGGGTTTCCGTCTCGCCAGGGACTTTCCGATTCGGTGGAGACGGCGCGCAAATCACTCAGTCTCCGTTGCCCCAGTGGATCATGGAGCGCCTGGTCACTCAACACGGCGTCCGACGAATAATTATGGGCCCAGCGCAGTTGGCGGCGCGTCAGATCGACTCCGATCACGACTCCGGATCCGGTGGGACAAACAGCCATCCCGTGGGCGATCGCCGGCATCAGTCCCATCCGCCGCCGTTCGTCTCCCTGGGCGACGCGAAGTTCGGGAGCCAGGATCGGCTGGGCCCAGACCGTCCGCACACCCTGGGAATCGGCCTCTAAAACCAACAGTCGAATTTCTCCCTGCACTTCCGCCAGGGCGTACAAACGCCCCTCATGAGACAGCGGAGGACCGAGAAAAAAATGCCCGGCAAACTCTTCCTGCCCGCCTAACCGACTGCCTCCAATTTCCCAGACCAGGCGTCCGCCGGACAGGTCATAGGCGCGCAGAAAGTTGAAGGTCTCCATCAACGGTTCGCCCCCGGGAATCGCGATGATCACGGGACGGCCGTTCGCTCTCAATTCCTGCGACATCATCAACGGCGATATGCTATCGACCGCGAACACGAGTCGGCCGTCGCTGCTCAAAGCGCCATACGTCCGGTCTTCAAACAGCCGATCGCGCATGTAGCTGGTTAATCCCGATCGCAAAGGTTGCTCTGGTTCCGATGCACGAACGGACTCAGCCGACCAGAATTGATTGAACAGCGGATCGGACCACACGGACCGCCAACGCACGCTGCCCGTGCGCCGATCGAGGGCGACGACGTCCCGCGCCGTGCGGAAGACCGCCAGTTCCTCGCTGATCACAGGCGCCAGCGTGGATAACGGCGCGCGGTCGGGTTCCAGTTGCGAGCTTTCCGCCGACTGCAACAGTCGCGACAATCGTTCGGTGAGGGCATCGTCGGCGGAGGTTGACAACTCCGAAGCGAGCCCTGCCAGCTGATCGAACTTCCACAGCGGCTGCCCGATGGCGCCGGCTTCGTCCGCAGGATTGGCGCCGTTCGAACTTCCGCGCAGAGACAGCCAGCGGGATTCGATTTCCGGCGAATTGGACGCGGGAAAGCTCTGAGTCAGCCACGCGGCGGCCTGGTCGACTGAGGCAAACGACGGCAATTCCTGGCCGGCGAGCCGAATTCGCGCCGGAGAGGACTGGGAGCGGATTTCGAACAGCAACTCCGCTGCCGCACGAGTGTCGCCGATCAACTGCCGTGCTATCGCCTCTCGGAACCCGAGTTCCGGATCGAGCCCTTTTTCCGGCGGCGTGTTTCGACGCAATTCGCCGAGCAGCGATGCCGCCTGCCGAACATCTCCCCGGTCCAACCGGTGCAACGCGATGGTTGCTCCGGCATTTCCAGCGGCCGCCGTTCCCGGAAAACGCCGCATAACTTCTGCCAGGAGGTCTTGATCCCCGGTCGCCAACGCCTGCTCCAAGAGTTTTCGCGCGACCGAACCTTCGAGCAATTCATAAGCGGCTTGTTGTTCGGGAGTGAACCGGCCGATCATCTCCTGGATCTGCGATTTGAGCGTCTGCCGCATCGACTGATCAATAAAGTAGTCGTCCGGCTGGTCCAGCAAACGACGGAGCAGAGAAAACGCATCGTGATGACGTCCCTGCTGCAAGGCTTCTTCCGCGCGATTCAGCGATTCCAGCATCTCATGGCTGGGGAGAATCGCCATCAATCGACCGGGCGTTTCCTCCGGCGTCGGCGCCAAAACGCGAAACTGGCCGTAGGCCAAGTTTCCCGCAGCCAAGATGACGAATACAACCCCGGCAACACTTCGCGCGATGATTCGATCCCGCATCCGTTCGCTCCTTCGATTTCTCGATTCTGCAGCATACCCGTTCCACAATCCGCCCGTCGAGTCGAATCGCCGGCCAGTCGGTCGAACGGGCTCCGCAGTCCGGCCTTCTTGACGCTGGTTGAAAAAGAGTGCTACAACAGACAATAGAGCGAGTCCGCCAGGCGGGCTCGGGGCCGGTTGTTGGTTCCCTTCAATCACTGCCCTCGCTGGGTGGTATTTCCAGATTGTTCAGGCAAGATGCAGATTACAATCCGGATTCTCGAAGGACTGGAGCGAGGGCGGGTGTTCGCTCATCTGCCCACGCCGGTGACGATTGGCCGTGAAGACGACAACGACATTCAATTGAATGACGATCGCGTCAGCCGCTTCCATGCGAAGCTGCAAGAAGACGACGGCAAGGTCATTTTGACCGATCTGGACAGCACCAACGGCACGCGCGTCAATGGACATCCGATTCAAATGCGCGTGATTCAGACCGGCGACGTCCTGGCGATCGGGCGGTGCTTGCTGGCCATCGGGGAGGTTCGCCAGTCCGGAAGTGCGAGCAGCGAATCGTCTCGGATTGAAAAACTGGAAAGCAGCACGGCTCAAACCTTTGATGGAGCCGAAGAGGAAATCGACGAAGAATTGGATTTTCTCTCACCACACACGGCCATGAACCCCGAGACAGGGGAGTTGTTTCCTGACGGCGCTCCCGAACCTCCGCTGGATTTGCGGCCGCTGCAGCGCGCTCAATTGTCCGACCTGCTCGCCTTCCTACATGAACGAATCGGCGCCGTCATTCAGCATGCCGTCGAGGACACGGACCGACCGGCGAATTCCCGCTCGATTCGATGCGATTGGAACCAGTGGCAGAAACTGGTAAACCTTCAGGCCGAATTGGCCAGATACCTGCATCAAATCGCGAACCCGGAACGCTGAACGGCGGGATCAGGGCGTCAGCAATCCTTCGCGGATGGCGAACCGGGCCAGCTCCACGCGGTCATGAATGCTCAATTTGTTCATGATGCGATATTTGTGGCTGTCCACCGACTTGTGCGAGAGGTGCATCAAGCGCGCGATTTCTTTCACGCTTTCCCCCCGCGCCAGATGCCGCAGCACCTCGACCTGCCGCCCCGTGAGGGTGCTCAGCGAAGTCTCTTCCTTCAAGACGTACCGCTTCAGCGCCGGATCGAATTTGAGCCGTTCCATCACGTCGGGAGAAAAAGTGGTTTCTCCGGACATGGCGCGCAGAATCGCATTCGCGAGATTCTGCACGGGTTCTCCCTTGAGCAGGTAACCGGCCGCATGCAATCGGACCGCCTGCGACAGATACACGTCGGCCAGGTATCCGGTCACGAAGATCAGCTTGGTCTCGGGCAGGCGCGAAGCGAGGTCTTCGGCTAAATCAAAGGAGCCACGACCCGGCAACTGGACGTCCAGCAGAATCACGTTCGGTTTTTGCGCCAGCGCCAGTCGAAATCCGTCGTCGCAGTTCTCCGCCGTCCCGACTACTTCGATGCGCGGATCCAAGGCCAGGCGGGCTGACAACGATTCCAACACCATCGTGTGATCATCAATCAGCAATACCCCGATGCGCCCCTCCTTCATGGGAGACCGCCTCCTCTCGCGCGAAGTCTGTGATTCATCGATAGAGAGCCCATGGTTTCGGAAGGTCCTCCTGCGTTTCCAGCAGGCCAAACTAACACCGCAGACGAATTTTCATGTGTTTATGCGTTAAGTTCAGCAATTTTGCCGATTCGACGAAAGAGCTCGACAAACAACTCTCAAGACAGGAATGCTATTAGAAAGGCAACCTCTTGTAGGAAAAGAGGTTAGAAAAGAGACCGTCCGGATCTATTGTTCTAGGCAAATTCTGACATGAATCAAGCAAGGGGGACGTCGCAGAGCGGCAGATCCCGGGGGAATTCAGGTTTTCACCTCCAACATCATTCATTTTGTCTGAGGTGTCGCGAGATGTCAAATCCGATAATTCTGTTACGTTCCGAATTGCAGACACGGCGATTTTGGACGCTGAGAGGGCCGATGCCAGATCGCGTTCCCGGCGTGTACTAAATTCAAGAGGCATGCGGGCGGCGCGGATTCGGCGCGGCTTGCCCGAAAACACTCAAGGACGTTCGTGTTGTTTCCTCAGTGAGAGCCCCTCCATGATTGAAGCACGTCGCATCTGGACATCGTCCCAACTTCCGACTTTGCCCTCGGTCGCCGCGAAGCTCTTGGAACTTACCAAGGATCCGGAGACGGAGATTCGTCAGGTCGTCGACGTGATCAAGTCCGACCCCGCGATCACGGCGAAAATTCTCAAAGCCGCCAATTCTTCGTTCTTCGGACTGGCCTCGGAAGTCCGGACCATCGACCGGGCGGTTCCGTTGCTGGGGACCACCGTCGCCACCAGTCTGGCATTGTGTTTCACCTTGTCCGACGATGCGATGACGAAAGGTCCGGCAGCAGCCCATTATCTCGCTTACTGGAAGCAATCCATTGTGCAGGCCGCGGCCGCCGAAACCTTGGCGCAGCGGCACAATCGCGCGGTGGCCGGGGAATTCTTCCTCTGCGGTCTATTGCTCGATATCGGCCAGTTGGCGATGTTGAAAACCATTCCGCGGCAATACTGTCCGGTGCGGGACTCGGTGCAGGAACTTGATCGTCCGCTGATTGAATGCGAAGTCCAAAGCCTCGGTTTCAGCCACGTCGATATCGGTTCTAAATTGATGGAGCACTGGAAACTGCCGGCGATGATGGTGCAAGCGGCCCAGCGACATCACGCGCCTTGGACGGCGCTGGCCGAGTTGAAAGACCAACCGCATTTCGAACTGGTCGTCGCCATGGTCGCGGCGGCGGCGATCGGTGATTATTTTTGCACCCCGTTCAAGGGACGCGCCCTGGAGCAGCTCCGCGTGCTGGCCGGCCACTGCTGGCAAATGACCGAGGCGGACGTGGATCAGTTGCTGGCCGACGCCGACGAGCGTTTCAAACTGGCGGGGGACCTGTTTCAGGTTGATCTGACCTCGTTCGGTTCTCCGGCGGACCTCATGGTCGAAGCCAACGAGCAATTAGCCCAGATTGCGGTGAAAGAACATCTCGCCGGTGCACAGGCCGCGGTCAAACAGCAATCGGCTGAAGCGGAAACACGCGCCTTGCAATCGCACAACGAGGAACTCAAGCAACAGGCCCTCCGCGATCCGCTGACCGGCTTGTACAACCGGCATTTCTTTGACGAGACCATCGCCCGCGAGTTCCGCGCCTGCGCTCGGGACGCCTCGCCCATCGGCGTCCTGTTCGCCGACGTCGATCATTTTAAGAAATTGAACGACACTTATGGTCACCAGTGCGGCGACGAAGTGTTGCAGCGCATCTCGAAAATTTTCAGCGATTCGATTCGCGGTTCCGACACGGTGGCCCGTTTCGGCGGCGAAGAGTTTGTGATTCTCGTCAAACAGCCGACGGAAAAAGGCCTGGAACGGATCGCGGAGCGGATTCGTGAGCAGATCGCCCTGGAGCCGTTCACTTTCCAGCAGTCTCGAATCGCGGTGACCGTCAGCCTCGGCGCCGCCATGACGATTCCCAATCGCCAAGGGACCGACAGCCCGCGCGAACTGATCGCCGCCGCCGACGATTGCCTGTATCAGTCGAAGCATGCCGGCCGAAATCGCGTGACGATCACGACGCTGATCGAGGAATCCGAGCGGAGCCTGATGCAACAGGTGACCGCGCAGCGGTTCAGCCGCTGGTTGGTGTCCAAAGGATTGACCGACATCACCGCGGTGTCGCGGGCCCTGATCGAGTGTCCTCCGTCGGGAGTCCGCATCGGAGAATTGGCGCAGAAATCAGGCCTGCTCTCGGCGGAACAGGTCGATGCCGTTCTGCGACAACAACAGGCCAGCTCGTCGCGCTTCGGACAAATCGCCTGCGAAAACGGCTGGCTGACGCGCGCCCAATTGGCAAAACTGCTGGCCTGGCAGCAAGAAGATCCGAAACAACTGGCGTCCATCGTGATGCGTCTGGGCGTCATGACGCCGGATGCCGCGACGGCTGCCTTGGAAGAGTACCTGCAAACCGTTCCGATGGCGGCCGGCGCCCCCGTCAGCGTGTAACCCATCCCTTCCGAAGCAGGAACGGCTGGATGCCGATCGGAGCTGCGACCGCCCCCGCGGTCCGCGGGTTCCTGCGGAAGCTCCTCACACTCTCTGGAAACCAGAGAGTGCGGTTCCCTGGTCTTATTCCGCAAACGCGGAATCGAACGCGCGATTCGAGGGTGTGAAATCGACGTTCTTGCAGTATTGGCACGCCTCGCGCGCTCCGTGCTCCCGATCCATGCCGGAATCTTCCCATTCCACGGACAACGGACCGGTGTACTTCGCCGCGTTGAGGGCGCGGATGATGTCTTCGAACTGAACACCGCCGCGGCCCACGCTGCGGAAGTCCCAGCCGCGCCGGGAATCGCCGAACGACAAGTGGCTGGCGAGGATGCCCGACTTGCCGTTGAGCGTGACTTTGGCGTCCTTCATATGGACGTGATAAATCCGATCGGGAAACGCGCGGATGAACTCGACGGGATCGACTCCCTGCCAGATGAGATGGCTGGGATCGAAGTTGAAGCCGAATTCTTCACGGTTGTCGAGCGCTTCCAGTGCGCGCTGGGCCGAGTAGATGTCGAACGCGATTTCGGTCGGATGGACTTCCAGTGCGAATTTCACGCCGCATTCCTGGAAGACGTCGAGAATCGGATTCCAGCGTTCCGCCAGCAATTTGAAGCCGTCGTCATACCAGGATTTGGGCGTGGGCGGGAAATCGTAGATCAGATGCCAGACGCTTGAACCGGTGAAACCATGGACGATCCCCAGGCCCATTTTTTTGGCGGCCCGGGCCGTCTTTTTCATTTCTTCGATGGCCCGCTCGTTCACTTTTTCGGGCTTGCCGTCGCCCCAGACGTATGGCGGCAGGATGGATTTGTGGCGTTCATCGATGGTGTCCAGCACCGCTTGTCCGACGAGGTGGTTCGACAGGGCGAACAACTGCAAATCGTATCGTTCGAGGAGTTCACGCTTGCGGGCGCAATAGGTATCGTCGGACAGCGCCTTGTCGACTTCAAAATGATCGCCCCAGCAGGCGAGTTCGACACCGTCGTAACCGAAATCCTTAGCCTTTTTGCAGAGCTCTTCCAGCTTGAGATCCGCCCATTGGCCAGTGAACAACGTAACGGGACGAGGCATGCGCACTACCCTTTCGAACGCTGAATGATTGTCCATGAAAGTCGGACAATGCTTGCAATGAGCTGAAATTATCAGGCCTTTGACAGTAGCGCAGGCCGCGGGGAAAGTCAAACGAAGGGAATGCGGGAACGTCGAACGCCGCAGGACATGCGAAAACTTCGATTCGGGGTTCCGGGGAAGCATCGTCCGCCGACGCTTTTCGATTGACTTTGGTGGTCTGGGGAGCGATGGTGTCAGCGAAGCACTCTGTCGGTCCGACGCAACCATCAGCCGTTGTTCCGACCCCATCCAGTTAGAAAGCGAGTTACGGGGAATGGCGAAGAAGGCCGGTAGCAATACCTTTAATATGAGCGAGGAGATCCGAAATGCCCTGAAGGAGTTGGGCAAAAAGGCCACTCATACCGATGTCGGAGATTACCTGACGAAAAAATTCTCTGACAATCCGAAGCTGGCCAAGGCGGTTTCCTCAAAGCACTGGTACCAGACAGTGTATGGTCAACGCAAAAAGCTCATGGCCGGAGACGGCAACCCACGGCGGTTGATCAACAAAAAGAAGCTGGAGGCCGCTCCCGTCGGCGCCATCAACGATGTGGCGCTGTTCGCCTTGAAGCATGGCGGCATCGAAGGCGCCAAGGCAGCGCTGGACGATCTCGCTCAGCAAATCCGCAGTTGAACGACCGCGGTCGGCCTCAGCGAAATTTCCCCGAGACAGACGGAAGCGGCGCTTCAGCGGAAGAGAGCCGAAGGTCCCGACGCCAGGTCTATTCTTTGGCCAAGTCGCGTGATCCGCTGACGACGCCCGTCTCCGCCAGCAGTTTGATGAAGTCCCGGGCGATCGGCCCGGCGACTTTCCCTCCGGATCCGCCATGCTCCACGACGACGACGAACGCCACTCGGGGGGCGTCCGCAGGCACATACCCGGCGAACCACGCATGGTCCGGAAGACGACTTCCCACCTCGGCGGTCCCGGTTTTTCCCGCACTGCGGATATTGGGCAGGCGCACCGTCTTATAGGCCGTCCCTTTCGGATCCTGCACGACGCGTTCGAGACCCTCACGCACGACAGCCAGGGTGTCGGGATGCAGCCCGGCGATGGCGCGCGGTTCCGGCCGCACGAATCGCTGCATGGTTGAGGGAGGGGATCCCGTTGGCTGCTGCTGCCAGGCCCCGGCGGCGGCTCCCAGGTACGGCGTCACGAGTTGACCTTCGTTGGCGACGGCCGCCATCAGTCGCGCCATCTGCAACGGCGTCACCAGCAGCGAGGATTGTCCGATCGCCAAGCCCAGCGTGTCTCCCGCATACCATGGCCGGCGGGATTTTTTCTGATCGGCGTCGGGCATCGGCAGAGACCCGACCGCTTCCCCCGGCAGGTCGATGCCCGTCGGCTGCCCGAATCCCAGTTTTTGAGACCACTCGATAAGGGGACGCGGACCGGCGCGTCGCGCCGCCGTAAAAAAATAAACATTGCATGAACGGCAGAGTGCATCGGCCAGATCGGTGTCGTTGTGTCCGACGCCATAATGCCGGAAGACCAGACAGCGGTCCTTGTCAGGACGATCGAGAAATCCTTGGCACACGAAGCGCGCTTTGGGATCGAGCTGACCATCCTCGACCAGGGCCATCGCCGAGAGGGTTTTGAAGGTCGATCCGGGCGGCAGCGCCATTTGCGTGACGCGGGGAAACAACGGACGGCGCGGATCCGCGAGCAAGGCTTGCCATTGCGCCTCATCCGTTTCCACGAGGAGATTCAAATCGAACGAAGGAGCCGCCGCCGCCGTCAGCACCGCGCCCGTGTGCACGTCGAGAGCCACGACGCAGGCCCCGCGCGGTCCGACCATCGCGGCCGGCTGTTGACGGTTCGATTCATCGTCGATCTGTCCCGGGAGCGCGGCCGCCGGCGTTCGCCCCAAGACCTGATTGAGCAGCTGTTCCGTCCGGCCCTGCAAGTTTGCCGTGAAGGTGACGATCAGATCACGTCCTGGGTGCGGTTCCCGTACGATCTCCGTTTGAACGATCTCCCGTCGGCGATTCCGGATGATTCTCTTCAAACCGGGGCGGCCGCGCAAATGTTCTTCATAACTTCGCTCCAGCCCGCTCCGCCCGATCTGCTGGTCGGGTGACGCTGCTTCGTCGACGCCAGGACCCGGGGAATCCGCAATGTCTTCCGGCGATCTTCGGGTCCGGCTGCCAATCAGGTGGGCGGCCAGAGTCCGTTCCGGGTAAACACGCCGGCTCCGGATCACGACGCGCGCACCGGGATACCGTTCGGGGTGCGCTTCAATCTCGGCCGCGGCTTCCGCGCCGATACCTTCCCAGAGGATGTGATCGTCTTCCTGCTCGCTGATGATCAACGGGTCGTTCCGTTGGCGCGGCGGAGGCGTGGTCAATTCCTGCCAGAATCTGGACCAGAAATCGGTCCCGATGACCGTCCCGCCGGATGTCGATTCGGTTGCGCGCGTTTCTCGCTGCGTGCGTTTGGCCTCCACCAGATCCCAGATATGCTCGACGCGCGCCTGCACGCGTTCGCGTTGTCGCTCCAGGTCTTCCTCGGAAACCTGCAAGACATCGACGAGAGCCCGCCACAGTTCCGCATGCCGTTCTCGAACCTCGGTTTCGGCCTCAGCCAGCCGATCCGGATGGCGGCGTTCGCTACGCGTTAAGGAACGTTGTGCTCGATGTTTGACCCACTCGGGGTTCGGAGGATTCTCAATCCAGCGATAGTAGACGAGCAGATCAAATCGTTCCTGGTTGTCCGCCAGCACCACGCCGTCCGCCGCCAGAATTCGACCGTCGCGCGCCGGAATTGCCTCGACGGATTCCGTCGTTTGTTCAAAGGTTTCCGTCAGACCGTCTGGCAGCACGCATTGAACGTAGGCCAATCGTCCGCCGATGACGAGCAGCGACGCCGCCGTCACGGCGAACAGCCAGGCCAAACGGCCGATCGGCCCGTCCGCAGGTTCGCTCCGCTCGGGCGCTCCTCCGGCTTTCCACCACGCCGCTCGCAGATTGTTGTGCATCGATCTCCAGACGAAATTACGAGCGGGTTGAAATCCTGGCGGTGTCTTTCATGTCATGTTCCACGATGGTCGCTGCCTGACGCGTCGGCCAAGCGCGACGCACGCCGCCATGCAGCATCCCGTGATTGCCGCCTGCGCGGCGATGCGCAGCAATTCGTCTTCCAGGCGTTCCCATTGCCGACGAGGCAAATCGTCCATCACCGCGCTCGCGGCGCCGTCCCACCAGGCGACCAAAAACGTCGCCCAACCCCAACGCCAGACAGAACACGGAGCGCCATCAAAGCCGATACGCGGGAGCACGGCGCATAACACCAACAATACGACCGCATGCAGGCCCAGCGGCCCGCGACCCAGACCGTCCGACATCAATCCCAGGCACAATGCCCAGATGCCGGGGATCGGCGGCGAAAACCGGTGCATGACGAGCACCAGCACCACCGCCGACAGGGAACCTCCCCACGTCCCTTGTCCCATCACTTGCGCGACAAGCGACAGATACGTTAAACCGAGACAACTGATCAACAACAGCATGATGTTGAAACTTCCCGATCAAGATTAATTGGCCGATGCGCGACGGAGATTCAAACGAGTTCTCAAGACCTCGACCGTGGTCAGGTCCGCGGGGCGCTCCACCGGTTCCACTCGAATTTTCCATTCGCGCCCTCCCTCGGCCAACGTCGCTTCGACGACTTTGCCGTAATACAAGGGCGTGGGCAGGATGCCGTCTCGCTCCGCGGTATAGACCGAATCACCGACTTCGACCGATTCACTCGCGGCAATGCCTTCCAACAGGCATTGCGATTCCCCGGTTCCCTTCAACACCCCCTTGCCCCCGAAGAGATAACCTTCATCCGTCCGTCGAACCAATTGTGCGCGCCCGCGATATCCGGCATCAGTGATCAACAGAAACGAACTGGTCCACCGCCCGGCATGCATGACCTTACCGATCACCGACCGGCCCAGCAGCAAGGAATCTTCCGCGGTGACTGCGGCGTCGCGACCTCGATCGAGCAACCGCGGATTCCCCGTCAATAACGGCGCCTCTTCGTTCAATCCCGCGGACTTTCCCTGGTCCAGCCAGCGACCGCCCCGCCAGGCCGTTGCATTCGATTCCCCCAGCACGCCGGCCGGAATCAACACGGGTTCTGCCAAGGGACCCGGTGACGTCGAAGACGCGTTTGCGAAGATCGGCGGGCGCTCGACTGCGGCGGTTTCGGTCAGGCGTGCGAGTTGAATTTCCAACTGACGGACCTGCCGGTGCGCCTCCGCGAGTTTTTCCCGGAGTTCGACCAGTTCCGCTGACGGGTCAGGCCCCGCGCGACGCCAATCGGCCGACAGTCGCTCCCCTAGCAGGCGAGTTTCCGTCCAGAGCACGCAGCCTGGACGCACGAGGTCGCCCAGAACGGCACGGAATGAGACCTGGATGTCGTCCGGTAAAAAATAGGCTCCCCCAGCCGCCAGGAGCAGCCAACCGATCCAAAGTTGATTGCGCCACGAATCCATGAGGTTCAAGCAAGATGAATTCGAAAAATTCAAATTCGAGGTTACGCCGCATCGAGGCTGGTCTTCCACTGCGCCAAATGTTCCACGCAAATGGTTAATCCCTGCACTACGGTTCGCGGCGGATCGGCTGCACAGCGCGCCGGTATTCCCAACTGCTCCTGAAAGAACAGATCGAGTCCCGGCAACAGGGCGCCGCTGCCGCAAAGCAGCAGGCCCGTGTCGGACAGGTCGGCCACCAATTCCGGTTGGCACTGTTCAATCACGCTTTTGATGCCGTTCAAGATCGCCGCCAGCGGAGCGGTCAGTGCGCCGCGAATTTCTTCACTGGTGATCACCGCCTTGCGCGGCACGCTGCTGATCAGATCCAATCCGCGCACTTCGTAGGTCAGTTCTTGCGGCAAGGGGTACGCGCTGCCGATCTGCCGCTTGATCTGTTCAGCGGTCTGCAACCCGATGCGCAGAGAATACCGCTGCTTCAGGCAGTCGACGATCGCCTGATCGAATTCATCGCCGGCGATGCGCAGGGATTTCTCAGCCACGATCTCCGCCAGGCTCAAGACGGCCAGTTCCGTCGTGCCGCCTCCCAGATCGCAGACCAGGTTGGCGATCGGTTCGGAAATCGGCAGGCCCGCGCCGATGGCGGCGGCTTTGGCGGCGGGAATCAGAAAGACCTGCCCCGCTCCCGCACGCTCCAGGCTGTTGAACACCGCCCGTCGTTCGACGGGTGTGATGCTTCCCGGCACGGCGATCACGACGCGCGGCCGAAAACCGCGGGTTTGCCGGCGCGCCTTTTCCAGAAAATATCGCAGCATCGACTCGCACAATTCAAAATCGGTGATGACCCCGTCTTGAATCGGGCGGACGGCCGTGATCGTGTCGGGCGTGCGACCGAGCATCTGCCGAGCCAGCTTGCCGACCGCCGTGCCCTGGCCGAGCACCTTGCGAGTCCCTTTTTGCAGCGCGACGACGGACGGTTCATCAAGCACCACCCCCAGTCCCGGCAAAGCGATACGGGTGCTCGTTGATCCCAGATCGACGGCGAGATCAGGATTCAGCCAATGGCGCAGCCGGTGAAACATCCGTGTCTCATTACTTCATCGAACCGGCCGCGAGCCTCCCTGCCCCCCGCGCAGTTTCGATGGCAGCGTGTTGTACTGCCAGTGTCTTTTCCGGACAAGAGGGAAAAGTCGGGCGGATGGGCAGATCAAGTCGGCTGGGTGGGTCGGGATGACGTGGTTTGGCGATTCCCTAAGGCTTTCCCGAGGAAAAAACGCCGATGTCCACCGGCCCCTCGCTGTTGATGACCGTCTTCTTGCGGATCTTCGGCCAGACTTCCTGGAGGGTCTGCCAGGACATGCGCTGCACCGTGAGATCACGAACCTGCTGATAGTCGCCTCCTGGCCGATCGGCTTGTTCGTGCATGCGAGCCAGCAGATGCCGAAATCGGTCCGCCGATCCCTGAGCGGTGGCAATTGACGCCTGCTGCATCGCCTCGGCTTCATAAATCTGGCGCTGGCGAGCGCTCTCCGCCTGGGAGATACGTTGTTCCGCCCAGGTTCGCGACTCTTGAACGCTGCGCGCCTGTTCCGCCCGCGCATTCGAGACATCTAAAAAGTCGGCTTTGACGCGCACCGGGGGTTCTGCCGATTCAATCTGGGCCTGCTCAATTTCGATCCCGAGCCGTTGCGTCTCCGCCGCTGTTTGCAGTTGGCGAGTCAATTGGTCGTTGAGTTCCGATAACCCTTGCACATGCGCAAAATCGACCCCGCTCCGCGACATCAGGTCCGCCAGGATGGCCTTGGCCAGGTGCGCCAATTGCGTTTCCGGAGAAACCTGACCGTAAAGATAGTCGGTGACCTCCGTTTCTCGCGGGCGATACAAAATCTGCGCACGCACGTGCAACAGATTTTGATCGCCGGTTAAAAACGCCGGCGTCGCCGTGGCAACCCGACCGAGCGGCGCATCGGCCGTCGGTACGGACTGCGTTCCCACGGTCACGGTGTTCACCGCGGCGAAATTGAGGCGATCAACCCGGCAAAACGGAAATGGCCAGTCATAATGAAGTCCACTGGTTTGCAAGCTGCCCGTAAAACGCCCGAACCGGCGCACGGCGGCCTTTTCATTGCCTCCCACCACATAAAACCCGGTTCCCGCGTAGAGAATCGCGGCGGCCAGAAACAGACGAGCGCCGGTGGTCACGGTTTCGTCTCCTCGTCCGGTTTCCGTGGCGAATACTCCGGCGGGCCGTCCGTCAACAACTTCCACAACCGGCTGGAAGCGGATAAAACCAACGTCGTCTGGTCGTTCAGGATCCGCCGGTAGGCGTCCAGCGCCTGAATGGTTTCGTAGAACGCGGGGTCCTCGGCATGCGCCTCATTAAGAATTCGCAGCGCATCGGCTTCGCCCATCCCTTTGATCCGTTCCGCTTCGGCTTGCGCCTGCGCCAGGATTTCAGTCGCTTGTCGCTCCGCCTGGCTCCGAATCAACCGGCTTTCCGCCGATCCCGCACTGCGATATCGTTCCGCGATCTTCAAGCGTTCGCTCCGCATCCGCTCGTACACGGCCTGCAAATTCCCGCTGGGGAGATTCAAGCGTTTCACCCTGACATCGACGATTTCGATTCCCAGTTGATCGAGCACGGAACTCGATTCGTTCGCTCGCTGGTTCAATTCCCGTTTCAGATCGGCGGCTAAACGATTCAAAGGACTGTCGCCTGCGGGCGGTCCCGCCTCGGAATTTCGGGCTGCAATCAGGTCCGACATCTCCATCTGGCCGATCTGCGCCGTCAAAATGGCTTGCAGCCGGCTCCCCAGGCGGGCCTCGGCGGTTTCCGGCCGACCCAGCGTCCGATAGAACCGCACGACAGGACGGGTCAACGGATCGGCGGGGTCGTCTGCGGGCGATGGCGCGATCCTCCAGCCGATATACGCTTCGACGATCAGATTTTTACGATCGCGCGTGAATAACTCCCGCCCGGGGGGATCCGTCACTTGAAGCCGGCGGTCGAACCGCTGCGCCGTCTCGATCGGCCAAGGCCATTTCAGATGAGGGCCCTGATCCCCTGGCTGATCGTAGACCGCCACAATCCGTCCGAACCGTTGCCGTAGCACCAGTTCGGTCTCGTCGACAAACAAGAGGCAAGTCGGGGCCAGGCACAACGTCAGAATTCCCACGGCCCCCAGGACGGCGCGGCGAACGAGGAGACTCTTCTCAGCGAAGGCAGATGGAGAGACGGACACGAGGCACTCATAGGGAATCTGGGGGTGGATCGGCAAGATTTCAGTGTAGTCGCCGGGAGGAATCCGCCGCAATTCGAACTTCGACAAGAGGGGCGATTGAGCTTCAGTTGCCGCACATCCCGGCAGACGCCATATTGAACACATTCTCCTCAGTCCCTCCTTATCTGGCGGCCGATATGGCTTCCGCGCCTGATCCCTTGGAAACGACGCATTGGCTGGCCGCCGTCTTCTGCCCCCAATGTCAATCGACGTTCGTGCCCCCCAGCCCGAGCAGTACACCCGTTTGCCCGAGTTGCGGACAGCAATTGAAGGCCTCCCCCGAGGAACCGGTTGCCGACGACGTGTCGGAATTGCCGGTTGACGAGACGATTGTCCAGACGGAATTCGGTCGGGCACGCAACGCAAGGAGGAACTGATCGGCCGTAATCTCGATGTCTACACCTTGAGATCGTTGCTGGGGATCGGGGCGATGGGATGGGTTTATCTCGCCCGCCACCGCCGGTTGCATCGTTCCTGCGGTCAAAATTCTTTCGCCTCGTCTGATTTCCGACGATCCGCAATTTGTTTCGCGATTCCTTGACGAAGGCCGCGCCGCCGCTGCGCTGATTCATTCCAATATTGTGACGGTGCACGCCATCGGCGCTGCGAACGGCTTGTATTTTCTGGAGATGGAATTCGTCGCCGGCCGCTCGCTGCGCGCTCTGATTGACGAAACCGGGCCCTTGTCGGCGGAACGGGCCACCGCCTTGACGTTGCGTATCGCCGAAGGCCTGGCGGCCGCGCACAAGACGGATACCCTGCATCGCGATTTGAAGCCCGACAATGTCCTGTTGACCCATCAGCAGGTGCCGAAGATCGTCGACTTTGGACTCGCTCGCCGCATCTTGTTCGATCAACCCGCGACGGGCCGGCAGGAATTTGTCGGCACCCCCTCGTACATGGCGCCGGAATTGTACCTCGGGCGGCCCGCCACCTCGGCGACCGATGTCTACGCGCTCGGGGTCTGCTATTTCCAACTCCTGACCGGCCGTTGTCCCTACCCGGGTCGCGACATTTCCGAACTGAAAGAGCAAATTCTCCACGATCCGATTCCCGATGTCCGTCGCGAATTTCCGCGCGTCCCGCTGGAAATGGCCGAGGCGCTGCATCAGTTGCTGGCCAAAGCCCCCGAGAACCGCCCCCCCAGCGCCATTGAAGCCGCCCAACTGTTGCAGGCGGTGCTCGGTCAATCGGAAGACCTGGATTCCCTGATCCAGGCGGCATTTCGGGATCATCCGGAAATCCGTTGGAGCCGCCGCGACGACCGGTGCGAAGTCCGCTTGCAATTTCCCGGCGGTCGTGGCCAAACCGTCTTTATTGAACAGAACACCCCGGCCGCCGCCGAACCGCTGGTCACCATCGGCAGCCTGTGTTGCCGGGCCGTGCCCGCTTATTTTGAAACGGCTTTGCGGCTCAACTCCGAAATCTTCCACGGCGCCCTGGCGATCCGACAGATTGCGGGCGAGTCGATGTTCGTGGTGCTCGATAATTATCCCAGGTCGACCATCGACCCGGAGGAAATTCGGCGCAGCGTGCTCGAAGTCGCCCATCGAGCCGACGCAATCGAAAAACTCCTCACCGGCGGCGATGCGAATTAATGGTCCGGATTCGCATCGACAGCAGCGTCTGTACCGCCCGGAAATTCCTGTCGCGTCGGGCATTCCGTTCTTGACGGATGTCAGGCCGCGGGTCTAGGCTGAATCAGCGGGGAAAATGCAGTAGCGGAGCGAGTTTTATGAGCCAATCAACGTATTTCAGCGCCTGGCGGGTTGTCCTCACCGTGGCGGCTTTCGGCAGTTTCGCCAGCACGGCTTACGCCCAGACGCCCCGCCGCGGAGAAATCGAATTCCGCGCGATCGCCTCCGGCGAAGAACGCACGGCCCAATCCAACCTCTACGTGATGGACGTGCTGTACAAGCCCATGCGGATGATCGCCGTCGACGTCACCGACCCGCAGACCGGCCAGAAACGCAAAGAATACGTCTGGTACATCGTCTATCGCGCGTTCAATCGCAAACTCGAACTCCCCCCAGATTCCGAGTCGGCGCCGGTCAACGAACTCGATCAGGAAATCTTCAACCCGCCGCTGTTCGTGCCGGAATTCACCTTGGTTACGACGGATACGAAAGAACCGAAATATTATCGCGACGAGGTGATTCCTGAGGCGCTGGCCGCCATCAATAAGCGGGAACAAGGCCGTTATCGCAGCAGCATCGACATCGTAGGGCCGATTCCCCCGGCCGGCGAATTGGGAGATCCGAAACGAGAAGGCCTGGTTGGCATCGCCATGTGGCGCGGCATTGACCCGGATGCCGACCGTTACACGGTTTACCTTTCCGGCTTTTCCAACGCCATTCGCGTCTCTGACGGTCCGGACGGCAAGCCGATGGTGCAGATGAAAACCATCATGCAGCAGTATTGGCGTCCCGGCGACCGGTTCGACCAGTCAGAACCCGAAATTCGACAAGAGGGCCCCTCTCAGTGGATGTACCGCTGAGTTACGGCGAATCGACTGCCCTCTGACGCCCTGTCGCACCGATTGTAACGATTCTACCGCTTTTTCCTGAAGTAACACCTGCTCCAGCTCCGATATCTTCGCTATGCGGAACGCCGTTTCCACGGAGAGGGCGTCGAATCGCGGAAGGTATTGTGCCGCCGTGGGTTCTGAAGCAGCGACTCAGGAGGAGCGAAGTATGAAACGGGGTCTCTTGGCAGCCCTGCTCTTGGCGGCATTGGCCACCTGCGGCAGCAGCTCGGCTCAAGCGGCGGGCGGCTACGGACAGCCCACCGACTGGGCTCGATTCTACAATTACCCGTATGTCTACTACCCACACAACTTCCAGCCGCCACAGGAGTACAACCACATGTACTACCGATATCCGCAAGCGCGGCAAATCCCGGTCTACAATAAGGACTGGTACAACTTTTATCCGACCGAACGACCTTACCACACCGGTCATCACTTCGTGCTGGACGTGTTCTAAGCCGGCCAGCCGACGCTGAAATTTATCAGAAGCCCGGGGTTGATTTCCCGGGCTTCTGTGCGTTTCCCGTCCGTCGGATTTCCAGCAGGACGACGTCGTACAACCCCGTGGGATGCGACTCAGAGGTCCGCTCTGGCCACGTGAGGACCACGGCCAGTTCATTGAATCGCGGCAAACCGTGCGGCAGTCGAAACTCCCACGTCGTCTGCGACCCGTCAAACGCTCCCAGCGGTCGGCCGTTGAGCGTCACGTCGCCCGCGCCGAAAACCCCGCTCAGCACGACGAAGACTTCTTCGTCGGCGTCGAGATTGGTAGGCGCATGAAACCGCCGGGTCAATTTGAGCGTGCCGATGCGTTTCCCGACGACGTGTGGCCAATCCTCGGGGTGCTGCATCGTTCCACCCGCCGGAGCCTCGCCCTGCCAGGCAAACTGCCACGGCCCGCGCAGGCGAATTCGATGCGGAGTGGATTCTTGGCTCATGGGGCGGAATTTTACTGAGCTCAACACGATCCGGGAAGAACCAAGCCGTCGTCAAGCGGCAGGCGGCGGCCCCCGTGGTCGGAAACCGTTCGAGCACCGTTTGCATCGCGGCGACCGCTCGGTTACTCTGCCTAGGCTCTGACTGTCACACTACTTACAGCCCGCCCGATGCGGGATGGCCCGAGACCCACCACGGATGACGCAGCCCTCCTCCCCCCCTTCTCCCTCCAATCGGCCCCCCCGTCGATCACCGCGACCTCCGACCGCCGGGGATGACAGCCCCAAACCCTGGTATGGCGGGCATTGGCCAGTCACGCTGATTTTGCTGCTGTTCCTCATGTTTTGGCTCTGGCGGCAGTCTCCGTCCAACATGGGAGACACCGTTCCTTACTCGCTGTTTCTGAAACAGGTTGATGCCGAGAACGTCCTGAAAGCGGAATTTCACGGGGAACGGCTGACGGGGGAATGGAAGAAACCGCCCGATCATCCGACCAATCCGAAGGGAAACCTGGGCAAGACGTTCAATACCGTGCTGCCGATGAAAGACACCCGCGAGTTGGCCGATTACATGGCCAAGGAAAAAGGGGTCCAGGTCAATGCGCAACCTCAGGAACTCGGCCTGGGGGACGTCGTTGTTGCTCTACATGCTCGGCCCGCTGTTGTTCATTGGATTTTTGTGGTTCATGATGCGCCGCAATTCCGATCCGTTGGGGACCGGCATGCTCGGGAATTTCATCCGCAGCCCCGCCAAGCGGTTCCGCGCCACCGATCACCCCACCACGTTCGACGACGTCGCCGCCATGGAGCAGGCCAAGGCGGAGCCTGCAGGAAATCGTCGAATTCCTCAAAACCCCCGCGAAATTTCAACGACTCGGGCGCACAGATTCCCAAGGGTGTCTTGTTGATGGCCCTCCGGGCACCGGCAAAACGTTGCTGGCACGGGCCACCGCCGGGGAAGCCGGCGCGCCGTTCTTCACGATCAACGGCTCGGAATTTATTCAGATGTTCGTCGGCGTCGGGGCCAGCCGGGTGCGCGACATGTTCCGCACCGCCAAGGAGAACGCCCCGTGCATCTTGTTCATCGATGAAATCGACGCCGTCGGACGCATCCGTGGCGCGGGGCTCGGCGGCGGCCATGATGAACGGGAGCAGACGCTCAATCAGATCCTCAGCGAAATGGACGGGTTTCAGCAGACCGAAGCCGTGATCGTCGTTGCCGCGACCAATCGTCCCGACGTGCTCGATCCGGCCTTGTTGCGGCCCGGCCGTTTCGATCGGCACGTGACCGTCGATCGCCCGAATCGTGCGGGACGCGTGGCGATCTTGAAGGTTCATAGCCGCAAAGTGCCTTTGGCCGACGACGTGAAGTTGGAAGCCGTCGGGGCGGGCACCATCGGGTTTTCCGGTGCGGAGCTGAAGAATCTGGTCAATGAAGCCGCGCTGAATGCCGCGCGCGAAGGACGGAACTCGGTCACTGCGGCCGATTTCGATTTTGCCCGCGACAAAGTCCTGATGGGGCCCCGTCGCGAAGAAGTGCTCAGCTTGAAAGAGCGGGAAATGACGGCTTGCCATGAAGCCGGGCATGCGCTGCTCGCTTGGTTCCTGCCGGACGTCGATCGCGTTCACAAGGTGACGATCATTCCTCGCGGGCGGGCGCTCGGCGTCACGCAATTGCTCCCGTCGGAAGAACGCTACAACATCGGCGAACGCAGGCTGCACTCCCAGCTGGCGTTCATGCTCGGCGGCCGTTCGGCCGAAAAGCTCGTGTTCAACGAGTTTTCCGCGGGCGCGGAAGACGACCTGAAACGCGCCACCCAGATGGCCCGCCGCATGGTCACCCGCTGGGGCATGAGCGACGTCATCGGACCGGTCGCCTTTCGCGAAGGGGAAGAGCATCCGTTCCTGGGCAAGGAATATCGCGAACAGCGTGAATACAGCGAAGAGACGGCTCGTGAGATCGATTCCGAGGTGCAGCGGTTTCTGGTGCAGGCCGAGCATCGCTCCCAAAAAATGCTCAGTGATCAGCGAGAGAAACTCGAATTGCTGACTCAGGCGCTGGTCCGGCAGGAATCTCTGTCGGAAGAGGAAATGATCACCATCCTCGGCCAACCCGTGCCCCGGTCCGATGCGGTGCTGGACACACCGGCGCCGCCGGCTTAACGCGACACGCTGTCGGCGGCACAATGGTCGCCAACCGCAATCGAATTGGGCGACAACTTCGCCGTGAAGAACTCGACCAGCCGCCGATCGTATTCTGCCGGGTTGACTTCTCGCGCCCGGTTATGCTTCGCTTTGGGGACGGTCCATAATTCCGCGGAATTGCCGATTTTCCGGCATAATTTTCGGCCGATTTCGGGGTGAACGTAGTTATCGCGTTCGCCGGCGATCAACAGGGCCGGCCGGCCTCGCAATTGCGGCAGCCAGCGTTCGATGATCGCATAACGGCACCGGCGGCGGCGCTCACTGATCCAGCGGGCCAACGCAAGCGTCGAGCGGAAATGCCACTTCGGCAGGATCCGCATCGCCCAGTCCGGCAGATATAAGAATGCCCAATGGAACACGAAATAGAGACTCAGCGTCAACGTGCTGTAAGCTCCTTCGCAACAGACGGCTTTCACCTCGGGATGTTCCGCCGCCATGGCCAGCGCCATCGCCGATCCGCGACTGATCCCGATCAATCCCAACGGCAACTCGTTCAGATCACTGCGTGACTGCACGTATTGCAGCGCCGCCCGCGCGTCGTCCATTTCGAACATCGTCGGCCAATGGAGCGGCGCATAATCGGGCTGGGCATCGCTGTCGCCCTGGTTGCGGAAATCGAAGGCCAGCAAGTCGAATCCGGCGGTCACCAGGCTTTCGCAGTACGACAGCGCCGACCAATGCGTTCCGTCCAGTTCGGGAAAAAAAACGATCAGACCGTGCGCGGGGCGTTCCGCCGCGCGATAAAGGCTGCCGCGAAGGATCAGTCCCCGCGTCGACGGAAACTCGATGCGCTCCGCTTGCGGACATTCAGGATAGACCGGCAAATTGAAAGGCGGCTTCGTTTCAAACGCCTTGAGAATCTTCTGCGCGTAGTAGGCGCGGGCCAGCACATCGACGACGATCACCGCGATCACCGCGATGAGGATGATTTGAATCACAATCCGACCTTCCGGCGAGGACCACGGGCCCTGCTGTCAGCCTCGAAATGCGGAAAAGATCAAGGACACGTTCTGACCGCCGAATCCGAAACTGTTCGACAGGGCGCGCCGTACGCCTGCGTTGCGCGCCGCGTTCGGAACATAATCCAGATCGCAATTCGGATCGGGGGTCTGATAATTCATCGTCGGCGGCAGGACGCCATCGCGGATCGCCATCAGACACGTGATGGCTTCCACGCTTCCCGCCGCGGCAATCAGATGGCCCAGCATGCTTTTCACGCTCGACACCGGCGTTTTGTACGCCTGGTCGCCAAACGAGCGCTTGATCGCCAGCGTTTCCACCCGATCGTTCACTTCGGTGCTGGTGCCGTGCGCATTGATGTAATCGATGTCGGCGGGGTTCAACTGCGCGTCGCGCAGCGCCATGTTGATGCAGGCGACCGCTCCCCGCCCTTCCGGATGGACGTCGGTGATCCGATAGGCGTCCGCGGTCGAACCGTAACCCACGATTTCCCCGTAGATTTTGGCGCCGCGTTTTCGGGCATGCTCCAATTCCTCCAACAGCAGCATGCCGGCCCCTTCGCCCAGGACGAATCCGTCGCGATCGCGATCGAACGGGCGCGAGGCCGTCTTCGGATCGGAGTTATGCGTCGACAGTGCGGTCAACAGGCTGAAACCCGTCACTCCGAACGGATGAATCATGCTATGGGCGCCGCCGGACAGCATCAGATCCGCGTCGCTGCGACGGATAATTTCCGTGGCCTCGCCGATCGCCTGGCTCGAGGCCGCGCAGGCGGTCAAGCAGTTCAAATTCGGCCCCTGAGCGTCAAACAGGCTCGCCAAATGGCCGGCGGGCATGTTCGGCTCCTGTTCCATTTCGGTCTGGGCATGCAACCGTTCCAACCCGCGGCGCGTGAACTCCGCCAGGTCGACTTCGCCGTCTCGTTGCGATTCGGCGATCATGCTCATGACCAGCGTGAAGTCCTGTTGGCCTTCGCCCGCTCCCAGATACACTCCGAATCGCGCCGGATCGAACTGACTGGAGGCAAGCCCGGCATCATCCATCGCCTGTTTCGCGGCGCCGACGGCAAAGCGGATGTTGCGGCCGGCATAGGCGAACCGCTTGTCGTCTTCGACGTATTGGTCGAGCTGAAAATCCCGCACCTCAGCGGCAAACTGAGTCGGGTAGCCCGTGGCGTCAAAGTGCGTAATCGGCCCGATTCCCCGCCGACCCTCGCACAGGGCCTGCCACATTTGTTCCGCTGAATTTCCCACGGGCGTAATCGCCCCGACGCCGGTGACCACAACGCGTCGTCTCATGGACTTCCCCCCTTGCAATCGGGCTCCAGGAGGTCGCCGCCGTCGGACCTAGGGGCCGCCGGCTGACCCGTCTCCCGCTTTGCCCACATCCATCACCCCTAACAACCGCATCGAAAACACGAAATTCTTTTGATCGATGGCGCCCCCCGCCGCATCGTCCACATGCGCAAAGACGATTTCACCGTCTGCGACCAATCGGTCGCCCACGCGCGCCGTGCATTCCACCATGCCCCCTTCCGGTCGCGCGTCCAGTAGCTTGGCCGAATAGGTCAGCGTGTCGCCGGGAATCGCCCAGCTGTGAAAGGTCATGCGAGGGACTTTGGCCAGGATCACGACATGCGCGAACTGGTTCACTTCCCCCAGCAAGATGCCGCCGGTTTGCGCCAATCCCTCGACGATCAGTGACGCCGGCATCACGGGGAAACCCGGCAGATGATCATGCAGGTGATCTTCCGCGAGCGTGATGTTCTTCACCGCCGTGGCATGCGAGCCGCTGACAAATTCCGTAAACCGGTCGATCCAGATCCAACGCATACCAGTGCCGAGAATTACGAGGAAAACAACGGGCAGAGAGCAAACGACCGTTCCAGGACGGTCGAATCTCTGCGACCTCTCCGAATTGAAGCGCCGCGCCGGCGCAAATCAACCTCCCGAGAGCTTCTTCGTCAGAAAATTCACGACCATGTCCACCGTGAACAGGTCCTGAACCTTTTCCATCCGCGGATCTTTGGCCAACGCGTCAATGTTCGCATGCGGCATGCGCGTCCGCAATTCGGCGATCCCTTCGGGGGTGACCTTGCCGTCCTTCACAAAACCCGAATCGGCGGCGACCAGGTTTTCCGGGAACAATTCCCCGCGCGGAATCTTGATATTGAAATTCTTCTCCAGGCGAAACACGATGTCGAGGAAGTCGATCGATTCCGCTCCCAGATCGCCCATCAGCGTGGCGGTCGGCGTCACTTCATCGTCGTCGACGCCCAAGGCATCGACCAGCGTTTCTCGCACCGTGGCAAAGACTTCATCACGCGTCGGCATCCGAGTTCTCTCCTGACAGTTGATACGAATGAGCCTCCCTCCGGAGACTCTGAAAGTATGAGCAGGCCTTACCGCCCTGATAACTTGAGTTTTCGTTCTGGCTCCGGTTTGCCCGCGGCCCCAACGGGCGGTCGGTCTGTTTGCGGAATTACGGCGATCCTCAGGCGATCCCCCCCAACGTCAACCCTCCGTCCACTTTCAACACCTGGCCAGTGATATATCCGGCTTCTTCCGTCACCAGGCAATGGACTGCATAGGCGATGTCGTCCGGTTTGCCATAACGTTTCATCGGAATCGCTTTTTTGATCTGTTCGCCGGCGGCATTCATCACGGCCGACGTCATATCGGTTTCCACAAATCCGGGGGAAACGGCATTCACCGTAATATTCCGCTTCGCCAATTCGGTCGCCATACAACGAGTGAATCCTTCAACCCCTGCTTTACTGGCCGCATAGTTTGCCTGGCCGGGATTGGAAAAATCCGCCGAGACGCTCGACATGTTCACAATTCGGCCGTAGCGGGCCGACATCATCGGCCGCGTCACCGCCTGACAGAAGTTGAAGACGCTGGTGAGGTTAGTATCAATGACTTCTTGCCACTTTTCGAGCGTCATGGACGCCAGAAGCGTGTCGCGGACGATGCCCGCATTGTTGACTAAGATGTCAATTTTTTCCCATTTTGCCAAGACTTGTTCCACAATTGAGTCCGCATCCGGCTTTTTGGAGGCATCTCCCTGTAGCGCCCAGGCCTCTTTACCCTGGCTGGCCAGATCCGCAACTAGTTGGTCAGCAGCGGTTTGCGCCGATTGATACACAAAGGCCACTTTCGCACCATGGTTGGCCAGGCGCTGTACGATGGCCTTGCCGATGCCGCGGCTCCCTCCCGTCACCAATGCCACTCGACCAGTCAACTCCATCTCTCGACATCCTTTCGTGGGCTCATCACCCTGTAATTCCCGGCTGACGGTCAACTCAGCAATTCCGCCGATGTCTGCTGTCGTTCAGCAGAAACCCGACTTACGAGGCCCGGTCCGGCCAGACTTGCGGGAGCAACTCCCGATAAGTCCGCCGACGCATTTCATCAGATTCCTGCAAGCCAGGATTGCGTTCGGCCAGGTTGAAACCTTCCAGCGTCAATCGGGCCGAAACGGCCGAATTGCCGTCGACCGTCCCCGAACCTTGAAACTGCCAGGCGGCTCCTTCAATCTTCCGCACTGTCATTTGCAGGCACAACGTCTTTCCCGGAGTGACAAAGTTATTGTATCGGACCGCTTTGCATTCCTTGAGCAGCACGGTGCTGTAGGCAAAATCGTCACTGACCCGCATCAGCCAGGCTCCGGTCTGGATCAGCGCTTCCAACATCAGCACGCCGGGCATCACGGGGAATCCTGGGAAATGATCCGCAAGATATTCCTCTGCCAGGGATAAATTCTTGATCGCCGAAATCGAAGTCTTCGGCGTCAACTCGGAGATCCGGTCGATCAACAGGAAACGCATGCGGAATTCGCTCAATCGTGGCTACGGGACGGCTTCCCAAACCGCCTTTCGCCGACGGGGAAGTCCGAATCGGGCGATTTTAGGGGATTCATGGCGGCATCACAAGGGCTACCAACGCGTTGAACGGCTTTCGCGGTTGATTGCGGCGGCACCCCTCCCATGCCACAATTGCCATCCAAGTCGAGGGCCGACGACGAATCGGCTCCAGGTCGAGTGGCGGAACAGGCAGACGCATCGGACTTAAAATCCGAAGTCCCGCAAGGGGCGTGTGGGTTCGAATCCCATCTCGACCAATGGCTGGCAGAAAGGTCTCTCGAGAATGCGACCGGTCCGT
Organism: Planctomycetaceae bacterium; assembly: GCA_046349715.1. Lineage (GTDB taxonomy): Bacteria > Planctomycetota > Planctomycetia > Planctomycetales > Planctomycetaceae > CAZDGB01. The sequence continues at coordinate 33,512 of JAXMBR010000001.1, read as the reverse complement.
CCCCGGCCTGCTCAGGGGGGCGACCGGACGGACTCCTCCTCAGAACTGAAAGTAAATAAACGGCACATGAGTGCGGCTGCCGAGTTCGACCATCAGCGCGGTCAGCAAAACATATACCGCGTACCGCACCGGAATGGGCCAGACGCCAATGTCCAGCCCGAACACTTTGCGGCGCTGCAGCCATTCGAGAATCAGAATGCCGGCACACAGGCACAACCCTTCCCCATACCGCTGGTAGTCGAGATTCATCCACGGATGCGTCACGCAGCGAAGCAAATAACGGCCGGCCTGACTCAATGATTCGGCGCGGAAGAACACCCAGCTGATCAGGACGAAGGACTGCGTCGCCAGCATGGCCAATCCGTCCGACAGCGTGGGGGCGATCCGGTCGTGCGCGACGATGGTCCGTTCGGCACGGTGGCGATTCAGCAGGATCAATGGCACGAACATCAGGCCGTTGAGAAATCCCCAGACCACGAAGGTCCAGTTGGCGCCGTGCCACAACCCGCACAGGGTGAACGTGAGGACGATGTTGAAAATCGTTCGGTTGCGTCCGGCGCGATTGCCTCCCAGCGGAATGTACAGATAATCGCGAAACCAGGTGGACAGCGTCATATGCCACCGCCGCCAGAATTCCGCGATGTTTCGAGAGAAGTACGGATAGGCGAAGTTCTGGCTTAGTTGAAAGCCTATCAGCTTTGAAATGCCGATGGCGACATCGGTGTAGCCGGAGAAGTCGCAGTAAATCTGCAGCGAGAAGAAGCAGGCGCCGATCAGCAGCGTCACGCCGTCCAATTCTCCGCAGTGGCGGAAAATGTAATCGACATGCGGAGCCAGGCTGTCGGCGACGACCATCTTCTTGAACAATCCCCAGAGCGCCTGACGGCAGCCGTCTTGAACCAGCGGCCACGTCGTCGTGCGGGGAACCTGAAACTGCGGCAACAAGTCGATCGCCCGCTCAATCGGCCCGGCCACCAACTGCGGAAAGAAACTGACATAAGCCAGAAAGACGATCGGGTCGCGCACCGCGTCCATTCTTCGGTAATACACGTCGAGCGTATAGCTCAGCGTCTGAAACGTGTAGAAGCTGATGCCGACCGGGAGAATCACCTGCAGCGTGAACAGGTCGGCATGCATGCCGCAGGCCGTCATGAGCTGCGCCAACGAATCGGCGAAGAAGTTGTAGTATTTGAAGAATCCCAGCATGCCGAGGTTGGCGACCAGGCTGACGAGCATCAGCCCGCGGCGCGTCCCGGGATTGGTCAGGCGTTGCAGGGCCAGAGCCGTCGCGTAATCAATCGTCGAGTTCAGGAACAGCAGACCGAGAAACCTCCAGTCCCACCAGCCGTAAAAAACATAGCTGGCGATCAGCAGCATCAGATTCTGTCCGCGAATCGATCGGCGCAGCGGCCCCCAATACAGGACCAGCACCATCGCCAGGAAGAAAACGAATTCAAACGAGTTGAAAATCACGAGGAGACTTTCCGAGCGAGAAACGAAGCTGGCCCCAGTGGCAGACGATTTTCATCGCGGCCGATTTTCGACATCCTCGTTTGCGAGTTGTCTGGCCGGTGCGGGAGTTTCGGGGAGCAGAGCAGGCTTCAACAGATCGCGAATTCCCTCGTAAACGTTCTCTGCCAATTGCTGTTTTCCGACCTCAGAAAGATGGACCAGGTCGAGGTAGTGTTGTTCCCAGGCCCCGTCGAGATGGGGTTGAACATCAATCAAACGGCTGCCGCCGGCATCCGCGAACACGGCCGGCAACATCGCCGAATTCAGGCGATTCGCCTGAATCATGTACTGCACGTCCGGGAAACCTTGTTCGTAAAAGCGAACCGCTTCGTCCGGGCTCTGCTCATTCACCGCCATGCAGAAATTGCAGACGACCAGGGGAATTCCTTGCTCCTGAGCCACCCGTTGATATTCGCGATAGACATTCGCCAGCCGGCTTTGGACCAAGCGCGGCTGGAGTGAATCCAGATCGCTGAGGGATTCGGGAGCCGTTCCTTGTCGCACGATCCATTGATGAAATCGCCATTCCGCATGACTGAGCAGTGTCGACGGTCGAGACCGCGGCAACGGCGGAATGGCCGGCAAGCGAAACTCGTGCTGAAACTGGTGGAATTCGTTGTAGCCGAAGTAGGTGATGATCAGGTCCGGCTTGAGCGGCAGAACCACGTCCCGCAGGCGGTGCAGGTTGTGTTCAATCGTGTAACCTGCCGCTCCGGCATTCAGAACTTCGATTTCTCGACCGGCGGGCAGGCGACTGCGGAGGCAGCGTTCCAGTTTCGTCGGCCAAGGCTCATCGTCGGCCGCAATCGGCGGACATTGCGTATGCGACGATCCCATGACCACGATGCGATAGCGATTACCCTTGTCGAGCGGGACCTCGCGATCGCACAGGCCGAGGCTGTTGACTTGAATCTGGCCTTGGAAAAATGGTCGGGACGTATTCGGGCGGAAGCGGTAAGGGACCGGTCCGTTGACGACGCGCTCTTCGATTTGATCCGCGTTCCGGCTCCATTCTCGGACATACGCCTGCCACCATTGGGAAAAGGCGTGTGGATCTCCCTGCGCCTCGGCGTAAGTCATCACCGCCGGCACTTGTGCGCTGTCACGAGTCCCATCGGCTCGATTCCAGAATGTCTGGTGGAGGAAATAGCTTCCTTCAAGCAGCGTCAGTGCCAGACATCCTGCCGCGCCGCGTTGCCAGATCTGCCAGCCGAGCCTGGCGACGGACCCGGTCTCGCCATGCAGCCAAGCCGCCGCCATGGCCACGGAAGTCGCCAATCCCGCGAAAAACATCACTCCATCGTTGGTCAGGTATCCGTGGCGGATCCAGAGCACGTTGGCGAGGCCGACGAGACACGCGGCAAACCGCATCCAGCGCTGGCGCACGGGCCAGCCGTGGTAGAGCGACCAGGTCCAAAGTTTGAGGTGCGACGCGGCGTGCAGCATAAGGAGTCCGCAGGGATGGAAACTTGGCGGGGCGATTGATGCCCGTTCCCCTGCAGACGACCACACAGTCCCTGTGCAGTCTGACTGCCGGCGAGGCGCATCGACCGGGCAACCGCTGACAACCTGGCGTGAAGAATTCCTGGAATGAGGATTCCGCCTGATGTATCGGTTGCGACGGTCGTTCGTCTTCCTTTCGAATCCCTCGCGCCGACAGGTCGAAAGAGTGAAAGCTCGATCGTAGCGATTTGTAAAGAATCGGTGACTTTGACGATCAGCGGACCGGCAGAATTCGCCAATGCACACTTTTCCCGTCGAACGGGCGATGGAAATTTCAGGCGGCAATTGTCTGGCATTTGACAGGTTCGCGGAAAGAAAAGCCCTGAGAGTCGCTTGTGGGCTGTTTGTGATTCGGTCGATCCCGGCAACGCTTCTCTTTCGTGATGGCCCGCGAGAAAAGGCGTCGCAGATTGAAGCGAAAACTTGTCCGCGAACGTGACGAGACAGTAGCGGAAATGACCGTAAAAAAGAAAACGCCGCGGAAGGATGCCGGCCGCTGCCGGACTGCAGGTGAAACTCGGGATATTTCGCTCTCAGAGTTTCAAAACCGGCCTTTGCAAAACGACTTGCGGAGTGTTAGGCTACTCGGATCGGAGGGGCCGGATTTCTGCCCCAACCCTCGAACCGAACTCCGTAACACGTCCTTTGACTCCGCCTTCGTGAAGGAAATGGGAGAGCAAGATGACGGAAAATCGCATCGAGATCGCAGGCGGACGCCGGTCCGCGTCCCGCCAGGGTTTCACGTTGATTGAATTGCTGGTCGTGATGGCGATCATCGCCCTGCTGGCGGCCTTATTGCTCCCCGCCGTACAGCGCGTGCGCGAAGCCGGGCGGCGGACGCAATGCCTCAATCACATTCGGCAAATCGTGCTGGCCATGCACAATTATGAGGGGGCGTTCAAGGTCTTTCCTCCAGGATATGTCGACCATTATGTCGATTCGTCGGTCGTAACGCCCAACCGCATTAACATGCAGTTGCCGGAGCCCGCGCAAATACCGCTCTACAACCGCACGTCGCAACAGATCGCGAACTGGATGCTCACGGGGGATTGGGGCTGGCACGCAGCGATTCTGTCGTACATGGATCAGACGGTGATTCAACTCAACTACACCTATGACAAATACACGGAAAGCGGCGGAGCGATGATCACGACGGGGACCATCGGATCGGCTAACGGACCGACCGTCAATACGCAATATCTGGCCAATCAGATTCCCCCGTATGTCTGCCCATCGGCCACTCTGCCCAGCAATCGGCCTTACGGCCTGGGGTACTCCACATACCGGGGCTCAGTAGGAACCTTGTATTCGAACGTGCCCATCACCACGACGAGCGGCACGACGACCACGACGACGACCACGCCGCAACTGCTGCCGGACAACGTGTTCAACGGCATGTTGTACAAGAACAGTTCGGTCGCCATGCGCGACGTGATCGACGGCACCACCACGACCATCATTCTCGGCGACAGCCTGTATGGGTTCTGGGCCGATGGCTATAGCTGCTGCGTCCGCGTACGCAATGATTTGAACACGCTGACCAATCTTAATCGCCAGTTGTTCGACGATTACTGGCCCTCGTTCGACGCGAATAACAACCCTACCGGCTTGCAGTTTTTCAGCTACGGCAGCAGCCACGGGGACTTGACGAATATCGGATTCGTCGACGGCAGCACCAAGTCGATCACCAAGACAATCGACGCCAATATTTTTCAGGCGCTGGCGACGCGCAACGGCCGGGAAAATCTTCCAGATACATCGTTCTAAGACCCAGGTTCATGACGATCATTTTGAACGGCGAACCGCGGGAAATCGTTCCCCCGCAAACTGTCGGCGATTTACTGGCCCAGTTGAAATTGCAGCCGCAACGGCTGGCCGTGGAATTGAACGAGCAACTGCTGCCGCGCGGGGAGTTCGGCCGCGCCTGTCTCGCCGAAGGCGATCGGGTGGAAATTGTCACGTTGGTAGGAGGCGGTTGATGTCGGTGGCGGGAACGAATCATGCAGACGAGACATTTGCGCTCGGATCGCACCGGTTGACAAGCCGCCTGATCGTAGGAACCGGAAAATACACGACCTTCGAGCTGATGCAGGAATGCCTGGCCATCGCCCGGGCGGAAGTCGTGACGGTGGCCGTGCGGCGAGAGCGATTGGTGGACGCCGGCGGGCGGAATATCCTCGAGTATCTCGATCCGAAAACGTATACGATCCTGCCCAACACGGCGGGATGTTTTTCCGCGGATGACGCCGTGCGCGTCGCCCGCCTGGGGCGTGAGATTTTGCTGGGCCTCGAAAATCCCGGAGCCGACTGGGTCAAACTGGAAGTCCTGGCGGATCAAAAGACGCTGCTGCCCGACCCGATCGCGACGCTGGCCGCGACAGAAAAGCTGGTCGCCGAGGGATTTCAAGTTCTGTGCTACACAACCGATGATCCCGTCACGGCCCGGCGGCTGAAATCGGCCGGCGCGACTTCCGTGATGCCGGCCGGCAGCCCGATCGGCAGCGGACAAGGCGTGTTGAACCCGAATAACATTCGCATCTGCCTGGAGTATCTGAAAGACGGCGATCCTGACTACCCGGTGATCATCGATGCCGGCGTGGGCACCGCCAGTGACGTTGCCTTTGCGATGGAACTCGGCTGCGACGGCGTCTTGTTGAATACGGGGATTGCCGGCGCTCGGGATCCGAAACGAATGGCGCTCGCCATGCAGCAGGCCTGCTTGGCGGGACGGCAGGCGTTTCTCGCCGGTCGCATTCCGCGCAAACTGTATGCCACCGCCTCCAGCCCGGAAGCCGGTGTCATCAGCCCCAGCGTGCGCTAACTGTCGCGAGGCCGACCTATGTCGCTCCGTTCGGCCGGCCGTTTGTTCGCCGTGATCCCAGCTGCCGGGCACAGCCGTCGGATGGGGCGGCCCAAGCTTCTGTTGCCACGGGGAGATTCCACGGTCCTGGAGTGTTTGCTGCAAGCCCTGACGCACCCTTGCATCGCGGCCCGCCGCGTCGTGGTCCGCGCCGAAGATCAGATGTTAGCACAAGCGGCGACCCGGTTGGGCGCCGAGGTGGTCCAGCCTGCCGTCGATCCTCCCGACATGAAAACGTCCGTGGAATGGGCCTTAAAGTCGATCCAGCAAGATTGCCATCCCGGATCGGACGACGGTTGGCTCTTGATTCCCGCCGATCATCCGTGGTTGACGGCGGACGTGCTCTCGGCCGTAGTTTCCGCGTGGGAGGCATCGTCCTGCGAAATTCTTGTTCCTAATTTTGAGGGACGTCGCGGTCATCCGACGCTGTTTCGCTGGACCATGGCGGAACGCGTCTCACAAATTCCGGCGGACCGCGGGCTGAATTGGTTGCTGGAACGATTTCCTGAGCGCGTCGTCGACTGGCCCTGCCCCTTCCCCGAAGTGACGTGGGACCTCGATACGCCTGACGATTACGCGCGCCTGCTGGCACAGGACCAGCGCGCCGCCGAGTCACAGCCGGAATCGACCGGGAAAATGCCCGGGTGATGCGTTTTCTCGTTTTTGGCAACTCTCCGTTCGATGCGATGAGACGCCGCAGCGGCTATAATCCTCGGTTGAACATCTTGGCGCTCCTTGAGTATCGCACCCATGACAGACGGCCCTGTCACCACCACGCCCATCGCCGATTTACCGGATGATTTACCGCCGGTGAAGCCGCCGTCGATTGGCTTCATTTTCCAGCTGTTCATTTTTCCCGCGTTGATCGTGGCGGCGGTCATCGCCGTCTGGGTCCTGTTCGGCAAACTCGCCAGCGGCGAACAAGACTGGCGCACGCTGGTGGGGGAACTGAGCAGTCCGAATCATCACATTCGCAATCGAGCGATGTTCGGTCTGGCGCAGCTGCTCGACAACGATCAACGGCGGGGCGATCAGGGTCAGCAATTGGCGCGAAATCCGCAAATTGCACAAGGCCTTGCCGAGCAACTGACCAAAGAATTGAACAGTCAATCGGTCTCGAAGGAAACGATCGACCACCAGGTTTATTTAACGCGGGCGCTGGGACTGCTCGATGTACCGGACGTCTCGCTTCCGCCGTTGGTGCAAGCCTTGGACGCGGTGTACGACGTCGAAGTTCGCAAGAGCGCCTGCATTTCCGTCGCGATGATTTCGGGACGCACCTGGGAACGCGGGGATCCGTTATCGAGCCCGCAACTCGCGCAGGGGTTGGTGCAACTGTCGCAAGATGGCGACAAGCGTCTGCGCCGTGCCGCCGCCTTTGCGCTCGGCTTGCTCGATCCCGCGGTGAGTCAGGACCGGCTCATGGTTCTGCTTGAGGATGCCGACTGGATGACCCAGGTGAACGCCGCCGTGGCGCTGTCCCGGCAGGGTTCACTCCAAGGGTACGGGATCCTGCGCGAGATCATGACAGGGAAAGTGGTGGTCGATCCCGAGGTCCCCGACGAAGCGCCCGCCACGGAACTGATCATCCTGAAGAACGGGCTGGATGCCGTGAAGTTGCTGGCCAAAAAATTGTCACCGGAGCAGAACACGGAGATGGAGACGCTGATCGGCGAACTCCTCCGCACGCATCGCGAATCCCGTGTCCGCGCCGATGCGGCAGCCACGCTGGCCGTTCTAAAAGCCGGGGAAGAATCTTGAGGGCAGGAGGCGGTTCGCCAGACAATGTCGCATCAACAACGTTTATCCACTGGTCTCGAAGTTCGCCGCGCCTGCCGCGAGGGATCGTTGTCGGGACCGACCGCCGGTCTGGCTGCCGGGTTCGCCCAGGCGAATCTGGTGATTCTCCCGGCGGATTGGGCGTTTGATTTCCTCTTGTTTTGCCAGCGAAATCCGAAACCGTGCCCGCTGCTCGAAGTGACGGCCGCCGGCGAGTGGACCCCGCGGCAATCGGCCCCCGACGCCGATCTGCGCTCGGACGTCCCGAAGTATCGCGTCTGGAAGCATGGCGAACTCGTCGATGAACCGGCTGATATTCATCGTTACTGGCAAAGCGATTTCGTCAGTTTCCTGATCGGTTGCTCGTTCACGTTCGACGCCGGGTTGCGCAGCGCCGGACTGCCGGTTCGCCATGTTGATCTGGGGCGCAATGTGCCGATGTATCGCACGAATGTTCCGTGCGTTCCCGCGGGCCGGTTGCACGGTTCGCTTGTCGTGTCGATGCGACCTTTCTCTCCCGCCAACGCCATTCGGGCCGTCGAATTGACGTCCCGCTATCCGCAAATGCACGGCTCCCCGGTGCATCTGGGATTTCCCGAACAGCTCGGCATCGCCGACATATCGCAACCTGATTACGGCGAATCGGTGCCGATTCAGGACGGTGAATTGCCTGTCTTCTGGGCCTGCGGCGTGACCCCGCAAGCGGTTCTGATGGCATCGAAGCCTCCGCTGGCCATCACGCACAGTCCCGGTTGCATGTTCGTGACCGACCGATTGGATCGCACGCTGGCGGGAGGATGACCGCTGAGATTTTGTGAGGAAATTGCGGAGAGACGAATGCCTCGAATTTTGCTCGCCGAATGCAAACAGGAAGTTTCCTCGTTCAACCCGGCTCCCAGCCATTATGACGACTTTCGAATCGTGCGCGAGGAGGCGTTGCTGGCCTATCATCGCGGCGTCCGGGAAGAAATGGGCGGGGCACTCTGTGTGCTGGATCAGGCTGCCGGCGTGGAACTCGTGCCGGCGCTGGGGGCCAGCGCCAACACGTCTGGAGGTATTCTCACCGCCGCGGACTTTCGCCGCTTGAGTTATGAATTTCTCAACAGCATCGTCGAAGCCGGGCCGGTGGACGGCGTTTATTTCTCGCTGCACGGGGCGATGCAGGCGGAGGATGAAGACGACCCCGAAGGCTTCCTCCTGCGGGAGACGCGGCGGATTCTCGGCGAAAAAACGCCGATCGTCATTTCGCTCGATCTGCACGGCATCCTGACCGACCGCATGCTGGAACACAGCGACGCGGTGGTGGTCTATCACACCTACCCTCACGTCGATTTTTTCGAAACCGGCGCTCGGGCGGCGAGGCTGTTGTTGAAAATCTTGAACGACGGCGTGCGTCCCGTCACGGCGCGCGTGAAAATCCCGGCTCTCGTTCGCGGAGACGAACTCATCACGGAGACCGGCTCGATCCGCGAATGCATCGAACTCGCCAAAAAAATCGAGGAGCAGCCGCACGGCCTGTCCGCCGGCATGATGTGGGGAAACCCGTTCACTGACGTCCCGGAGCTGCGCAGCAACAGCCTCGTCGTCATGGATGGCGACGAAGCGGCGGCTCGCCAAGCGGCTGTCGAATTGGCGAGAATCTTCTGGAAGCATCACGAGAAGATGCAGGTGCCGCTGACCAGTTTGACGGAGAGCGTGAAGCGGGCCAAGGCAGTCACATCGGGAACGGTGATTCTGATGGATGCCGCGGATGCCACGAGTTCCGGCGCGTCGGGAGACAGTAACGCCATCCTGCGGGAATTGATGGCTCAGGATTATCGCGGACGAGCGCTGTTGCCGATCGTGGATGCCAATGCGGTTCGCCAGGCGATGCAAGCCGGTATCGGCGCGACGATTTCAGTTGCCGTCGGCGGCGCCTGCGATCCGTCTCGCTATCAACCGCTGACGTTGACGGCCCGCGTGCGAATGCTGTCCGACGGTCAATTCCGCAGCGAGTCGTTCGGCTGGCACTGGGATTCCGGCGACACCGCGGTGCTGGAAGCCGAGCATTACACGTTGGTCGTCGGTTCGCGGCCGGTCAGTTTGTTCGACCGTTCGTGGTTCTACGCCCACGGCCAAGACCCGAAACGATTCGATCTGGTCGTCGTCAAATCCCCGCATTGCGAGCATCACATGTTCGCAGCATGGTGTGCCGAGTTGATCAATGTCGACGCGCCGGGATCAACGAGCGCGAATCTGAAAAGTCTGGGTCATGCCCGGTGCGCTCGCCCAATCTTTCCGCTGGATGGCGACGTTCCCTTCACGCCGCAGGTCGAGATTTACCGGCGCCAGGCCTGAGCAGCGCGGGAACTCGCAGGGAATAAAAGCTCGGAAAATACATTGTTTTCTAATCGTCCGTCCGACACGGTGATCGCTGTGCCGCCGGGCGAGATGCTGTAAAATCTCGGTCTTCGTGCCGGGATCAGCGCAGGAGGAAGTCATGCCGAAGTTTGCCGTCATTCTGCCGGCTGCGGGAAATAGCACTCGGTTTCAACAGCATCAGCGGAAGAAGGTTTTCGTGGAATTGAAAGGCCGGCCCGTATGGGTGCGGTCGGTTGAGTATTTCGTCAATCGCGACGATGTGGTGCAGACGATCGTCACGATCGCCCCAGACGATTTGGAGTGGTTTCGCGAGAAATTTCGCGCGAACCTGGCCTTTTTGAATGTCGAAGTCGTCGCCGGCGGCAAAGAGCGGGCTGATTCCGTGCAGAACGCACTGGCGAAAGTGCGGGATGACGTCGATTATGTCGCCGTGCACGACGCCGCCCGTCCGCTGCTCACCAAGGATTGGATCAACGACGTGTTCACCGCGGCGGAGAAATCCGGGGCGGCCCTGCTGGCGACGCCCGTGACGTCGACGTTGAAGCGGGCCGACGAGCATCAAGTCGTGCAACAAACGGTGGATCGCAGCCGATTATGGGCCGCACAGACGCCGCAGGTGTTTCGCTACGACTTGTTGCAGCAGGCGTATCAAAAACGAGGCGCATTGAATGCCACGGATGAAGCGCAACTGGTCGAACAATTGGGCCATCCGGTGCAGATCGTGCCGTGCTCGCCCCTGAATTTGAAGATCACGACTCAAGACGATTTCCGCATGGCCGAGGTGCTGCTGGATGTGCTGCCCAAGGAGAAAGGCCTCGGCGCGCTTCATCCGTTTGCGGATGAAGACCCGCGGTTCCGTTAGGTGGTTTCCGCCAGCCAACTGGGCAAACGTCAAGCGATAAATTCCCCGCGCTGGCGCGGGGGGATTTACAATCGCTGTCGCGTTTCAAACCGCCTGAGCCACCGCAAATCTGCCGAGGGGGAAGGGAAAGAACTGATCATGCGAAGAAACCACTTCCGCAGATGGCGGATGATCGCGATCATCCTGACGATGGCTGTATCCTCGACAACGCCTGCCGACGAAATTGTCTTTCCTGGGAAAGAATGGGCCGCGAAAGCGCCGGCCGAACTCGGGCTGGACGTACACTTGCTGGACGAGATCGCCACGACGCTGGGCAGCCGCGGGTTGATCATCAAAAACGGATTTGTCGTCAAATCCTGGGGCTCGCAGACGGAACGGCGGGATTGGGCCTCGTCCGCCAAACCCGTGCTGTCAACGCTGCTGATGTTCGCGCATCAAGAGAGAAAAATCCAAAGCTTCGATCAACCGATCGCGGATTTCGGTTGGGAGTTATCGCCAAAAGATCAAGGCATCACGTTCAGGCACCTCGCCAGCATGACCAGCGGTTACGCCCGCCCTGAAGCGCCCGGCGCTGCCTGGGCCTACAACGACTACGCCATCAATCTTTATCAGAAAACGCTGTTCGACAAGGTGTTTCACGGGGATCCGGACCAGGTGTTCCATGCACCGGAGCGGTTTGGAGCCTTGCAATTGCAGGATCGCTTCGTCTTTCGCGACACCAATCGCCGCATGCGGGCCTCGGTCCGAGATTTTGCCCGAGTCGCCTGGCTGTGGATGAATCGGGGCGAGTGGGACGGCAAACCGCTGTTACCGCGATCGTATTTCGACGACAATTTGCGGCCGCAGGTGCCGAAAGACCTGCCTGACAGCGTTCACGCCGCGACCGATGATTATCTGAAAATTGGCACCTATGGCGGCGAATCGAACCATTTTTCGAGGTCCGGTCCGGGGATTTATGGGTTCAATTGGTGGTTCAACGGCACCGGGGCGAAGCATCCTGAAACGCTCACCTGGCCAGATGCTCCGGCCGACACCGTCATGTCGCTGGGAGCCGGGGGAAATAATTCTGCCATGCTCCCCAGCCTGAAATTTCTGGTCGTGGCGGGAAACGCGAATTGGGGCGACTTCGAACCCGGTCGCGCCGAGTCGCCGTTGAATCAATTGCTGAAAAAGATCACCGCTGCCGGGCAATCCAAATCCGGGGACAATCGCTGACACTCCATGAAGACATCCTGCATGCAAAATTTGCCATCCTCGCCGCCCTGTTTTCCCTGTTCAGCCCCGCGGTGGCAGAAACGAACATCGAGGGGACGCTCAAGGTCTGGCATCCGCTGGAACTGAATTTCAGCGGACCCCACGCGACTGCGGCGGATGATTCGCCGAATCCCTTTCTTGATTTTTCGCTTGCAGGTCCAATTCATCGGCCCGACCAATCAGACATACAACGTCCCGGGTTTTTTTGACGGCGACGGCGCAGGGGGCTTGAAGGGCTCCGTCTGGCGGGTCCGATTTACACCGGACCAGGCTGGCAAATGGAAGTACCAGGCCGACCTGCGATCGGGACCGGCTGTCGCCATCGATCTGGAAGCCAATGCCGGCGAGGCGGTCGAATTACCGGGCTCGACGGGGGGATTTGAAGTCGGCCCCCGCGACCCTGAGGCTCCTGGTTTTCTGAAATGGGGACGGCTGGAATATGTCGGGAAGCCGTATTTGAAATTTCGAGACGGATCGTATTGGCTGCGCGGGGGAACGGATGAACCGGAAGACCTGCTGGGTTATGCTGGGTTTGTGAATACGCCGCCCAAACATCGGTACGCGGCCCATGTGGAGGATTGGCGGCCCGGCGACCCCGATTGGGGCGAAGGTCAAGGCCGTGGAATCATCGGCGCCTTGAATTATCTCGCCTCGCAACATGTGAACAGCATTTACTTTCTCACCATGAACATCGGCGGCGACGGCAAGGACGTCTGGCCGTGGCTGGGAGAAATCAACGGAAAAGGGAGCCGGGATAACAACCACCGCCATTTCGATTTGGAAAAATTGCGGCAGTGGGAGACAGTTTTCGCGCATGCCCAACGTCAGGGATTGTTTCTCCACGTCGTGTTCAACGAAGCGGAAGATGCGAATAAGCGGGAACTGGACGACGGCGAACTGGGGCCGGAACGCAAACTGTATTATCGCGAGATGATCGCTCGGTTCGGGCATCATCCGGCGATGCAGTGGAATCTGTGCGAAGAATACAATCTGAACTTCGATTTCGGGCCGGAACGGACTCGCGCCTTCGCCGATTTCGTCCTCGCGGTCGATCCGTATGATCATTCCGTCACCGTGCACAGCGCGGGAGATCCGGTGGAGAAATTGCGGTTCACGTTTGGCGATCCGCGGTTTTCGATGACGTCGATTCAACTGAATCAGCGGCCGATACACGACGTGACCGAGGCCATCCGGAACGCCACGATTCAAGCCGGTCGCCCGTTGCCGGTCAGCCTCGATGAATTCACGCTCGATCGCGGCCAACGGGCGTCGCATATTCCGGTCGACGATGCGGACGGGCATCGGCGGGAAAAAATCTGGCCGACCTATTTCTCGGGTGGCATGATTGAATTCATCCTCGGCGATTTGCTCAAGACCGACAATTTCAAAACGCCGGAACGGGAAAAACTCTGGCAATACTTATGGAACGCCCGCAAATTCACGGAGATGTTGCCGTTCTGGGAGATGGAGCCTTCCGACGGACTGGCCGCGGGGGGCGGAACGATCGCGGTGGGCATCGGCAAAGGCAAAACCGTTCCGCTGGGGCCGCAAGTGTTTGCCAAGACCGGTGAAATCTATGCCGTGTATTTGCCGACCGGCGTGCCCAGCGGCACTTTGAATCTAGCCGACTTGAAGGGCCCTGCTACGCAGCAGTGGTACAATCCGCGCACTGGAGATTTTACCGGCGAGGAAACCGAGATCATGGGAGGCGGCAATCAGGAACTGGGCGCGCCTCCGGCGGAACCCGATCAAGATTGGGTCGTGCTGATTCGCCAACGCCGGGACCGTCGCCAATCGGCGATTGATCCGTCCGGGTTTCGCGACAGCGCGAGTCACTGGCGAAAAATCCGGGATGACAATCGAGTGATTCAGGCCGAACCGGATCAGCCCGCTTACTCCCCCGATCAAGTGCGGGAGATCGTCGCGAACATTCTGTTGTTTCAGCGGGACAACGGGGGTTGGGCCAAAGACTACGACATGCTGGCGATTCTGACCGACGCGCAGCAGGAAGCCGTCGCTTCCACGCGGGCTCGGAACGATACCTCGTTTGACAATCGCAACATTCATTCGCAGGTCAATTATCTGGCGTGGGCCTATGCCGGTTCGCCGCAGGAAACCTCCTGGCGGGACGCTTGCCTGCGCGGGTGGGATTTTATGGTCCGCGCGCAGATGGCCAACGGCGGTTTTCCGCAGCGCTTTCCGCTGTCCAAAGGGTATGCGGGCCATATCACATTCAATGACGGCGCGATGATGGGGATCTTGAACGTCTTTCAAGACGCCATCGACCGCAAACCCCAGTGGGATTGGTTGGACGAGTCTCGGCGCCAGCACGCACAGTCCGTGGTGGAGCGCGCGGTGGATTGCATTCTGAAATGTCAAATCGAGGTCGACGGCATCAAAACCGGCTGGTGCCAGCAGCATGATGAGCAGACATTCGCTCCCGCATCCGCGCGGACCTTTGAGCTGGCCTCGATTTGCCCGCAGGAGACGGCGGAGATCTGCCGATTTCTGATGCGGCAACAGCCTCCCTCTGCGAATGCCGTCGAAGCGGTCGATGCCGCCGTGAGATGGATGAAGAGCGTCGCTTTGAAAGGGATTCGCGTGGAACGGGTCCCGGCGCCGAAGGAAGAATTCTTGCGGCACCGAGCCAATTTCGACGTTGTGGTGCAGGCTGATGAAGCCGCCCAGCCGATCTGGGCTCGGCATTATGAAATCGGGACCAATCGTCCGATCTTTGCCGGACGCGATGCCGTGAAACGGTATGCTCTCAGCGAAATTGAACGCGAACGCCGCACGGGAACGCGCTGGTACGGCGATTGGCCGGCAGACTTGCTGGCCCAAGAGTACCCCGCGTGGCGAAAAACGATCGGCTTGGCCTCGCCGACCGGAAACCCTTGAGTGGGGAGTTCAGCCGGTGTTTTTCAATCCCGAGGCGATGCCGCTGATGCTCTCAAGCACGGCCGCCTGCAATTCGGGAGGCGTTTCCTCTTCCGTCCGGACTCGTTCCAGGAGCACCAGTTGAATGAAGCTGAGCGGGTCGACATACGGATTGCGGCGTTCGATGGAACGCTTCAATACCGGCATGTTGTCGAGCAGTTCAGCCTGGCCGGTAATCGTGCGAATGGCATCCAGCGTGCGCGTGTATTCCAGCGCGATCCGTTCGAAAATGCGGTCGCCCACCGCGCGGTCCTGGACGAGGTCAGCATAGAGCCGGGCGATCGTCAAATCGGCCTTGGCGAGAATCATTTGTGCGTTGTCGATCAGCGTCGTCCAGAATGGCCAGTTGCTGTACATTTCGGCCAGCATCTCCGCACCGCCGGGGTGTCCGTCGAGATGTTCCATGACGGCGCTGCCTAACCCGAACCAACCGGGAAGCGTGTGGCGGGACTGCATCCAACTGAAGACCCAGGGAATGGCCCGCAATTGATCGATCCCTGTCGGTGTTTTTTTCCCTTCCGCGCGGCGGGGAGGGCGGGAACCGATTTTCAACCGGCCGATTTCATCGATCGGCGTCGCTTGCTCGAAATATTCCAGGAATTCCGGCGTCTCGTAAACGAGCGACCGATAGTGATGTCGCGACCGTTCCGCCAACCGCTGCAACAATCGCTCCCACTCGGGCGCCGGTTGCGGGATATCGTGGGCGAAACTGTTGCGCAACACCGCATTGACGATCTGATCGAGGTGCCGTTCGGCGATGCCCGCCGCCGTACCGATCGGCGATCATTTCGCCCTGTTCGGTAAATCGCAAGCGGCCGCCGATGGTTCCCGGAGAAGTTGGCGAGAATGGCGCGATTGGCCGGCCCACCGCTCTGCCCACCGCGCTGCCGCGCCCGTGGAAAATCTGCACGGTAATTCCCATTCGGCGTGACGTTTCGCCTAACGAGCGTTGCGCCTGGTAGAGGGCCCAGGATGATTGCAGAAACCCCGTCTCCTTATTGCTGTCCGAATAGCCGATCATCACCTCCTGGATACGCTGCGCCGCCAAATGCTTGCGGTAAACGTCGGTGGTCAGCAGATGCTGTATGATTTGCGACGCCGATTGCAGTGGGGCCATGGCCTCGAACAGCGGAATGATGTTCAACCGGCTGACGCCGTCTTCCAGCCGGAACAACCGGGCCCGCGAGCGAACAGCAACACTGAGCACGCGCCGGCTCGGTGGCGGAACTGGATGATGTAATTCTCAATCGCCTCCGGAGCCGGGCCTTCCAGGATGGCGGCGATGCTACGAAACGTCTGCACGACCTCGCAGGTTTCCGGGCTGTAAGCCAATTCGGCCGTGATCAAGGGCCGGGTGGAATGCAATTCTTTCGCCAGGCAGTCATACCGTTCCGCGGGCGTCAGCCGCAGATAATCGGCACAGACTCCGGTTTTGGCAAAGATCTCCGCCAGCGCCTGCCCGTGCCGCTGGCTGTGCTGCCGAATATCCATCGTCAGCATATGGAGTCCGAACACTTCGACGAGCCGGATCAAATCGTCCAACTGCCCGCGTGCCGTCGCCACCGCGCCGGCCTGCTCAAGGCCCGATTTGATCTCCCACAGGTCCTTCAGAAACTCCTCACGTTTTCGATAGACGCCGGCATCTTCCGCGTCAAGATCGGCGGACGTGGGCCAAGCCGCATGACGCAGGGGCAGCGTCGCCAGCGTTCGCCGGAGCTTTTTGGCGATCGATCGACACTTGCTGCGAAACGGTTCGTGTCGGTCGAGCCCGAGGTCTTGTCCGGCAAGATTCTCGGACTGCAATTCCGTCTGAAATTCCGGCGCAACCGGCAGGCACATGTCCGAAATGCTGAGCCGGCTGCCTAATTCATCGATGCGCGACAGATAAAATTGTAACAGCGTTTCCTGTTGGAGACGCACCGCCTCGATGGTGACCGAATGGACCACCCGCGGATGGCCGTCGCGATCCCCGCCAATCCAGGTGCCGAACTGGAGAAACGGGGCCAACCGCGACAGCGGAGTCTCCGCATAGATTTTCTGCAACGACGATTCGAATTCGCGATACAGACTGGGAACGATGTCGAACAGGGTCTCGATCATGCCAATGCTTTGGCGCACTTCGTCCAGGACATCGGGGCGACGACTCCGCACCAGATTGGTCAGCCAGAAGATCTCGACTTCCTCTGAAATTCGCGCGACGACCAGCTCCCGGTCTTTGGCGATGTGTTCGACCGCGTCGAACCGGTCGGTCAGGTCGGCCAGGTGATCGAGCTTTTCCAGAATGGTGCGTCGACGGGCTTCGCTGGGGTGCGCCGTGAACACCGGAACGATCAATCCTCGATTCAGCAGATTCTCGATCGCTTCGACGGACACTCCCGAGTCTTTCAACTGCGCGAGCGCGGCTTCGAGTCCGTCGGAGGCCGGCCGGTTGGAATCGGTTGCCTGCCAGCGCAGCACGCGGAGGCGAACCCGTTGTTCGGCGAGGTTGATCAGATCGAAATAAATGCTGAACGCGCGAATCAGCATGCGCAGTTCGGGGACTGTCAATTCGGAGAGCTGCCGGCGCAGTGCGGCGGCGGCTGCCGGCGACGGTTGTTCGCGCAGGGACTTCGTCGCCGCTCGAATCGTTTCGACGAGGTCGAAGGCGCGTGGCCCGGCCAACCGCCGGATCGTGTCTCCTAAGATCCCGCCGAGAAAATGAATATCGGCGCTGAGGGTTCGCTGCGCGCGCTGTTCCATCGTCTCGGCATCAGCGGCAGGCGAAACAGGCTCGGAAACGACGAAATCGCCGGACATGGAGTCGAGTACTCCCGAAGTTGCGTACACAAGAGATCCATTCAATCTAAATAGCGAATTCGTTTATTAACATCGATATTTACGGAATGATAGGGCTGCGTGAGGTTGCTGGTGCGGAACAGCGACTGGCGAACGGCTTCCATGTCGTCGGCGCCGAGAGCTTCCGAGAAGATCGGAACCAGGTAGTCGACTCCCATTCGCGAGGGACGCAGCGCCTCGGGATCATAAAACGACGGATGGACCTGCCGCGCGTGAATCAGACCAAAGCGGTCACGAAAATCATTGGCGTTCACGCTGTCGATATAGAATCCTTTGCCTCGATTCCATTGCAGGATCGAGACGCCGTTGACATGCCCCTGGAGCAGCATGTCGACCGCGTGTCCGCCGAGTTGGACTCCGTAAAAACGGTCGAAATGAATGGGCCGGCCGCCGCGCTGCGTGTGTCCGACCTTACGAGTGAAAATCGCGGCGCGCGCCGATTCGTTTCGACGTTTTGACGTAAAATAGCTGTCCCCCAGACGATCGATCAAAATAGATCGCAACGAATCCGCCGCCCCCGACAAGACTTTGTTTCCCGCCGGGTCGGTGGACGCCGTTTCCGAACCCAACTCTTCCCCTTTCTCGTCGACAATTCCTTCCCCGCAGACGATGACGGCGTTCTTCTGTAATTCATACACCTCGATGACGCGTTCCACGAGTCGATCGACATTCAAGGCGGCTTCGGGGATCAGCACGATATCGGGTTCGCCATAGGCGGCCCCTAAAGCCAGGTAGCCCGAGTGCCGTCCCATGACTTCGATGATCGCAATCCGCCGATGGCTTTCCGCCGTGCTGCGAATGCGTTGCACGGCCCAGGCGGAAACGAACACGCTCGTGGCAAAGCCCGGCGTGACGTAATTCACCATATGATCGAGATCAAAGCCGACTTTGGTGGGAGTACGAAGATATTGAAATTCGCCCGGATTCTGGCCGGCCACTCGGCTCCATTCGTCGGGTTCATGCCGGTAATTGAGGCCCAGGTCATTGTCGATGGTTTTCGGCGCGAGCACGGTGGGCAGAAAATCCGACAAGGCCTGCATGCCGTTGAGCGTGCCGTCGCCACCGATGCAGATCAGCCCGTCGATCTGCAGCTTTTTCAAGCGGTCGACGACCTCCGCAATCGTGCCTTTGTCGTTGGCATCGACATAATCACGAGACGCTCCGATCAGCGTTCCGCCACGCGTGGTGTCGAGTTCCGGAATCGGCGTGAACAAGGGATTCAGCCGCACATGCGGAACGCGCGGATTGAACAGGCTGCTGAATCCTTTGATGAATCCGAAGACTTCGACGCGCCGTTCGCAGGCCCGCAACACGGCTCCATGAATTGTCGCGTTCAAGGCGGGGGTGTCGCCTCCGGCGGTCAGAATTCCGATGCGCTTCATAAACGGCTCCGCATGCAAGGCTCAAGTTGAAAATCAGGCGATATCGGGAGAACGCCTCAGGAGACTGCAAACTCCGCTCCCAACTCGCTTTCGCTGTCGAAAATGTGGCCGTTACGGGGGGATTTGTCGAAAGTGCACCTATCGGCGTCAAAAGTGCTGAGGAATTAAGCGGTGATTGCGCCGTCGACAAGCAGGATGGAACCGCTTCTTGAATACCGGTGGTCGCTATTGCTGGGCCAGACGGTCGGCCAATTCAATCAACAAGGGGACTTGCGCCGCGATCATTTTGCTCCGGCCCGTCTCCAGATCAAAGAATTCCGCCCGGTCGGCCTCGGGAAACTCGACCTGGCGTCCCGATTTTGGCGGCCATTCGATTGAGAACGTGTTGCTGCGCAAACTGGTAGGATCGCAATCTCCCGCGAACGCCCAGGCATGCACCACTTTGCCGCCTGCCTGTTTGACGGGAGTCAACGGAAGAAAGGGGCCGGCAGGAATCAGGCCGGTCTCTTCCTGGAATTCGCGCTGCGCGGCAATCAGCAGATCTTCACCGGCCTCCGGTTCGCCTTTCGGGATCGTCCAGCACCCCAGATCTTTGTGTTTGAAAAAGGGGCCGCCGGGGTGGACTAACAGCACTTCCAGACCGTTCGGCCTGACCCGATACATTATCAGTCCGGCGCTGAGGCGAGGCATTTCATTGTCTCAAAGCAATACGCGAGACACTCGTTGTTGAACAGCCTGATACAGCGTCTCGGGCAGCGGTCCTTGTTCGGCGGCAGCGAGGTTTTCTCGCAGATGCTGCGGATTGCCTGTTCCCACGATGGTCGTATGACAATCAGGATGAGACAAGGTATAGCGGAGGATCAATTCCGCACGGCTCATTCCCGCGGGAAGCAACTCATCTAACCGGGCATTGGCCCAAACATCGTTGAGCGCAGGCCGTTGGATTTCCGCGTCCGGCCCTCCTTGAGCGATGCCCCCGCGCAGAATGATTCCCGCTCCGGTCGCGGCCGCTCGGCAAATCCATTCGTGATGCTGCGGAGCCAGGCATGAATAGGGAATTTGAAAGGTGTCGAAGACGTTTAAAGCGATCAGCCCGGGCAGATTGGGCAATGAACTGGAACTGCCGAGAAATCGGATGACGCCCTGCTCTCGAATATGGATCAGCAGATCGATCAAGCCGGATCGTTGCAGGGTTTCTGCATCGCCACCATGAAATTGCAGTATATCGATATGGTCGGTCCGCAACCGCTTCAGGCTTGTTTCCAGATTGCGCTGGACGACCTCAGGTTTCCAGACATGGTCGATTTCCAGATGGTCTTGATGTTGCGTGTAGACGCAGCCGCACTTCGTGGCGAGATAATACTCGTCGCGGCGCGAACTCAGGAATCGGCCGATTCGTT
This sequence comes from Planctomycetaceae bacterium, assembly GCA_046349715.1. Lineage (GTDB taxonomy): Bacteria > Planctomycetota > Planctomycetia > Planctomycetales > Planctomycetaceae > CAZDGB01. The sequence continues at coordinate 12,827 of JAXMBR010000001.1, read as the reverse complement.
CCTCGCTGACGCCATAATCCGGCGACGTGTCGATGAAATTGATTCCTGCATCCAGGACGGCATGCAGCATCGCCTCGGCCTCATCGTCGCCGACCACCCGCACACCCCAGGTTCGCGGGCCGCGCAGTCCCATGCTGCCGTAGCCAAGTTGGCTCACTTCGAGGCCGGTGCGTCCCAGGATTTTGCGGTGCATGCAGTGATCCTCAACTTCGATCGCTGAGCAGGATGATTTCAGTTTACAGAAATCAGGCAGGTCGTGCAGTTTGACGAGAAACTCATCAAAAGCAGGCCGATTTTTCCACAGCTCTCATCAGACTGATTGCTCAGAGCGGGGGTGAAATGTTGAGATTCGAAGCGGTGATGCTCCGCGCCCGTCGGAGGATGGGCTTGGCGACTGCCGCACTTCTTGCAAAAGTCGATTGATCCCGGTTACTGTGCATGGTCACGATCAATGGACACGACAGAGACCGCGATTCCCATGCAGCTTCCTAATGTCGAGCTTTTTTACGGCGGCAGCCAGCCGCTGAGTGTGCCTTTCGATGCGGATCGCTTCCGATCGTATCATCCGGGGCCGGCAGCCGTGGCGGATTTTCAGGCCGCGGCGCATGCTTCGCTCGTCAATCCGGAAAACTTTCCTCCTTTATCCTCCGTTTGCATTCCCGATGACCGGGTGGCCATCGTGCTCGATCGGACGTTGCCCAAGGCGACGACGGTGCTGGCCGAAGTGGTCTCCGCACTTACTGCCGGCGGACTGCCAGCCGAGCAACTGACGGTGCTCCAATCCGCTCCTCCGGTCGGCCAATCGTTGGCGGATCCCCGTGAGCAGTTGCCGGCAGACCAGCGCGCGGCAGTGAACTGGAAGATTCATGAGCCGGCCGATGCCGATCGAGCGGGTTATCTCGCCTCCAGCATGAACGGCGAGCGAATTTATCTGGCGCGTGAACTGTTGGATGCCGATGTCGTGCTGCCGATTTACACCGCGGGGTTCGATTCGGTGCTCGGATATCGCGCTCCCGGCAATTTGATGTATCCCGGTTTGTCGAACGCCGCCTCGCTCGAAAAGTTTCGCGGCGAAGGACACCGTGAATTGCTGCCCGATGACGATCGCCCGCTCCGCCAACTGGGGGAGGAAATCTGCTGGTTGCTCGGCATTCAGTTTGCCGTTTCCGTCGTTCCCGGGCGTGAGACCGATAGTGCAGCCGGGGTGTTTGGCGGGCAGTGGGAGGCCGTTCAACGCGACGCCCAGCGATTCCTCAGCCACGCCTGGACCGTTTCGCTGCCGCAACGCGCCGAAACGGTGGTCGTCTCGGTAACAGGTGCGGGTGACGCCGTCGGCTGGGAAGAAATCGGCAACGCGTTGTCCACGGCGCGCGACTTAGTCACGCGCGAGGGACGCATCATTCTGCTGTCATCGATCCAAGCACCGTTGGGGCCCGGATTGGAACTGTTGCGGTCGAGTCGCTCGGCCAAAACCGCGCTCCAGCAGCTGCGCAAAGTGTCGCCGATTGACTTGGTGGCGGCGACGCAGATCGCTTCCGCCGTCGAGTGGGCGAATGTGTCGTTGCTCAGCGAATTGGACGATGCCACGGTGGAAGAATTGTTGATGTCCCCGTTGAATGCGGCCGCCGAGGCGGAGCGGTTGATCGCAATCACGGATGACGTCGTGCTGATCAATGCCGCGGAATGGGTCCGCGGGGAAATCTGTCCTGAAAGTTAATCGCTACGGCGGTGATCGGCTGATCAGCCGAGAAAATCGAGCACATCGGCGACGTAGTCGTCGGGCGCTTCAAACGGGACCATGTGGCCGCTGTTTTCCAACACGCGCAAGTGAGCGCCGGGAATCAGGCGGGCGAATTCTGCTCCATGACGGACCGGGATCAAGCGATCGTGCTGGCCCCAAAGGAGTTTGACCGGGCATTGGATCCGATGCAGATGGTGCCGTAATTTCGGATCGTGCAGATACGGGTTCCAACCCAGGCGCGCCGTCGCTTCGCGGTTGCGCAGGAAGAACAGCATATTGGGATCGTCGGGGCCGCTGGGTAAGGCCAATTTCGCGGCGGGATCGTCAGGCCGGTGAAACAACAGCGCCTTGAGCCGATCCAGATCGTCGATGAACAGTTCGCCCATCGGCGCGCCGTCGACATGCAGGCCTGCCGCCGCGGTGAGATGCAGCCGGCTCACCAGTTCTGGTCGCAAAATCGCCAGTTCGAGTCCGAGCCAGGCGCCCAGCGAAAAGCCGACCATCGGCACCTGCGGTAAGCTGAGCTGTGCCAGCAAATCGACATAGTGCCAGGCGAGATCATGAATATCGCTGATCGTTTCCAAGCCGTCGGAATTCATGAATCCCGGATGGGCCGGCACATACAGCGTGTGGCTTTCGGCAAGCTGGGCCTGGAATGGCAGCCATTCCGTTTCCCCCCCGGCGCTGTGCAGATACAGCAGGGGCGGTCCTTTTCCGCCGACGGTCAGCTGAATCTTACGGCCGGCGACATCGATATATTGGGTTTTGGGTGACGTCATCGATCAATTCGAAGCGCGGAAGTCGAGGCGGATCGTACCACCGCTCAGCCATTGATCCGCGCCGGTTCCCTTTCGTTCGACGGTTGGATGTTGTCGTTCGACAATGTTCCGCGCAGGTCGGGCAGCACTTCTTCTGCGAACAGGTACATGTTCTTTTTCGTCAATTCGGCCGGCAACGTGCCTAATTGGAAGAGGCCCAGGATATTGCCGACACCCAGCCGCTTCGAGTAATCGGCGAGTTTGTCGCGCACGGTTTCCGGGCTGCCGACGATCGCGTAGCCGCCAGCTTCGATGTCGGCACGCGTGCGGCAGTTCCCGAGAAACTTGCTGACCGCTTTGCTGATGCGAGATAGAGATTTCGCGCTCGTATATCCCGGTGGAAACGTCACCAGGCCCTTGAGCAGTTTGCGCGCGAAGAACCACAAGTGTTCTTCATATTCCTGCCAGGCCCGTTCATCGGTTTCGGAAACATAGATCGGCGCCAGCCAGCCCATCTGTTCGGGATCGGCCTCGTAGCCCTGCTTCTGACACGCTGTCCGAAACGCATCAAAGTTCTTCTGAAAGAAATCGAGATGGAAATAGGGAATCCCCATATAACTGAACCGCCGGGCGGCGACGAGGTCGATCGTTTCCTGGCTGCCGGCTCCGGGAATCCAGATCGGCGGATGGGGTTGCTGGAGCGGTCGCGGCCATGGGTTGACGTATTTCAGCTTCCAATGCTCGCCGTAATGTTCGAACGGCCCGGGTTCCTTCCAGGCGCGCAAAATCAAGTCGAGCGCTTCCGAGTACATGCTCCGCGCATGCGTCGGGTTCATCGAAAAGCTGTAATACTCGGGGCCTCCGCCGACGACCATGCCGGCGATCAATCGCCCGCCGCTGATCACGTCGATCATTGCGAATTCTTCGGCGACGCGCGTCGGCGGATTGTACAGCGGCAGCGCGTTTCCGATGACGGCGATCTTCACCCGCTTCGTCTGCCGGGCGAGAATGGCCCCCATCAGATTCGGGCTCGGCATCGTCCCATAGGCGCTCTGGTGATGCTCGTTGATGCAGACGCCGTCGAAACCGAGGTCTTCCGCCAGCAGCAATTCATCGAGATAGCGGTTATACAACTCGTGGCCGTGCTGCGGATCGTAAATTTCGTTCGGCAGCGTCGTCCAGGCCGATTCATAGCGGGTTTCAAAATCGTCCGGCAAGCGGTCCCACGGCATTAAGTGGAAGGCGAAGAATTTCATGTAATCGATGAGGTTGAGTAAGGTGAAAGTGGCGTAGATTAAGCGCCGTCAGTCTGACCGAACGCGAAACGTGATTCAAGTATGAGACGTCCCAGCCGAAATAATGGAAATCTTTAATGATTACGCAGGGTATGCCGAGGACGGACTGCGACGAGTTTTAACGGGTTTTCGCCCAGGCAAACGGATCGGGCAAATTTTCTCGGCAGATTGATAAACAATTTCCGATTCGGAACGTGTCACTCTCTTGTTCACGTCCATCATCAAGTGCCGAGGAAAAAACGACTCGCTTACAGGGAAAGACGAAACATGTACACACGCGCGATGGCCGCTGGTTTCTTGGTGATCGGCATCTCGGCAGCCCTGGCGGCGGGGAAGCCGGCCACCGATTTAGACCATTTTCAGGGCCCTTGGAAGGTCGTCAAGCTGACCTTCAATGGCCGGAGCGCTCCCGCGGAGGTCGTGGAAAAAGGACAATATGTCTTTAAGAAAAACAAACTGACCATACGGGAGAGCGAAACGAGCCACCAAGAATGTGAATTCACCCTCAATCCTGATCAGGACCCCAAAACCATCGACATAGTCGGCAGCGACGGGCCGGCCAAAGGGAAGAAGATGTTGGGGATCTATCGCATCAAAGGCGACACGTTGACCCTCTGCATTGGCGAGGAGCGGCCGAAAGAATTCAGCGATGCCGACAAAGCGGGATTGCTGGAATTGGAACGGCAGAAAGAGGAGAAAAAGGACAAAACGAAGGAGTGAATCGTGCTTGCACAGAAGTAATCATCTCGACGATTTCTTACTTGCCATCAAGCAGTCGAATGCTCTCGATGCCGCCGTTCTGTTTCAGGTCTTTGTCGAATTTCAGCGTCACTTGAAAGGTCATTTTTTCGAAGCCCTTCAGCGTGGCTTCGGGGGGCGAACAAAATCCCGAGCCCGGCTCCGTCACCACGATTTTCTGGATCTTGCCGTCAATCACGATCGCGTTCGCTTTCGCGGCGGCCGTCGGCCAGAGTTCGCCCTTCTCGGGGCGGTACCGATAGTAATCGGAGACCTCGTCGAGCCGGTCGTTGGTGACGCCCTGAGGCTTCAACACCTTCATTAACGCGTCTTTGTTGCGGCGCGCTTCCTCCGGCGAGGGTTTTCGGCCGCGTGCCGGCGTGACGCCGCGAAAGGCATCGCGAAAGACGTCCGGTGTCACGCCCAGCCCCGCCGCCACCAGCACCACCGGCCGGCCTCCGTCACGCGGATCGGTTTCATGCCCGCCACTGAAGGTGACGGGGACTTTCTGCTCGGCTCCCATTCCTGCCGCCGCCATGATCAGCAAGACTCCCCACGCAGTTGACCAGCTTCGCACAGTTCTCATCGGGACTCCCCGTTCGCTACGCCAGGATTTCCGTGACCACCTTCCCCGAGACGTCGGTCAATCGAAAATCGCGTCCGGCGTAACGATAGGTCAATTGCGTGTGATCAAACCCCAGCAGGTGCAGCATCGTCGCATGCAGATCATGAATATGAACCTTGTTCTCAACTGCGGCGAAGCCGAATTCGTCGGTCGCGCCGTGAACATTCCCGCCGCGAACTCCGCCGCCGGCCAACCACATGGTGAATCCATAGTGATTGTGGTCGCGCCCGTTGATCTTGCCGGCGTTCGCTCCGGCTTGCGGCAATTCCACCGTCGGGGTGCGACCGAATTCGCCGCCCCACATCACCAGCGTCTCATCCAGGAGGCCGCGCTGTTTCAAATCTTTCAATAAGGCCCCGATCGCCTGGTCGCATTGCCCGGCCAGCCTGCGATGATTGACTTCAATGTCGTCATGGTTGTCCCAGGGTTGGCCTTGTCCGTGCCACAATTGGACATAGCGGACTCCGCGTTCAATCAATCGGCGAGCGATCAGAATCTGCCGGGCCTGCGTCCCTTCGCCGTACATCTCGCGAATGTGTAGCGGTTCCTGTTGAATGTCAAAGGCGTCGGTCGCTTCCATTTGCATGCGATACGCAAGTTCCAGGGAATGAATCCGTGCTTCGAGCGCGGAATCGTGCTGTCGCTGCTCTGCATGCCGGCGATTGAGCTGCTGAACGAGGTCAAGTTGCCGGCGCTGTTGTTGCGGCGACAGTTGATCGTTGCGGATGTTGGCGATCAGCTTGTCGATTTCGACATGCCGGGTGTCGATGTATGTCCCCTGATAGGCCCCGGGGAGAAATGCCGATTGCCAGTTCTCCGCGTCCTTGATGGGATACCCGTTCGGGCACATGGCGATGAAACCGGGCAGGTTCTGGTTTTCCGTTCCCAGCCCGTAAGTGATCCAGGAGCCGACGCTCGGACGGACCTGCGTCTGATCGCCGCAGTTCATGAGCATCAGCGACGGTTCGTGGTTCGGGACGTTTGCGTGCATCGAGCGAATCACGCAGATGTCGTCGATGGACTGGGCCGTCTGTGAAAAGATTTCGCTGACTTCGATGCCGCTTTCGCCGTATTTCTGAAATTTATAGGGAGAGGCGAACGCGACGCCGGTTTTTCGTTCGGTGCGCAGATTCTCCATCGGCAAGTTCTGGCCGGCATGCTTCTGCAAGGACGGTTTGGGATCGAATGTGTCGACGTGCGACGGCCCGCCGTTCATGAACAGATGAATGACGTGCTTGGCCTTCGCGGGCAACGGGGGCGACTTCGGCTGCATCGGATTGACGTAGCCTTCAGCGCGTGCGCAGGAAATCGCTCCCTGATCCGCCAGCACGCCCCCCAAACCGAGCGCCGCCAGCCCCATTCCCGACCGCCGCAGCAGGTCCCGCCGCGACCAAGGATGAAAATCCAATCCCGTCATGGTGCCATCTCAAGAAAAGTCGATTTCTAGTCCACGAACACAAACTCATTCGACATCAACAGCGCCTGCACGACTTGTTCCCAGCGGTTTTCCGGCGGTTTGCCGTCTGCAATGGGCTCCGCAGGCAGACGGAGAAATTCAATCACCGCCGCAGATTCCTCCAGGTGTTGGGAGCCGGGCATAAATCTGTCGATATAACTGTTCGACTCCCGGCCCCGCCTCGGGCGAGGTGATCGGTATTCGTTGGCCCAGGGCGCGGGCCTGTTCGACCACCAGCGCGGAATTCATACCAAACAGCAATTGTTGTGGAACCGTGGTTTCGGCACGCATCGCCATGCTGACGTCGGGGCTCGGAAAATCGAAGACGCGAAAAGTCCCCGGCAAGTCCTGGCGATCGATAAAACCGTAAACCGCCCGCCGTCGCGAATAATTCGCTCCGAACAAGTCGACACCGCGGCCGTGCAAGCGATCATCGAGATCGCCCGCAACCGCGAGCAGTGAATCACGCAGCGGTTCGAACTCCAATCGGCGGCGAGGCATTTTCCATAACCAGCGATTTTCCGGATCCCGTTGCAAACCGTCCGGCCGGTCGTCGCTCGATTGGTGATAGGTCGCCGATTGCACCAACTGCCGGTGCAGCCATTTCAGGGACCAACCCGAATCAATCAAGTTTCGGGCGAGATGATCCAGGAGTTCGGGATGGCTCGGCGGTTCGCCCCGGATGCCAAAATCGCTCGGAGTGCGGACGAGGCCTGTTCCGAAATGATGTTGCCAAAGCCGATTGGTGATCACGCGCGCGGTCAACGGATTCTGGGGAAGGGCCACGGCTTCGGCCAGTTCGCGGCGGCCGCTTCCCTGTTGAAATGGCTTGGGTTCCGGCTGCAAGACTTGCAAAAATTGCCGCGGAACTTCCTTGCCGGGGCGACCGGGGTTTCCCCGTTGAAAAACCCGAGCGGGATTCGGCTGCGGCGCGTCGATCATGACCATCGCTCGCGGCGGCGCGGCGGGAGACGTAGCCTGAAACGTGTCGACGGCTTTCTGAAGTTCCCGAATCTTGTTCTTTTTGTCCCGACCGAAAAATTGTTTGGCTTCGTCGGCGTTTAAAGCAAATGGCCCGGCATCGGCATAGAGAACTTGACGGATCTCCTCTCGCCGGATCCGGTAGTGCGGTCGCCCGGAATCACGCAATTTCATCCATTCTTCCTGCACGCTCGCCAGCAGCTCGCCATAGATGCGAGGGACATCGTCGCGTGTCGATAACTGGCTGGTTTGCAAGGCCCGTTTCACGGCGGCATTCGTACGCGGCGCGGCCTCGGCGGCGTCGTTCAGTTGGGAAACCAGCATGCCCGCTTGCTCGGCAAACGCTTCGGCAGGCAATTGAGACAGATTTTTCCAGGGACCGAACACGGGATGCGGCTCTTTCGTCGCCGTCTCCAGATAATTTCGCCAGCGTTGAATCATCAGCGGTTTCAACTCGTCCGGTTTCTTCTGTTCTTCGCCGGAATTGCTGGGGGTTGGTTCCGGCATCATCACCGCCGACAAGTAGGGACCGGCCTGCGACCGGAGCGTGTCCCGGATTTCGGCTTCCGTCGCGGTGAGGAATTGCTGCACGGCAGTTTTGCGCTGCTGCAATTCCTCTTCAAATTTTTGATAGGCCGCGATGTCCTCCGGTAATCCCAATTGCGGCAATTCCGCCGGTTCCGTCGAACTCGCGAAAATCCCGTACAGCGAGTAATAATCGTCGGTGGGAATCGCGTCGAATTTGTGATCATGGCACCGGGCGCAGGTCACCGTGAGGCCTAACAAACCGCGCGTGACCACATCGATCCGGTCATCAATGATGTCGTGCGGATTATTCCCGAATCGCCGGCCGACGGTCAAAAATCCCATCGCCGCCAGTGCGGATTTCTCCGGCGGATCGAACTGATCGGCCGCTAACTGCTCGCGCACAAACTGATCAAACGGCAAATCGCGATTGAACGCGTCGATCACATAATCGCGATACGTGTACGAAAACGGGTATTTGCGTTCCTCGGTGAAGACATATCCTTTGGTGTCGGCATAACGCGCGACATCGAGCCAATGCCGGCCCCAGCGTTCCCCATAGTGCGGCGAGGCGATCAAACGGTCGATCACCCGGGCATAGGCGTCCGGCGACGTGTCGAGTTCGAACTCCGTCACTTCGTCATGCGTTGCCGGCAAGCCGATCAGGTCGAAGGTGACGCGCCGCAGCAATGTCCGCCGATCGGCCGGTCGCGACGGCTTTAAACCATTCGCTTCCAGCGTCTGTCCGATGAATCGGTCGAGCGGCTGTTGAGACCAATTCGACAGGGAAGTTTCCGGTGGCGTGGGTTTGCGAATCGGTTGATACGACCAGTGCGTCGATCGCGATTGCTGGATTCCCTCCGGCGTGGCGGACCAGCCCAGTTCGGGGCCGCTGTCTGTCGTTCCGCCGGGATAGGCTGCTCCTTGCTCGATCCAGGTCCGCAACGCGGAAATTTCGGCGTCCGATAATTTTCCTTTGGGCGGCATCTTGGTGTCGCCGGCATAGCCGACGGCCTGCACCAGCAGGCTTTCGTCCGGCTTCCCCGGGACAACCGGCGGTCCGCTGTCGCCAGGGCGGGTCAGAAATTTTCCCGCGTCCAGCCGCAGCCCCGCTTCCTGCTTCTTTTCGCCGTGACATTCGAGGCAATGATTGACGAGAATCGGCCGAACGTGTTGCTCGAAAAAAGCCTCTCGCGAGGCCTGAGCATCGGCCGTCTCGTCGGCCTTCACTGCCGTAGAGCCGAGAACCGCCGACCCCAGCAGCAATACTTGCAAACAAAACATCCGCGGCATGGACTTCTCCAGGAACTTTCGCGAAGCGAAGTTCCTTTCCTATTCATTAGCGCAACCAACTATCACTTTGTCCGGGAGGGACGCATCCGTCAATGCTTATCAATATGACAGCCTAAGAAACAAGTCGCATCACCTAATGATACTTCATCTTCGCTTGAACGACGCAAGTGTCTACCATGCAGCGTCTTGTGTGAAAGTTGAGGCTCGCATTCCCCCATTGTTTCTCGTCGGTTACAAATCCCTGGTTCGTCGAGAGTTTGATTTTCCGCAGGATGCGTCATGTCATTGGCTTGGAATTCAGCCGCGACTGCCTCGCGAGAGGAACCTGCGAACGCCTGGAAGCAGATGCCCTGGCTGATCCTGGCCTGCGCGGCCGGACTGTACCTCTTGGGGCTGTCCGGCATCGAGCGGGCGGACGAACTGTCCGACGGGCTCGACATGCGGTCACGGCAGATTTTCTGGGGCGTGCTCTCGCTCCCCGTGCTGGTTCTGGCCGCAAGCGTCCCCTTCCGATCGATCAAGCCCTACAGCTACGGCTTGTTTGTAATGACGCTGCCGCTGCTCATCGTCGTCTTTTTCATGCCCCCGCGAAACGGAGCCCGCTGCTGGATTCCACTCGGCTGGTTTGACATGCAGCCTTCGGAACTGGCCAAGCAAACGTTCATTCTGGGACTCTCCTATTATCTGATGCACCGCGACAACTATCGTCGCATCCCGGGGCTTGTCGCACCGTTTCTGATTGCCCTGGTGCCGATGGGGTTGATCCTTCGCGAGCCCGACCTCGGCTCCGCCATGGTTTTCCCGCCGGTGCTGTTTGCCATGTTGTTCGCCGCCGGAGCCAAACGCTGGCATCTGGCGCTGGTGGTGATCCTGGGAATCGCCTGCACGCCGTTGTTCTGGCAGGCGATGAATGCGGAACAGCGATCCCGCATCACGGCTCTGTTCACGCAAATGGACAGCGGCCCGAACCCGTTGGGCGACCGCTATCATCAGCATCAATCAAAATTGGTGATCGCGCTGGGAGGCGTCTGGGGCAGTGAACTCTCGGGACCGGCGATGGACGACCCTTCCGCCTATCGACTGTTTGCAGGCCAGACCGACTTTGTCTTCTGCTGGGTCTGCGAACGCTGGGGACTCTGGGGCGGGCTCTTGACGCTGGTGCTTTATGCGCTGTTATTCGGGCGGGCGCTGATGATCGCCGCCGCCACGCGCGAGCCGTTCGGCCGCCTGATCGCCGTGGGCATCACCGTGCAACTGGCGACGCAGACGTTGATCAACGCCGGCATGACGGTCGGTCTCATGCCGATCGCGGGGATCACATTGCCGTTGATGAGCTATGGCGGATCCAGCCTCCTGTCCACCGCGGTCGGCCTCGGCCTGTTGATCAACGTGGCGCTGCATCCCGGGTACGAAATCGGCCATGAACCGTTTTTGTTCCGGGGGCGATGATCTGCGTCAATTGCGATCCGACGCCCAATTCGAGATGATCGACTGCGGCCATCTCTTATTGCAGACGGCGCCCGATCAAGCCGCCGAATGTCTGGTTCGGTTTTTGAATCGCGTCGCTTCATGACGGTTTTTTTGCTGAAACGAGTCGATGAACCCTCAGCTCGCCGATCGCGACGCTCAGATCGCGGAAATCCTGGAGCAGTTGCTGGCCCAGGTTGAAGCCGGTGCGTCGCCCGATCTCGAAGCCTTCATCCGGCAGCATCCGGAACTTGCGGATGAACTCCGCGAACTCTGGGCGACGATCCAGATCGCCGAGCATCTCGCGAAATCGTCATTGAGCCTCGACACGCCGACCCTTGTCCCCGGCGCGTCCTCACTCGCAGGCGATTGCGCGCGACTCGAATTCAGCGACTACGAACTCCTCGAAGAACTCGGCCGCGGAGGCATGGGCATCGTTTATAAAGCCCGCCAGAAAAGCCTGGACCGCATCGTCGCCTTGAAGATGATCCTGCGTGGCGACCTTGCGTCGCCGGCGGACGTCGCGCGCTTCCGCAGCGAAGCCGAGGCCGCCGCGCAGTTGAACCATCCGCATATCGTCCCCGTCTACGAGGTCGGCGAGCATGAAGGCCGGCCCTACTTCAGCATGCAATTGATTTCGGGCACTACCTTAGCGCGTCGCCTCGTCGACGGGCCGCTGCCGTCGCGTCTCGCCGCGGAAATGCTGGTCCCGGTTTGCCGCGCCGTGGCCATGGCTCATCGTCACGGCGTGTTGCATCGCGACTTGAAACCGTCGAACATTCTCATCGACGACGATGGCCGGACGTATGTCACCGATTTCGGCCTGGCCAAGCGGGTGTCTCCAAGTGAGATCGATTCCGGGCCTTCGCAAAGCCTCAGACCCGGCCACCCGGAAAAAGATCTTCGGCGGGAGCATGATCCGCTCACTCAGAGCGGCGCCATTCTTGGCACGCCCAGCTACATGGCCCCCGAACAGGCCGCCGGCCAGCGCGGAACCGTCGGCGCAGCGTCCGATATCTACAGCCTGGGAGCGATTTTGTACGCCCTGCTGGCGGGCCGGCCGCCGTTTCAAGCTCCCAGTCCGGTCGACACGGTGCTGATGGTGCTGGAACAAGATCCGTTGCCACCGCGGATGCTCAACCCGAAAGCCGATGCCGATCTGGAGATGATCGCGCTGAAGTGTCTGCAAAAGCCGGCCGATCTGCGGTACGCCGATGCCGATGCGCTGGCGGACGACTTGGTTGCCTATCTGCATAACGAGCCGATCTCGGCGCGTTCATCTCAGTTTTCACAAATCATTACGCGGGCTTTTCGCGAAACGCATCATGCCGCCGTCCTGGAAAACTGGGGGTTGCTGTGGATGTGGCACAGCCTGGTGGTGCTCTTGTTGTGCGTCCTGACCAACGTGATGCAGGCCAGTGGCGTGACACATCGCTGGCCGTATATCGCGCTGTGGTCGCTCGGCGTGGGGGCCTGGGCTGCGATTTTCTGGGAACTGCGGCGCCGCTCGGGACCGATCACGTTCGTCGAACGCCAAATCGCCCATGTCTGGGCTGGTTCCACCATTGCCAGTACGCTGCTTTTCTTTATCGAACAAGGTCTCGATTTGCCGGCATTGACGCTTTCCCCCGCATTGGCATTGATTGCCGGCAACGTCTTTCTCATGAAAGCCGGCATCCTCTCCGGAAAGTTTTACCTTCAGGCGGTTGCCCTCTATCTCACGGCATTTGCCATGGCGGGTTTGCAGAGGTTACCGCCGCATTGGAACTTTGGTCTGACCCTTTTCGGGACCGTTCTTGCCGTGAGTTTCTTCCTGCCCGGCTGGAAGTATTATCGGCTGGTGCGATCGGGCAGCGAATAGCGAATAGCGAATAGCCAGCGATGCTCACTGGTTTCCAATCCAGTCTCGTTCGGCGAAGGTCTCCGGACCTCGCCGTCTGCGGTTTTG